>NZ_SPHX01000010.1:0-5109 GCF_004535805.1 Cellulomonas sp. HD19AZ1
CACGGGGGTGGCGTCCTCGGCGCAGGAGGCGTCCACGACGTTGGGGCAGATGGGGGTGTCGGTGGCCGAGCTGGCGCGGTTGTCCGAGGACCTGCGTCGCCGGGTCGCGGCCTTCACGTACTGAGCCGGCGTGGCCCGCACCCGTCCGACGCCGCGAGCCGCCCGCGCCGCCCTCGTCGGGGCCCTCGCGTGCGCGCTGCTCGCGGTGACCGGCGTCGTCACGGGCGTCTCGGCCGCGTTCCTCGTGGTCGCCGCGCTCGTGTGCGCGTCGTCGTGCGTCGTGGTGCGTGCGCGGCTGCGGGCCCGCCCCGTGCGCGAGGCGCGCGCGTGGCGGTGGTTCGCCCGGGCGCTGCTGGCGCTCGCCGTCGCGTTCGGCGGCGAGGCGGCCGTGCTCGTGCTCGCCCCCGGGGTCCGGTGGGCCGGCGTCGTCGAGACGCTCGGGACCGTCGTCGCGTCGGCCTTCCTCTACCTCGGCGTGCAGTTCTGGAACCGGTACCGCGGCGTCGAGTGGGACTGGGACCCCGGTGAGCGGCTGCTCGGGCTCGCGGGGCTCCTGGGCGGCACCGCGCTGCTCATGTACGGCACGTACCGCACCGTCGGCGCCGCCGCGGTGCCGACGTGGCGCGTGACCGTGCTCGTGCTCGGCGCCGCGGCACCCGCGGTGCTCGCGCTGTCCCTCGCGTCCGTCCTGGTCCTCGCGCGGCTCGCGCGCGACTGGCGCGCGTGGACCCTGCTCGCGCTCGTGGCGACGCTCGGCGTGCTCGGCACGGTCCGGTACCTCGAGGTGCTCGCGACGGGCGCGGTGCGGCCGACCGCGACCGTCGCGGTCGTCACGGTGTGGGCCGTCGTCGCCGCGACCAGCGCGGTCGCGAGCCTCGCGCCCGTGGTGCGCAACGTCCAGACCGCGCCCTCGCCGCGTGCGTCGTCGATCGGGTCGCTCGCGATCGTCGTGGCGGGCGCGGGGCTGGTCGTGCTCGACGCCGTCGCCCCCAGCGGCCGCCGGTCCGTCGCGGTCGCGGCCGCGCTGTCGACGCTGCTGGGCAGCGTCCGGCTGCTGCGCGTCGTGGCGGACCTCGCCGATCTCACGTCGGCGCGCCGCGAGGCCCGCACCGACGGTCTCACGGGCGTCGCGAACCGTCTCGCGTTCATGGAGCACCTCGAGGCGACGCGCGGTCGCCCGCGCGGCGTCGGCGTGCTGCTCGTCGACCTCGACGAGTTCAAGGGCGTGAACGACGGGCTCGGGCACGTGGTCGGCGACGAGCTCATGCGCGCCGTCGCCGACAGGGTCACCGTCGAGACCGCGGGCGCCGCGCTGCTCGCGCGGCTCGGCGGTGACGAGTTCGCGCTGCTCGTGGACGACCCGGACCAGGCGCTGCGGGTCGCGCACGTCGTGCTCGACGCGATCCGGGCGCCGTTCGTCGTCGCCGGCCGCACCGTGCGGATCGACGCGAGCGTGGGCGTCGCCAGCACGGGTCTCGGCTCGGCGTCGAGCGCGCGGCTGCTGCACGACGCCGACACCGCGATGTACGTGGCCAAGCGCTCGGGCGGCGGCATCCAGGTGTACGACGCCCGCACCGCGGCGCACACCGCGCGCCGGCTCGACCTGCTGAGCGACCTGCGGACCGTGCTCGCGGGGCACGCGCCGCCGGCGGAGGTCGGCGAGCTGGTCGTGCACCTGCAGCCGCAGGTCGCCTGCGGCGACGACCGCGTGGTGGGCGTCGAGGCGCTCGTGCGCTGGGCGCACCCGCGGCACGGCCTGCTGCGGCCCGCCGAGTTCCTGCCGCTCGCCGAGCAGCACCGGCTCATGGCGCGTCTCACGGCCGTCGTGCTGCGGCAGGCCGCCGCGGCGGCGCAGGGCGTGGCCGCCGACGGCTGGGACCTGCCGGTCGCGGTCAACCTCTCGGCGAGCTGCGTCACGGACGACGACCTGCCGGGCGAGGTCGCCGCCGCGCTGGCCGGCTCGGGCCTGCGGGCGGACCGGCTGGTGCTCGAGGTCACCGAGTCGGCGATCATGCGCGACCCGGACGCCGCGGTGACGGCGCTGGTGCGGCTCACGGAGCAGGGCGTGCGCGTGAGCATCGACGACTACGGCACCGGGCACTCGTCGCTCAGCTACCTGGCGCGGCTGCCCGCCGCCGAGCTCAAGCTCGACGCGTCGTTCGTCTCGCGGCTGCTGCGCGACGAGCGCACGGAGACGATCGTGGCCGCGACGATCGACCTCGCGCACCGCCTGGGCATCCGCGTGACGGCCGAGGGCGTCGAGGACCACGCGACGGCCGACCGGCTGTGCGACCTCGCGTGCGACGCGACGCAGGGGTTCGTGCACAGCGGCGCGCTGCCCGTCGACGCGCTGCGCGCCTGGCTCGGCGCCCGTGCGCCCGTCGCCGTGGGCGAGGGCGGCTGAGACCGATCTCATCCTGACGGGTCGTCACGTCGTCCCGGGCGCTGCCGATCGGCAGGGCAGGTGCAGGACCTCGGGAGGAGACGGGCATGCGTGGTGGCACGGGTTGGTGGGCGGACCGGTCGGTCCTGACGAAGATCGCGGCCTCGGTGGGGCTCATGGGCGTCGCGGCGGTCACGGTCGCGGGGGTCGCCGTCGCCGCGCTGCTGTCGCTGCGGGCCGAGATCGGCGCGCTGCACGAGGAGAGCGTCAAGCCGCTCTCGCAGCTCACGGAGATCCAGCGCGCGTACCAGGGGGACCGGGCGCGCGTCATCCAGTACGGCATCGCCGACGCGGCGACGCGCGCCGACCTCGCGGACGAGCTGGTGGAGCGGCGTGCCGACCTCGACGCGCAGGTCGCGGCGTACCGGCCCTTCGCCGTCGACCCGGCGGACGTCGACGCGATGGAGCAGGCGTTCGACGCGTACTACGCGGCCGCGCACGACTCGCTGTTCCCGCTGGCCGACGACGGCGACGGCCCCGGCTTCGCCGCGTACTTCCAGGACACGGTGCGTCCGCTGACGACCGCGGTCATGGACGCGATCCAGACCGAGACGGTCGCGCAGGAGGAGAAGGCCGCGCGGTCGTCGGTCGACGCGCAGGCCCTGGTCCTGCGCTCGGAGGTCGTGGTCGTGGCGGTGCTCGCGGTGGGGCTGGCGGCCGCGGGCGCCGTCGCGGTGGTCGTCTCGCGCTCGCTGCGCCGGCGGCTCGACGCGGCGGTGACCGCGCTGACGGCCGCGAGCGAGGGCGACCTCACGGTGACGGTGGCCGCGGACGGCGGCGACGAGGTCGGGCGGCTGACCGCGGCGCTCGAGGTCATGCAGACCCGGATGCGCGCGACGCTCGCGGGGGTGGCGGAGTCGGCGGGGACGGTGGCGGCTGCGGCGGAGGAGGTGGCGGCGGCGGCGGCGCAGGTGAGCAGGAACGTGCAGGCGGTGGCTGCGGGGGCGGAGCAGATGGGGGCGAGCATCCGGGAGATCGCGCAGAACGCGTCGGAGGCGGCGAAGGTCGCGCAGGCGGCGACCGCGGCGGCCGATGAGGCGGGGGTGACGGTGAACCGTCTCGGTTCGTCGAGCCAGGAGATCGGGAACGTGGTGAAGCTGATCACGCAGATCGCGGAGCAGACGAACCTGCTGGCGCTCAACGCGACGATCGAGGCGGCGCGTGCGGGTGAGGCGGGTAAGGGCTTCGCGGTGGTCGCGGGTGAGGTCAAGGAGCTGGCGTCGGAGACGGCGAAGGCCACGGAGGACATCGCGCGGCGCGTCGAGGCGATCCAGGGCGACACCGCGGGGGCGGTGGACGCGATCGGGCAGATCGAGGGGATCGTGCGCTCGATCAACGACTACCAGCTGACGATCGCCTCGGCGGTCGAGGAGCAGACGGCCACCACCAACGAGATGTCGCGGGGTGTGGGGGAGGCGGCGACGGGGTCGGGGGAGATCGCGGCGAACATCACCGGGGTGGCGTCCTCGGCGCAGGAGGCGTCCACGACGCTGGGCCAGATGGGTGCCTCGGTCGCCGAGCTCGCCCGCCTGTCCGACGACCTGCGACAGCGCGTGGGTGCCTTCACCTACTGACCGCGTCCAGCGGGTGAGACCGGGGGTGGGGCGCCGGATGAGATGCGAGCCCGCACCTCATCCGGGGCCTACTCCGTCCGATGGACAGACGCGCAGGGGGCGTCACTCGTTCGTCGTACCGCCCTCGGAGGCACGCATGTCCAGCTCCCTCGCACGCACGTCCCGCATCCGCGGCGTCCGGGCCAAGATCCTCGCGGTGGGTGCCGCGGGCGTCGCGTCCGCCCTCCTCACCGGCGGCGTCGCCCTCGTCGGCGTCAGCTCGCTCAACAGCGCGACCGAGCGCATCGACGAGCTGCTGGCCGCGACGCAGGCCGTCGGCGAGGTGCGCATGTACAACAGCGACGTCAACGGCTGGCAGTCCGCGTACGCGGGCGACGCGCACCGCGTGGGCGGTCCCGCCGCGGTCCTGCCCACCAGCGAGTCCCGGCGGCAGTACCTCGCGTCGGCCGACGCGCTGCGGACCTCGCTCACCGGGCTCGACGCGCAGGGCGCGGTCCTCGAGCCGGCGCAGCGCGAGACGATCTCGCAGGTCGCGGACCTGTGGGAGAAGTTCTTCGCGCTCGACGACCAGGTGGTCGCGGACTACGAGGCCGGCGACCTCGAGGCCGGCGACGCGATCGTCCAGAAGGACGCGATCGCGCTGTACGGCCAGATCGGCCAGCTCACGCAGACCCTCCAGGACGACGTCGAGGCGCTCGCCGAGGCCGCGAACGACAACGCCACGACCGTGACCGCGCGGACCGTCGCCATGATCGTCGGCGCGATCGTGGTCGGTGCCGCGGGTGCCGTGGCCGGTGCGGTGCTGGTGTCGCGGCGGGTGCTGCGGGGGGTGGGTGCGGTGCAGCGGTCGGTGGCGGCGATGGCGCAGGGGGACCTGACGGTGCCGGCGCAGGTGGACTCGCGTGACGAGATCGGTGAGATGGCGGCGTCGTTGACGACGGCGCAGGCGTCGGTGCGTGAGGTCATCGCGGGGGTGGCGGAGTCGGCGGGGACGGTGGCGGCTGCGGCGGAGGAGCTGGCGGCGGCGTCGGGTCAGGTGGCGTCGGGGTCGGAGGAGACGAGCGTGCAGGCGGGTGTGGTGGCGGCTGCGGC
>NZ_SPHX01000011.1:0-1487 GCF_004535805.1 Cellulomonas sp. HD19AZ1
AGTAGGTGGCCTTCTCGGGGTCCTTCGGCGCCAGGTCGAGCAGGTAGCCCAGACGCGACGGCACACCCTTGAAGAACCAGATGTGCGTGACGGGGGCGGCCAGCTCGATGTGGCCCATGCGCTCACGGCGCACCTTCGAGCGCGTCACCTCGACGCCGCAGCGCTCGCAGATGATGCCCTTGAAGCGCACGCGCTTGTACTTGCCGCAGTAGCACTCCCAGTCCCGGGTGGGACCGAAGATCTTCTCGCAGAAGAGCCCGTCCTTCTCCGGCTTCAGGGTCCGGTAGTTGATGGTCTCGGGCTTCTTCACCTCACCGTGCGACCAGGCACGGATGTCGTCGGCCGTGGCCAGGCCGATGCGCAGCTCGTCGAAGACGTTGACGTCGAGCAAGGTTCCTACTTCCTTCGCGTTCCGGGGCCTGACGGCTCACCGGCGAATCTGCAACAGGGGTGTCGGCGCCCGGCCCGGACCCGCTGCCCCGCGCGTGCGGGGTGCGGTACCGGGCCGGGGCTCGGCCTCAGATCTCCTCGATGCTGCTGGCGTTCGGGCGCCGCGACAGGTCGATGCCGAGCTCCTCCGCGGCGCGGTAGACCTCGTCGTCGTTCTCCTTCATGTCGATGGACACGCCGTCGGACGACAGCACCTCGACGTTCAGGCAGAGCGACTGCATCTCCTTGAGCAGGACCTTGAACGACTCCGGGATGCCGGAGTCCGGGATGTTCTCGCCCTTGACGATCGCCTCGTAGACCTTCACGCGGCCCGGGACGTCGTCCGACTTGATGGTGAGCAGCTCCTGCAGCGTGTAGGCGGCGCCGTAGGCCTCGAGCGCCCACACCTCCATCTCGCCGAACCGCTGGCCACCGAACTGCGCCTTACCACCCAGCGGCTGCTGCGTGATCATCGAGTAGGGGCCCGTCGAGCGCGCGTGGATCTTGTCGTCCACGAGGTGGTGCAGCTTGAGGATGTACATGTAGCCGACCGACACCGGGTCCGGGAACGGCTCGCCGGAGCGGCCGTCGAAGAGCCGGGCCTTGCCGTCGCCCTTGACCATCCGCTCGCCGTCGCGGTTCGGCAGCGTCGAGTCGAGCAGACCCGTGAGGGTCCCCTCGGGCACGCCGTCGAACACGGGCGTCGCGACCGGGTTGCCGGGCTCGGAGCGGTGCGCCACCTCGGGCACGCCGTCGCGCCACTGCACGTCGCCCTCGGCGAGCTGGATGTCCCAGCCCTGCTTGGCGATCCACCCGAGGTGGACCTCCAGCACCTGGCCGACGTTCATGCGCCCGGGGACACCCATCGGGTTGAGGATGATGTCGACCGGCGTGCCGTCCTCGAGGAAGGGCATGTCCTCCTGCGGGAGGATCGTCGAGATGACGCCCTTGTTGCCGTGACGACCGGCGAGCTTGTCGCCCGCGGTGATCTTGCGGCGCTGCGCGATGTACACGCGGACCAGCTCGTTGACGCCGGCGGGCAGCTCGTCGCCGTCGTC
>NZ_SPHX01000012.1:0-1122 GCF_004535805.1 Cellulomonas sp. HD19AZ1
CAGATTCACTCCGGGTTTCTCGGGCCCGGAGCTACTTGGGATCCCCTTCGGGAGGCCACGCCATTTCGTCTACGGGGGTAACACCCTCTGTGCCGGGCCTTTCAATGCCCTTCGACTATGACGCGACTTTATAACTCCCTGCTGCTTCGGCAGAAGCAACGGAAAGGTCCCACAACCCCGTACGCGCAACGCCTGCCGGCTATCACACGCGCACGGTTTGGCCTGATCCGCTTTCGCTCGCCACTACTCACGGAATATCTCTTCCTGCCGGTACTGAGATGTTTCACTTCCCGGCGTTCCCTCCACTCACCCTATATATTCAGGTGAGGGTCACCACACATGACTGTGGCGGGGTTTCCCCATTCGGAAATCCTCGGATCACGGTTCGTTTGCCAACTCCCCGAGGCTTATCGCAGGCTACTACGTCCTTCTTCGGCTCCTGGTGCCAAGGCATCCACCCTGTGCACTTATAAACTTGACCACAAAGATCATTCAAAGATGCTCGCGTCCACTGTGCAGTTCTCAAGCAACCACCGGTCACCCCCAGCCCCCGGCGCCTACCGCACCCACACCCGCGCCACCCCTCGCAGGGCGACACCAGCGCAGATCCAGCGGTTCGACCGGACCGAAGGTCCCGACCAAGGCAACACCCCCTCACGGGCTGTTCCCTCAGGACCCAACAGCGTGCCAGGCCGACCCGCACCGAACCGGTGAGCATCCGTTCCCTCCCACCAGGCGAACCTGACGGCGTACTAGGAGCCACCGACCCAACGAGTCGGCCAGTAGTCGATGTTCCACCCTTGAGCACCACCCCGGCCGCGTTCGGACCGAGCGTGGGCCTGGACAACCACCCCGTCCCATGACAGGACGACCAGCTGCCAGATGCTCCTTAGAAAGGAGGTGATCCAGCCGCACCTTCCGGTACGGCTACCTTGTTACGACTTAGTCCTAATCGCCAGTCCCACCTTCGACGACTCCCCCCAAAAGGTTGGGCCATCGGCTTCGGGTGTTACCGACTTTCATGACTTGACGGGCGGTGTGTACAAGGCCCGGGAACGTATTCACCGCAGCGTTGCTGATCTGCGATTACTAGCGACTCCGACTTCATGGGGTCGAGTTGCA
>NZ_SPHX01000013.1:0-1082 GCF_004535805.1 Cellulomonas sp. HD19AZ1
GTTGGCTTAGAAGCAGCCACCCTTGAAAGAGTGCGTAATAGCTCACTGGTCAAGTGATTCCGCGCCGACAATGTAGCGGGGCTCAAGCACACCGCCGAAGCTGTGGCATTCACACTCGAGACAAGCCTTCGTGGTTCAGTCGTGTGGATGGGTAGGGGAGCGTCGTGCCGCCAGCGAAGCCGCGGGGAAACCCAGTGGTGGAGGCGGCACGAGTGAGAATGCAGGCATGAGTAGCGAATGACGGGTGAGAAACCCGTCCGCCGAATGACCAAGGGTTCCAGGGCCAGGCTAATCCGCCCTGGGTAAGTCGGGACCTAAGGCGAGGCCGACAGGCGTAGTCGATGGACAACGGGTTGATATTCCCGTACCGGCGAAGAACCGCCCATACCGAGCCCGGTGATGCTAACCGTCCGAGCCTGCCCCATCGTCCTTCGGGACACCGGGGCAGGGGAGCACGGGACCCGAACCGGTAGTAGGTAAGCGTATTAACAGGAGTGACGCAGGAAGGCAGCCCAGCGTGGCGATGGTAGTCCACGTCCAAGGTCGTAGGGTCAGGTGTAGGCAAATCCGCACCTGGTGAAGCCTGAGAACCGACGGGTACCGCGTATGCGGGAAATGGGTGATCCTATGCTGCCAAGAAAAGCTTCGACGCGAGGTTCTAGCCGCCCGTACCCCAAACCGACTCAGGTGGTCAGGTAGAGAATACCAAGGCGATCGAGAGAATCGTGGTTAAGGAACTCGGCAAAATGCCCCCGTAACTTCGGGAGAAGGGGGGCCTCAAGCGTGATCCACCCTCGCGGTGGTGAGCGTGGAGGGCCGCAGAGACCAGGGAGAAGCGACTGTTTACTAAAAACACAGGTCCGTGCGAAGTCGCAAGACGATGTATACGGACTGACGCCTGCCCGGTGCTGGAAGGTTAAGAGGACGGGTCAGCTCTTCGGAGCGAAGCTCAGAATTTAAGCCCCAGTAAACGGCGGTGGTAACTATAACCATCCTAAGGTAGCGAAATTCCTTGTCGGGTAAGTTCCGACCTGCACGAATGGCGTAACGACTTCTCCGCTGTCTCAACCGCGAACTCGGCG
>NZ_SPHX01000014.1:0-963 GCF_004535805.1 Cellulomonas sp. HD19AZ1
AGCTGGCCGCCCCCGTCACGCACATCTGGTTCTTCAAGGGTGTGCCGTCGCGTCTGGGCTACCTGCTCGACCTGGCGCCGAAGGACCTCGAGAAGGTCATCTACTTCGCGGCCTACATGATCACGTGGGTCGACGTGGACGGTCGCCAGGAGGACCTCCCGAACCTCCAGAACGAGATCGACCTGGAGAAGAAGGAGATCGCGGACCGCCGCGACAACGACATCAACGCCCGCGCCCAGAAGCTCGAGGCCGACCTGGCCGAGCTCGAGGCCGAGGGCGCCAAGGCCGACGCGCGCCGCAAGGTGCGCGACTCGGCCGAGCGCGAGATGGCGCAGCTGCGCAAGCGTGCCGACGCCGAGCTCGACCGCCTCGAGCAGGTCTGGGACCGCTTCAAGAACCTCAAGGTCGCGGACCTCGAGGGCGACGAGATGCTGTACCGCGCCCTGCAGGACCGGTACGGCAACTACTTCGAGGGCTCGATGGGCGCCGCGGCGATCCAGAAGCGCCTCGAGGCGTTCGACCTGGTCGCCGAGGCCGAGTCGCTGCGCGAGACCATCCGCAGCGGCAAGGGCCAGCGCAAGACCCGCGCCCTCAAGCGCCTCAAGGTCGTCAACGCGTTCCTCACGACGAACAACTCGCCGACGGGCATGGTCCTGGACGCGGTCCCGGTCATCCCGCCGGACCTGCGCCCGATGGTCCAGCTCGACGGCGGCCGCTTCGCCACGTCGGACCTCAACGACCTGTACCGCCGCGTCATCAACCGGAACAACCGCCTCAAGCGGCTCCTGGACCTGGGCGCGCCGGAGATCATCGTCAATAACGAGAAGCGGATGCTCCAGGAGGCCGTGGACTCGCTGTTCGACAACGGCCGCCGCGGTCGCCCGGTGACGGGCCCCGGCAACCGTCCGCTCAAGTCGATCTCCGACATGCTCAAGGGCAAGCAGGGCCGGTTCCGCCAGAACC
>NZ_SPHX01000015.1:0-664 GCF_004535805.1 Cellulomonas sp. HD19AZ1
TCGCGGGGGTGGCGGAGTCGGCGGGGACGGTGGCGGCTGCGGCGGAGGAGCTGGCGGCGGCGTCGGGTCAGGTGGCGTCGGGGTCGGAGGAGACGAGCGTGCAGGCGGGTGTGGTGGCGGCTGCGGCGGAGCAGGTGAGCAGGAACGTGCAGGCGGTGGCTGCGGGGGCGGAGCAGATGGGGGCGAGCATCCGGGAGATCGCGCAGAACGCGTCGGAGGCGGCGAAGGTCGCGCAGGCGGCGACGGTCGCGGCGGACGAGGCCGGGGTGACGGTGAACCGTCTGGGGTCCTCGAGCGCGGAGATCGGGAACGTGGTCAAGCTGATCACGCAGATCGCGGAGCAGACGAACCTGCTGGCGCTCAACGCGACGATCGAGGCGGCGCGGGCCGGTGAGGCCGGCAAGGGCTTCGCGGTCGTGGCCGGGGAGGTCAAGGAGCTGGCGTCGGAGACGGCGAAGGCCACGGAGGACATCGCGCGGCGAGTCGAGGCGATCCAGGGCGACACCGCGGGGGCGGTGGACGCGATCGGGCAGATCGAGGGGATCGTGCGCTCGATCAACGACTACCAGCTGACGATCGCCTCGGCGGTCGAGGAGCAGACGGCCACCACCAACGAGATGTCGCGGGGTGTGGGGGAGGCGGCGACGGGGTCGGGGGAGATCGC
>NZ_SPHX01000001.1:0-789381 GCF_004535805.1 Cellulomonas sp. HD19AZ1
CAGGCCGAGGCCCGCATCCTCATGCTCTCGAGCAACAACATCCTCAAGCCGTCGGACGGCCGACCGGTGACCATGCCCTCGCAGGACATGATCATCGGCCTGTTCCACCTCACCTCCGACAAGGAGGACCCGCTGGGTGCGGGCCGCTCCTTCAGCTCGGTGTCCGAGGCGATCATGGCGTTCGACCAGGGGAGCCTCGACCTCAACGCGGTCGTGAAGATCCGGTTCGACGACCTCGTCCTCGACGAGGAGACCGCCCCCGAGGGCTGGGAGCCCGGTCAGACGCTGCTGTTCGAGACGACGCTCGGCCGCGCGCTCTTCAACGAGCTGCTGCCGGTCGACTACCCGTACGAGAACGGCGTGGTCGACAAGAAGCGCCTCTCGGCGATCGTCAACGACCTGGCCGAGCGGTACCCGAAGGTCGAGGTCGCGGCGTCGCTGGACGCGCTGAAGGAGGCCGGCTTCCGCTGGGCCACCCGCTCGGGCGTGACCATCGCGATCTCCGACGTCGCCACCCCGGCGATCAAGCAGGAGATCCTCGAGGAGCACGAGGCGCGCGCGGCCAAGGTGCAGGGCCAGTACGACAAGGGCCTCATCACCGACGACGAGCGTCGTCAGGAGCTCATCGAGATCTGGACGAACGCCACCGACAAGGTCGCGAAGGCGATGCAGGCCAACTTCCCGGCCCGCAACACCGTCTTCCGCATGGTCGGCTCGGGTGCGCGAGGCAACTGGATGCAGGTCCGCCAGATCGCGGGCATGCGTGGTCTGGTCGCCAACCCGAAGGGCGAGATCATCCCGCGCCCGATCAAGGCGAACTACCGCGAGGGCCTGTCCGTCCTCGAGTACTTCATCGCGACGCACGGTGCCCGCAAGGGTCTGGCGGACACCGCTCTGCGGACCGCCGACTCGGGCTACCTCACGCGTCGTCTGGTGGACGTCTCGCAGGACGTCATCGTCCGCGAGGAGGACTGCGGCACCGAGCGCGGCCTGACCATGCCGATCGGCGTGGCCGCGGCCGACGGGACGCTGCGCCGGCACGACAAGGTCGAGACGTCCGTGTACACGCGGACGCTCGCGACCGACGTGTCGGTCGGTGACGAGGTCGTCGGCCGTGCCGGCGACGACGTCGGCGACGTCCTGCTGGACCGGCTGCTCGAGGCGGGCGTGACCGAGCTCAAGATCCGCTCGGTGCTCACCTGCGAGTCGCGCGTCGGCACGTGCGCCAAGTGCTACGGCCGGTCGCTCGCGACCGGCAAGCTCGTCGACATCGGCGAGGCCGTCGGCATCATCGCGGCCCAGTCGATCGGTGAGCCCGGCACGCAGCTCACGATGCGTACCTTCCACACCGGTGGTGTGGCGTCGGCCGACGACATCACGCAGGGTCTGCCCCGTGTCCAGGAGCTCTTCGAGGCCCGTACCCCGAAGGGTGAGGCGCCGATCGCGGAGTTCTCGGGCCGCGTGACGATCGAGGAGGGCGACCGCTCGCGGGCGATCGTCCTGACGCCGGACGACGGCTCGGAGGAGATCCGCTACCCGATCACCAAGCGCTCGCGCCTGCTGGTCGGCGACGGGGACCACGTGTCGGTGGGCACGCAGCTCGTCCAGGGTGCGGTGGACCCGAAGAAGGTCCTGCGCATCCTCGGCCCGCGCGCCACGCAGAAGCACCTGGTGGACGAGGTCCAGGAGGTCTACCGCTCGCAGGGCGTGGACATCCACGACAAGCACATCGAGGTCATCGTGCGGCAGATGCTGCGGCGCGTGACGGTGCTCGACTCCGGCGAGACGGGCCTGCTGCCCGGCGAGCTGGCCGAGCGCGGCCGCTTCGAGGACGCGAACCGCAAGGCCGTGTCCGAGGGTGGCCAGCCCGCGTCGGGCCGTCCCGAGCTCATGGGCATCACCAAGGCGTCGCTCGCGACGGACTCGTGGCTGTCGGCCGCGTCGTTCCAGGAGACGACCAAGGTGCTGACCGAGGCCGCGATGTCGAGCCGTTCGGACCCGCTGCTGGGCCTGAAGGAGAACGTCATCCTCGGCAAGCTGATCCCCGCCGGCACGGGCCTGCCCCGCTACCGGGACATCGCGGTGGAGGCGACCGAGGAGGCGAAGGCCGAGCTGTACCCGGCCTTCGGCTACGACGAGATCGACTTCCCGGCGCTCGGCCTGGGCACCGGCGAGGCGATCCCGCTCGAGGACATCGACTTCGGCGACTACCGCTGAGGTCGACCACCTCCCCAGCACGACCCCGAGGGGCCCGTCGGATGCGTCCGGCGGGCCCCTCGGGCGTTCCCGCGCGCCTCGCGTTGGGCCCGCGGGCCCACGCGGTTGGTGCCGTGGTCACTGGCCGGGCGCACCTCGTGGCCCGGAAGATACGGCCATGACCAGGCACGACGCGCGTCGCGACGCGGAGCAGAGGGACGCCGGCGCCGGCGCCGTGGAGTACGTCGGCGTGATCGTCCTCGTCGTCCTGGTCGTGGCGGGCGCCCTCGCGGCCGTCCGCGCGTCCGGGGTGGGCACGACGCTCGCCGAGCGCGTGACGTGCGCGGTGCGGTCGATCGGCACGCAGGCCGGCGACTGCGGCGGCGACGACGCGCCGACCCGGTACGGCGACGACGACGGCGTGCGGGCGCCGGCACCGGCCGCGGACGGCGCGTCGGGTGGCGGGTCGGGCGACCCGGCGGACGGCGCGGGGTCGGCCGAGTACGCCAACGCCGCCACCGACCGGCAGGAGGCCGACCCGGCCCGGGTCGACACGGCGCTCGACGACGTGCGGGACGCGCTCGAGGGGGGCTTCTGGGGCGTGCGCGGGGGCGACCTCGAGGACGCGAGGACCGCGGTCGCCGGGCTGAACGGGCGTGAGGTCGACGCGCTCGTCGCGGCGATGAGCGACGCGGAGCTCGAGCACTGGGTCGAGCAGATGGAGGAGGGCTGGCTGTTCGGCGGGTGGTCGCGCGAGGAGCGGCGCGAGCTGTGGGAGCTGCTCGCCTCACGGGCGTCGAAGGAGACGCTCGACCGGTTCGCGGCCGTGACCGACGAGCTGCAGCCCAGCTTCGCCGACCTCGGCGGCGACGGCGCGCGCGACGACCCCGAGAGCGTGCGGAACGTCGCGGAGTACGGCGAGGTGCCGCACCAGCTGTACGTCGGTGGCGTCGACCCGGCGGACATCCAGCAGGGGGCGATCGGCGACTGCTGGTGGATGGCCTCGCTGGGGGCCGTCGCGCAGGCCGACCCCGGCGTCATCCGGGACGCGATCACGGTGAACGAGAACGGGTCGTACACGGTGCGTCTGTACGACGACGGCAGGCCTGTCGACGTCACGGTGTCGCCGGAGATGGTGCTGGTCGACGGCGCGCCCGCGCTCGCGCGCTCGCCGCAGTACCTGCTGGACGACGACCGGACGCTCGGCTACGAGGTGTGGCCGATGGTCATGGAGAAGGCGCTCGCGCTGCACTACGGCGACTACGCGGCCATCGAGGGCGGGTGGCCGTCGGTCGGCATGGAGACCCTGACGGGGCGGCCGTCGACGAGCCACGACCCGGGTGACGTGTCGCTCCAGCGGCTCGCGGACACGCTCGACGACGGCGGCGCGATCGGCGTCGCGTCGCTCACCACCGACGGCGCGAAGAAGAGCCCGTACTACGCGGCGGACGCGTCGACGCGGCTGTACGCCAACCACGCCTACTACGTGCAGGAGGTCGACGTGGAGGCGGGTACCGTGACGTTGGTCAACCCGTGGGGGCTGCGGAGCTACGCGCCCGTGACCCTGCCCTACGCCGACTACCTGCAGCAGTTCCGCCAGGTCGACATGAACGAGGTGCGCTGATGTCCCTCCATCGACGGCTCGCGTCGGTCGCGGTGCTGCTCGCGGTCGTCGGGGGGCTCTCCGCGTGCGGGGACCAGGCGTCCGAGCCGCCCGAGGGGGCCGCGCGCCTGCGGGAGAACGTCCCGACCACGGTCGACGGCGTCGTGCTCGTGGCCGCGAACGTCTGGGACGACTCGATCGTGCTGACGGCGGACGACGGCGAGGGCGCGGCCGAGGACGCGGGGATCGCGGTCGGTGAGCGTGCGACGCTCAAGGGCCGCACCTACGAGCTGGTCTCGGTGCACGAGGACACCTCCTCGTCGGCGCCGGGCGGGTCGGGCAGCTACGCGTGGGTGCTCCCGGTCGAGTGACGTCGGCCGCGTCGGGACCGGGGCGCGGCCACCGGACCGGCGCTCGACGCCGCGTGGGCGGGCGCCACGTGCGCGTCTGGTGCGTGTCGGCGGGGGTGGCCTGCTCCTTTGACGGGCCTGGTGGTGCGCGGTAGCGTAGGACACCGTGCCCGCGCCGTCGGGCCCTTGTGCGTGCACGCGGCCCGACCCCACCCGTGGGGTCGCGGCGAGCGGCACCGGGTGGCTGGCCCACCTCCCACGGAACGCGTCCTCCGGGACCGTCCGCGCGGGAG
Organism: Cellulomonas sp. HD19AZ1; assembly: GCF_004535805.1. Lineage (NCBI taxonomy): Bacteria > Bacillati > Actinomycetota > Actinomycetes > Micrococcales > Cellulomonadaceae > Cellulomonas > Cellulomonas sp. HD19AZ1. The sequence continues at coordinate 4,443 of NZ_SPHX01000001.1, forward strand.
GGGAGCGAGCGACACGCCCGGGCGCGGGGGTCGGTGCGGGACTCGAGACCTCCGGGGTAGCCGTGCGACGGGCGGCGATCCGGGACGAGCCGGCCGTCCTGGGTGACGGGTGCCGGTCAGACCAGAGAACACCGACAGACGGAGACGTAGTGCCTACGATCCAGCAGCTGGTCCGCAAGGGCCGGCAGGCGAAGACGAACAAGTCGAAGACGCCTGCCCTCAAGGGCTCCCCCCAGCGACGCGGTGTGTGCACCCGCGTCTACACGACCACCCCGAAGAAGCCGAACTCGGCGCTCCGCAAGGTCGCGCGCGTCCGCCTCTCCTCGGGCATCGAGGTCACGGCGTACATCCCGGGTGTCGGCCACAACCTGCAGGAGCACTCGATCGTGCTCGTGCGCGGCGGTCGTGTGAAGGACCTGCCGGGTGTCCGCTACAAGATCGTGCGCGGCGCGCTCGACACGCAGGGCGTGAAGAACCGCAAGCAGGCGCGCAGCCGCTACGGCGCGAAGAAGGGCTGAGACAGATGCCTCGCAAGGGTCCCGCTCCGAAGCGGCCGCTGATCGTCGACCCGGTCTACGGATCGCCCGTCGTCACGCAGCTCATCAACAAGATCCTCCTCGACGGCAAGAAGACCGTCGCCGAGTCGATCGTCTACGGCGCCCTCGAGGGCGTCCGCGAGAAGACGCAGTCCGACCCGGTCGTCGTGCTCAAGCGCGCGCTCGACAACGTGCGTCCCGCGCTCGAGGTCAAGTCCCGCCGCGTCGGTGGTGCGACCTACCAGGTGCCGATCGAGGTCCGCCCCGTGCGTGCCACGACGCTCGCGCTGCGCTGGCTCACGGACTACTCGCGGGCCCGCCGCGAGAAGACCATGACCGAGCGCCTCATGAACGAGATCCTCGACGCGTCCAACGGCCTCGGTGCCGCGGTGAAGCGCCGTGAGGACATGCACAAGATGGCCGAGTCCAACCGGGCGTTCGCGCACTACCGCTGGTGACCCCGCCGCCGCGGCGGGCCGGTCCTTCGCAGGACCGGCCCGCGGCGGCGCGGACGGGCACCGACCGCAAGCCAACCGACAAGGGGCTAACACGTGGCACTGGACGTGCTGACGGACCTCACGAAGGTCCGCAACATCGGCATCATGGCGCACATCGATGCCGGCAAGACGACGACCACCGAGCGGATCCTGTTCTACACGGGGGTCAACTACAAGATCGGTGAGACGCACGACGGCGCCTCGACGATGGACTGGATGGAGCAGGAGCAGGAGCGCGGCATCACGATCACGTCGGCCGCGACGACCTGCTACTGGAAGAACAACCAGATCAACATCATCGACACCCCCGGTCACGTGGACTTCACGGTCGAGGTCGAGCGCTCGCTGCGCGTCCTCGACGGCGCGGTCGCGGTGTTCGACGGCAAGGAGGGCGTCGAGCCCCAGTCGGAGACCGTCTGGCGTCAGGCCGACAAGTACGACGTCCCGCGCATCTGCTTCGTCAACAAGATGGACAAGCTGGGCGCTGACTTCTACTTCACGGTCAAGACGATCGTCGACCGCCTGAAGGCCAAGCCGCTGGTCATCCAGCTGCCGATCGGCTCCGAGAACGACTTCATCGGCGTCGTGGACCTGGTCGAGATGCGCGCCCTGGTGTGGCGCGGCGAGACCGCCCTCGGCGAGAAGTACGAGATCGAGGACATCCCGGCCGACCTGCAGGAGAAGGCGGAGCAGTACCGCGCCGAGCTCCTCGAGGCCGTCGCCGAGACGAGCGACGAGCTGCTGGAGAAGTTCCTCGGCGGCGAGGAGCTCACGGTCGCCGAGATCAAGGCCGGCATCCGCCAGCTCACGGTCACGTCGTCCGCCTACCCGGTCCTGTGCGGCTCGGCGTTCAAGAACAAGGGCGTGCAGCCCATGCTCGACGCCGTCATCGACTACCTGCCGACGCCCCTGGACGTCGCGGCGGTCGAGGGTCACGACGTCAAGGACCCCGAGATCGTCGTCGAGCGTCACCCCGACGCCGCGGAGCCGTTCTCGGCCCTTGCGTTCAAGGTCGCGGCGCACCCGTTCTTCGGCAAGCTGACCTACGTCCGCGTGTACTCGGGCAAGGTCGAGCAGGGCGCCGCGGTGCTCAACTCGACCAAGGGGAAGAAGGAGCGCATCGGGAAGCTCTTCCAGATGCACTCCAACAAGGAGAACCCCGTCCCCGAGGCGCAGGCCGGCCACATCTACGCGTTCATCGGTCTCAAGGACGTCACCACCGGTGACACCCTGTGCGACCCGGCCGCGCCGGTGATCCTCGAGTCGATGACCTTCCCGGAGCCCGTCATCGACGTGGCGATCGAGCCGAAGACGAAGGCCGACCAGGAGAAGCTCTCCACGGCCATCCAGAAGCTCGCCGAGGAGGACCCGACCTTCCGCGTGAAGCTCGACGAGGAGACCGGCCAGACCGTCATCGGCGGCATGGGCGAGCTCCACCTCGACATCCTCGTCGACCGCATGCGTCGCGAGTTCAAGGTCGAGGCCAACGTCGGCAAGCCGCAGGTCGCGTACCGCGAGACCATCCGCCGTGCGGTCGAGAAGATCGACTACACGCACAAGAAGCAGACCGGTGGCTCGGGCCAGTACGCCAAGGTCCAGATGACCTTCGAGCCGCTCGACCCGGCCGAGGGCGAGCTGTACGAGTTCGAGAACAAGGTCACCGGTGGCCGCGTCCCGCGCGAGTACATCCCGTCGGTCGACGCCGGCATCCAGAGCGCGATGCAGCTCGGTGTCCTCGCGGGCTACCCGCTCGTGGGCATCAAGGCGATCCTGCTCGACGGTGCCGCGCACGACGTCGACTCCTCGGAGATGGCGTTCAAGATCGCGGGCTCGATGATCCTCAAGGAGGCGGTGCGCAAGGCGGACCCGGCCCTCCTCGAGCCGATCATGGCCGTCGAGGTGCGCACGCCCGAGGACTACATGGGCGACGTCATCGGCGACATCAACTCGCGACGCGGCATGATCCAGTCCATGGAGGACGCGACGGGCGTGAAGGTCATCCGCGCCCAGGTGCCGCTCTCCGAGATGTTCGGGTACGTCGGTGACCTGCGGTCGAAGACCCAGGGTCGTGCCGTCTACTCGATGCAGTTCGACAGCTACGCCGAGGTTCCTCGGAACGTTGCCGACGAGATCATCAAGAAGACCCGGGGCGAGTAGTCCCACAGGTCGACCCCCGCAGTACCAGCAACACATCCGACCCGTAGGACCGCACGCCGCGCAGGTACCGTCAGGTGGCTGCCGTCGGGCAATCTCTACCAAGTCCTGAGGAGGACACCCAGTGGGCAAGGCGAAGTTCGAGCGGACCAAGCCGCACGTCAACATCGGGACCATCGGTCACGTCGACCACGGCAAGACGACGCTGACCGCCGCGATCTCGAAGGTGCTGCACGACAAGTACCCGGAGCTGAACCCCTTCACGCCGTTCGACGAGATCGACAAGGCGCCCGAGGAGAAGCAGCGCGGTATCACGATCAACATCGCGCACGTCGAGTACCAGACCGAGAAGCGTCACTACGCGCACGTCGACGCCCCCGGTCACGCCGACTACATCAAGAACATGATCACGGGTGCGGCGCAGATGGACGGCGCCATCCTCGTGGTCGCGGCGACCGACGGCCCGATGGCCCAGACGCGTGAGCACGTCCTGCTCGCCCGTCAGGTCGGCGTCCCGTACCTGCTCGTCGCGCTCAACAAGTCCGACATGGTCGACGACGAGGAGATCCTCGAGCTCGTCGAGATGGAGGTCCGCGAGCTGCTGTCGTCGCAGGAGTTCGACGGCGACAACGCCCCGGTCATCCGCGTCTCGGGCCTCAAGGCGCTCGAGGGCGACCCGCAGTGGGTCAAGTCGGTCGAGGACCTGCTCGACGCCGTCGACGAGAACGTGCCGGACCCGGTGCGCGACATCGACAAGCCGTTCCTCATGCCGATCGAGGACGTCTTCACGATCACCGGTCGTGGCACCGTCGTCACCGGTCGTGTCGAGCGCGGTCAGCTCAAGGTGAACGAGGAGGTGGAGATCGTCGGCATCAAGGAGAAGGCGATCAAGACCACCGTCACCGGTGTCGAGATGTTCCGCAAGCTCCTCGACTACGCCGAGGCGGGCGAGAACGTCGGCCTGCTCCTGCGCGGCACGAAGCGCGAGGAGGTCGAGCGCGGCCAGGTCGTCGTCAAGCCGGGTTCGATCACGCCGCACACCGAGTTCGAGGGCCAGGTCTACATCCTGTCCAAGGACGAGGGTGGCCGTCACAACCCGTTCTACGGCAACTACCGTCCGCAGTTCTACTTCCGGACGACCGACGTCACCGGCGTCATCACGCTGCCCGAGGGCACCGAGATGGTCATGCCCGGCGACAACACCGAGATCTCGGTGACGCTCATCCAGCCCATCGCGATGGAGGAGGGCCTCGGCTTCGCCATCCGCGAGGGTGGCCGCACCGTCGGCTCGGGCCGGGTCACGAAGATCATCAAGTGATCACCGCCCCTCGGGGCTGATCCACACGCAGGGCCCGGGAGCTTCGGCTCCCGGGCCCTGCGTCGTCCCCGGCCGGCCGACGGCAGCGGTCCGGACCAGGGGAGTTGGCTTTGCGGCCCGCGTCTGGCAGACTGTCGGGGTTGCCCGCTGGGGTGTGCGTTCACGCGCGCCCATCGCTGGGCGAACAGACGTGGCGGACGCCCAGACCCTCGGGGTCACCCGACGGGGGGCGGACGACAACCACGGCCCCCGTCCGGGAACGGTGCGCGAGCGCCGAGGCGCGTCGCGAACAGCGACACGCCCGAGTGCGGGGGTCGGACAGGACCGGTTCGAGAGAGAGAAGTAGACGACGCCATGGCGGGACAGAAGATCCGCATCAGGCTCAAGTCCTACGACCACGAGGTCATCGACAGCTCGGCGCGCAAGATCGTCGACACGGTGACTCGCGCTGGTGCGTCGGTCGTGGGTCCGGTGCCGCTGCCGACGGAGAAGAACGTCTTCTGCGTCATCCGGTCGCCCCACAAGTACAAGGACAGCCGCGAGCACTTCGAGATGCGCACGCACAAGCGGCTCATCGACATCATCGACCCCACGCCGAAGGCCGTCGACTCGCTCATGCGTCTCGACCTGCCCGCGGACGTGAACATCGAGATCAAGCTCTGATCGCTGGGAAGGGACTGATCTTTCATGGCTACCCAGCAGAACGCGCGCCCCGTCACGGCGCTGCTCGGCACCAAGCTCGGCATGACGCAGCTGTGGGACGAGGCCGGTCGCCTCGTGCCGGTCACGGTCATCGCCGTCGGCACCAACGTCGTGACGCAGGTCCGCTCCGCTGAGAGCGACGGCTACGCCGCGGTCCAGCTGGCCTACGGCCAGATCGACCCGCGCAAGGTCACCAAGCCGCTCAAGGGTCACTTCGAGAAGGCGGGGGTCACCCCCCGTCGGCACGTGGCCGAGATCCGTACGCCGAACGCCGCCGAGTTCACGCTCGGCCAGGAGATCACCGCGGGGGCCTTCGAGGCCGGCCAGGTGGTCGACGTCATCGGCACCACCAAGGGCAAGGGCACGGCCGGTGTCATGAAGCGTCACGGCTTCTCCGGCGTCGGCGCCTCCCACGGTGCGCACCGCAACCACCGCAAGCCCGGCTCGATCGGCGGGGCCTCGACCCCGTCGCGCGTCTTCAAGGGCCTGCGCATGGCCGGTCGGATGGGCGTCGCCCGTCAGACCACCCAGAACCTGACCGTGCACGCGGTCGACGCAGAGAAGGGTCTGCTGCTCGTCAAGGGCGCGGTTCCCGGCCCCAAGGGCGGCGTCGTCGTCGTGCGTACCGCTGCGAAGGGTGCGTGACCTCGATGAGCGACACGCTGACCGTCGACGTCCTCGACGAGAAGGGCAAGAAGGCCGGCACGGCCGACCTGCCCGGTGACGTCTTCGACGTGCAGACGAACGTCCCGCTGATCCACCAGGTCGTCGTCGCCCAGCTCGCCGCCGCGCGCCAGGGCACCCACGACACCAAGACCCGCGGCGAGGTCCGCGGCGGTGGCAAGAAGCCGTACAAGCAGAAGGGCACCGGCCGCGCCCGTCAGGGCTCGACCCGTGCGCCGCAGTTCGCCGGCGGTGGCACCGTCCACGGCCCGACCCCCCGCGACTACTCGCAGCGGACCCCGAAGAAGATGAAGGCCGCGGCGCTCCGCGGTGCTCTCTCGGACCGCGCGCGTGCCGGCCGCGTCCACGTCGTCACGGGCTTCGCCCCGGGCGAGGTCCCGTCGACCAAGGCCGCCCTCGCGGTGCTCGACAACCTCTCCGGTCGCAAGCACGTCCTCGTGGTCGTCGAGCGCCAGGACGAGATCACCTGGAAGTCGCTGCGGAACGTCGAGCGGGTGCACCTGCTCGTCGCCGACCAGCTCAACACCTACGACGTCCTCATCTCGGACGACGTGGTCTTCACGCAGGGCGCGCTCGACGCGTTCCTCGCCGGCCCTGCCAAGGGTGCGAAGGCCGTCGCCACCGAGGCCGAGGCCAACGAGGAGACGAAGTGACCGCCGTCGGTAAGGACCCGCGCGACATCCTGATCGCGCCGGTCGTCTCGGAGAAGAGCTACGGCCTGCTCGACGAGGGCAAGTACACGTTCCTCGTGGACCCGCGGGCCAACAAGACCGAGATCAAGATCGCCGTCGAGCAGGTCTTCGGCGTCAAGGTCGAGTCGGTCAACACCGCGAACCGTCAGGGCAAGGCCCGCCGGACCCGCTTCGGCATCGGCCGCCGCAAGAACACGAAGCGTGCGATCGTCACCCTCCGCGAGGGCTCGATCGACATCTTCGGCGGACCGGTCGGCTGACCGAGAGCGAAGAGGACGAACTCCCATGGGAATCCGTAAGTACAAGCCGACGACGCCCGGCCGCCGCGGCTCGAGCGTCGCCGACTTCGTGGAGATCACGCGCTCGACGCCCGAGAAGTCGCTGGTCCGCCCGCTGCACAAGACGGGTGGCCGCAACTCCACCGGCCGCGTCACGACGCGTCACCAGGGTGGCGGGCACAAGCGCGCCTACCGCGTGATCGACTTCCGTCGTCACGACAAGGACGGCGTGCCGGCCAAGGTCGCGCACATCGAGTACGACCCCAACCGCACGGCGCGCATCGCGCTCCTGCACTACGCGGACGGCGAGAAGCGCTACATCATCGCCCCCAACAAGGTGCAGCAGGGTGACGTGCTCGAGGCCGGCCCCGGCGCCGACATCAAGCCCGGCAACAACCTGCCCCTGCGCAACATCCCGACCGGTACGGTCATCCACGCCATCGAGCTCAAGCCCGGTGGCGGCGCGAAGATCGCCCGTTCGGCCGGTGCGTCGGTACAGCTCGTCGCCAAGGACGGGCCGTACGCGCAGCTGCGCATGCCGTCCGGCGAGATCCGCAACGTCGACCTGCGCTGCCGCGCCACGGTCGGCGAGGTGGGCAACGCCGAGCAGTCGAACATCAACTGGGGCAAGGCCGGCCGTATGCGCTGGAAGGGCAAGCGCCCGACCGTCCGCGGTGTCGCCATGAACCCGATCGACCACCCGCACGGTGGTGGTGAGGGCAAGACCTCCGGTGGCCGCCACCCGGTGAGCCCGTGGGGTCAGCCCGAGGGCCGCACCCGTCGTCCGAACAAGCCGAGCGACAAGCTCATCGTGCGCCGTCGGCGCACCGGCAAGAAGCGCTGATAGGAGCCCGAGAGAATGCCTCGCAGCCTCAAGAAGGGCCCGTTCGTCGACGGCCACCTGCAGAAGAAGGTCGACGCGCAGAACGAGGCCGGCACGAAGAACGTCATCAAGACGTGGTCGCGTCGCTCGATGATCACGCCCGACTTCCTCGGCCACACCTTCGCGGTCCACGACGGCCGCAAGCACACCCCGGTCTTCGTGACGGAGTCGATGGTCGGGCACAAGCTCGGCGAGTTCGCTCCGACGCGGACGTTCCGCGGCCACGAGAAGGACGACCGGAAGGGCCGTCGCCGCTGACCCCGGTCAGCCTGGTGACGCCCTGACGGCAGAGACAAGAGAGCAGGACAGCGATGGAAGCCAAGGCGAAGGCGCGGTTCGTCCGCGTCACGCCCCAGAAGGCCCGCCGCGTCGTGGACCTCATCCGTGGCAAGCAGGCGGCCGAGGCCGTGGCGGTGCTGAAGTTCGCGCCGCAGGCCGCGGCGGAGCCCGTCCTCAAGACGGTGCAGTCCGCGGTCGCGAACGCGGTCGAGGGGGCCAAGCGCAACAGCGAGCGCCTCGACGAGGCAGACCTCTACATCTCGGAGGTCTTCGTCGACGAGGGCCCGACGCTCAAGCGCTTCCGCCCGCGCGCGCAGGGTCGCGCCGGTCGGATCATGAAGCGCACGAGCCACATCACGGTCGTCATCTCGCAGCGCGAGAAGGCGACCTCCACCAAGGGAGGGACCCGCTAGTGGGACAGAAGGTCAACCCGCTCGGGTACCGCCTCGGCATCACGACCGACCACCGGTCGCGGTGGTTCGCGGACTCGACGAAGCCGGGCCAGCGGTACCGCGACTACGTGCGCGAGGACGTGCAGATCCGCAAGCTCATGAGCACGGGTCTCGAGCGCGCCGGCATCGCCAAGGTCGAGATCGAGCGCACGCGTGACCGTGTGCGCGTCGACATCCACACCGCCCGCCCGGGCATCGTCATCGGGCGTCGTGGTGCGGAGGCCGACCGCATCCGTGGCGAGCTCGAGAAGCTCACGGGCAAGCAGGTCCAGCTGAACATCCTCGAGGTCAAGAACGCCGAGATCGAGGCTCAGCTGGTCGCCCGGGGCATCGCCGAGCAGCTCGCGAGCCGCGTGTCGTTCCGTCGTGCCATGCGCAAGGGCATCCAGTCGGCCCAGCGCGCCGGTGCCAAGGGCATCCGCGTGCAGGTCTCCGGCCGCCTCGGCGGTGCGGAGATGAGCCGCACGGAGTTCTACCGCGAGGGTCGTGTGCCGCTGCACACGCTGCGCGCGAACATCGACTACGGCTTCTTCGAGGCCCGCACGACCTTCGGCCGCATCGGCGTGAAGGTCTGGGTCTACAAGGGCGACGTCACCGAGAAGGAGTGGGCACGCGAGCAGGCCTCGCAGGCTCCCCGCCCCTCGCGTGGCCCGCGTGGTGACCGTGGCGACCGCGGTCCTCGCGGCGGCGGTCGTCGTACCGAGCGTCAGGACGCTCCCGCCCCGGCCGCCGAGCAGGCGCCCGCGGCGGAGGCGCCCACCGAGTCCGGAACGGAGGCCTGAGCCGTGCTGATCCCGCGCAGGCTGAAGCACCGCAAGCAGCACCACCCGAAGCGCTCCGGCGCCTCGACCGGTGGCACCACGATCTCGTTCGGTGAGTTCGGCATCCAGGCTCTCGAGCCCGCCTACGTCACCAACCGGCAGATCGAGGCTGCTCGTATCGCCATGACCCGCCACATCAAGCGTGGTGGGAAGGTCTGGATCAACATCTACCCGGACCGTCCCCTCACGAAGAAGCCCGCCGAGACCCGCATGGGTTCCGGCAAGGGCTCGCCCGAGTGGTGGATCGCCAACGTCAAGCCCGGCCGAGTCATGTTCGAGCTCGCCGGCGTCCCGGAGCCGCTCGCGCGTGAGGCCATGCGCCGCGCGCAGCACAAGCTCCCGATGAAGACACGTTTCATCGTGCGCGAGGGTGGTAACTGATGGCTATCGGAACCAAGGATCTGGCTCCCAGCGAGCTGGACACCTTCGACGACGAGAAGCTGGTCGCCGAGCTGAAGAAGGCCAAGGAGGAGCTGTTCAACCTCCGCTTCCAGTCCGCGACCGGTCAGCTCGAGAGCCACGGGCGCCTCAAGGCCGTCCGCAAGGACATCGCGCGCATCTACACGATCCTGCGCGAGCGCGAGCTCGGCATCCGGACCGCCCCGAGCGCGGAGTGAGGCACTCATGAGCACGAAGCACGAGCAGACCACGGCGACGACGGACCCCCGCGGTTACCGCAAGACCCGTCGCGGCTACGTCGTCTCCGACAAGATGGACAAGACCGTCGTCGTTGAGGTCGAGGACCGCGTCAAGCACCCGCTGTACGGCAAGGTCATCCGCCGTACCAGCAAGGTGAAGGCGCACGACGAGCTGAACGGCGCCGGCATCGGCGACCTGGTCGAGATCATGGAGACCCGGCCGCTGTCGGCGACCAAGCGCTGGCGCGTCGTCGAGATCCTCGAGAAGGCCAAGTGACACGGGCCGGCGGCCCCCTCGTGGGGTCGCCGGCACCTGCAAGCAGCACCATGACAGTTGCCCACGGCGCGGGCGGGCCCGCCCGCCCGCGGCGTGTGCACCACGGCAACCATCCGTATGGCCAGGCTCGGCGCCACGGCAGACCGAGAACCCGCCAGACGACAGGAGTAGCTAGATGATCCAGCAGGAGTCGCGACTGCGTGTCGCCGACAACACGGGTGCGAAGGAGATTCTCTGCATCCGTGTGCTCGGCGGCTCCGGCCGTCGCTACGCCGGTATCGGCGACGTCATCGTCGCCACCGTCAAGGACGCGATCCCCGGCGGCAACGTCAAGAAGGGCGACGTCGTCAAGGCGGTCGTCGTGCGCACCCGCAAGGAGCGCCGGCGTCCCGACGGCTCGTACATCAAGTTCGACGAGAACGCCGCGGTGATCCTCAAGAACGACGGCGAGCCGCGCGGCACCCGCATCTTCGGCCCCGTGGGCCGCGAGCTGCGCGACAAGAAGTTCATGAAGATCATCTCGCTGGCTCCGGAGGTGCTCTGACCATGGCGAAGATCAAGAAGGGCGACCTGGTCGTCGTCATCTCGGGCCGCGACAAGGGGCAGCAGGGCCGCGTGCTCGAGGTGCTCCCCGAGACGCAGCGCGTCGTGGTCGAGGGCGTGCAGCGCGTGCAGAAGCACGTCAAGGCGGGCCAGTCGGCCCGCGGCACCCGCACCGGTGGCATCGAGACCGTCGAGGCCCCCATCCACATCAGCAACGTGATGCTCGTGGACCCGGAGACCAAGAAGGGCACCCGGGTCGGCTACCGCACCGAGCAGGTCGAGCGGGACGGCCGCACGCGCACCGTGCGCGTCCGCGTCGCCAAGCGCTCCGGTAAGGACATCTGATGACCGAGACCACCATCGAGGCCCCGGCCCTGCCGCGTCTGAAGACGCGCTACGCCGAGGAGATCAAGCCGGCGCTCTTCGAGCAGTTCGGCCACGAGAACATCAACCAGGTTGCGCGGCTGGTCAAGGTCGTCGTCAACATGGGCGTCGGCGAGGCCGCGAAGGACTCCAAGCTCATCGAGGGCGCGATCCGCGACCTGACCCAGATCACGGGTCAGAAGCCGCAGGTCACGAAGGCCCGCAAGTCGATCGCGCAGTTCAAGCTGCGCGAGGGCATGCCGATCGGCGCGCACGTCACGCTGCGCGGCGACCGGGCCTGGGAGTTCCTGGACCGCCTGCTGAACATCGCGCTGCCGCGCATCCGCGACTTCCGCGGGCTGTCGCCGCAGCAGTTCGACGGCAACGGGAACTACACGTTCGGTCTGACCGAGCAGTCGGTGTTCCACGAGATCGACCAGGACAAGATCGACCGGGTCCGCGGCATGGACATCACGGTCGTCACGACCGCGACGACGGACGACGAGGGGCGCGCGTTCCTCAAGCTCCTCGGCTTCCCGTTCAAGGAGAACTGACCATGGCGAAGACCGCCCTCATCAACAAGGCGGCCGCGAAGCCGAAGTTCGCGGTCCGCGGGTACACGCGCTGCCAGAAGTGCGGTCGTCCGCACTCGGTGTACCGCAAGTTCGGCCTGTGCCGGATCTGCGTGCGGGAGATGGCCCACCGTGGCGAGCTCCCCGGCGTGACCAAGAGCAGCTGGTAAGAACCACCGGACGTCGGTAGGTCCGCGGCCCCCTGGCGGGGCCGCGGATACCCCGGCGAGAAAGGGCGAACGCCCGATGACCATGACCGACCCGATCGCAGACTTCCTGACGCGTCTGCGCAACGCGAACTCGGCGCACCACGACACGGTGACGATCCCGTTCTCGAAGCTCAAGAGCCACATCGCCGAGATCCTGCAGGCCGAGGGCTACATCTCGGGCTGGACCGTCGAGGACGCCCCCGTGGGCAAGAACCTCACGATCACCCTGAAGTACGGCCCCAACCGCGAGCGTGCGCTCGCCGGCGTCAAGCGCGTGTCCAAGCCGGGCCTGCGCGTGTACGCCAAGTCGACCAACCTGCCGAAGGTGCTCGGCGGCCTGGGCGTGGCGATCCTGTCCACGTCCTCCGGCCTGCTGACCGACAAGCAGGCAGCCAAGAAGGGTGTGGGCGGGGAAGTCCTCGCCTACGTCTGGTAAGCCCGAGACGGAGAGGAGAACAGCCATGTCTCGAATCGGCAGGATCCCCGTCCCGGTGCCTTCGGGTGTCGACGTGACGATCGACGGCCGCGTGGTGACGGTGAAGGGCCCCAAGGGGGAGCTCACCCACACGGTCGCCGCCCCCATCGCGGTGGACCGCGACGACGCCGGCGCCCTCGTGGTGACGCGTCCCGACGACGAGCGCGCCTCGCGCTCGCTGCACGGCCTGACCCGCACGCTGCTGGCCAACCTGGTCACCGGCGTCACGGAGGGCTACACCAAGAAGCTCGAGATCGTCGGCACCGGTTACCGCGTGACGGCGAAGGGCAGCAACCTCGAGTTCGCGCTCGGCTTCAGCCACCCCGTCGTCGTCGAGCCGCCGGCGGGCATCACGTTCGCCGTCGAGACCCCGACGAAGTTCTCGGTCGAGGGCATCGACAAGCAGCAGGTCGGCGAGGTCGCCGCGAACATCCGCAAGATCCGCAAGCCCGAGCCGTACAAGGGCAAGGGCGTGCGGTACGCGGGCGAGAACGTGCGCCGCAAGGTCGGAAAGGCTGGGAAGTAAGCCATGGCGATCAGCATCAAGGGCAAGGGCACGACCATCGCCCGTCGCCGCCGCCACCTGCGCCTGCGCAAGAAGGTCGTCGGCACGGCTGCGCGTCCCCGCCTCGTCGTGACGCGGTCCGCGCGTCACATCACGGCCCAGGTCGTCGACGACGGCCTCGGCAAGACCGTCGCGTCGGCGTCGACCCTCGAGGCCGACCTGCGCGGCCACGACGGCGACAAGACCGCCAAGGCGAAGAAGGTCGGCGAGCTCGTCGCGGCCCGTGCCAAGGCTGCGGGTGTCGAGGCGGTCGTGTTCGACCGCGGCGGCAACAAGTACCACGGCCGTGTGGCCGCGGTCGCCGACGGCGCCCGTGAGGGTGGTCTGGCCCTGTGACGACGAACTCCGCATCGAAGAAGAGGACTTTCTGATGGCTGCTCCTCAGCGCAGCAACACCGGTGCCGGCGGCACCGGCGGCGACCGCCGGGACGGCGGCCGTCGTGACGGCGGGCGGCGCGGTGACGCCGCCGAGAAGAGCGCGTTCGTCGAGCGCGTCGTGACGATCAACCGTGTCGCGAAGGTCGTCAAGGGCGGCCGTCGCTTCAGCTTCACCGCGCTCGTCGTGGTGGGTGACGGTGACGGCACGGTCGGCGTCGGCTACGGCAAGGCGAAGGAGGTGCCCGCGGCGATCGCCAAGGGTGTCGAGGAGGCGAAGAAGAACTTCTTCCGCGTCCCCCGCATCCAGGGCACCATCCCGCACCCCGTCCAGGGTGAGAAGGCCGCCGGCGTCGTCTTCCTGCGTCCCGCGTCCCCCGGTACCGGTGTGATCGCCGGTGGTCCGGTGCGCGCGGTGCTCGAGTGCGCCGGCATCCACGACGTGCTCAGCAAGTCGCTCGGGTCGTCCAACGCGATCAACATCGTGCACGCCACGGTCGAGGCCCTGCGCTCCCTCGAGGAGCCCGAGGCCGTCGCCGCCCGTCGTGGGCTGGCGCTCGACCACGTCGCGCCGGCCCCGCTGCTGCGGGCGCAGGCCGAGGGCCGTGCCGCCTCGGCGGCCGCGAAGGCGGGTGCGTGATGGCGCGTCTCAAGGTGACCCAGACCCGGTCCGCCATCGGCGGCAAGCAGAACCAGCGCGACACGCTGCGCACCCTGGGCCTCAAGCGGATCGGCGACGTCGTCGTCAAGGAGGACCGTCCTGAGATCCGCGGCATGGTCAAGACGGTGACGCACCTCGTCGCGGTCGAGGAGGTCGAGTGACCATGGCCGACGACAAGAAGGCCGACGAGAAGGCGACGGAGACCACGGCTGCGGCCGAGAAGAAGGCTCCGGCGAAGAAGGCTCCCGCCAAGAAGGCTCCGGCCAAGGCGACCGCCACGACGGAGTCCTCGGCCGCGGCCGAGAAGGCGGCTCCGGCGAAGAAGACGGCCCCGACCGCTGCCGCGAAGGCGGCGGCCGAGGCCGCGGCGGCCCCCGGTGCGGGCGGCACGCTCAAGGTGCACCACCTGCGTCCGGCCCCCGGCGCCAAGACCGCCAAGACCCGTGTGGGTCGTGGTGAGGCGTCGAAGGGCAAGACGGCGGGTCGTGGTACCAAGGGCACCAAGGCGCGCTACCAGGTGCCGGACCGCTTCGAGGGTGGGCAGATGCCGCTGCACATGCGGCTGCCCAAGCTCCGCGGCTTCAAGAACCCGTTCCGTGTCGAGTACCAGGTCGTCAACCTGGACAAGCTCTCGGCGCTGTACCCGGACGGCGGCGACGTGACGGTCGCCGACCTGGTCGCCAAGGGCGCGGTCCGCAAGGGCCGTCCCGTCAAGGTGCTCGGCACCGGCGAGCTCACGGTCAAGGTGTCCGTCGCGGTCGACGCGTACTCCGCGTCCGCGAAGGACAAGATCGTGGCGGCCGGCGGCAGCGTCGCGCAGGACTGACGTCCGCGCGGCGCCCGTGGCGCACAGCAGTGACCCAGCGGGCGGTCCCGGTTCCACCGGGGCCGCCCGCTGTGGTGTGCGGGGCGCGCCACGGAGAGCCGCCGGCGTGATCCGGAACGTTTCAGACGCGCGGCCCGCACGCCGCGCACGGACGTCGTGCAGGGCGGCGCGAGCCGCAGGGTAGGCTTTCCCGGCGGTCCGTCCCGCTCATCGACGGCGACGGGGTCGGTGGACGGCCCACACAGCAGGAGGACGACAGGTGCTCGGTGCATTCGCGAGGGCGTTCAGGACGCCCGACCTGCGGCGCAAGCTGCTCTTCACCATCGGGATCATGGTGGTGTTCCGCGCAGGCTCGTTCCTGCCCACCCCCGGGGTGAGCTATCCGAACGTGCAGATCTGCATCGACCGCACCGCGGACAACGACCTGCTCGGGCTGGTGAACCTGTTCAGCGGCGGTGCGCTGCTGCAGCTGTCGGTGTTCTCGCTCGGGATCATGCCGTACATCACGGCGAGCATCATCATCCAGCTCCTGCGCGTGGTGATCCCCAAGTTCGAGGAGCTCCACAAGGAGGGCCAGGCGGGCACCGCCAAGCTCACGCAGTACACGCGCTACCTCACGATCGGCCTGGCCGTCCTGCAGTCGACGACGATCATCACGTTCGCGCGCAGCGGCAACCTGTTCCAGGGCTGCACCGTCGACGTCATCCCCGACGACTCGTGGATCACGCTGCTCATCATGGTCATCACCATGACCGCGGGCACCGGCCTCATCATGTGGCTCGGCGAGCTCATCACCGAGCGCGGCGTCGGCAACGGCATGTCGCTGCTCATCTTCACGTCGATCGCCGCGTCGTTCCCCGGCGCCATGTGGTCGATCGCGGGCGGCGCCGGCGGCATCGGCAAGTTCCTCGCCGTGATGGGCATCATCGTCCTGGTGATCGCGCTCGTGGTGTTCGTCGAGCAGTCGCAGCGTCGCGTGCCGGTGCAGTACGCCAAGCGCATGGTCGGGCGCCGCATGTACGGCGGGTCGAGCACCTACATCCCGATCAAGATCAACATGGCCGGCGTCATCCCCGTGATCTTCGCGTCGTCGCTGCTCGCGGTGCCGACGCTGATCGCGCAGTTCGGCGACCCGACGGCCGGCTGGGTGCAGTGGATCACGCGCTACGTCGCGGCCCCCGAGGCGCCGCTGCACATCGGCATCTACGTGCTGCTGATCATCTTCTTCTGCTACTTCTACACGGCCATCACGTTCAACCCGGACGAGGTCGCCGACAACATGAAGAAGTACGGCGGGTTCATCCCCGGCATCCGCGCCGGGCGTCCCACCGCCGAGTACCTCGACTACGTGATCACGCGGATCACCGCGCCCGGGTCGATCTACCTCGCGCTCGTCGCGCTCATCCCGACGATCGCCTTCATCGTGCTCGACGTCGGCAGCAACATCCCGTTCGGCGGCGCGTCGATCCTCATCGTCGTCGGCGTCGGGCTCGAGACCGTCAAGCAGATCGAGTCGCAGCTGCAGCAGCGGCACTACGAAGGGTTCCTCCGTTGAGCGCACGTCTGGTCCTCCTGGGCCCCCCGGGGGCGGGCAAGGGCACGCAGGCCGTCCGTCTCGCCGAGCGGCTGGGTGTCCCGGCCATCTCGACCGGCGACATCTTCCGGTCCAACATCAAGAACGGCACCGAGCTGGGTCGTCGCGTGCAGGACATCACCGCGTCGGGCGCGCTCGTGCCGGACGAGCTCACGAACGAGCTCGTGCGCGACCGCCTCGCGCAGTCGGACGCGGTGGACGGGTTCCTGCTGGACGGGTACCCGCGCAACGTCGCCCAGGTCGCGGCGCTCGACGAGATGCTCGCCACGGCGGGCCAGCAGCTCGACCTCGCGGTCGAGCTGACCGTCGACCCGCAGGTCGTGGTCGAGCGGCTGACCAGGCGCGCCGAGATCGAGGGGCGGGCGGACGACACGGAGGACGTCATCCGTCACCGCCTCGACGTCTACGCCGAGCAGACCGCGCCCATCTCGCAGGTCTACGCCGCGCGCGGCGTCCTCGCGCAGGTCGACGGGCTGGGCGAGGTCGACGAGGTCACCGAGCGCCTCGTCGCCGCGCTGGCCCCCGTCCTGTCCTGAGGAGCAGCCCGTGTTCGGCCGCGAGAAGATCGAGTACAAGACGCCCGAGCAGGTGGCGATCATGCGCCGCGCGGGTCTCGTGGTCGCCGACGCGCTCGACGCGGTGCGCGGCGCGCTCGCGCCGGGCATGACGACGGCCGAGCTCGACGCCGTCGCGGAGGACGTCATCCGCTCCGCCGGTGCGACGCCCTCCTTCCTCGGCTACCACGGGTACCCGGCGAGCCTGTGCATCTCGGTCAACGAGGAGATCGTCCACGGGATCCCGGGGAGCCGGGTCCTGCAGCCCGGCGACGTCGTGTCCGTCGACTGCGGCGCGATCGTCGACGGCTGGCACGGCGACTCGGCGTTCTCCGCGGTCCTCGAGCCGGCCGACCCCGCCGACGTCGCGCTCGTGACGACGACCGAGGACGCGCTCTGGGCGGGCATCGCCGCGCTCGCGACGCCGGGCGGGCGGCTCGGCGCCGTCGGCGAGGCCGTCGAGGACGTGGTCGAGGCCGCCGCCGCCCCCTACGGCATCGTCGAGGACTACGTGGGTCACGGCATCGGGACGGCGATGCACCAGCCGCCCGACGTCCCGAACTACCGCACGAAGGATCGCGGCACCAAGCTGCGGGCCGGCCTGTGCGTCGCCGTCGAGCCGATGCTCGTGCGCGGCGCCGAGGCGAACCACGTGCTCGCCGACGACTGGACGGTCGTGACCGACGACGGTGCGCGCGCGGCGCACTGGGAGCACTCCGTGGCGATCCTCGAGGACGGCATCGTCGTGCTGACGGCCCGCGACGGGGGAGCGGCGCGGCTGCGCGCGCTCGGCGTCGAGATCGCGTCGCTCTGACGTCGCGCACGCCGGGGCGGGGCACCGGCGACGGGGTCCGCACGACCCGGTTCCCGGCCGTTCCGGACCGGGCCCGCGATGGCGTATGATGGTTCGTTGGTTGTGCGTTCCGTGATACCCACCTGTCGGTGGCGGGATCGGTGCCCAGCCGCCCCACGACCGTCCAGCGGGTTCCGGCACGTCCGGAGCCGCCGGTGGCGCGGGGGTCGTGGGTCCGTCGCGAGGCGAGCCTGCAGCAGCACCCGTCAGTACGACAGTTAGCGGAGGACATGGCCAAGAAGGACGGCGTCATCGAGATCGAGGGCAGCGTTGTCGAAGCGCTGCCCAACGCGATGTTCCGTGTGGAGCTCGCGAACGGCCACAAGGTGCTCGCCCACATCTCGGGCAAGATGCGCCAGCACTACATCCGGATCCTCCCCGAGGACCGGGTGGTCGTCGAGCTCAGCCCGTACGACCTGTCCCGCGGGCGCATCGTCTACCGCTACAAGTAACCACCCCCATCGACACGCCGTCTCCCCGGGCCTCGGCCCGGTGCACGGCGGCGGAGGAACGAGCGATGAAGGTCAAGCCGAGCGTCAAGAAGATCTGCGACAAGTGCAAGGTGATCCGCCGGCACGGTCGCGTCCAGGTGATCTGCGAGAACCTGCGCCACAAGCAGCGCCAGGGCTGAGCAGCCACCTGCACCACCGCCCCTGACCGGGGCAGCAAGCGCACCGCCGCTCCGTGAGGACGACCCCCGGGTCGTGACCACGGCGAACCCCCAGCTCGGAGGCTGGGGCCCGCGAGAAGACGCGGGGGGACGGTGCGGCAGACCTCCGAACGCAGTACAGGAGCCACCAGGCACATGGCACGTCTCATCGGCGTCGACCTTCCCCGCGACAAGCGGGTCGAGGTCGCCCTCACCTACATCTTCGGGGTCGGGCGCACGCGCGCGCACCAGGCCCTCGCCGCCACCGGCATCAGCCCCGACGTCCGGGTCAAGGACCTCGGCGACACCGAGCTCGTCGCGCTCCGCGACTTCCTCGAGGGCAGCTTCAAGCTCGAGGGCGACCTGCGCCGCGAGATCGCGGCCGACATCCGCCGCAAGGTCGAGATCGGCTCCTACGAGGGTCTGCGTCACCGCCGCGGCCTCCCGGTGCGCGGTCAGCGCACCAAGACCAACGCGCGTACCCGCAAGGGCCCCAAGCGCACCGTCGCCGGCAAGAAGAAGGCCGGGCGCAAGTGACGTCGCGGGCCGGTCGCGCCCGTCGCTGACCGCCCGCCCGTCGGCCCACCGAACCGCAGACCCCGAGAGAAGAAGACATGCCTCCCAAGTCCCGCACCGCCGTGCGCAAGCCGCGCCGCAAGGAGAAGAAGAACGTCTCCCACGGCCAGGCGCACATCAAGAGCACGTTCAACAACACCATCGTGTCCATCACCGACCCGTCGGGCGCCGTGATCGCCTGGGCGTCGTCGGGCCAGGTGGGCTTCAAGGGCTCGCGCAAGTCGACGCCGTTCGCCGCGCAGCTCGCCGCCGAGGCCGCCGCGCGTCGTGCCCAGGAGCACGGCATGCGCAAGGTCGACGTCTTCGTCAAGGGCCCGGGCTCGGGTCGCGAGACCGCGATCCGCTCGCTCACCGCCGCCGGCCTCGAGGTCGGCTCGATCCAGGACGTGACGCCGCAGGCCCACAACGGCTGCCGTCCGCCGAAGCGTCGCCGCGTCTGACACGCCGCAGGCCGGGACCGTGCGTCCGCGCACCGGTCCCGGCCCTCGCGCGTCCGCCGCGTCCGGCGTCCCGCACGGGACGCCGAGCGGCGGTACGTCGGACCCGACCGCACCTTCGCCCGGACATGCGGACCGAGGCACGTCCAGGCACGTAGTACCTGCGAAAGCGTCATATGGCGGACGCTCGCGGAGAGGAATCCCACCGTGCTGATCGCACAGCGCCCCACCCTGACCGAAGAGGTCATCTCGGAGCACCGCTCGCGGTTCTCCATCGAGCCTCTCGAGCCCGGCTTCGGCTACACGCTCGGCAACTCCCTGCGCCGGACGCTGCTGTCGTCCATCCCGGGGGCCGCCGTCACCTCCATCCGGATCGACGGCGTGCTGCACGAGTTCTCGACGGTCCCGGGCGTCAAGGAGGACGTCACCGAGATCATCCTCAACATCAAGAACCTCGTCGTCTCCTCGGAGAACGACGAGCCGGTCGTGATGTACCTGCGCAAGCAGGGTGCGGGTGACGTCACCGGTGCGGACATCGTCCCGCCCGCGGGTGTCGAGGTCCACAACCCCGAGCTGCACCTGGCGACGCTCAACGAGAAGGGCAAGCTCGAGATCGAGCTGACCGTCGAGCGCGGCCGCGGCTACGTCTCGGCGAACCAGAACAAGTCGTTCGACGCCGAGATCGGCCGGATCCCGGTCGACTCGATCTACTCGCCCGTCCTCAAGGTGACCTACAAGGTCGAGGCGACGCGTGTCGAGCAGCGCACGGACTTCGACAAGCTCATCGTCGACGTCGAGACCAAGCCGGCGATCAGCCCGCGCGACGCCCTGGCGTCGGCCGGCAAGACGCTCGTCGAGCTGTTCGGCCTGGCGCGCGAGCTCAACGTCGAGGCTGAGGGCATCGAGATCGGCCCGTCGCCGACGGACGCCGCGCTCGCCGCCGACCTCGCGCTGCCGATCGAGGACCTGCAGCTGACGATCCGGTCGTACAACTGCCTCAAGCGCGAGGGCATCCACACGGTGGGCGAGCTCGTGGCGCGGTCCGAGGCGGACCTGCTGGACATCCGCAACTTCGGTGCGAAGTCGATCACCGAGGTCAAGGAGAAGCTGGCCGAGCTGGGCCTCACGCTCAAGGACAGCCCGCTGGACTTCGACCCCACGGCCGCCGGCGCCTACTACGGGGACGACGAGACCGACTTCGTCGAGGACGAGCAGTACTGACGCAGCCGTTGCCCGCAGCCAGGCGCTGACGCGCCGGCTGCGGGGCGTCGCCCTCACTGAGAACTCAAGGAGTAGAGACCATGCCCACGCCCACCAAGGGTCCCCGGCTCGGTGGTAGCCCGGCGCACGAGCGGCTGATCCTCGCGAACCTCGCGACGCAGCTGTTCGAGCACAAGCGGATCACGACGACCGAGACGAAGGCCAAGCGCCTGCGCCCGCTGGCCGAGCGTCTCATCACGTTCGCCAAGCGCGGCGACCTGCACGCGCGCCGTCGCGTGCTCACCGTCGTCAAGGACAAGGGCGTCGTGCACGCCCTGTTCACGGAGATCGCGCCCGCCGTCGCCGACCGTCAGGGCGGCTACACGCGCATCACCAAGATCGGTCCGCGCAAGGGCGACAACGCCCCCATGGCCGTCATCGAGCTCGTGCTCGAGCCGCTGTCGCCCAAGCAGGCCGTCGTCAAGGAGGCCACGAAGGCCACCGCGAAGGCCGCGCCCAAGGCGGAGAAGCCCGTCGAGGACGCCCCCGTCGAGGACGCCCCGGTCGAGGACGCGCCCGTCGAGGACGCCCCGGTCGAGGACGCGAAGGCCGACGACAAGGCCTGAGCCGCGTCGCACCCGCAGGGCCCGGACACCGCACGGTGTCCGGGCCCTGCGTCGTCCCGGGGCGAGGCGTCGTCGCCGCTGGACCGGCGGGCGTCCGGGCGCGGCACCCGTCGAGAGGCGAACGCCTGCCGGGGAGGGCTAGCGTCGTGCGCATGGACGAGCGGCAGGTGCCCGTGGTGCTGGTGCACGGGCTGCGGGCGTCGCGCACCATGTGGCGCGCGCAGGTGGAGGCGCTCACCGCCACCGGGCGCACGGCCCTCGCGGTCGACCTGCCCGGGCACGGGCACCGCCTCGACGAGACGTTCACGCTCGACGGCGCGGTCGACGCGGTCGCGGCCGGCGTCGAGGCGGTGGGAGGACGCGCCGTCGTCGTCGGCCTGTCGCTCGGCGGGTACACCGCGATCGCGCACGCCGCGAGGCACCCGCAGCAGGTCGCGGGGCTCGTCGCGGCGGCGTGCTGCACCGTGCCGCGCGCCGCGGTGGTCCGCGCCTGGGGGCTGGCCGCGGACGGGTTCTTCGCCCGGCTGCCCGACCGCGGCGCGGCGATCAACCAGGCGCTGGTCGACCGCGTGCTGCCGCCGCAGGCCGCCGCCGACGTCGCGGCGGGTGGGTTCGCCCTCGACGTCGTGGGCGACACGATGCGGGCCATGCGGGACGCGACGCCGCTGGCGGACCTCGCGCGCGTCGCCGCTCCCGTGTGGCTCGTCAACGGGCGCTGGGACCACTTCCGTGGTGACGAGCGACGGTTCCTGGCGGCGTGCCGCGACGGCCACCTCGTCGTGGTGCCGCACGCGACGCACCTCGTGAGCCTCGTGCAGCCCGTCCGCTTCACGCGCGTGCTGCTCGACGTCCTCGACGACGTGGACGCGCGCGAGGCGTCAGCCGTGCGGTTCGGCGAGCCCCCAGGCACGCACGCCACCGACGATGCCCGCCTGGTTCGGCACGACGACCACGTCGTCGCCGAGCCTGTCGAGCGTGGACGCCGTGATGCGTCGTGAGTTGCCGCCGCCCAGGTAGAGGCGGTCCCAGCGGAACACGGGCCGGAACCCGTCGACGACCTTGCGGACCCGGCGCGACCACAGCGCGTCGCCGAGTCGGGCGCGCTCGTGCTCGCCCACGTACGCGTCGTACGTCGTGCCCCAGCGCACGGGGGCGTGCGACAGCTCGAGGTGCGGCGCGATCCGGCCGCCGTCGAACAACGCCGACCCCAGGCCCGTGCCGAGCGTGAGGACCAGCTCGAGCCCCGTGCCCGAGACGACGCCCGCGCCGTGCACCTCGGCGTCGTTGAGCACGAGCGTGGGAAGCCCCAGGCGCTCGGCGAGCAGGGCCCGGACGTCGCAGCCCTGCCACGCCGCGAGCAGCTCGGGCACGACGGCGGTCCGCGGCCCGGAGCGGGTCACGTAGTGCGGGGTCGCGACGACGACGCCGTGCCGGATCATCCCGGGCACGCCGACCGTCGCGCGCTGCGCCGGCGGCAGCCCGGCCGCGATCCCCGCGATCGTCTCGGCGAGGCGCTCCGGGGGCAGCGGGTAGGGCGTGGGAACGCGCACCGGGGGTGCGTGCAGCGTGCCGGCGGCGTCGAGCACCGACGCCTTGATGCCGCTGCCACCGCAGTCCACGGCCAGCGTGTAGGGCTCGACGGGCACGTCACCACGGTAGCCCCACCGCTACCGTGGGCCCGTGACCAGCACGCCCGCCGACCTCGTCCGCCTGCGCCTGGACCTCGCGTACGACGGCACGGACTACGCCGGGTGGGCGCGGCAGCCGGGGCTGCGGACCGTGCAGGGCGTGCTCGAGGACGGGCTCGCGACGGTCCTGCGGGCGGGGCCCCGCGGGGAGGCGCCGCCGCGCGTGACGGTCGCGGGCCGCACCGACGCGGGCGTGCACGCGCGCGGTCAGGTCGCGCACGTCGACGTCGTCGCGGGGGCGCTGGCCGCGGCGCGCGGACGCTCGGACCGCGCGGACGTCGAGGCGCTGACCGCGCGCCTGGCCGGCGTGCTGCCGTCGGACCTCGTGGTGCGGTCGGTGACGCGCGCGCCGGACGGCTTCGACGCGCGCTTCTCGGCGCTGCGACGGCGCTACGCCTACCGCGTGTGCGACGAGCCCGCGGTACGCGACCCGCTGCGCCGCGCCGCGGTGCTGTGGCACCGGCGCCCGCTCGACGTCGACGCCATGGACGCCGCGGCGCGCACGCTCGTGGGGCGGCACGACTTCGCGGCCTACTGCAAGCCCCGGCCCGACGCGACGACGATCCGCACGCTCGAGGAGTTCGCCTGGGCACGGCCCGCGGACGGCGCCGACGCGGGCCTCGTCGTCGCGCACGTGCAGGCCGACGCGTTCTGCCACTCCATGGTCCGGGCGCTGGTCGGCGCGAGCCTCGCCGTGGGGGAGGGGCGGCGGCCCGTCACGTGGCCGCGCGACCTGCTCGACGCGCGCCGCCGCGAGGGCGGTGCGACCGTCGTCGCGGCGCACGGGCTCACGCTCGAGGAGGTCGGCTACCCGCCGGACGCCGAGCTCGCGGAGCGCGCCGAGCGCACCCGGGCCCGCCGGGGTGCGCACGAGGTCGACGGTCGGCGCGACGGCGTGACGGACGACGGCCCGCCGGCGCGCGGCTGCTGCGACTGACGGGCCCGGCGTGCGCTCCTCACCGCCCGCTCAGTACCGCGCGCCCTCGTCGTCGGTCGTGAGGTCGTCGTCGTCATCGGTCGGTGCGGCGCCGACGTAGTCCTCCTCGACCAGGTGGACGGCGGCCTCCTCGGCCGACGCCGCGCCGCCCGAGACGCCCGCGTCGATCGCGAACTCGTCGGTGCCGCCGGCCTCCACGGCGTCGTCGTCCTCGACCAGGCGGCCCGCGCGCAGCTCGTCGCGGTGCGGCGGCGGCGGTGCGTCGTCGGACTCCCAGACCTCGGGCTCCTCCTGCGCGACGCGCTGGTCGAGCGTCTCGCCGCGCGACTCCTCCCAGGCGGTCTCGCCGAACCGCGTCGACTGCGGCCGGGGACGCTCGGGAGGGGTGACGCCCTCGTCGAGCGGGTCGTCGACGCCGCGCTCGACGAGCGTGTCCTCGCCGGGCAGCTGGTCGCTGTCGCCCTCCGAGCCGAGTGCGGGGTCGGTGCTGGTGGCTGGGGTGTCCTCGCTCATGGCACGAGCCAAGCACCGCGGGTCGCGGGCCGCCACAGCAGGGCAGGGACGCGGGGGAGAGGGGGCGTGCCCGGCCGGCCGCGGGTCGCGGCGCCGCCTCCGGACGGTGCGGGGCCTAGTCGCCGCGCAGGGCGTCGTCCACGTGCGCGTACGGCCGCAGCACGAGGTCCATGCTGGTGAGCTCGAGGACCGCGCGGACCTGCTCGCCGGCCCCGGCGATCCGCAGGTCTCCCTGCGCGACGCGGGTCGCACGCAGCCCGCCGACGAGCACGCCGAGCCCCGAGGAGTCCATGAACGGCACGCCCGCCAGGTCCACCACGACGAGCGGGTGCCCCGCGTCGACGGCGCGGTCCACGGCGGCGCGCACGTCGCCGGCGCCGAGCATGGTCAGGCGTCCCACGAGCCGCAGCACGGCCGTCCTGCCGTCCCGCAGCTCGAGGTCGAGGTCGAGACCCATCACCGTTCTCCTTCCGTGCGCCCGGCGGCCCGGTACCCGCGGTACCGCAGCGCCTGGACGACGACGCCCAGGACGACGAGGTCGTAGCCGACCCACGCGACGTTGACGAGCGTGCCGCTCCACGCGGACAGGCCCAGCGCCGCGCGGGCCAGCCCGACGGGCACCGCGGCGACCAGCACGACCATCGCCACGAGCTGCGGCAGCACGCGCCGCCACGCGACGGTGCTCGACCGCCCGTCCTTGCGCGTCACCGCGAACTCCAGCGGCCGGCCCCACCACACGTTCGCGGCGGCGGTCACGCAGGCGCGGATCCACACCGGGAAGAGCGCGAGCGCGTACTGCTGGCCGCGCCAGGTGGTCAGGCCGCGCGCCACGACGAGGAACAGCAGCTGGCTCGCGACGAGGAACGGCACGAACCGGGCGAAGAAGTCGACGCTCCACGCGGTGACCGGCATGACCCCGAAGAGCAGGAAGAGGACGGGCGCCACGAGGTAGACCACGGCGGCGAAACCCGACAGGTAGCTCCACATCGTCGCGGAGTACATGAGGCGCTGGCCCACGGTGAGGCCCGGCACGCGCCACGGGTTGCGCCGCAGCATCGTCTGGACGGTGCCCTGGGCCCAGCGCAGCCGCTGCGTCAGCATCGTCGGGAGGTCCTCGGGGGCGAGGCCGTGCGCGAGGGTCTCGTGGTGGTAGACCGTGCGCCACCCCAGGGCGTGCAGCGCCATGGCGGTCGCCATGTCCTCGGTGACGGACACCGTCGCGACGGGCTGCACCGCCTGCGCCTCGTCGTGCCGGTCGACGTCGACGGCGCGCAGCAGGTCGCGGACCGCCTCGAGGGCGCCGAGGGGGGACCAGTCGCGAGCGGCGAGCCGGGTCAGCGCGGACTGGTCGAGCGTGAGCGTGCCGTGCGCGTCGTGCAGCTCGGCGATCTGCTCGAGGTCCGCCCGCATCCGGGCGACGTCCGCGTCGACGAGCGTGCCGGAGGCCGCGTCGACGGCGCGCTGGAACTCGTAGGTGACGGGCCCCAGGGGATCACCGCCGTCCAGGCGCCGCTGCGCTCGGGCCGCCGCGGCGCGCACCGTCGTGAGGGCGTCGGCGACCGTCGGGTCGGCGGCCTCGCGCGCGGCACGCGCGAGCACGGCGCGCGCGGTGCGCAGCGCCCGGCGCACCGCCGCCCGGGACGCGTCGACGTACCCCACGAGCCCGAGCTGCATGAGCGCGTCGCGACGCAGCACGGCGTTCGAGCCGCAGAAGAACGCCGCGTTCCAGCCGTCCTTGCCCTGCATGATGGGGCCGTAGAAGAGCGGCGCCTGGCTCCCCAGCGGGTCGGCGACCGGCACGTTGTCGAAGACCTGGGGCGTCTGGACGATCGCGACGCGCGGGTCGTCGAA
This sequence comes from Cellulomonas sp. HD19AZ1, assembly GCF_004535805.1. Taxonomy (NCBI): domain Bacteria; kingdom Bacillati; phylum Actinomycetota; class Actinomycetes; order Micrococcales; family Cellulomonadaceae; genus Cellulomonas; species Cellulomonas sp. HD19AZ1. The sequence goes on from NZ_SPHX01000001.1 coordinate 30,721, forward strand.
GTACCCGACCGTGCGGTCGAGGATCGCGGGGTCGGGCACCTGGTCCGCGTCGAGCACGAGCACGAGCTCGCCCTCGGTCACCAGGAGCGCGTTGTTGAGGTTGCCGGCCTTGGCGTGCCGCGGGCGCCCCTCCCAGTCCGGCGAGCGCACGACGTAGCCGACGCCGGCGGCCAGCGCGGCGTCCCGCAGCGCGGGCCGTGCACCGTCGTCGAGGACCCACGTGGTGTGCGGGTGGCGGATCCGCTGCGCGGCGAGCGCCGTGCGCATGACGAGGTCGACGGGCTCGTCGTAGGTGGTGACGAGCACGTCGACGGTCGTACCGGGTGCGGGTGGCGGCGGTGCGGGCCGCTCGCGGGCGCGCCACATCGTGAGGCCGAACAGCGTCACGTCGATCAGGGAGTACGTCTCGGCGACCACGAGCGGGACCGCGATCCACCACGCCGCGAGGTTGAGCGACGACGACCAGCGCCAGGCGACGTACGTCCAGCCGAGGACGAGCGTCAGCACGACCAGCACCCGGACGACGACCCGACGTGGCACGGCGACGCACCCCCTGGAGGCGACGGTAGCGCGTGGCCACGCGGCGCGCCGGACCGGGGGGGCCGGGCGGAATCTCGTCGCGGACGGCCCCGCGGCCGGGCGACACTGGTCGCATGGGTCATGTGGACGTCGGCGGTGTCGGTTACACGCTCCCGGACGGCAGGCCCCTGCTGTCGGACGTGACGTTCCGCGTCGGCGACGGCGCGCGGGTGGCCCTGGTGGGCCCCAACGGCGTCGGCAAGTCGACGCTGCTGCGCGTCGTCACGGGCGACCTGGTGCCGCACGAGGGGTCGGTGCAGCGCAGCGGCGGCCTGGGCGTCATGCGCCAGGACGTCGGGCGCATCGACGACGACCGCAGCGTGCGCGACCTGCTGGCGGACCTCGCGGCACCGGCGGTGCGTGCGGCCGCGGCCGAGCTGACGGCGGCCGAGCTCGCGATGATGGAGGTCGACGACGAGCCGACGCAGCTGCGTTACGCGCAGGCGCTCGCGGACTGGGCGGACGTCGGCGGCTACGAGGCCGAGGCCGGCTGGGACCGCGTGACCGACGCCGTGCTGTCGGTGCCGTTCGAGCGTGCGCAGCACCGGTACGTGCGGACGTTGTCGGGCGGTGAGCAGAAGCGGCTCGTGCTCGAGGCGCTGCTGCGCGGGCCCGACGAGGTGCTGCTGCTCGACGAGCCCGACAACGCGCTCGACGTCCCGACCAAGCGCTGGCTCGAGGAGCGTCTGGTCGGGTGCGGCAAGACCGTGCTGTTCGTGAGCCACGACCGCGAGCTGCTGGCCCGCGTCGCGACGCACGTCGCGACGCTCGAGCCGACGGCCGTGGGGGCGCGCGTGTGGGTGCACGGCGGCGGGTTCGCGTCGTACGCGCAGGCGCGCGCCGACCGGCAGGCGCGGCTCGAGGAGCTGCTGCGCCGCTGGGAGGAGGAGCACGCGAAGCTGAAGGAGCTCGTGCTCACGCTCAAGACGAAGGCCGCCTTCAACGACGGGCTCGCGTCGCGCTACCAGGCTGCGCAGACGCGCCTGCGGAAGTTCGAGGAGGCGGGGCCGCCGGAGGTGGTCGCACGCGAGCAGCACGTGCGCGTGCGGCTGACGGGCGGGCGCACCGCCAAGCGCGCGGTCGTCGCGACGGGGCTCGAGCTGACGGGGCTCATGCGGCCGTTCGACCTCGAGGTCTGGTACGGCGAGCGCGTCGCGGTGCTCGGGTCGAACGGCTCGGGCAAGTCCCACTTCCTGCGGCTGCTGGCGGCGGGCGGCTCGGACCCCGAGCACGCGCCGGCCGGCGACGTCCCGGTCGCGCCGGTGGCGCACACCGGGTCGGTCGTGCTGGGCGCGCGCGTCCGCCCGGGGTGGTTCGCGCAGAACCACGCGCACCCCGAGCTCGTGGGACGCACGCTGCTGGAGATCCTGCACCGCGGCGACGGGCACCGGGCGGGCCTCGGCCGGGAGGCCGCGAGCCGGGCGCTCGACCGGTACGAGCTCGTGGAGGCCGCCGAGCAGCCCTACGAGACGCTGTCTGGCGGGCAGCAGGCGCGTCTGCAGATCCTGCTGCTCGAGCTGGGGGGCGCGACGCTGCTGCTGCTCGACGAGCCGACCGACAACCTCGACCTGCACTCGGCCGAGGCGCTCGAGGCCGGCCTCGCGGCGTTCGACGGCACCGTGCTGGCGGTCACGCACGACCGCTGGTTCACGCGCACGTTCGACCGGTTCCTCGTGTTCTCGGCGGACGGCACGGTCGTCGAGACGCCCGAGCCGGTGTGGGACGCCGGCCGCGTCGAGCGCGTGCGCTGACCCGGGCTCGCGGGGCCCGTCCCGCGCCGCGGTGAGGCGTTGCTCACGGGTTTTGCCGTCGGTGCGGCGTGCCGGTAGTCTGTTGTGTCGTTGTGCGTCCCCTGTCGCGCACCGGTGGCTTCTCACCACCGGGTGCCGATGGCCGTCCTGGTGCGATCCCACTCGCCGGGCGGGATGCTCCGGCAGCCATCCTCGGCCGGTCGCCCCGTGCGGCCTGCCAACGACACGCATCACGAGACAGAGGCACACCGTGCGCACGTACACCCCGAAGCCCGGCGACGTCGAGCGGAACTGGTACGTCATCGACGCGACCGACGTCGTGCTCGGCCGTCTGGCCAGCCACGTGGCCACGCTCCTGCGCGGCAAGCACAAGGCGACCTTCGCCCCCCACGTCGACGGCGGCGACTTCGTCATCGTCATCAACGCGGAGAAGATCGCGCTCACCGGCAACAAGCGTGAGACCAAGCTCGCCTACCGTCACTCGGGCTACCCGGGCGGTCTGCGGGCGACCCGCTACGTCGACCTGCTCGAGAAGCACCCCGAGCGTGCGATCGAGAAGGCCGTCCGCGGCATGCTGCCCCACACGACCCTCGGTCGTCAGCAGCTGAGCAAGCTCAAGGTCTACGCCGGCCCCGAGCACCCGCACGCGGCCCAGCAGCCGAAGACGTTCGAGCTGACCCAGGTGGCGCAGTAAGCCTCCGGCTGCTGCGGCAGAGAAACCAGAACGCGAGGATCCCGTGGCTCAGACCACCGTCGAGACCGAGTACGAGGGCGACGACACGCCCACCAGCTACACCTCCGAGACCGCTGCCCCCGTGGGTCGTGGCCAGTCCCTGACGGCACCGGGCCAGGCGCTCGGCCGCCGCAAGGAGGCCGTCGCCCGCGTCCGTCTGGTGCCCGGCACCGGCCAGTGGAAGATCAACGGCCGCACCCTCGAGGACTACTTCCCGAACAAGGTGCACCAGCAGCTCGTCAACTCGCCGCTGAAGACCGTGGACGTCGAGGGTCGCTTCGACGTCATCGCGCGCATCACCGGCGGTGGCGTCTCCGGCCAGGCCGGCGCGCTGCGCCTGGGCATCGCCCGTGCGCTCAACGCGATCGACGCCGAGAACAACCGCCCGGCCCTCAAGAAGGCCGGCTTCCTCACGCGTGACGCGCGTGTGGTCGAGCGCAAGAAGGCGGGTCTCAAGAAGGCCCGCAAGGCGCCGCAGTACTCGAAGCGCTGATCCAGCGCCTCGGCCCGATGGCCCCGGCTGGTCGACAGACCGCCGGGGCCATCGGCATGTCAAGGCAGGTCGCCGCCGTCACCGGCCGCGACGCAGGAGGAACGACACGACGCCGCGCGGCAGGACCGGGCGCGTCGGGCGAAGGAGTCGGGTGATGGGTCGGTTGTTCGGCACGGACGGCGTGCGAGGGCTCGCGAACCGCGACGTCACGGCGGAGGTCGCGCTCGACGTGTCCGTCGCCGCGGCGCACGTGCTCGGGTCGCAGGGCGCGTTCGAGGGGCACCGCCCGCGCGCCGTGATCGGCCGTGACCCGCGCGCCTCGGGCGAGTTCCTGTCCGCCGCCGTCGCCGCCGGCCTGGCGTCCGCGGGCGTCGACGTCGACAACGTCGGCGTGCTGCCCACGCCCGCGATCGCCTACCTGACGGCCGCGCGCGGCGTCGACCTGGGCGTCGTGCTGTCGGCCTCGCACAACCCGATGCCCGACAACGGGATCAAGTTCCTCGCGAGCGGCGGCCACAAGCTCGACGACGAGGTCGAGGCCGCCATCGAGGCGCGCCTCGGCGAGGCGTGGGAGCGGCCGCTCGGCGCCGCGGTCGGTCGCATCCGCACCGACCAGAGCCTCGCCGGCCAGCAGTACGTCGACCACCTCGTCGCGACGATCGGCGTGCGGCTCGACGGCCTGCGCATCGTCGTCGACTGCGCCAACGGTGCGGCCTCCGAGGTCGGCCCGGCGGCGCTGCGCGAGGCGGGCGCCGACGTCGTCGTCATCAACGCGTCGCCCGACGGGCGCAACATCAACGAGGCCTGCGGCTCGACGCACCCCGAGCAGCTGCAGGCGGCGGTCGTGGCGGCGCACGCCGACCTGGGCGTCGCCTTCGACGGCGACGCGGACCGCTGCCTGGCCGTCGACGCGGAGGGCGTGCTGGTCGACGGCGACCAGATCATGGGGATCCTCGCGATCGCGCTGCGCGACCGGGGAGCACTCCCGCACGACACGCTCGTCACCACGGTGATGAGCAACCTCGGCCTGCGGCTCGCGATGCGCGACGCCGGCATCGCGACCGTCGTCACCGGGGTCGGCGACCGGTACGTGCTCGAGGCGATGCGCGCGGGCGGCTTCGGGCTCGGCGGCGAGCAGTCCGGTCACATCATCGTCGCGGCCCACGCGACGACCGGCGACGGCCTGCTCACGGCGCTGCAGCTCGCGGCCCGTGTGGTCGAGACCGGTCGGACGCTCGCCGACCTCGCGTCGGTCGTGCAGCGGCTGCCGCAGACGCTCGTCAACGTGCCGGGCGTCGACCGCACGCGCACGGACGACGTCGTGCTCGTCGAGGCGGTGTCCGCCGCCGAGAAGTCGCTCGGCGACACGGGACGCGTGCTGCTGCGCGCCTCGGGCACCGAGCCGCTCGTCCGCGTCATGGTCGAGGCGGCGACGCAGGAGGAGGCCGACGAGACGGCGCACGACCTGGCCGCGGTCGTGCGCGAGCGGCTCTCGCTGTAGCGGGCGTCGTGACGACCGGAGGAGGCGCGGTGCGCGACGTCGACGGCTGGGTGCGGGACCACGTGCGCCGGCTGCTCGACGCCGTCCGCGAGGCGGGGCCGGACGCGGTGGCGCCGATCGTGCAGGCCGGGCACCCCGTCCTGCGGTCGGTGGCCGTGCCGTTCGACGGGCAGGTCGACGACGCCGAGCTGCACGAGCTGCTCGGCGTCATGCACCGCACGATGCGCGCCGCGCCCGGTGTCGGGCTCGCCGCCCCGCAGATCGGGCTCCCCCTCGCCCTCGCGGTGGTCGAGGACCCCGGGCCGGGGGACGACGAGATCGCGCGCGTGCGCGAGCGTCCCGCGGTCGCGTACCGCGTGCTGGTGAACCCGCGGTACGCGCCCGAGGGCGACGACGTCGTCGCGTTCTACGAGGGCTGCCTCAGCGTCGAGGGCTACCAGGCCGTCGTCGCCCGGCCCCGCCGCGTCCGCCTCACGGGCGCCGACGAGACGGGGCGGGCGCTCGACGAGGTGCTCACGGGGTGGCCCGCGCGCATCGCGCAGCACGAGACCGACCACCTGCACGGCACGCTGTACCTCGACCGCGCGGACCCGCGCTCGCTGTCCGCGACGGACGCCTGGGGTGCACACTGGGGGACGGAGCCCGTGCCGCGCGCCGCCGCGCGCGCCCTCGGGTTCGGGTTGCCGGACGGGACCCCGGAGGACACCGCGCCGCAGCGGTGACCGCGCCGGGCACCGCGCCGGGCACCGCGCAGGGCGTCGCGCCTCCGCCCTGCGACGGAGACGCGGGGGCGGGGGGTGAGTCCCGGGGGAGGAGATCGGGGTCGCTCAGGGCTGATTCGGGGGCTATCCCGATGTGCCCGGACCCGACCCCGGCCTAGCGTGGTGACGTCGCCCCACCGGGGGGTGGGCGGGCGAGGGGAGATCACGTGCTGGAGTGGGCGCTGGAGCTGGCGGCCTCGCCGTGGATCTTCGTCGTGCTGTTCGCGTTCTCGGTGGTCGACGGGTTCTTCCCGCCGGTCCCGAGCGAGTCGGTGGTCATCGCGCTCGCGTCCCTGTCGGTGTCGACGGGGTCGCCGGCGCTGTGGATCGTGGTCGCGGTCGCCGCGCTCGGCGCGTTCGTCGGCGACCAGGTCGCCTACCAGATCGGCACCGCGGTGCACGTCCGGCGGCTGCGCGTGTTCCGGGGGCGGCGCGGCCAGGCCGTCCTGGACTGGGCGGAGCGCGCGCTGCGGACCCGTTCCGCGTCGTTCGTCATCGCCGCGCGCTACATCCCCGTGGGGCGCGTCGCCGTGAACATGACGGCGGGGGCCCTGGGCCTGCGTCGTCGGCGCTTCGTGCTGCTCACGGCCATCGCGGCCGTCACCTGGGCGGGGTACTCGACGCTCATCGGGATCGGCACGGGTGCGGTGCTCGGGCACTCGCCGCTCGTGGGCGTGGCGGTCGGCGTGGTGGGCGGGTTCGTGGTCGGGCTCGCCGTCGACTGGGCGTTGCGCCGGTGGCTGCGGCTCGACGACCCGCTGCCGCCGAGCGCACCCGTGACGCCGCTCGCCGCGGCGCCGCGGCCGGCGACGCTCGGCACCGGCACCGAGCCGGCGACACGGCCCGAGGGGTCCGCGGCCTGACCCTCGCCCGTTGTCGAGGTCACGATGACCTCACGATGTGGGACGTGTGACAACGATCCGGTATCGGCCGACGGGGTGACGGCGATCGGCCTCCCGGAGCGGCTTACGCTCGAACGCAGGACGACGTCGACGTCGTCCTCCCCGCTCCCGCGAGGCCCCGGCACCGCCGGGGTCCTGACCGTCGTGCCCGGGGACCGGCAGGACGACGGAGGGTGGGCAGGTGCGAGCAGCGCGACGTGCGGTGACGGCCGTCGCCGTGCTGCTCGCCGCCGCGGCCTGCGCGACCGACGCGCCCTCGGCCGAGGACGCGGCGGGACCGCCCGCCGAGGTCCGCACGGACGCGGGGTGCCTCGACCCGGGCGTGCTCGACGCCCTCGGTCTCGAGCTCGACGCGAGCCTGCGGACCACGGCGCCGCAGGCCACGACGCGCGGCCTGCCCCCGGCCGGGTTCGTCGCCGACAGCGTGCTCGTGTGCGACCGCGGCGACCCCCTGCGCGACTCCGCGGGCACGTGGTGGTCGGTGACCGCCACGCGCCTCGAGGGGGACCTGGACGACCTGCTCGGGGAGGTCGACGGCACGCGCACCCCGCGCGAGTGCCCGGACGACGCCGTCGTCCCGCAGGTGTGGCTCGTCGACGCGATGGGCGCCGCGGTGCTGCTGCCGGCGGACGTGGCGTGCGACGGCGCCGACGGCATCCCCGCCGCGCTCGGGACCCTCGAGGTCGTGGAGCGCACCGAGCACCCCGTGGCGCTCGCGCAGCCCGTCACGGCGCAGGCCTCGGCGCCGTGACGCGCGCCTGACGGGCGCGGGCGCGTCAGATCTTGCGGAGCCGCACGCGCTGCACCGTGTGGTCGGGCCCCTTGGTGAGGACGAGCGTGGCCCGGCTGCGCGTCGGCAGGATGTTCTGCTCGAGGTTGGGCGCGTTGATCGAGTCCCAGATGCTCTCGGCGCGGTCGATCGCCTCCTCGTCCGACAGCGACGCGTACCGGTGGAAGTACGACGCGGGCTGCGCGAACGCGGTGCGGCGCAGCGAGAGGAACCGGTCGACGTACCACTGCTTGACGTCCGACGTGCGGGCGTCGACGTAGATCGAGAAGTCGAAGAAGTCGCTCAGGGCGAGGTTCGACGTGCCCTCGAGCGTCGGGCGCGCGGGCTGGAGCACGTTGAGCCCCTCGACGATGAGCACGTCGGGCTGCCGCACGACGACCTCGGCGCCGGGCACGATGTCGTACGTGAGGTGGTCGTAGACGGGCACCGCGACCTCGGGGCGTCCGGCCTTGACCTTCGACACGAAACGCAGCAGCGCGCGGCGGTCGTACGACTCGGGGAAGCCTTTGCGCTGCAGCAGACCGCGGCGCTCGAGCTCGGCGTTGGGGTGCAGGAAGCCGTCCGTGGTCACGAGCTCGACGCGCGGCGTGGCGGGCCAGCGCGCGATGAGCTCGCGCAGGATGCGGGCGGTCGTGGACTTGCCGACCGCGACGGAGCCCGCGACGCCGATGACGTACGGCGTGCGGCCCACGTCCTCGTGGAGGAACGTGCTGGTCGCGCCGTGCAGACCCTGCGTGGCCTGGATGTACAGGTCGAGCAGGCGGGACAGCGGCCGGTACGTCGCGTCGACCTCCGCGAGGTCGATCGGGTCGCCGAGGCCGCGCAGCCGGTCGACGTCGGCGTCGGTGAGCGGCAGGGGCGTCGAGGCGGACAACCGGGTCCAGGCGTCGCGGTCGAGGTCGACGTAGGGCGTGGCGGGGACCAGGGACGGCACGACGACGATCATCGCGCATCGCGGGCCCGTGCCGCGCACGGCGCGGTGCGGTGCGGGCGCGACGGGTGTCACGCGTCACCCGGCCGGGCGTGCGCCGGGGTGCCCACTAGGATCGGGCGCATGTGCGGAATCGTCGGTTACGTGGGTGGAGCGGGGGCCAGCGAGCGCCCCCTCGAGGTGGTCCTCGAGGGGCTGCGGCGGCTGGAGTACCGCGGGTACGACTCCGCCGGTGTCGCTCTCGTGGTGCCCGGGGGGCACCTCGCCACCGCGAAGAAGGCCGGCAAGCTCGCGAACCTCGTGGCCGAGCTGGACGCGCACCCGCTGCCGCCGGCGACGGCGGCGATCGGGCACACGCGCTGGGCGACGCACGGCGGCCCGACCGACGCGAACGCGCACCCGCACGTCTCGGGCGACGTCGCGGTCATCCACAACGGCATCGTCGAGAACTTCGCCACGCTCAAGGCCGAGCTCGTCGCGGACGGCGTCGAGTTCGCGTCGGAGACCGACACGGAGGTGGTCGCGCACCTCGTGGCGCGCGAGCACGCGCGCTCGCAGGACCTGACCGCCGCGCTGACCACGGTGTCGCGTCGGCTCGAGGGGACGTTCACGCTGCTCGCGGTGCACGCGGACGCGCCGGACACTGTGGTCGGCGCGCGGCACGACTCGCCGCTCGTCGTGGGGCTGGGCGACGGCGAGAACTTCCTCGGCTCGGACGTCGCGGCCTTCATCGGCTCGACCCGTGACGCCCTGGAGCTCGGGCAGGACCAGGTCGTGACGATCACGCCGACCTCGGTCACCGTGACCGACCTCGACGGGAACCCGGTCGAGGCGACGCCGTTCCGGGTCGACTGGGACACCGAGGCCGCCGAGAAGGGCGGGTTCGGCTCCTTCATGGACAAGGAGATCCACGACCAGCCGCACGCGGTCGCGGACACGCTGCTGGGCCGCACCGACGCTGCCGGGCACCTGGTCCTCGACGAGCTGCGGATCGACGAGGCCGTGCTGCGCGCCGTCGACAAGATCGTGGTCGTCGCGTGCGGGACGGCGGCGTACGCCGGCCACGTCGCGAAGTACGCGATCGAGCACTGGTGCCGCATCCCCGTGGAGGTCGAGCTCGCGCACGAGTTCCGCTACCGCGACCCGGTCGTCGACGAGCGCACCCTCGTGGTCGCCATCTCGCAGTCCGGCGAGACGATGGACACGCTCATGGCCGTGCGGCACGCGCGCGAGCAGGGCGCGACGACGCTCGCGATCGTCAACACGCACGGCTCGACGATCCCGCGCGAGTCCGACGCGGTGCTCTACACGCACGCCGGCCCGGAGATCGCCGTCGCCTCGACCAAGGCGTTCCTGTCGCAGATCACCGCCGCCTACCTGCTGGGTCTGTTCCTCGCGCAGCTGCGCGGCAACAAGTTCCCGGACGAGATCGCGTCGACGCTCGAGGAGCTGCGCGCGATGCCCGACAAGATCCAGGAGGTCCTGGACCGCTCGGGCCGCGTGCGTGAGATCGCCCGGTGGATGGCGGACACGCAGTCGGTCCTGTTCCTCGGTCGGCACGTCGGCTACCCGATCGCGCTCGAGGGTGCGCTCAAGCTCAAGGAGCTCGCGTACATCCACGCCGAGGGGTTCGCGGCCGGCGAGCTCAAGCACGGTCCGATCGCGCTGATCGAGCCGGGGCAGCCCGTGTTCGTCGTGGTGCCGTCGCCGCGGGGCCGGCACTCGCTGCACTCCAAGGTGGTCTCGAACATCCAGGAGATCCGCGCGCGCGGCGCCCGCACGATCGTCATCGCCGAGGACGGCGACGAGGCGGTGCGCCCGTACGCCGACGAGGTGTTCTCGGTGCCGCAGTGCCCGACGCTGCTCGCGCCGCTGCTGACGGTCGTCCCGCTGCAGGTGTTCGCGTGCGAGCTGGCGACCGCCAAGGGGCTGGACGTGGACCAGCCGCGCAACCTGGCCAAGTCCGTCACGGTCGAGTGAGCCGCGCCCGCGGGGGCGCGCGGGGCGCGTCGTGATCGTCGGCGTCGGGATCGACGTCGTCGACGTCGCGCGGTTCATGGCGACGCTCGCGCGCGTGCCGCAGCTGCGCGAGCGGCTGTTCACGCCCGCCGAGCGGGACCTGCCGGACGCCTCCCTGGCCGCGCGGTTCGCGGCCAAGGAGGCGATCGCGAAGGCGCTGGGCGCGCCCCCGGGGATGAGCTGGCAGGACGCGACCGTGCGGCGCGTGATCGGCGCGCAGCCGGTCGTCGAGGTCACGGGCACGGTCGCGGCACGTGCCGACGCGCTGGGCGTCGCGCGGTTCCACCTGTCGATCTCGCACGACGCGGGCATCGCGTCGGCGATGGTCGTGGCCGAGCGCGACGTCTGACCGACGTCGCGCCCGGCGCGCGCTCAGCGCAGGTGCGGCACGACCTCGCGGGCGAAGAGCTCGATGCCCGACCGGTCGTACGCGGCCTCGGCGAAGTACGTGATGGCGTACGTCATGCCCAGGCCCTGCAGCTCGCGCAGGGTCTCGACGATCTGGTCGGGCGTGCCGACGAGCGGGCCGCTGCGGAACTGCTCGGCGACCTCGGGGGCCTTGTCGGGCACCGTGTTCGCGTAGTGCTCCTCGACCCACGCGACGCGGTCGTCGACCTCGGCCTGCGTCGCGCCGATGACGACGTTGTAGTTGGCCGACCGCGTGATCTCGTCGAAGTTGCGGCCGATGGCCTCGCAGTGCCCGCGCAGGATCTCGGACTTGTGCGCGAAGCCCTCGGGCGACCCGTCGAAGTTCGTGTACTGCGCGTGCTCGGCCGCGATGCGCAGCGTCTTCTTCTCGCCGCCGCCCGCGATCCACAGCGGCGGACCGTCGACCTGCAGCGGCAGCGGCGAGAGCTGCGCGCCGTCGACCTGGTAGTGCGTGCCGTCGAGCGTCGCGGTGCCGTTGGTCCACATCTGCTTGAAGATCTGCACGCCCTCGTCGAGCATCGCGATGCGCTCGCCGGCGCGCGGGAACCCGTAGCCGTAGGCGCGCCACTCGTGCTCGTACCAGCCGGCGCCGATGCCCATCTCGACGCGGCCGCCCGAGATGACGTCCGCGGTGGTGGCGACCTTCGCGAGGTACGCGGGGTTGCGGTAGGCCATGCACGTGCACATCTGGCCGAGCCGCACGCGCGACGTCGACGCCGCGAACGCGTTGATGAGGCTCCAGGCCTCGTGCGTGGCCTCGCCGTTGGGCTCGGGCACGGCGTGGAAGTGGTCGTAGACCCAGATCGACTCGAAGGCGTCGCCGTCGTCGGCCCACGACGCGAGGCCGTGCATGACCTTCCAGTGGTCGCGGGCGTCGATGCCCGTGAGGTCCTGCCGCCAGCCCTGGGGGATGAAGAGTCCGAAGCGCATGCCTCGCACGCTACCCGCGGGTCGGGCGCGCGTCCGGGTGGCGCGGCGAGCCCGTGCACCGGGCCCCCGCGACGTGCGCGCGCGTCGCGCCCGCGCGCGGGCCCGGGCAGGATGGGCGGGTGCTGCTCTCGTGGGACGCCGCCGCCGTGCGCGCGGCCGAGGAACCCCTGCTCGCGGCCGGCGTGCCGCTCATGGACCGCGCCGCCTTCGGTCTCGCGACGCACGTCGCGCGCGTCCTGCGGGACGTGCGCGGGCGCGTCGGCGGCGCGCACGTGGTGCTGCTCGTGGGCCCCGGCAACAACGGCGGCGACACGCTGCACGCGGGTGCGCGGCTCGCGCGCCGCGGTGCGCGCGTCACGGCCGTCCTCGCGTCGCCGCGCGTGCACGGCGACGGTCTCGCGGCGCTGCGGGCCGCGCACGGCCGGGTCGTCCCGGCGCACGACGACGCGGCGGCGGACGCGCTCGCGGGCACGGTGCTCGCGGCCGACGTGGTGCTCGACGGGCTGCTGGGCATCGGTGGACGGGGCGGTGTGCGCGGGCCGGGTGCGCGCCTGGTCGGGGCGCTCGCGACCGCCGCCGCGCGGCCGGTGGTCGTGGCGGTCGACGTGCCGTCGGGCGTGGGCGTCGACAACGGCACGCGCACCGGTGCCGTGGCGCAGGCCGACGTCACGGTGACGTTCGGCGCGTGCAAGCCCGCGCTGCTGCTGCCGCCGGCGGCCGACGCGGCGGGGCGCGTCGAGGTCGTCGACCTCGGCCTCGACCTCGCGGGTGCGCCGGCCGTCGCACGGCTCGCGGGCACCGACGTCGCCGCGCTGTGGCCGGTGCCGGGGCGGACGTCCCACAAGTACGCGCGCGGCGTGCTGGGCGTCGTGGCCGGCTCGGACCGGTACCCGGGCGCGGCGGTCCTCGCGTCCGGCGGTGCGCTGCGGGCCGGCGTCGGCATGGTGCGGTACGTCGGGTCGGCCGGCTCGCAGGTGCTCGCGGCGCACCCCGAGGTCGTGGTGGGGGAGGGGCGTGTGCAGGCGTGGGTCGTCGGGCCGGGCGTCGCACCCGACGACGACGCGCAGCGGGCCCGCGCCCGCGACGCGCTGGTGCACGCGCTCGCGCACGACGAGCCGGCGGCCGTCGACGCGGGCGCGCTCGACCTGCTGCCGGACCGCGTGCCGCCGCACGTCGTGCTGACGCCGCACGCGGGCGAGCTCGCGACGCTGCTGTCCGCGCGGGGCGCGGCCGTCGACCGGGCCGACGTCGAGGCGGCACCGCTCGCGCACGCGCGTCGCGCGCACGAGCTCACGGGGGCGACCGTGCTGCTCAAGGGCGCGACGACCGTGGTCGTCGGTGCGCACGGCGCGGTGTACGCGCAGGCCGACGCGCCCGCGTGGCTCGCGACCGCGGGGGCGGGTGACGTGCTCGCGGGCGTGCTCGGCGCGCTGCTCGCGGGGCGCGCGGCCGACGCGGTCGACGACCCGACGCTGCCGGCCGCGCTCGCGGCTGCGGCGGCCGCGGTGCACGGCCGCGCCGCGCACGCCGCGAACCCGGGCGGCCCGGTGACGGCGTCGGACGTCGCGGCCGCGGTGCCGCGTGTCGTCGCGGGCCTGGTGACGGCGTGAGCGGGACCGCCGCGCCCGGGCCGCGCGGCGCCGCGGCGCCGGCGCCGAGCGGCACCGCCGGCGCGCGGGACCGGTCGGTCGCCGAGCCGGTCGCCCCGCTCGCCACGCCGGTCGCCCCGCTCGCCGCGCCGCTCCCCGCACCCCTGGCGGACCGGGTGCGGGCGCTGCTCGCGCGCGGCGGGCGCGTCGTGCTCGGCGTCGCGGGCGCTCCCGGGGCGGGCAAGTCGACGCTCGCGGCGCAGGTCGCGGCCGCGTTCCCCGGCGTGAGCGTCGTCGTGCCCATGGACGGGTTCCACCTCGCGCAGACCGAGCTCGAGCGGACCGGCCGCGCCGACCGCAAGGGCGCGCCCGACACGTTCGACGCCGACGGGTACGTCGCGCTGCTGCGGCGGCTGCGTGCCCCCGAGCCGGGCCGCGTGGTGTACGCGCCCGAGTACCGCCGTGACCTGCGCAACGGCGTGGCGGGCGCGATCGCCGTCCCCGCGGACGTGCCGCTGGTCGTCACCGAGGGCAACTACCTGCTGCTCGCCGACGACGGGTTCGGACCCGTGGCCGACCTGCTCGACGAGGCCTGGTTCGTCGCCCCGCCGGACGACCTGCGGCTCGCCCGGCTCGTGGCGCGGCACGAGCGGTTCGGCAAGAGCCCCGACGCGGCGCGCGCGTGGTCGACCGGCCCGGACGAGACGAACGCGCGCCGCGTCGCGCCGACGGCCCGGCGCGCCGACCTCGTGGTCGGGCCCGAGCTGCTCGGCTGACCGTGCCACGCGGGCACGGACACGGACGCGCACCCGTCCGGGTGAGACACTGGCGCACGTGAACGACTTCCCCGCGCGCGCGGTCGTCGACCTCGCGGCACTGCGTGGCAACGTCCGCAGCCTCGCCGCGCACGCCCCGACCGCGCAGGTCATGGCCGTCGTCAAGGCCGACGCGTACGGGCACGGTCTCGTGCCGAGCGCGCTCGCCGCGGTCGACGGCGGCGCGACGTGGCTCGGCACCGCGCAGGTCTCCGAGGCGATCCACCTGCGGCGTGCCGGCGTGACCGGGGCGCGCGTGCTCGCGTGGCTGTACGCGCCGGGCGCGCCGTTGCGCGCCGCGATCGAGGCCGACGTGGACCTCGCGGTCGCGGCGCGCTGGGCGCTCGACGAGGTCGTCGCCGCGGCGCGCGAGGCGGGCCGCACGGCGCGCGTGCACCTCAAGGTCGACACCGGCCTCGGGCGCAACGGCCTCACGCCGGCACAGCTGCCCGACGTGCTCGCGGCGGCGCTCGCGGCGCAGGCCGAGGGTGCCCTGCGCGTCGTCGGCCTGTTCTCGCACCTCGCGCTCGCGGACGACCCGGGGCACGCGACGGTCGCGGCGCAGGCCGAGGAGTTCGCGCGGGCCGTCGCGCTCGTCGAGGGCGCGGGTGCGCGCCTCGAGGTGCGGCACCTCGCCAACTCGGCCGCGACGCTCACGTCGCCCGCGCTGCACTGGGACCTCGTGCGGCCCGGCCTCGCCGTGTACGGCCTCTCGCCCGTGCCGCAGCTCGGCGGCCCCGAGCGCTACGGCCTCGTGCCCGCGATGACGCTCGAGGCCGAGCTCGCGACGGTCAAGCCCGTCCCGGCCGGGTCGGGCGTGTCCTACGGGCACGCGTACGTCGTGCCGGGTGACACCGTGCTGGGCGTCGTGCCGCTCGGGTACGGCGACGGGATCCCGCGCCACGCGTCGGGCACGGCCGACCGCTGGGGCGGTCCCGTGCAGGTCGGCGGCCGCCGCCTGGGCGTCGCGGGCCGCGTCTGCATGGACCAGGTCGTGCTCGACCTGGGCCCGGACGCGCGCGAGGCCGCGGGCGACCGCGTCGTGCTGTGGGGCGACGGGCGCGACGGCGGCCCGACCGCGCAGGACTGGGCCGACGTCGCCGGGACGATCTCGTACGAGCTCGTGACGCGGCTCGGGGCGCGCGTGCCGCGCACGTATGTCGACAGCGAGCAGGACGCAGGTGCGGCCGGGACGACGGCCCGCCCCGCGGACGTGGAGGTGACCGCGTGACGACCGACGGGCTGCAGGTGCGCCTGCCCGACGCCGACGCGACGCGCGCGTGGGGCCGTGCGCTGGCCGACGTGCTGCGCGCGGGCGACCTCGTGGTGCTCACGGGCGACCTCGGCGCGGGCAAGACGACGCTCACGCAGGGGCTGGGCGCCGGTCTGCACGTGCGCGGGCAGGTCGCGTCGCCGACGTTCGTCATCGCGCGCGAGCACCCGCCGCTGCCGCGCCCCGACGGCACGCGCGGTCCCGCGCTGGTGCACGTCGACGCGTACCGGCTGGGCTCGCTCGACGAGGTCGAGGCGCTCGACCTGGACGCCGCGCTCGACGAGGCCGTCACGGTCGTCGAGTGGGGCGAGGGCTGGGTCGAGGGTCTGACCGACGACCGGCTCGAGCTGCGGCTCGCGCGCCCGCACGGCGGTGTGGCCGACGACGTCGAGGACGCCGCGGCGGGCGAGCGCGTGCTCACGGTGCGCGCGGTCGGCGCACGCTGGGACGGCGTCGCGCTGCCGGGCGCCGACGCGGTGGGTCTGACGGACGTGGCGGACCTGACGGACGAGCAGCACGAGGGGCGTGGGCACTGATGCACCTGGGGATCGACACGTCGGGTGCGGTCGCGACCGCGCTGGTCGTCGACGCCGAGCACGGCGAGACGCTGACGGACGACGAGCCGCGGCGGCACGCCGAGCGGCTCATGCCGCAGGTCACCGAGCTGCTCGCGCGGCGCGGCGCGACCGTGCGGGACCTGCGCTCGGTGGTCGTGGGGACCGGGCCGGCGCCGTTCACGGGGCTGCGCGTCGGGCTCGTGACGGCGCGCGTGCTGGGCCTCGCGGTCGGGGTGCCCGTGCACGGCGTGCCGAGCCACGACGCGCTCGCCGAGGCCGCGGCCGAGGTCGGTGGGCTCGTGGACGGCACGCCGCTGCTGGTCGTCACCGACGCCCGGCGGCGGGAGGTCCACTGGTCGCGCTACGAGGTCCGCGGCGGCGTGCCGGTGCGCACCGTCGAGCCCGGCGTGGCCGTGCCCGCGGACGTGCCGCGCGTCGCGGACGAGGTCGTCGTGGGCGCCGGGCGCGACCTGTACCCCGACGTGTTCGGCGCCGCGGACGCGCGCGTCGCGTCCGACGTGCCGGGCCTGCGGGAGCCCGACCCCCGGTACCTGGTACGGATCGCGCAGCGTCGCCTCGCGGCGGGCGAGCCGCTGCCGACCGAGCCGCTGTACCTGCGTCGCCCGGACGCCGTCCCGTCGGCGGGGTCCAAGCGGGTCCTGGCGTGAGCGCGGCGGCCGTCGACGTGGCCGTGCGGCCCCTGACGGCCGCGGACCTGCCCGTGCTCGAGCGCCTCGAGGTCGAGCTGTTCGGTGCGGGCGCCTGGTCGGCCGCGACGCTCGCCGAGGAGCTCACGGCCCCGGGACGCACCTACGTGGGTGCGACGCTGCCGGACGGCGCGCTCGTCGGGTACGCGGGCCTGTGGTTCGACGGGTGGGACGCGCAGGTCATGACGGTCGGCACGGACGTCGCCCACCAGGGCCGGGGCGTGGGGCGCGCGATGCTGGGCGCGCTCGTCGACCGCGCGCGCGAGGTCGGTGCCGCGTCGGTGCTGCTCGAGGTGCGCGTCGACAACGCCCCCGCGCTGCACCTGTACGAGGCGCTGGGCTTCGAGCGGCTGGGGCGCCGCCGGGGCTACTACCAGCCCGAGAACGTGGACGCCTGGACGATGCGCCTGCCGCTGGGACCCGCCGCGGCCGACGCGCCGGGCGCCTGACCGATCGAGACCGACCGACCGAGGACGAGGGGGAGCGGTGCGCAGCGACGACGACGTGCGGGGTGCCGTGCTGGTGGAGCCGGACGACCTGGCCCGGCTGCTGGCCGACGACGACGGGCCGGTGCTGCTCGACGTGCGCTGGGCGCTGGGGCGCACGGACGGCCACGACCGGTACCTCGGGGCGCACCTGCCCGGTGCCGTGTACGTCGACCTCGACACCGAGCTCGCGGCACCGCCGTCGCCCGCGGCCGGGCGGCACCCGCTGCCCGACGTGGCCGACCTCGAGCGCGCCGCGCGGCGCTGGGGCGTGCGCGAGGGCGGGTCGGTCGTCGTGTACGACGACGTCGCGGGCACGTCCGCTGCGCGGGCCTGGTGGCTGCTGCGCTGGGCGGGCGTGCGCGACGTGCGGATCCTCGACGGCGGGCTGGCCGCGTGGACGGCCGCCGGCTACGCGGTCGAGCCGTTCGAGATCACGCCCGAGCCCGGGGACGTCGTGCTCGTGGCCGGTGCGCTGCCGACGCTCGACGCCGACGGCGCCGCCGCGCTCGCGGGCGACGGCGTGCTGCTCGACGCCCGGGCCGCCGAGCGGTACGCGGGGCGGGTCGAGCCCGTCGACCCGCGCGCGGGGCACGTGCCGGGTGCCGTGAGCGCGCCGACGGCCGACAACGTCGACGCCGACGGGCGGTTCCTGGCCGCCGACGCGCTGGCCGCGCGGTTCGCCGCGCTCGGCGTCGCGCCGGGTGCCACGGCCGCGCGCGTGGGCGTCTACTGCGGGTCCGGCGTCACCGCGGCGCACGAGGTCGCGGCGCTCGCGTCGATCGGCGTCGACGCCGCGCTGTACCCCGGGTCGTGGTCGCAGTGGGCGCACGACCCCGCGCGTCCCGTCGCGACGGCCTGACGGGCGCACCAGCCCGGCCGGTACCGCGCGGCCGGCACGGCCCGGTCCCGGGGTCGGCGACGCCCTCCCGTCGCCCGACGGGGCGGCGGGAGGGCGTGCGGCGCTCCTGCGGGGGGAGCGGTCAGACCGTGCGCGCGGCCTGGTCCCACTCGAGGCGCGGTGCGCGCGGGCGGTCGGTGCCCTCGCCGTCGGGCCAGCCGACGTTGAGCACGGCGAGCGTGCGCCACGCCGAGCCCGCGAAGAACTCGCCGTCGACGCCAGTCGCGTCCAGGCCCGTCATGGGGCCGACGCCGAGGCCCGCGGCGCGCAGGCCCACGACGAGGTAGCCCATCTGCAGCCACGCGTTGTCGCGCGACATGGCGACGCGTGCGTCGTGCTTGTCGGCGAAGCCCTCGCCCGAGGTGGGTGCGTGCGGCACGAGCGTCGCCATGTGCTCGTGGAAGTCGACGTCGGTCGCGACGACGAGCGTCACGGGGGCGGCGAGCACGCGGTCGCGGTTGAACTCCGCGACGTGCGGCGCGAGGCGCTCGCGCCCCTCGCGGCTGCGCACGACGAGCAGCCGCAGCGGGCTCGTGTTCATGGCGGTCGGGCCCCAGCGCACGGTGTCGTACACCTCGCGCAGCAGCTCGTCGGGGACGGGGACGTCGAGGAAGCTCCCGACGGTGCGCGCGTCGCGGAACACGCGGTCCGCGGTCGTGGCGTCGACGCCGCGCGTGGTGCGCAGCGTCCGGATGTCGTCCATGAGGTCGCTCGTGGTCACGCCGCACTCAACATCGATGCGTTCGCACCGATGCCCGTCCGAGGATGTGACGCGTGTCACGTGTCGCACGCCGCCTATCCTGGACGCGTGAGCGAACCCCTCGTCCTCGGGATCGAGACCTCCTGCGACGAGACCGGCGTCGGCCTCGTGCGCGGCTACGAGCTGCTGGTCGACGCGGTCGCGAGCTCGGTCGACGAGCACGCACGCTTCGGCGGGATCATCCCCGAGATCGCCGCCCGCGCCCACCTCGAGGCCATGGTCCCGACCATCGAGCGCGCGCTCGCGACCGCGCAGGTCACGCTCGACGACGTCGACGCCGTGGCCGTCACCGCCGGCCCCGGGCTCGTGGGCCCGCTGACGATCGGCGCGTCCGCCGCGAAGGCGCTCGCGGTCGGGCTCGGCAAGCCGCTGTACGGCGTGAACCACGTCATCGGGCACGCGGTCGTCGACGAGCTGGTCGACGGTGCGTTCCCCGAGCGCGTCATGGCGCTCGTCGTCTCCGGGGGGCACTCGTCGCTGCTGATGATCGACGACACCGTGAACGTCACCGAGCTCGGCTCGACGCTCGACGACGCCGCGGGGGAGGCGTTCGACAAGGTCGGCCGCCTGCTCGGCCTGCCGTACCCCGGCGGCCCCCACATCGACCGGCTCGCGCGCGAGGGCGACCCCGAGGCCATCCGGTTCCCGCGTGGCCTCACGGCCCCCAAGGACCAGGCGAAGCACGCGACCGACTTCTCGTTCTCGGGTCTCAAGACCGCCGTCGCGCGGTGGGTCGAGGCGCGCCGCGACGCCGGCGAGGACGTCCCGCTGCCCGACGTCGCGGCGTCGTTCGCGGCCGCCGTCGCCGACGTGCTCACGGCCAAGACCATCGCCGCGTGCCGGCGCGAGGGCGTCTCGACCCTCGTGGTCGGCGGCGGGTTCTCCGCGAACTCGCAGCTGCGCGACATGGCCGCGGCCCGCTGCGCCGAGGCGGGGATCGAGCTGCGGATCCCGCCGATCCGCTACTGCACCGACAACGGCGCCATGATCGGCGCGCTCGGCTCCGCCGTCGTGCGCCGCGGTCTGCCGCCCTCGCCGCTCGACCTGCCCGTCGACTCGACGATGCCGCTCACGCAGGTCCTGGTCTAGCCGCACCGACGGCCTGGACCGGCCACGGCGCGACCGGGCCCTGTCGGGGCCGGTCGCGCCGCGCACCCGTGACGGACGTCATGCCTCGACCGTGCGGCCGGGCCGCGGACCGGTGAGCGGACGCACGGGGTCGACGCCGCACCGGCCCGCAGGCTGGAGGCATGTTCGACAACGGCATCCACACCACGCTCTCCGAGCTCGTCGCGGGCCTCGACCCCGTCCTGCAGTTCCTCGCGATCATGGCGATCGGCCTCGTGCCGTTCCTCGAGTCGTACGTCGGCGCGCTCGTCGGCACGGTCACGGGCGTGCCGGTCGTGCTCGCGACCGGCGCCGCCGTGCTCGGCAACCTCGTCGCGGTGGTCGTCGCCGTCGTCGCGGGCGGCGCCGCCCGGCGGCGCTGGCGCGCGAACCGCACCGAGCGGCCCGTGAGCACGCGCCGCCAGAAGGTCGTCGAGCGCGTCGACCGGTTCGGCGTGCCGGTCGCGAGCCTGCTCGCGCCGCTGGTCCTCGCGATCTCGCTGACCGCGTTCATCATGGTGACCGCGGGGCTCGACCGCCGTCAGGTGCTGGTCTGGCAGTCGGTCGCGGTGGTCGCGTGGGGCGCGCTCTTCGCGCTCATCGGCACCGGTGCGCTCGCGGCGCTGGGGTGAGCGCCGCGGTCGTGGCCGGCGCCCGGCCCGTCCGGGCGGTCCGTGACGCCTGGCAGGCTGGTGCCGTGAGCACCACGACGCGCCCCGGTGGCCTGCTCGGCCGCTGGAGCGAGCCGCAGAAGTTCGACGCCTACACGCGCGGGTCGCTGTACCTGGTGTCGGCGAGCGAGCCGGTGCTGGTCGCGCTCGCCGTCGCGCAGCGGCCCGTCGCAGCGGCGTGGGCCGTCCCGGCGGTCGTGCTGACGCTCGCGCACACCGTGGCGTGCGTCCTCGTCCTGCGCGCGGGGCTCGCGCGCGCGTCGGTCGGCACCGGGCCGTCGGTGCGGCAGGTCGTCGCGCTCGTCGCGCTGGGCGTCGCGACGGTCGCGGTGCTCGCAGGCACCGGCGGCTGGGGATCCGAGGGGCTGCGCGTCGACCCGCGCACCGGCGCGGTCCTCGTGGTGGTCGTCGCGACGCTCGGCGCGCTGTCGCCGCTGCTGCGCACCGTGCCGCTGCTGGCGCTGCTGCTGGGCGCCGTCGCGGCCGTGCTGAGCGTGCGGGCCGCCGCCGGCGCGACCTCGGACGAGGTCGTCCGCACGCTGCTGGTGTCCGTGTCCGCCGCCGCGGTCGTGCTGTCGTACCGCGCGTCGGCGTGGACGGTCGCGGTGGTCTGGGAGCTCGAGCGGGCGCGCGTCGCGCACGCGCGGCTCGCGGTCGCCGAGGAGCGGCTGCGGTTCTCGCGCGACCTGCACGATGTCGTCGGCCGCGCGCTGACGGCCGTCGCGGTGAAGAGCGAGCTCGCGGCCGAGCTCGCGTCCCGCGGGCGGGACGGCGCGGGCGGTCAGATGCTCGAGGTGCGCGACCTCGCGCACGACACGCTGCGCGAGGTGCGCGCGGTCGTCGAGGGGTACCGCGCCGCCGACCTCGCGGCCGAGCTCGTCGGCGCGCGGTCGGTGCTGCGCTCGGCGGGTGTCGAGGTGCGGGTCACGGGCGAGGACGTCGCGCGCGGCCTCCCCGCGGTGGCCGCCGAGGCGCTCGCGTGGGCCGTGCGCGAGGGCACGACCAACGTCGTGCGGCACGCCGACGCGCGCACGTGCGAGCTCGCGCTGGTCGCGCAGGGCGGGGGCGACGTGCTGCTGCGCGTCGCGAACGACGGCGTCCGGGCCCGCCCGGCCGGGCCCGGGGGTGGTGCCGGGCTGCGGGGGCTGACCGAGCGCCTCGCGCCGCTCGGCGGTGCCGTGAGCGCGGCGACCGACGGCGACCGGTTCGTGCTCGAGGTGCGGGTCCCCGCGGTCGCGAGCGAGGTGGCGGCGTGATCCGCCTGCTGCTGGCCGACGACGAGGCGCTCATCCGCGACGCGCTCGCGTCGCTGCTCGACCTCGAGGACGACGTCGAGGTCGTCGCGCGGGCCGCGTCGGCCGACGAGGCGGTCGACGCGGCCCGCGTGCACCGGCCGGACGTCGCGCTGCTCGACCTCCAGATGCCGGTCCGGGGCCGCACCGACGCGGCCGACGGCATCGACGCGGCCACGCGGATCCTCGCGGCGGACCCGCGGGTCGCGACCGTCGTCGTGACGAGCCACGGCCGGCCCGGCTACCTCAAGCGCGCGCTCGAGGCGGGCGTCCGCGGGTTCCTGCCCAAGACCGTGCCGTCGCGCGTGCTGGCCGACGTGGTGCGGCAGGTGCACGCGGGCGGTCGGTACGTCGACCCCGAGCTCGCGGCCGAGGCGATCGCGACGGGTGGCAGCCCGTTGACGGCCCGCGAGGCCGACGTGCTCGAGCTCGCGGCCGACGGGTCGCCCGTCGAGCAGATCGCCGCGCGCGTGCACCTCGCACCGGGCACGGTGCGCAACCACCTGTCGTCGGCCGTCGCCAAGCTCGGGGTGACGAACCGGCACGAGGCGGTCGCGCTCGCGCGCCGCAACGGGTGGGTCTGAGCTCAGCCGCGGCGCAGCCGCCACACGCGCGCACCGAGCGCGAACGCGACCAGCGCGAGGGCCGCGCTCAGCGCGAGCGGGCCCCAGGTCACGGACGTCGTCATGGAGATCTCCTCGGCGGTGCGCGTGAGCGTCACGGGCGAGCCGAACCAGCTCAGCTCGACCGTGCCGCCGCCCATCGCGTCGACCGCGTCGAGCGCGCCCATCTGCCAGCCGAGCCACGAGTAGAGCGGCAGCGCGACGCCGACGACCGCGGCGAGCACGGCGCCGTCGGTCCAGCGCGGGCGCTCGTGCTCGAGCTCGGCGAAGTACCCGGCCGCGAGGCGGCGGGGCGACCCGAGGTCGCGCAGCGCGGCGTCGAGGCCGATGCGCGACGCGTCGTCGAGCACGGACGCGCGCAGCTCGCGGCGGATGCGGCGGGCCTCGCGGCCCGGGTAGTCCTGCATCGCGAGCTCGAACCGCAGGAACCACCAGGACAGTCGCTGGCGGTCGCGCCAGGTGAGGCGGTGCGCGGCGTCGTCGGTGGCGGACGCGTCGGGTGCGGTGTCGTGGTGCGTGGTCATCGGGTCCCCTCCGGGTGGGTCGGCGCCGCGGTGGGCGCGGTGTCGGTGGCCGCCGTGCCGGCGGCTGCTGTCTCGGCGGCGGCGCGCAGGACGCGGTCGGCGGTCGCGACGAGCGCGGCCCACGACGCGCGCTGCGTGCGCAGCGCGGCGAGGCCCGCGTCGCTGGGCCGGTAGTACTTGCGGGCCGGGCCGGACGACGAGGCCACGAGCCGGGACGTCACGAGGCCGTCGCGCTCGAGGCGCGTCAGCACGGGGTAGAGCGTCCCGGTCGACAGCTCGGCGAGGCCGGCCGCGCGCAGGGCCGCGACGAGCTCGTAGCCGTAGGACTCGTCGTGCGTGAGCGCGGCGAGCGTGAGCATGGGCAGCACGCCCTTGAGGAGCTGGGGGTCGCGGTCGCTGGTCACGCGTTCACGGTAAGGCCTGCTATCTGGTGATGCAAACTAGTGGGTGTGGTCGGACACTGAAGTTCGGCGTGCCGGCTGCCGACGCCAGGAGGGTGCGCGACCTGCTGCTCCCCGCCGCCGTCCTCCTGCTCGTCGCCCTCGTCGTCCGGGAGCTCCCGTGGGGACCCGTCGCACGCTGGCGCATGCGGCGACGCATGATCGCGCTCCTCGACCCGGACCTGCCGCCCGACGAGCGTGCGCGAGCGGTGTCCCGCGCCCGCGAGATGGTGCCGCTCATCGGGCTGCCGGCCGCAGCCGCACTGGCGCCGCCACCGCTCCCGGCCGGCGCCGACCCCACCGCGTTGCGGTTCGAGGTGGTGCACCCCGCCTCGTCAGCCGGCGCGCCCGGGTTCCGGGTCCGTGTGCCGTGGCACTCGGTACCCGCGCGTGCTGCGGACGCCCACGGCCGGTGCCAGCCGGCCACGGTCCTCCTGGGGGCGCACCGCGCGCTGCTCGTCGTCGTGCTCGGACGGGTCGGGGCCGTCGAGCAGGGCGGCGTGCTCGCGGGCGCCCGTGACCGACCCGCCCAGGCGCGCGCTCTGGGCGAGCGGAGGGCCGCGGTCGGCGACGTCGTCCACGCGATGACCGCCGCCGGCCCGGCGTGGCGTCACACGTTCGCCGTCGGGACGCGGCACGTGACGGACACCCACGTGGACCGCGACGGGTGGGCGTTCGCGGTCGGCGTGCTGCGCACCGCCGACGACACCAGCGTCGACGGGCTCGCCGACACGGTGCTCGCGTCGTGGCGTTGGCTCACCCCCGAGGGTGCGCCACCCGCGCCCCGCGGCCCGGCCGCCGCCGCACCGGGACGCCTCGCGATCCGTACGCCCGACCTCGCGCTCGCCGCCTCGTGCCGCGCACCTGCGGCACCGGCCGAGCTCGTCGCGGCCGACGTGCCGTGCCCCGACGACGCGTGGACCGCCGCCTACCTGCGTCTCAGCCCGACGTCGTCGCTCGTCGTCACCGTGTCCGACGCCGATCCGGGACGCGACGCGCGCACCACGCTCGAGCGGCCGGAGCGCACCGCCTGGGGGCCACGGGTCACGCCCGCCGGCCCCGTGCGCGAGCGCGCCACCCCCGCGGGCGTCGTGGCGACGCGCACCCTCCAGGTCGCCGGGCTCGCGCGCACCGAGGCCCGGCTCGACCGCCGCGGGCGCACGTGGCGGTGGCTGCTGACCTACGCGCCGGACGAGACCGCGGCGCTCGGGGTGCTCGAGGACGCGCTGCAGACGTGGCGGTGGGAGGACTGACGGGGGAAGGGCTGACGGCGGACGTCGACGGCCCGGGTCAGAGCGGGCGGCCGGCCGCGAGCTCGGCGACGAGCGACCGCACGACCGGCTCGAGCTCGCCCGCGTTCCGGCGCGCCACCGCGCGCTGGCGCTGGTACGACGCGCCGCGGCGCAGGATCGTGCGCACCTGCTCGAGCTCGGCCGCGCACCCCAGGCGGTCCGCGACGGGCGCGAGCTCGACGAGCCACCGGCTCACCGAGTCCGTCACGAGCTCCTCGTCGCCCGCCGCGTTGGTGATGACGATCGCGTCCATCCCGTAGCGCGCCGAGCGCCACTTGTTCTCCTGGACGAACCACTGCGGCATGGTCGGCAGCGGCTCGCCCGCGTCGATCAGGGTCGAGAAGTGCTCGACGAAGCAGTGCGTGAGCGCGCTGATCGCGGTGACCTCGAGGAGGTTCGCGGCGCCGTCGGCGATCCGCATCTCGAGCGTGCCGAACCGCGGCGACGGGCGGATGTCCCACCGGACCTCGTCGACCTGGTCGATCACTCCCGTGTGCATCATGTCACCCACGTACTGCTCGAGCTGCTCCCAGTGCTCGAGCTGCGGCGGGAGCCCCGCGGTCGGCAGCTGCTGGAACAGCAGCGCCCGGTTCGACGCGTACCCCGTGTCCTTGCCGCCCCAGAACGGCGACGACGCGGACAGCGACTGCAGGTGCGGGAACACCGTGAGCATCGCGCGGCTCAGCGGCAGCACCTTGTCGCGGTCCTCGACGCCCACGTGCACGTGCACGCCGTAGATGAGCATCTGCCGGCCCCACCACTGCGTGCGGTCGATCAGCGTCGCGTAGCGCTCCTTGTCGGTGACGCGCTGCGCCGCCCAGCTCGCGAACGGGTGGGTGCCCGCGCCCATGAGCTCGATGCGCAGCGGGCGCGCGGCCGCCGCGACCTCGTCGAGCGCGCGCTGCAGGTCCGCCCCCGCCTCGCCGACCGTGCGGCACTTGCCCGACGACACCTCGACCGTGTTGAGCAGCAGCTCGGACGTGATGTGCGGGTGGTCGGTGCCGTCGGCGGGGCGCACGGCCTCGAAGATCGCCTGCGCGGCCTGCCGCAGGTCGCCCGAGTCGGCGTCGACCAGGCCGACCTCCCACTCGATGCCGACGGTCGACCGCTCCGACGTCGCGAACGGCAGCGCGACGGGCGCCGCCATCAGACCGGCTCCACGACGAGCACGCGCTGCTGGCCCGCGACGCGCGTGAGCACGACCGTGCCCTCGGCGGGGCCGCGCAGGTCGAGCTGGCGGCGCAGCGTCTCGGGCACCACGGCCGTGCCGCGCTTCTTGATGGTCAGGCGGCCCACGCCGCGCTCGCGCAGGTAGGTGCGCAGCCGCTTGAGGCCGAAGGGCAGGTCGTCGAGCACGCGGTACGCGGTCGCGAGCGGGTGCCACGCGGTGCGGTCCGCCAGGGCGTCGGAGGTCACGTAGGCGATCGTGGGGTCGATCAGGCGTCCGCGCACGCGGTGGGCGACCGTGCCCACGAGCCCCGCGCGGATCACGGCGCCGTCCGGCTCGTACAGGTACCCGCCCACCGGCCCGACCGGGGGCGCGTCGTCGTCGCCGTCGGGGTCCGCGCGCAGCGTGTGCGCGGCGCCGTCGCGCAGCACGAGGGCCGTGCGGCCGGGGCCGTCGGGAGCGAGCGGCCCGAACCACAGGCCGAGCTCGACGACCTCGCCGTCCGACGAGACCCACTGCGCCTCGGCGTCCACGGGCAGGTCGCGGTGGGCCAGGCCGGGGCCGAGCTTGAGGCCGAGCGCCGGGACGACGTCGCGGGTCGCGAGGACCGCGTCCAGCGGCGGGCTGTACGCGCTCGGGTCGAAGACGCGGCGGCCGCTGCCGGTGCGGCGTGCGGGGTCGGCGTAGACGCCGTCGACGCCCTCGGCCGCCAGGTCGAGCGCCGTGCCGTCCGCCATGCGCACCTGCACCTCGGGGAAGGCGCGCAGGTTGACGGTCGCGAGCGCCGCGGTCGTCTCGTCGACGTCGGTCGCGAGGACGCGCAGCCCGACGCCCGCGAGCGCGAGCGCGTCGGCGCCGAGCCCGCACGTGAGGTCGGCGACGTACGTGCAGCCCGCGTCGCGGTACCGCCGCGCGTGATGGGCCGCGACCTCGAGACGCGTCGCCTGCTCGAGGCCCGCGACGGTGAAGAGCATGCCCTCGGCGAACTCGCCGAGCTTGGCGTGCGCCTTGGCGCGCAGCCGGGACTGCGTGAGCGCGGCCGCGACGAGCGCGGGGTCGAGACCCTCCTTCTGGAGGCGTTCGGCGATCGGCATCGCGAGCCGCTCGTCGTACGGCGGCAGGGCCTGCAGCAGGGCCCACCCCTCCGGCTGCAGGAGCTTGACCAGCCCGGCGTCGTCCACGCGCCCAGCCTCCCACGGCCACGCCGCCGGGACGTCACGGTGCGTCACGGGGCGGTCCGGGCGCCGCGCCGCGGCCGCGTCACCGTGCAGGTCGGGGACCCGGATGCTGGCACTCGGGTTGACCGAGTGCTAACGCATTCCTAGAGTGAGGAACCGGCGGTCCCGTCAGGGGGCGCCAACCGCACAGGTGGCCCCGGCACCCGCGACGACGGCGGCGACGGTGCGGCGCAGACACTGCCTCAGAACGACTCACATGCGAAGGGGAGGTCCGCTGTGTCGGTCTCCATCAAGCCCCTCGAGGACCGGATCGTCGTCAAGACCCTCGAGGCCGAGACGACGACCGCGTCGGGTCTCGTCATCCCGGACAGCGCCAAGGAGAAGCCCCAGGAGGGCGAGGTCCTGGCCGTGGGTCCGGGCCGGATCGATGACAAGGGGAACCGTGTGCCGCTCGACGTGGCCGTCGGCGACAAGGTCATCTACTCCAAGTACGGCGGCACCGAGGTCAAGTACGCCGGTGAGGACTACCTGATCCTCTCGGCGCGCGACATCCTCGCGATCGTCGGCTGACGACTCCGCTGCACCCGGGGCCCGTCCCCGGCAGCACGAAGGCCCCCTCCGTCCCGGAGGGGGCCTTCGTCGTCGTGGGGCGACGCGTGACGGCGGGGCCGCGTCGTGAGGGGGACGGCGCGCGCCGCCCCGGTCGTGGGGCCGACGACGGCGCCGGGGACGACGGCGCCCCGGGCCGACGTCGGCGTCGGACCGGGGCGCGGTCGGTGGTGCGGGGTCAGGCGGTGCGGGTCAGGCGGTGACGCGACGGCCGGCGCGCTCGGCGAGCACGGCGGCGCGCTCGTCCTCGGAGAGGCCGCCCCAGACGCCGTAGGGCTCGCGCACGGCGAGCGACTGCTCGCGGCACTCGTTGAGGACGGGGCAGGTGGCGCAGATGGCCTTGGCGGCCTCGGCGCGGCGGCGGCGGGCCGAGCCGCGCTCGCCCTCGGGGTGGAAGAACAGGTCCTGGTCGGCGTCGCGGCAGGCGCCCTCGAACTGCCACTCCCACAGGTCCATCACCGGTCCGGGCAGACGCGAGATCTCAGCCATGGGGGTCCTCCTCGATTCGTGCGGCACGTCCGGCGGCTCGTGGCCGGGACGAAAGTCGGTCGCCGTCGACGGTTGCCCGTGTTGACGTGCCGTAACCGTACAACCGCGCCAGAAGTTGTTCAAGACCCTCTTCGCTGACGCGATTCGGTGGCGCGATGCGGCGCGGTGCGGCGCGGTTCGCCGGCGGATCGCGCCAGCTCGTGACGCGCTCGAGGCGGGCGGCGCGGCCCGTGGCTGGCACAATCGCGTCATGGTCGCGGCAGCCGAGGAAGGGCTTGACGGTGCGGACGTGTCGACGGGTCCCGTCGACGACCCGCACGACCGCACCGAGCCCGGGGGCGACGGGCCCGCGCTGACCGTCGCGGCCGTCGCGCGCCGGCTCGGCGTCGCCCCCGCGACGCTGCGGACGTGGGACCGCCGCTACGGCCTCGGTCCGTCCGAGCACCACGCCGGGGCGCACCGCCGGTACGCCCCGGGCGACCTCGACCGGCTGCTCGTCATGCGCCGCCTCACGATCGACGGCGTCGCGCCCGCGGAGGCCGCCCGGCTCGCCCTCGCCGCGGACGTCGCCGCCGGCCCGCCGCCCCGCAGCGACGACCTCACCGCGCGGCTCCCGACCGTGCCCACGCCGAGCGGCGCGCCGACCCCGGCCGTCGCCACGGACGGGCCCCCGGCCGGGCGCGCGGCCGGCGCCCGTGGCGTCGTCGAGCTCGTCGACGCCGCCCTGACGGGGCGCGGCGACCGCTGCGTGGCGCTGCTCGACCTCGGTGCGGTCGACGACCTCGCCGCCTGGTGGACGGGGCTCGTCCAGCCCGCGTTCGCCGCGCTCGCGCGACGCACGGTCGTCGAGCGGCCCGGCGTCGACGCGCGCGCCACGCTGGTCGGGGGCGTGCTCGCCGCGCTGCGCGCCCGCACGGCCGCGCTCCCCGCGGCCGACGCCGCGGTCGTGCTGCTGCTCCCGGTGCCGGGGGAGACGCGTCCCGTGGTCGCGCACGCGCTCGCCGCGGCGCTCGTCGACGGCGGCGTCGACGCGCGGCTCGTCGCCGGCCCCGTGTCGACCCGGCACGCCGGCGAGCTCGCGCTCATGACCCGGGCCCGCGCCGTCGTGACCGTCTCCGAGGCGCCCGCGCCGGACCTGTCCGTGGTCGCGGCGCTCGCCCGGGAGCGGGACGACCTCCCGCAGTTCGTCATGGTGCCGGAGGTCGCGGGCGAGCGCGTCCCGCTCGACCGGTCGGTCCACCGCGCCCGCACGCTGACGGGGCTGGTCCACGAGGTGCTGGCGGTCGTCGCGCAGGCCGCACCCCTGTGACGGGCGTCTCATCCGGTGCCGACGCGCTGACCCGATAGCGTGACGGCATATCACGAGGGACCCGTCAACCGTGAGGAAACGGCGCGTTGATTCCCGGTGGTCGGGCGTGAGGGCTAACGTGACGCACCGGTAACGCCGATGCAGGCATGGACCCGTGCACGCGTTGTGGTGCCGGGATCGGCGCGAGGAGGATACCCATGGCTGGAGTCGTGGTCTGCCACGGCTCGGCGACCGTCCGCGAGCGGCTCGTCGTGACATCGATCGGAGTGCCGTCGTTGGCGCCGGTCCGGGCGGCGGCGACCGCGGACGAGCTGCTGGCGCTCGCGCGCCGCATCACGCCCACCGTCGTGCTGCTGGACGCGCACCTGCCCGGTGCCGGGCCCACGGAGGCGATCCGCCGGCTGCGCGCGGTCGCGCCGTCGACGGCCGTCGTGCTGCTCGCCGGGCCCGACGACGGCGAGGCGCTCGACCGGGCCCTGGCGCTCGGTGCGCGCGGCTTCCTTGCGCCCGACGTCGGCCGGGCCGAGCTCGCGGCCGTCGCCGCGCACGTGCAGGCCAGCCCCGTCACCGCGGGCGTGGCCGTGCCGGCCGTGCCGCACCCGGCGACGCCGCTGCAGGAGAGTCACGTGGCGCGCGCCGACGCGGGTGTCGCCGCACGCCCCGTCGAGCCGACCCCGGTGCTGACGAAGCGCGAGATCGAGGTGCTCGTGGGCATGAGCCACGGCCGCTCCAACGCGCAGATCGGCCAGGAGCTGTTCCTCTCGGAGGACACGGTCAAGACCCACGCGCGGCGGCTGTTCCGCAAGCTCGGGGCGTCCGACCGTGCGCAGGCGGTCGCGATCGGGCTGCGGCGCGGCATCATCGACTGACGCCCGCGCCGGACGCCGTCGTCCGGCGTCCGGCTGGCGGGCAGGGGCGTCCTGCCCACCCGCGCGGCCACGTATCCTGGCGTGATGACGGCGCACGACGCTCCCACGGCTCCCACGGACCCGTTCGCCCGGGTCGGTCTCACCTACGACGACGTCCTGCTGCTCCCGGGCGAGACGGACGTCATCCCGTCCGAGGTCGACACCTCGTCGCGCCTGACCCGCGAGATCAGCGTGCGCGTGCCCCTGGTCTCGGCGGCCATGGACACCGTCACCGAGGCGCGCATGGCCGTCGCGATGGCGCGCCAGGGCGGCGTCGGGATCCTGCACCGCAACCTGTCGATCGCCGACCAGGCGCACCAGGTCGACGTCGTCAAGCGCTCCGAGTCCGGCATGGTGTCGGACCCCGTCACCGTCGGCCCCGACGCGACTCTCGCCGAGCTCGACGCGTTGTGCGGCACGTACCGCGTCTCGGGCCTGCCGGTCGTCGACGGCGAGAACCGCGTGCTCGGCATCATCACCAACCGCGACCTGCGCTTCGTGCCGCCGGCCGAGTTCGCGACGCGCCTCGTGCGGGACGCGATGACGCCCATGCCCCTGGTGACGGCGCCCGTCGGCATCGCGCGCCAGGACGCCGCTGCGCTGCTCGCGAAGCACAAGGTCGAGAAGCTCCCGCTGATCGACGACGAGGGCAAGCTCGCGGGCCTCATCACCGTCAAGGACTTCGTCAAGTCCGAGCAGTACCCGCACGCCACCAAGGACGCCGACGGTCGCCTCGTGGTCGGTGCGGCCATCGGGTTCTTCGGCGACGCGTGGGAGCGCGCGACGGCCCTCGTCGAGGCGGGCGTCGACGTGCTCGTGGTCGACACCGCCAACGGGCACGCGCGGCTCATGCTCGACATGGTGCGCCGGCTGAAGTCCGACCCGGCGACCCGCCACGTGCAGGTCATCGGCGGCAACGTCGCGACGCGGCCGGGCGCGCAGGCCCTCGTCGACGCGGGCGTCGACGCGGTCAAGGTCGGCGTCGGGCCGGGCTCGATCTGCACGACCCGTGTCGTCGCGGGCGTCGGCGTGCCCCAGGTGACGGCGATCCACGACGCCGCGCAGGTCTGCCGCCCGGCCGGTGTCCCGGTCATCGGCGACGGCGGCCTGCAGTACTCGGGCGACATCGCCAAGGCGCTCGTCGCGGGCGCCGACACGGTCATGCTGGGCTCGCTGCTCGCGGGCTGCGACGAGTCGCCCGGCGACCTCGTGTTCGTCAACGGCAAGCAGTACAAGCACTACCGCGGCATGGGGTCGCTCGGGGCGATGGCCTCGCGCGGGCGGGTCTCCTACTCGAAGGACCGCTACTTCCAGGCCGACGTCACGACGGACGAGAAGATCGTGCCCGAGGGCATCGAGGGCCAGGTGCCGTACCGCGGCCCGCTGTCGGCGGTCGCGCACCAGCTGGTCGGCGGCCTGCACCAGTCGATGTTCTACGTCGGCGCGCACACGATCCCCGAGCTCCAGCAGCGCGGCCAGTTCATCCGGATCACGCCGGCGGGCCTCAAGGAGTCCCACCCGCACGACATCCAGATGACGGTCGAGGCGCCCAACTACACCGGCCGCTGAGCGGACGGCGGGCCGGCGACGGCCCGCCCGCCGGTAGGCTCGTCCGGTGAGCAGCGAGATCGAGATCGGACGGGGCAAGCGAGGACGCCGGGCGTTCTCCTTCGACGACATCGCGGTGGTGCCCTCGCGGCGCACGCGCGACCCGGAGGAGGTCTCGGTCGGCTGGCAGATCGACGCGTACCACTTCGACCTGCCGATCCTCGCGGCGCCCATGGACTCCGTGGTCAGCCCCGCGACGGCCGTCGCGCTCGGCCAGGCCGGCGGCGTGGGCGTCCTCGACCTCGAGGGCCTGTGGACGCGGTACGACGACCCGACGCCGCTGCTCGCCGAGATCGCCACGCTCGCGCCCGCCCGTGCGACCGCGCGCATGCAGGAGATCTACGCCGCGCCGATCCGCCCCGAGCTGATCCGCGCGCGGCTGCAGGAGATCCGGGACGCCGGCGTCGTCGTCGCGGGCGCGCTCAGCCCGCAGCGCACGCAGGAGCACTGGCGCACCGTGGTCGACGCGGGCGTCGACCTGTTCGTCATCCGCGGCACCACGGTGTCCGCCGAGCACGTGTCGGGCCGCGCCGAGCCGCTCAACCTCAAGCGCTTCATCTACGAGCTCGACGTGCCCGTGATCGTCGGCGGCGCGTCCACGTACACCGCCGCGCTGCACCTCATGCGCACGGGCGCCGCGGGCGTCCTGGTCGGGTTCGGCGGCGGCGCCGCGCACACCACGCGCGTGTCGCTCGGCATCCACGCGCCCATGGCGACCGCGGTCGCGGACGTCGCCGCGGCGCGCCGCGACTACCTCGACGAGTCGGGCGGCCGGTACGTGCACGTCATCGCCGACGGCGGCGTGGGGCGCTCGGGCGACCTCGTGAAGGCCGTCGCGTGCGGCGCCGACGCCGTCATGCTCGGCGCGGCGCTCGCGCGCGCGACCGACGCCCCCGGGCGCGGCTTCCACTGGGGCTCCGAGGCGCACCACCCGCAGCTGCCGCGCGGTGAGCGCGTCGAGGTCGGCACCGTGGGCACGCTCGAGCAGATCCTCTTCGGCCCCGGCCACACGGCCGACGGCACGCTCAATCTCGTGGGCGCGCTGCGCCGCGCGATGGCGACCACGGGGTACTCCGACCTCAAGGAGTTCCAGCGCATCGAGGTCGTCGTCTCGCCGTACCAGCCGCGCTGACGTCCGCACGCAGGGCCGGGCACGCGCCCGGCCCTGCGGCGCACCCGGGTGCCGTGCGCGGGCGCGCCGGCGCGGGTGGGGGAGCGACGGTGGCGACGATCGTCGCGTGACGACGACGCCGTGGTCGGTCGCGGCACGCCCCGCACGACCGCGACCGATCACGGGGTCGCGCGAGGACGAGCCGCGAGCCGGTTCAGCCGACCCGCTGCGCGGGGGGCGCCTCGGCCGCCGGTGCGGTCGGGCGGTCCTCGCCGTCCGTGGTCGGGTGCGCGGGGGCGTGGTGCCGACCGACCGGCAGCACGAGCGGGCACCCGCTCACCGGGTCCGGGACGACGCGCGCGGCCATGCCGAACACGTCGCGCACCATCTGCTCGGTGACGACGTCGGCCGGGTCGCCCTGCGCGTACAGCCGGCCGTCGGTGAGCGCGACGAGGTCGTCGGCGTAGCGCGCGGCGAGGTTGAGGTCGTGCAGCACCATGACGATCGTCGTGCCGCGCTCGCGGTTGAGGTCGGTGAGCAGGTCGAGCACCTCGACCTGGTGCGCGACGTCGAGGAACGTGGTCGGCTCGTCGAGCAGCAGCACGTCGGTCTGCTGCGCGAGCGCCATGGCGATCCACACGCGCTGACGCTGCCCGCCCGACAGCTCGTCGACCGGGCGGTCCGCGAGGTCGAGCGTGTCGGTCGCGACGAGCGCCTGCTCGACGACCGCGTCGTCCTGCGCGGTCCAGCGGCGGAACCAGCCCTGGTGCGGGTACCGCCCGCGGCCGACGAGATCGGCGACGGCGATGCCCTCGGGGCTCACGGGCGTCTGGGGCAGCAGCCCGAGCACGGTCGCGACGTCGCGCGAGGGCATCGTGTCGATGGGCGTGCCGTCGAGCAGCACGCGACCCGTGCGGGCCTTGAGCAGCCGCGCCATCGCCCGCAGCAGGGTCGACTTGCCGCAGCCGTTGGCGCCCACGATCGCCGTGATGGCGCCGGGGGCGACCGACAGCGTCATGTCGTGCACGACGACGCGGTCGTCGTAGCCGACGGTCACGGCGTCGACGGCCAGCGTGTGCACGGCGGGGGAGTCCGTCACAGGGAGCCTCCGGAGCGGTTGGTCCTGGCCAGCAGCCAGAGCAGGTAGGGCGCACCGAGCACGCCCGTGACGACGCCGACGGGGAACCGCGCGGGCAGCAGGTGCTGCCCCACGAGGTCGGCGCCCAGGACGAGCGCGGCACCGACGAGGCCGGCGGGAACGAGGAGCTGCCCCGTGCCGCGCAGCAGCCGGTGCGCGATCGGCCCGGACAGGAACGCGACGAACGCGATCGGTCCGGTCGCGGCGGTCGCGACCGCGATCGTCGCGACGGCGACGACCAGCAGCGCGAGCCGCGAGCGGTCCGGTGCGACGCCGAGGCCGGCGGCCGCGTCGTCGCCGAGCTGCAGCGCGGGCAGGCGGCGTGCGAGCACGAGCAGCGTCGGCACGAGCAGCGCGAGCGACCCGGCGAGCGGCCCGACCGTGGCCCAGAAGGCGGAGTTGAGCGACCCCGTCAGCCACCGCAGCGCCTCGTTCGCGTCGTAGATGCCGGCGCGGGTCATGGCGTAGGCGATGACGGACTGCAGCATGGCGCCCACCGCGATGCCGATGAGCACGAGCCGCGCGCCGTGCACGCCCCCGCGCCACGACAGCGCGTAGATCGCCACCGCGACGGCCAGCCCGACGACCACCGCGACGACCGACAGCGCGGGGCCGGACAGGCCCAACATCGTGATCGCGACGACCGCGGCGGCGCTCGACCCCGCGCTCACGCCGATGATGTCGGGGCTCGCGAGCGCGTTGCGCAGCATGGTCTGGAAGACCGCGCCGGCCGTGCCGAACGCGACCCCCACGAGGGCGCCCGTGAGCACGCGCGGTGCCCGCAGCACCCCGACGTTGAACGACGCGCCCGGCACCTGCTCGCCGAGCAGCACGCGCAGCACCTCGAGCGGCGTGTACGCCCGCTCGCCGACGCACAGCGTGACGACGACGAGCGCGGCGACGAGCAGCGACAGCACCGCGACGACCGTGCGGTGCCGGCGCGTGCGCGCGCGGCGGCCGCGCGCGACCAGAGCACCGGGCGTCGCCCCCGGTGCTCCGCCCGTGGCGCGTGCGCCCAGCAGCGCGGTCACAGCTCGCGCACCTTGTGGCGGCGGATGATCGCGATGAACACGGGCGCGCCGAGCACGGCCGTGACGATGCCGACCTCGACCTCCTGCGGGCGGGCGACGACGCGCCCCACGACGTCGGCCGCGAGCAGCAGCGACGCGCCGAGCACGGCGCTGTACGGCAGCAGCCACCGGTGCCCGGGGCCGGTGAGCACGCGCGCGAGGTGCGGCACGACGAGACCCACGAACCCGATGGGACCCGCGGCGGCCACGGCCGTGCCGCACAGCAGGACAGCCGCCACGCCGCCGGCGGCGCGTACGAGCCCGACGCGCTGCCCGAGCCCGACGGCGACGTCGTCGCCCAGCGCGATCGCGTCCATGCCGCGTGCGCTGCCGACCGCGAGGACGGCGCCCACGATCAGGAACGGCGTGAGCTGGCCGATCTCGGCGAGCGACGCGCGCCCGAGCGACCCGACCTGCCAGAACCGGAACGTGTCGAGCACGTCGGTGCGGCTGAGCAGCACCATCGAGATCGCCGAGCTCAGCGCGGCGGTGGTCGCGGCCCCGGCGAGCGCGAGCTTGAGGGGGGTCGCGCCCTCGCGCCCGAGCGAGCCGATCGCGTACACCAGCAGCGACGTGAGCGCGGCCCCCGCGAACGCGAGCCACACGTACTGCGTGAGCGTCGACAGGCCCAGGAGCATGATGCCGAGCACGACCGCGAGCGACGCGCCCGAGCTGATGCCGAGCAGCGCGGGGTCGGCGAGCGGGTTGCGCGTGAGCCCCTGCAGGACGGCCCCGCCGACGCCGAGCGCGGCGCCCACCAGGAGCCCCAGGACGGTGCGGGCGACGCGTGACTGGACGGCGGCCTGCGCGATCTGCGAGGTGTCCGGGTGCAGCACGCCCGCGACGACGTCCTGCCAGCCGACGACCCGTGCGCCGAACGCGAGCGACGCGAGGACCGCGAGCAGCAGCGCGACGACGCCGACCACGAGGCCGACGGTGCGGCGTCGGCGCAGCGACGCCGGCAGCACCCGGGCGGGCGCGGCCGGCGTGGCGGCGGTGGGGGTGAGCGTCACCCGACCTTCTCGGCGGCGGCCTGGAAGAGGTCGAGGTAGTCGTCGAGCGCCCACGGCAGCGACAGCACGGTCGGGCCGGACGTCGCGGCCGAGATCGGGTCGGTGTTGCCGAGCACGACGACCGAGCCGCGGGCGACGGCCGGGATCTTGCTGAACAGCGGGTCGGCCTGCAGCGTCGCGAGCATGGAGTCGTCGCCGTACGTCACGAGGATGTCGGCGTCGGCGAGCGTGTCGGCCTGCTCGGACGCGAGGTTGACGAAGAACTGGTCGGTGTCGCCCGCGAGGTCGACGACCGACGGCGCGTTCTCCAGCCCGAGGTCGGCCAGCAGCTGCACGCGCGCGTCGAGCGGCGTGTACACCCCGATCGTGCTGGGGTTCGACGGGTCGAACCAGGCGTAGGCGAC
The DNA here is from genome assembly GCF_004535805.1 of Cellulomonas sp. HD19AZ1. Classification (NCBI taxonomy): domain Bacteria; kingdom Bacillati; phylum Actinomycetota; class Actinomycetes; order Micrococcales; family Cellulomonadaceae; genus Cellulomonas; species Cellulomonas sp. HD19AZ1. The sequence goes on from NZ_SPHX01000001.1 coordinate 67,581, forward strand.
GGTCTTGCCCGCGACGTCGGGGCGCTCGGCGAGCGCGGCGTCGATCTGCGCGAGCACGTCGTCGACGAGGGCCTGCGCCTCGGCCTTCTTCCCGATGGCCTCGCCGTCGATGAGCGCCATGTCCTTCCAGCTCGTGCCCCACGCGTACTTCGGGTACGACACGGTCGGCGCGATCTGCGAGAGCGTGTCGAAGTCCTCGCGGGTCATGCCCGAGTAGGCGCCGAGGATGACGTCGGGCTCGACGTTGTTGACGGCCTCCATCGGGATGCCGTCGGTCTCGTCGAAGAGCGTGGGCAGGTCGTCGCCCGTCGCGCCGAGGCCCTCGAGCGCCTCGTACGTCCAGGGCAGCACGCCGTCGCCGTCGTCGTCGCCGTAGGTCTGCGCGGCGAAGCCGACCGGGACCACGCCGAGCGCGATCGGCACGTCGTGGTTGCCCCAGTTGACGGTCGCGACGCGCTCGGGCTGCGACTCGATCGTCGTGTCGCCGAACGTGCTGGTGATCGTCACGGGGAAGTCGCCGGACGCGCCGGACGACGAGCCGTCCGTGGGGGTGCCGGCGGGGGCGCCCGACGAGCAGGCGGCGAGCAGGAGGGACGCGGCGGCGGCGGCGACGAGGGGTCGCAGGGCGCGGCGTGCGGGCGCAGAACGCATGGTGTCCTTCGCGGAGGGGGCGCGGGGCCGGGGCCCGTGCGGGCTCGTCCGGGCGGCCCGCGGTACGGGTGCTAGGTGAGGCTTACCTTACGGCATCGCCGACCGCGTGGGCGAGGCGTGGGTGGGGACGGCGGCGGCGTTCGCATGGTGCGCCGCGCGGACGCGCCTCGTGCCGATGGCCCGTTCCCACATCTAGCGGCGCCCGTTCGGCACCGCTTGTGTGGGAATCTGTTGACATCCTCGTGTCGACTCGGTCATTCTGGACACGACGCGGGGGCACGTCACCCCGCGCGAGGGACGGCCGACGACGACGTCCGCCCGGTGCGACGTCGCACCGGGACGCCCGCCGCGGCCTCGAGCGCATGCTGCGAGGAGAGCGATGAAGGTCTTCCGGTTCTACGCACCCGGCGACGTCCGTCTCGAGGACGCCCCCGAGCCCGAGGTGGCCGCGGGGGAGGTGAAGATCCGGGTCCGCGCGTGCTCGATGTGCGGGACCGACGTCAAGATCTCGACGTCCGGGCACCAGCGCATCGTGCCGCCACGCGTCATGGGGCACGAGATCGCCGGTGAGGTGGTCGAGGTCGGCGACGGCGTCGACGGCTGGGCGCCGGGCGACCGTGTGCAGGTCATCGCCGCGATCCCGTGCGGGCGGTGCGCGTGGTGCACCCGGGGCCTGGAGACGATCTGCCCGCACCAGGTGTCGATGGGCTACGACTACGACGGCGGGTTCGCGCCGTTCATGATCGTGCCCCCGACCGTGCTGGCCGTCGACGGGCTCAACCGCATCCCCGACGGCGTCGGGTTCGCCGAGGCGTCGGTCGCCGAGCCGTTCGCGTGCGCGATCAACGCGCAGGAGATCGCCGACGTGCACGACGGCGACACGGTCGTCGTCGTGGGCTCCGGGCCCATCGGCTGCCTGCACGTGCGGCTCGCCCGGGCGCGCGGCGCGTCGGCGGTCTACCTCGTCGAGCTCAGCCGCGCGCGGCTCGACATGGCGGCCGACGTGGTCAAGCCCGACGCCGCGGTGTGCGCGTCCGAGCAGGACGCCGTCGAGGCCGTCCTCGAGCTCACCGGCGGTCGCGGCGCCGACGTCGTCATCACCGCGGCCGCGTCCGGCGCGGCGCAGGAGCAGGCGCTGCGCATGGTCGCGCCGCGCGGACGGATCAGCTTCTTCGGCGGCCTGCCCAAGGACCGCCCGACCATCACCCTCGACTCCAACCTCGTGCACTACAAGGAGCTGACGATCGTCGGCGCCAACGGGTCGAGCCCCGCGCACAACCGCGCGGCGCTCGCCATGATCGCCGACGGCTCGGTGCCCGTGAGCGACCTCATCACCCACCGGCTGCCGCTCGAGCAGGTCGCCGAGGGCATCGACGTCGTGCGCTCGGGCGCCGGCATCAAGGTGACGATCGAGCCCTAGGGGCAGCCGACGTCACCACCGAGCACCGCACCACCGAGCACCGCACCACCGAGCACCGCACCACCCAGCACCGCACCACCCAGCACCGCACCACCCAGCACCGCACCACCCAGCACCGCACCACCCAGCACCGCACCACGGATCAACGACGATCACGGCCGGCGGACGTGCGCCCCGGCCCGACCAAGCGGAGCGTGACCCGGCCATGACCACCACCGCACCAGCCGCGCCGACCCTCAGCCGCGGACGGACCGCCCAGGTCCGCCTCCAGCGCTTCGGCGCCTTCCTCACCGGCATGATCATGCCCAACCTCCCGGCGTTCCTGGCCTGGGGGCTCATCACCGCGCTGTTCATCGCCGTGGGCTGGTTGCCCAACGGCGTGCTCGGCGGGTTCGGGAACGCCGACCTGCCCGGCGCCTGGCAGGGCGCGGCCACGCAGCTCGTCCAGGCCGACGACGGCACGACGTTCCACCAGTACCTCGGGCTCGTCGGCCCGATGGTCACCTACCTGCTGCCGCTGCTCATCGCGAACGCCGGCGGGCGCCTGGTCCACGGCGAGCGCGGCGGCGTCGTCGCGACGATCGCGACGCTCGGCATCATCGTCGGCAGCACCGTGCCGATGTTCCTCGGCGCGATGATCGTCGGGCCGCTCGCGGCGTGGGTCATGCGCCTGGTCGACGGGTTGTGGGAGGGCCGCATCCGGCCCGGGTTCGAGATGCTCGTGAACATGTTCTCCGCCGCGATCGTCGGCGGCGCGCTGTCGGTCGGCGCGTTCTTCGGGATCGCGCCGCTCGTGACGCAGCTGAGCGCGTGGCTCGGGGACCTCGTCGGGTGGCTCGCCGACAACCACCTGCTGCCCGCGATGGCGCTCGTCGTCGAGCCGGCCAAGGTGCTGTTCCTCAACAACGCGATCGGCAACGGCGTGCTCGTGCCGCTCGGTGCGCAGCAGGTCGTCGCCGACGGCAAGTCGCTGCTGTTCCTCGTCGAGGCGAACCCCGGGCCGGGCCTCGGGATCCTGCTGGCGTACGCCCTGCTGGGCGTGGGCGCGGCCCGCTCGACCGCGCCGGGCGCGATCGTCGTGCAGTTCCTCGGCGGCATCCACGAGGTCTACTTCCCGTTCGTGCTCATGAAGCCGGCGCTGATCCTCGCGGCGATCGCCGGCGGGGCGACCGGCATCGCGACGAACGTCGTCATGGGCAGCGGCCTCGTGGGGCCCGCGGCGCCGGGCAGCATCTTCGCGGTGTACGCCCAGACCGCGCGGGACAGCTACCTCGGCGTGACGTTGTCGGTCGTGCTCTCGGCGGCGGTGTCGTTCCTCGTCGCGGCCGTGATCCTGCGCGCGACGCGCAAGCGTGACCTCGCGGCGGGCGAGAGCGGCGACCTCGCGGCGGCGGTCGCGCAGACCGAGGCCAACAAGGGCCGGTCCAGCGCGGCGCTCGGTGCGCTGGTGCCGGGTGCGTCTCCCGAGGTCGGCGGGGAGGCCGGGCAGGGCGCGGACGTCGCGCCCGTGCGGCTGGTCGTGTTCGCGTGCGACGCCGGCATGGGGTCGTCGGTCATGGGCGCGGCGGTGCTGCGCGACAAGCTCCGCAAGGCCGGTGCCGACGAGGTCACGGTCGTCAACAAGGCCGTCGCGATGCTCGACGACTCCGCCGACCTCGTCATCAGCCAGCGCGAGCTGACCGCGCGCGCCCGTCTCCGGGCGCCCACCACGCGGCACCTGTCGGTCGACAACTTCATGAGCAGCCCGGTGTACGACCAGGTGGTCGCCGAGGTCGTCGCCGCGCGGGACGGGACGGCGGCGCGGTGACGGGCGGCGGGGTCGACGTGCTGACCCGCGAGCTGTGCGTCGCGGACGGCCGTGCGACGACGTACGAGGAGGCGGTGCGCGAGGCCGGGGCGCTGCTGGTGGGTGCGGGCGCCGTGGCGCCCGGGTACGTCGAGGGCATGCTCGAGCGCGAGCGGACCATGACGACGTTCATGGGCAACGGCCTGGCGATCCCGCACGGCACGCTCGACGCGACGCCGTCGATCCACCGCTCGGCCGTCTGCGTGGTCCGCTACGCCGACCCGATCGACTGGAAGGGGTCGCCCGTGCGCGTCGTGGTCGGGATCGCGGGAGCAGGCGGCGAGCACCTCGAGGTGCTGTCGCGCATCGCGCTCGTGTTCGCCGACCCCGACCAGGCCGACGCGGTCGCCCGCGCGACGACCGCGGACGAGCTGTACGCGCTCGTGGGGCGCGTGAACACGACCTGACGGCCGCGGCCGCGGGCTGCGGTGGTCGCGGGTCCCCGGGGTCCGGTGCGCGTGCGCCGGGCCCCGGGCGCGTCCCGGCACGTGTCGTGCCCGGTTCGGACATCGGCTGACCTGCGGCGATGCCCGTCACCACAGAACCGGATGTTGATTCACTTCCGAACGTGCCCGTTTGGCATTGACAAGGCGTGCCGACGGGACGATCCTGGGACGCAGCCGCCACCTCGGCGGCACGGGACGACGGAGTCGATGTGTACGCACCGGAGCGACACCAGCAGATCCTCACGCGCGCGCGGGCCGACGGCCGCGTCGACGTCACGCGGCTCGCTGCCGAGCTCGACGTCACGGCCGAGACGATCCGCCGAGACCTCACCGCGCTCGAGCGGCACGGGCTCGTGCGGCGCGTGCACGGCGGGGCCATCCCGGTCGAGCGGCTCGGGTTCGAGCCCGGGCTCGCCGACCGCGAGGGCCTGCTCTCGGGCGAGAAGGAGCGCATCGCCAAGGCCGCGCTCGACGAGCTGCCCGACGGCGGCGCGATCATCCTCGACGCCGGCACCACGACCGTCCGGCTCGCCGAGCTGCTGCCCACCGACCGCGAGCTCACGGTCGTGACGCACGCGCTGCCCGTCGCGACCGTCCTCGCGACGCGACCCGGCACCACGCTGCACCTCGTCGGCGGCACGGTCCGCGGGCGCACGCTCGCGGCCGTCGGGTCGTGGGCGCTGCGCGACCTCGCCGAGATCCACGTCGACGTCGCGTTCCTCGGCGCCAACGGCATCACCGCCGAGCACGGCGTCACGACGCCCGACCTCGCCGAGGCCGCCGTCAAGCGCGCGCTGGTGACCGCCGCCCGCCGCACGGTCGTCCTCGCCGACCACACCAAGGTCGGTCGGGTCGACCTCGCGCACGTCGCGGCGCTCGCCGACGTCGACACCCTGGTCACCGACGGTGCGGTCGAGCCCGAGCTCGCCGACGAGATCGAGGCCGCGGGCACGCGCGTGGTGCGCGCGTGATCGTCACCGTCACGCCCAACCCCAGCCTCGACCGCGCGCTCGACGTCGAGCGGCTCGAGGTCGGCGAGGTCAACCGCGCGCACGCCGCGCACGTGCACCCCGGCGGCAAGGGCATCAACGTGGCCCGGGCCCTCGCACGGCACGGCCTCGCCGCCGTCGCGGTCGTGCCCGCGGGCGGCGCCGACGGCGCGCGGCTCGTCGCGCTGCTCGGCGAGCACGGCGTGCCCGCCGTCCCCGTGCCCGTCGCGGGCGACACGCGCACCAACGTCACGCTCGTCGAGGCCGACGGCGTCACCACCAAGGTCAACGCGCCCGGCCCGCGGCTGTCGGACGCCGAGGTCGACGCGCTGCTCGCGGCCGTCGAGGACCAGCTGACGTCCGCGCCCCGCGCGGTCGTCGCCGCCGGCTCGCTGCCCGCCGGTGCCGGCGACGCGTTCTTCGTCCGGCTCGCCGGGCTCGCCGGGCGCCACGGCGTGCCGCTCGTGCTCGACACCTCGGGCGCCCCGCTCACGCGGGCCGTGCGCGCCGGCGGCCTGAGCCTCGTCAAGCCCAACGAGGACGAGCTCGCCGAGCTCGTCGGCCGCGACCTCGTCACCGTGGGCGACGTCGTCGAGGCCGCGCGCGAGGTCATCGCGCAGGGCACCACCGCGGTCCTCGTGAGCCTCGGCGCGCACGGCGCGCTGCTCGTGCGCGAGGACGGCACGTGGTGGGCCGGCGGCCCGCCGCTCGTGCCCCTGTCGACCGTCGGCGCGGGCGACTCCACGCTCGCGGGCTACCTCGCGGGCACCGGCTCGTGCGCCGACCGGCTGCGCACCGCCGTCGCGTGGGGCCGCGCCGCCGTCCTGCTCCCGGGCACCGAGGTGCCCGGCCCCGACCAGCTCGACCTCGACGCCGTCCGCGTCGTCGAGACCCCCGACCCCCACCTCGCACTGAAGGAGCTGTGAGACCCGTGAGCACCACCACCCCGCTGATCACCGCGGACCTGGTCGCCGTCGACCTCGCCGCGACCGACCGGACCGACGTCACGCGCCGGCTGATCGACCTGCTCGCGGCCGCCGGCCGCGTCACCGACGCCGACGGGTTCGCGGCCGACGTCGCCGCGCGCGAGGCTCAGATGGCCACCGGCATGCCCGGCGGCGTCGGCCTGCCGCACGCGCGCTCCGAGCACGTCGTCGTCCCGAGCCTCGCGGTCGGCAAGCTCGCGCAGGGCGTCGACTGGGGCGCCCCCGACGGGCCCGCGCGCCTCGTCTTCCTCATCGCCGCGCCCGCCTCCGGCGACGCGGACCACCTGCAGATCCTCGCCGCCCTCGCGCGTCGCCTCGTGCACGAGTCCTTCCGGACGTCGCTGCTCGAGGCACCCGACGCCGCGACCGTCGCGCAGATCGTCACGCGAGAGGTCGTGCCGTCGTGAAGCTCGTCGCCGTGTCCTCGTGCCCCACGGGGATCGCCCACACGTACATGGCCGCCGAGGCCCTCGAGCAGGCGGGCAAGGCCGCCGGCCACGAGGTGCACGTCGAGACCCAGGGCGCCGCGGGATCGACCCCGCTCGACCCCGCGCTCATCGCCGCCGCGGACGGCGTCATCTACGCCGCCGACCTCGAGGTCAAGGACAAGCAGCGGTTCGCCGGCAAGCCGTTCGTCGACGTCGGCGTCAAGAAGGCCGTGCACGACGCGCCCGGCGTCATCGCCGCCGCGGTCGCCGCGGTCGAGGCCGGCGTGCCCGCCGGTGCAGCCGCCGCGCCCGCCGCGGCGCCCGCGACCAAGGTCGACCGCGACGCCGGTGCCGGCACCAAGGTGCGGCAGTGGCTCATGACGGGCGTGTCGTACATGATCCCGTTCGTCGCCGCGGGCGGCATCCTCATCGCGCTGTCGTTCATGCTCGCGCAGGTCGCGTGGGGCGGCGCCGAGGGCGCGATCGAGGTCACCAAGGTCGACGCGGCCACGGTCGTCGCGGCGTTCGACCCCGCGTCGCTGCAGGACTGGTCGGTCGTGCTGCTCAAGACCGGGCAGCTCGCGTTCGGGTTCCTCGTGCCCGTGCTGTCCGGCTTCATCGCGTACGCGATCGCCGACCGCCCCGGCCTCGTGCCCGGGTTCCTCGGCGGCGCGGCCGCCGGGTTCGTCGGCGCCGGGTTCCTCGGCGGCCTCGTCACGGGCTTCCTCGCCGGTGGCGTCGCGCTGTGGATCAGCCGCTGGAACGTCCCCAAGGGCGTGCGCGGCGTCATGCCCGTCGTCGTCATCCCGCTGCTGTCCTCGGCCGTCGTCGGGGTCGTCATGCTCGTGCTCATCGGTCGGCCCATCGCGGCCGCCATGGACGGGCTCACGAGCTGGCTCAACGGCCTGTCCGGCACCAGCGCGGTGCTGCTCGGGCTGCTGCTCGGCGCGATGATGGGCTTCGACCTGGGTGGCCCGATCAACAAGGTCGCCTACACGTTCGCGGTCACGGGCCTGGCCACCGAGGGTCTGGCCGCGGACGCGACGCAGTACCGCGTCATGGCCGCCGTCATGGCCGCCGGCATGGTCGCACCGCTCGCGATGGCCCTGGCCACCACGGTCCGCAAGCGGCTGTTCACGCACGCCGAGCAGGAGAACGGCAAGGCCGCGTGGCTGCTGGGCGCGTCCTTCATCTCCGAGGGCGCGATCCCGTTCGCCGCCGCCGACCCGTGGCGCGTCATCGTGTCCTCGGTGGTCGGCTCGGCTGCCACCGGGGCCCTCGCCATGGCGTTCGGCTCGACGCTCGTCGCACCGCACGGCGGCGTGTGGGTCCTGCCGCTCATCGGCAACCCGCTCGGGTTCGTCGCGGCGGTCGTCGTCGGCACGCTCGTCAGCACCGCGCTGGTCGTGCTGCTCAAGTCCCTCGCGCACGACCCCGTCGTCGCCGCCGAGCGGGCCGCCGAGGAGCAGCGCGACGCGGCGCTCGTCGGGCAGCCCGCCTGAGCCTGGCGCCCGACCGTCCCGCCCCCCATCCCCAGACCACCTCGAAGGAGAGCCACCATGGCCGAGCGCACCGTCGCCGTCGCGTCCCGCGTGGGCCTGCACGCCCGCCCCGCGATGCTGTTCACCCAGGCCGTCGCCGCGTCCGGCGTGCCCGTCACGATCGCCCGCGCGGGCGGCGCGCCCGTCGACGCCGCGAGCATCCTGTTCGTCATGTCGCTCGGCGTGCCGCACGGCGAGGAGGTCACGCTCGCGGCCGACGGCCCCGACGCCGACCGCGTGCTCGACGAGCTCGTGACGCTGCTGTCGACCGACCTCGACGCCCCCGAGGCCGACGCGGCCGGCGGCGCGTCGTGACGACGACGTCCGCCCCCGCCGGCACCGCGCTGCGCGGCGTCGGCGTGGGGCGGCGCGCGGTCGTCGGGCCGGTCGCCCAGATGCGGCCGGCGCCGGACGTCGCCCCCGACGCGCCGCTGCTCGTCGACGGGGCGCCGGCCACGCCCGCGCACGTGCGCACGGTCGTCGAGCGCGCGTTCGCCGACGTCGCCGCCGGTCTGCGCGCGCAGGCCGAGGGGGCGGTGGCGACCGTGCGGGACGTGCTCGCCGCGACCGCGCAGATGGCCGACGACGCCGCGCTGCGCGGCCAGGTGCTCACGCGCGTCGACGGCGGCGAGCCGCCCGTCGCCGCGATCGACGGCGTGGTGGACACGTTCGCGGCGATGTTCGAGCAGGCCGGCGGGTACCTCGCGGAGCGCGTCACCGACCTGCGCTCGGTGCGGGACCGGGTCGTCGCGCGCGTCGTCGGCCTGCCCGAGCCGGGCGTGCCGCACCTGGAGCAGCCGGCCGTCGTCGTCGCGCGCGACCTCGCCCCCGCCGACACGGCGGCACTCGACCTCACGAAGGTGCTCGCGATCGTCACCGAGCTCGGCGGCCCGACGGGGCACACCGCGATCATCGCGGGCCAGCTCGGCCTGCCGTGCGTCGTGCGCGTCGACGGCGCCACGGCTCTCGTAGACGGGACCGTCGTCGCGGTCGACGCCGCCGCCGGCACCGTGACCCCCGACCCCGCCGACGCCGTACGCGACGCGTTCGAGCGCCGCCGCGCGGCCGACGCGGCGCTAGCGCAGGACACCGGCCCCGGCGCGACCGCCGACGGGCACGCCGTCGCGCTGCTCGCGAACATCGGCACGGCCGCCGACGCCGAGCGCGTCGGCGCGGGCGCCGAGGGCGTCGGGCTGTTCCGCACCGAGGTGCTCTTCCTCGAGCGCACGCAGGCCCCGACCGTCGACGAGCAGGCCGACGCGTACGCCGCGGCGTTGCGCGCGGTCGACGGGCGCAAGGTCGTCGTGCGCACGCTCGACGCGGGCGCCGACAAGCCGCTCGCGTTCGCGACGCAGCCCGACGAGGAGAACCCCGCGCTCGGCGTGCGCGGCTACCGGCTCGTGCGCTCGCACGCCGAGCTGCTCGACACGCAGCTCGCGGCGCTCGCCCGCGCGCAGGAGGCCACGGGGTCGACGCCGTGGGTCATGGCGCCGATGATCGCGACGCCCGACGAGGCCCGTGACTTCGCCGCCCGGGCACGTGGCGCGGGCGTCGCGACGGTGGGCGTCATGGTCGAGGTCCCGGCCGCGGCCCTGCGGGCACGGGACCTGCTCGCCGAGGTCGACTTCGTGTCGATCGGCACCAACGACCTCGCGCAGTACACGATGGCGACCGACCGGCTGCGCGGCGAGCTCGCCGACCTGCTCGACGTGTGGCAGCCCGCGGTGCTCGACCTCGTCGCCACGACCGCGCGCGCGGGGCTCGAGGCCGGCAAGCCCGTCGGCGTGTGCGGCGAGTCCGCGGCCGACCCGCTCATGGCGCTCGTGCTCGTGGGCCTCGGCGTCACGAGCCTGTCGATGGCCGCCGGGGCGCTGCCCGCCGTGCGGTACGCGGTCCGGCACCACACGCGCGCGACGTGCGAGGCGATCGCGGGTGCCGTGCTGCGGGCCCGCACCGCGGCCGACGCGCGCGCCGCCGCGCTCGCGCTCGTCGACCCCGACGTCGCGGCGACGCTCGCGCTCTGACGTGCCTGTGCTCTGACGTGCGCGTGCTCTGACGTGTCCGAGCCCTGGAGGGCTCGGGCTCCGAGACGGCCCCATCGTGAGACGCGTGGTGCGCGAGACCGGGCGCAGGTCGCTCCTCGGATGGTGTGAGCGACCTGCGCCCGGTCTCGCCCGTGCGTCGTCCCGTGGGGCGGACACCGATCGGTCGGATCCAGGTCGTCCGGGCGGCTCCGGCGGGTCGCGGCGGGTCGCGGCCGGCTCGCCGGGCCCCGGCGTAGATTGGCGTGATGGCGCACGAGCATGCGGACCTGCACGACCCCGAGACCGACCCGCTCGCGACCTACGTGCTCGAGCCCGACGACGTGCGGCCCCTGCTGGAGCACGTCGTCGCCGGCCCGGGGCACGCGACGGCCACGTCCATCGCGCCGTTCACGGGCAGCCCCGTGGCGGCGGTCCCGCTGACCTCGGTGGACGACCTGCCGGAGGCGGCCCGGCGGGCGCGTGCCGCGCAGCGGACGTGGGCCGCGCGGCCCGTCGCCGAGCGCGCCGCGGTGCTGCTGCGTGCGCACGACCTGCTGCTGGAGCGGCAGTCCGACGTGCTCGACCTGCTGCAGGTCGAGACGGGCAAGGCGCGCACGCACGCGTGGGACGAGGTCGGCGACGTCGCGAACGCGGCGCGCTACTACGCGTTGCGCGCGCGTCGCCTGCTCGCGCCCCGCACCGTGCGGGGGCTGTTCCCGCCGTTCACCTCCGCGCGCGTGCTGCGTCACCCCGTGGGCGTCGTCGCCGTGATCACGCCGTGGAACTACCCGCTGTCGCTGGGCCTGGGTGACGCGCTGCCGGCCCTCGTGGCGGGCAACGCCGTGCTGCTGCGCGCCGACCCGCAGACCGCGCTCACGCTGCTGTGGTCCGCCGAGCTGCTCGCCGACGCGGGCCTGCCGGACGACCTGCTGCAGGTCGTGGTCGGCGGCCCGGACGTCGGCATGGGCCTGCTCGAGCACGTCGACCACGCGGGGTTCACCGGGTCGACCCGCTCGGGGCGCGTGGTCGCCGCGCGGGCCGGTGAGCTGGGCGTGCCCGTGACGCTCGAGCTCGGCGGCAAGAACGCGATGTACGTCGCGGCGGACGTCGACGTCGAGGCCGTCGCCGAGGGAGCCGTGCGCGCGTGCTTCGGCTCCGCGGGGCAGCTGTGCGCGAGCGTCGAGCGGATCTACGTCCACGAGGACGTGCGCGAGGCGTTCGTCGACGCGTTCGTCCGGCGCACCGCCGCGCTGCGCCTGGGCGCCGGGCTCGACTACCGCGCCGACATGGGGTCGCTCGTCGGCCCCGCGCAGCTCGCGCGCGTCGTCGAGCACGTCGAGGACGCGGTCGGCCACGGCGCGACCGTCCTGGTCGGGGCCGAGCAGCGCCCCGACCTCGGCCCGTACTTCTACGAGCCGACCGTGCTGGCCGACGTGCCCGACGGCGCGCGCCTGCACCGCGAGGAGACGTTCGGGCCCGTCGTCGCGGTGTACCCCGTCGCGTCCGACGACGAGGCCGTCGCCGCGATGAACGACTCCGACCTGGGCCTGGTCGCCGCGGTCTGGACGCGGTCGGCCGCGCGCGGGGCCGCGCTCGCGGCGCGTGTGCGCGCCGGTGCGGTGGCCGTCAACGACACGCACCAGCTGATCTGGGGGACCGTCGGCGCGCCCGTCGGCGGCGTCGGGGCGTCCGGGTACGGGCGTCGCCACGGCCGCGAGGGCCTGTGGGAGACCACGTGGACCCAGACGGTCGTCGCGCAGCGCGGCGTGCACACCGGGCGCGGCGTCGGCATGCGGCAGCTCGAGGCGCTCGGCTCCGAGGTCCGGGCGAGCGTGCTCACGCGCCTGCTGCGCGCCGAGCGGGCGCTGCGGCTGCCCTGACGCACGGTCGCACGTCGCACGTCCCGCCGCCGCGCACGCGCGACGTCACCGGTCGGTGCGGATCCGCCACAGCAGCCACAGGAAGTACGGCGTGCCGATGAGCGACGTCACGAGCCCCGCGGGCAGCTGCGCGGGCGCGATCGTGGCGCGGCCCACGAGGTCGGCGACCACGACCAGCGTCGCGCCCAGCAGCACCGTGAGCGGCAGCAGCAGCGCGTGCCGCTTGCCGATCAGCAGGCGCGCGGCGTGCGGCGCGACGAGCCCGACGAACGCGACGACGCCGATCGACGCGGTCGCGGCGGCGGTCAGCACGATCGCCAGGGCGACGTGCACGAGCCGCGCGCGCGGCACCGCGACGCCGAGCACGCGCGGCGTGAGGTCGTCGAGCTGCAGCACGTCGAGGTCGCGCGACGTGCGCACGAGGACGGCCGCGGCGAGCACCAGCACGACGACCATCGGCAGCTGCTGGACCCACGTCGCGCCGTAGGTCGAGCCCGCGAGCCACGTCATCGCCTTGTTCTGGTTCCACGGGTCGGAGCGCACCAGCAGCAGCGTCGTCAGCGCGCTGCTGAACGCGCCGATGCCGACGCCGACGAGCACGGTGCGCACCTGGTCGCCGCCGCGCGTGCCGCCCAGCAGGACCACGGCCGCGACCGCCGCGCCCAGCAGCGCGCCGCCGAACAGCATCGCGAAGCCCGCGGCCGGCACCGCGACGATCGTGACGACCGCGCCGAGCCCCGCCGCCGAGGACACGCCCAGCACGCCGGGGTCGGCGAGCGGGTTGCGCGTCACGGCCTGCACGAGCGCCCCGGCGAGCGCGAGGCACGCGCCCGCGAGCAGCGCCGCGAGGACGCGCGGCACGCGCGAGTCGAGGATGATCTCGAGCCGCACCGACGCCGCGCCGCGCAGCCACAGGTCCACGTCGCCGAGCAGCAGCGCGCGGTCGCCGAGCAGCACGGCCGCCACGAGCGCGGCGAGCAGAGCCGCTCCGGCGAGGGTCAGCACGAGCCAGGGCGCGCGCCGCCCGAGCGCGGTGCCGGCGCGCATGCCGGCGAGCGCCTCGCCGGTGTCGCCGCTGCGCAGCCGGCGTGCGAGCACGATCAGGAACACGGCGCCGAGCGCGCTCGTCACGACGCCCGTGGGCACGGTGACGCCGGCGACCGACCCGAACACGGCGCGCAGCAGCACGTCGGCGGTGAGCACGAGCGCGACGCCGGTCGCGGCGCTCGCGAGGATCAGCACGCGGTGCCGCGTGAGCTGCCGGACGCGCCGCGCCGCGAGGCGCACGAGCAGCGGCGCGCACAGCCCGACGAACCCGATGGGCCCGGTGACGGCCACCGCGGACGCCGCGAGCAGCACCGCGACGACCACCACGACGACGCGCGTGGCGCCGACCCGCATGCCGAGCGACCGCGCCGCGTCGTCGCCGAGCTGCAGCACGTCGAGCCGCCGCGCGAGCAGCAGCAGCGCGACCACGCCCGCGGCGACCACGGGCAGCACGCGCACGACCGTCGCGGAGCCGTTCTGGCTCAGGGACCCGGCGCCCCACGCGAACATGCCCTGCACCTCCCACGGCAGCAGCAGCATGACGACCGACGTGATCGACGCGAGACCCATCGTGACGACCGAGCCCGCGAGGACGAGCCGCACCACCGACACGCTGCGCCCGCTCGACAGGCCGATCACGAGCGCGGCCGCGGCGATGCCGCCGACGAACGCGACGCCGACGCCCGCCAGCGGCGCGAGCGTCGTGCCGAACGCCGAGGCCAGCGTCAGCGCGAGGTAGGCGCCCGCGTTGACCGCCGTGGTGTCGGGCGACGCGAGCGGGTTGCGCGCGACCGCCTGCATCGCGGTGCCGGACGCGCCGAGCGCCGTCCCGACGAGCACCGCGGCGAGCAGCCGGGGCACGCGGGACTCGACGACGACCGCGGCCGCCTGGTCGACCGCGTCACCGGTGACGAGCGCGAGCAGGTCGCGCAGGCCGACGTCGGCCGTGCCCTGCACGAGGTGCAGCACGACCGCCGCGAGCACCCACGCCGCGACGAGCGCGAGCACGACGCCCACGCGTAGCGACCCGCGGCGGGGCGTCCGGGGGAGGGGGACGCCCGGGGCGTCCGGGCGGGCCGCCGCGGCAGCGGGACGCGCGACCGCCGGGGGCGGGGCGTCGTCCCGCTGCCGCAGCGTGCTCACCGGGTCAGGCCTCCGCCGTCAGCTGCGCGACGAGGTCGTCGCTCCACGCCATCATCGACGCCGGGCCGCCGTACGCCCAGATGCCGACGGCCGCGCGGTGCACGTGCCCGGCCTGCACGAACGGCAGGCTCTCCCACACGGCGTTGCCCGCGAGGGCCGTCGTGACGACGTCGTCCTCGTCGTCGTTGCCCCAGTAGAGGAAGCGCGTGTCGGCGGGCAGCTGCGTGAGGCCCTCGAGGTCGATGTTCGCCAGGCCGTACGCGTCGTCGCCCGGGTCGGTCCACGCGGCGGCCAGGCCCATGCGCTCGGCGACGGCCTGCACGGCGGTGCGGGGCCCGTGCATGCGGATCGTGAGGTTGGCGCCGTCGGAGTACGGCGACGTCAGCACGACGGGCGTGCCCGCGAGGCCCGCGGCCTCGAGGGTCGCGGCGTTCTCGGCGAGCCGCGCGTCGAGGTCGTCGAGCACGTCCTGCGCGACGTCCTCCTTCCCGAGGGCCGTCGCGATGGTCGTGAAGTCCTCGGTGACGCGGCCCAGCGGGTCGGACGCGTCCGCACCCGCCATGAGCACCACGGGCGCGACGCGCTCGAGCTGCTCGAGCGCGCCCTCGGGGACCGACGTGAGCACGCCGACGATGAGGTCGGGCTCGAGGTCCGCGATGGCCTCGACGCTCGGCTCGCGGCGCAGGCCGACGTCGACCGTCTCGGACGCGAGCGGTGCGGCCGTGCCGACCCAGCTCGTGTACCCGGTGGGGTCGGAGACGCCGACGGGGTCGACCCCGAGGGTCTGGACCATCTCGACCTGGGCCCACTCGAGCGCGACGACGCGCTCGGCGGGTGCGTCGAGCGTGATCTCCTCGCCGCGCGCGTCGGTGACCGTGATCGGCTCGCCCTGCGCGGCGGCGCCGGTCGAGGTGGGTGCGTCGGCGGCGGCGCCGTCGCTCGTGCCGCACGCCGCGAGCAGCAGCGGCAGGGCGAGCGCGACGACGGCCGCGCGGGCGGGACGGGTGGTGCGCATGGGTGTGTCCTCGGGGAGTCGTGGCGCGCAGGAAGGTGTGCCGGCGCCTGCGCCGTCGCCGGTCGGCCCGTCAGCGGGCCACGGTGCGGCGCACGCGTTGCCGGGGCGTGCGCACGTCGACCTCGCCGGTGGCGGGGTCGACGTCCACGGTGATCTCGATGTCGTACACCGCGGTGAGCAGGTCGGGGTCGAGCGCGCTCGCGGGCGGCCCGTCGGCGACGACGCGGCCCGCGGCGAGCACGACGACGCGGTCGGCGACGGCGGCGGCGTGGTTGAGGTCGTGCAGGACGACGCCGACGGTCACGCCGTGGTCGTCGGCGAGCGCGCGCACGAGCTCGAGGACCTCGACCTGGTAGCGCAGGTCGAGGTGGTTGGTGGGCTCGTCGAGCAGCAGCACGCCGGTGTCCTGCGCGAGCGCGCTCGCGAACCACACGCGCTGCACCTGCCCGCCGGACAGCGTGTCGACGGGCACGTCCGCGAGGTCGGCGGTGCCGGTGAGCTCGAGCGCACGCTGCACGGCGGCGGGCCCGGCGGCGTCGCGGCCGCGCCACGCGGTGCGGTGCGGGTGGCGGCCCAGCTCGACCGCGTCGCGCACGCTGATGCCCGCGGGCGTGGGGCGCGACTGCGCGAGCAGCGTGACGCGCCGCGCGAACTCGCGCGGCGACAGCGCGGCGACGTCCGGCACGTCGCCGAGCTCGACGTGGCCGCCGGCGAGGCGGTGCAGGCGGGACATGCCGCGCAGCAGCGTGGACTTGCCCGAGCCGTTGGGGCCGACGAGCGCGGTGACGCGTCCGGGCTCGAGGTCGACGTGCACGGCGTCGACGGCGACGACGGCGTCGTACCGGATCGTGACGTCACGGGCGCCGAGCGTCACGCCGGTCGCGGTGGGGGAGGGCACGGGACACGATGTTAGCGAAGCCTTACCTCACCGTGGTGTGGCGTGCGCCACGTCGGCCTCCGAGCGTGCCCGCTCCCGGACGTGCTCGGACGGGCGCGACCGCCCCCGGACGCGGCACGGCCCGGACCACGCGGGTCCGGGCCGTGCCGTACGTCGTGCCGGTGCTCAGGCGCCGATGACGTCCAGCGCCTGCCGCGCGATCGCGAGCTCCTCGTTGGTCGGCACCACGAGGACCGTGACCTTGGCGCCGTCGGGGGAGATGACCGTCGGCTCCGACTTGCGGCCCTCGTTGCGCGCCGCGTCGACCTCGATGCCGAGGGCCTCGAGCCCGCTCAGCGCACCGAGCCGCACGATGTCGTCGTTCTCGCCGATCCCGGCCGTGAACGTGATGACGTCGAGCCGCCCCAGCACCGCGTGGTACGCGCCGACGTACTTGCGCAGCCGGTGCAGGTACACGTCGAGAGCCAGGCGCGCGCCCGCGTGGCCCTCGGCCACCAGGTCGTGCAGCGCGCGGAAGTCGCTCTCGCCGGCCAGGCCCTTGACGCCCGAGCGGCGGTTCAGCAGGTCGTCGATCTCGTCGATCGACATGCCCGCGTTGCGGTGCAGGTGGAACACGACCGCCGGGTCCACGTCGCCCGAGCGCGTGCCCATGACGAGACCCTCGAGCGGGGTCAGGCCCATCGACGTCTCGACCGCGACGCCGCCGCGCACGGCCGACGCCGACGCGCCGTTGCCCAGGTGCAGCACGATCTGGTGGAGGTCCTCCAGCGGGCGGTCCAGGATCTGCGCGACCTGCTGCGACACGTACTGGTGCGACGTGCCGTGCGCGCCGTACCGGCGCACCTTGTGCTCGGCCGCCACCGACGCCTCGACCGCGTACGTCGCGGCCGCGTCGGGCAGCGTGCGGAAGAACGCCGTGTCGAACACCACGACGTGCGGCACGTCCGGCAGCAGCGCCTGCGCGACGCGGATGCCCGTGAGGTTCGCGGGGTTGTGCAGCGGCGCGAGCGGCGACAGCTCCTCGATCTGCTGCTCGACCTCGGGCGTGACGAGCGTCGGGCCGTCGAACAGGTCGCCGCCCTGCACGACGCGGTGGCCGACCGCCACGACGTTGGCCGACGCGAGGTCGGGGCCGATCTCGTCGAACAGGCCCAGCACGAGGCGCAGCGCCTCGGCGTGGTCCGGCACCGGCACCTCGCGGCGCGTCGTGTCGCCGTGCGCGACGTGCTTGACCGAGCCCAGCGCGTCACCGATGCGCTCGACGATGCCCGACGCGATCGCGTCGCCCGACGCCGGGTCGACCAGCTGGTACTTGACGGACGAGGAGCCCGAGTTGACGACGAGGACGCTCGTGCTGCTCGCGGGGGTGGACGTGCTCATCGGGCGGAGGCCTCCGTGCTCGGGGTGGTGGCGTCGGCCTGCGCCTGCGCCTGGATCGCGGTGATCGCGACCGTGTTGACGATGTCCTGGACCAGCGCACCGCGCGACAGGTCGTTCACGGGCTTGCGCAGCCCCTGCAGCACCGGGCCGATCGCCACGGCACCGGCCGAGCGCTGCACGGCCTTGTAGGTGTTGTTGCCCGTGTTGAGGTCGGGGAAGACGAAGACCGTGGCCCGGCCCGCGACCGCGGAGTCCGGCATCTTGGTCTGCGCGACCGACGCGTCGACCGCGGCGTCGTACTGGATCGGGCCCTCGACCGACAGGTCGGGGCGACGCTCGCGCACCAGGCGCGTGGCCTCGCGGACCTTCTCGACGTCCGCGCCCGAGCCGGACTCGCCGGTCGAGTACGACAGCATCGCGATGCGCGGCTCGATGCCGAACTGCGTCGCCGTCTCGGCCGACGAGATCGCGATGTCCGCGAGCTGCTCGGCCGTCGGGTCGGGGATGACCGCGCAGTCGGCGTACACCAGCACGCGGTCCTCGAGGCACATGAGGAAGCAGCTCGACACGCTGCCCACGTCGGGGCGCGTCTTGATGATCTCGAACGACGGCTTGATGGTGTGCGCGGTCGTGTGGGCCGCGCCCGAGACCATGCCGTCCGCGAGCCCGAGCTGCACCATGAGCGTGCCGAAGTACGACACCGAGGACACGATCTCGCGCGCGCGCTCGACCGTCATGCCCTTGTGCTTGCGCAGCTCGGTGTAGATCTCGGCGAACCGCTCGAGCGTCTCGCCGTTCTTCGGGTCCAGCACCTGCGCGCCGTCGAGGTCGAGGCCCAGCTCGGTCGCGCGGGCGCGGATCGCGGCCTCGTCGCCGAGGATCGTCAGGTCCGCGACCTGGCGCTGCAGCAGCGTCGAGGCGGCCCGCAGGATCCGGTCGTCGTTGCCCTCGGGCAGCACGACGTGCTTGCGGTCGGAGCGCGCACGGTCCAGCAGCGCGTACTCGAACATCAGCGGCGTGACGACCTCGGGCCGCTCGACGTCGAGCGCGGCCAGCAGCGCGTCGCCGTCGACGTGCTGCTCGAACAGCGCGAGCGCCGTGTCGACCTTGCGCTGCGAGTCGTGCGTGACGCGGCCCCGGGTCGCGGCCGCGGCGCTCGCCGAGCGGAACGTGCCGAGCGACGTCGTGATGAGCGGCAGGCGCGACCCGAGGCCCTCGACCAGGCGCTGGATCGTCGGGGCCGGCTCGAGCCCGCCGTTGAGGATGAGGCCCGCGAGCGACGGGAAGCCGTCGGCCTGGTGCGCCATGAGCAGGCCCAGCAGCACGTCGGCCCGGTCCCCGGGCGTGATGACGACCGCGCCGTCCTGCAGGCGGTCCAGCAGGTGCTCGATCGACATCGCGCCGACCAGCACGTCGAGCACCTCGCGACCCAGCAGCTCCTCGTCGCCGCTGCTCAGCGTGCCGCCGACGGCCTCCATGAGCTGGCGCAGCGTCGGGGCGTACAGCAGCGGCGAGTCCGGCAGCGCCCACACCGGGCGCGTGCCGCCCAGCGCGGTGCGCACCTGGTCGAGCGAGTTCGGCGCGCAGCGGTTCGCGACGACCGCGACGACCTGCGCGTGGTTCGCGTCGATCTCGGCGGCGGCGACCTCGGCCGCGTGGTGGACGTCCTCGGCGCTGCGGTGCGCGCCGTTCACGACCAGCAGCACGGGTGCGCCCAGGTTGGCGGCGATCCGCGCGTTGTACGCGAGCTCGGTGGGGCCCGCGACGTCCGTGTAGTCGGTGCCGACCACCACGACCGCGTCGCAGCGGCGCTCGACGTCGTGGAACCGCGACACGATGCGCGACAGCGCGGCGTCCGGGTCGGAGATGACGTCGTCGTACGTCGCGCCGACCGCGTCCTCGTAGGCGACGTCGACGCCGTCGTGCTCGAGCAGCAGCTCCAGCACGTAGTCGCGCTCGTCGGTCGACCGGGCGACGGGTCGGAAGACACCGACGCGCTGCACCGTGCGGGTCAGCAGGTCGACGAGGCCGAGCGCGACGACGGACTTGCCCGTGTCCCCCTCGGCCGACATGACGTAGATCGTGCGGGCCACCGTTCAGCTCACTTCCTCATCGCCCCGGGTGGGGGCTGCTCGTCCTCGACGGACGCGTGCCCGGGCCGGTGGGCCCGGGCACGCACCCGTGACAGTCTGCCTACTCGTTGTCCCCGCCGGTCGAAAGTGAGGCGGAGATCTCCTCGGTCGACGCGGCGTCGCCCGCGTCGGGCCACACCCAGTCGCGCACCTCCGGCAGGTCCTCGCCGTGCTCGCGCGTGTACTGCCGCGCGCGCAGGCGGGCGTCGACCATGCGCTGGCGCAGGCCGGCCTGCGACGCGCGCAGCCAGTGCACGTGGTCGATGACGTCGATCACCAGGTGGTACCGGTCGAGGTCGTTGAGCATGACCATGTCGAACGGCGTCGTCGTGGTGCCCTCCTCCTTGTACCCGCGCACGTGGAGGTTCGCGTGCCCGTTGCGGCGGTACGTGAGGCGGTGGATGAGCCACGGGTACCCGTGGTAGGCGAACACGATCGGCCGGTCGGCCGTGAAGATCGTGTCGAACTCCGCGTCGGACAGGCCGTGCGGGTGCTCCCGCGCGTCCTGCAGCCGCATGAGGTCCACGACGTTGACGACGCGCACCTTGAGCTGCGGCAGCTCGCGCCGCAGGATGTCCGCCGCCGCGAGGACCTCGAGCGTCGGGACGTCGCCCGCGCACGCCAGCACGACGTCCGGCTCCTCGTCCTGCGCCTCCGACCCGGCCCACTCCCAGATGCCCAGGCCGCGCGTGCAGTGCGCGACGGCCTGCTCCATCGACAGGAAGTTCGGCGCGGGCTGCTTGCCGGACACGACGACGTTGACGTACTGCCGGCTGCGCAGGCAGTGGTCGTACGTGCTCAGCAGCGTGTTCGCGTCCGGCGGCAGGTAGACCCGCACGACCTCGGCCTTCTTGTTGACCACGTGGTCGATGAAGCCGGGGTCCTGGTGGCTGAAGCCGTTGTGGTCCTGCCGCCACACGTGGCTCGACAGCAGGTAGTTGAGGCTCGCGATCGGCCGCCGCCACGGGATGTCGTTGGTGACCTTGAGCCACTTGGCGTGCTGGTTGAACATCGAGTCGACGATGTGGATGAACGCCTCGTACGACGTGAACAGGCCGTGCCGCCCGGTGAGCAGGTAGCCCTCGAGCCAGCCCTGGCACTGGTGCTCCGACAGCATCTCCATGACGCGACCCGCGCGCTCGAGGTGGTCGTCGACCTCGGGCCCCTCGAACTCCGCGTTCCACTGCTTCGCGGTGACCTCGTACACCGCCTGCAGGCGGTTCGA
The DNA here is from genome assembly GCF_004535805.1 of Cellulomonas sp. HD19AZ1. NCBI lineage: Bacteria > Bacillati > Actinomycetota > Actinomycetes > Micrococcales > Cellulomonadaceae > Cellulomonas > Cellulomonas sp. HD19AZ1. The sequence continues at coordinate 88,632 of NZ_SPHX01000001.1, forward strand.
CGCGGTCTCGTCGGGGCCGAAGATGCGGAACGTGTCGGGGTTCCGGCGGATGACCTCGGTGAGGTACTCGCCGAGCACGCGCGGCGCCTCGGCGATCGTCGCCCCGGGTGCGGGCACGTCCTGCGCGAAGTCCCGGAAGTCCGGCAGCCGCAGGTCGCGCAGCAGCAGGCCGCCGTTCGCGTGCGGGTTCGCGCTCATGCGCAGGTCGCCGTGCGGCGCGAGCGCCGTGATGTCGGCGTCGACCCGGCCCGTCGCGTCGAACAGCTCGGCCGGCCGGTACGACTGCAGCCACTGCTCGAGCACCGCGAGGTGCTCCGGGGTGTCCCGCGCGTTCGCGAGCGGCACCTGGTGCGCACGCCACGAACCCGTCGTCTTCTTGCCGTCGATCTCGTCCGGGCCCGTCCAGCCCTTCGGGGTGCGGAACACGATCATCGGGTACATCGGGCGGCTCACGTCGCCGGCGGCGGCGTTCGCCTTGATCTCGGCGATCTCGTCGAGCACCTCGTCGAGCAGCACCGCGAAGCGGCGGTGGATCTCGAGGTCGTCCTCGTCGTCGAAGCCCGCGACGAACACGTGCGGCTTGTGGCCGTAGCCGACCATGAGGTCGTGCAGCTCGGCGTCGCTGATCCGCGCGAGCACCGTCGGGTTCGCGATCTTGTACCCGTTGAGGTGCAGGATCGGCAGGACGATGCCGTCCTGGCGCGGGTTGACGAACTTGTTCGAGTGCCAGCTCGTCGCGAGCGGGCCCGTCTCGGCCTCGCCGTCGCCGACGACCGCGGCGACCAGCAGGTTCGGGTTGTCGAACGCGGCGCCGTACGCGTGGCTCAGCGCGTAGCCGAGCTCACCGCCCTCGTGGATCGAGCCCGGCGTCTCGGGCGCGACGTGCGACGGGATGCCGCCCGGGAAGGAGAACTGCCGGAACAGCCGGCGCAGGCCCTCCTCGTCCTCCGTGATGTCGGAGTACACCTCGGAGTACGTGCCGTCGAGGTACGCGCTCGCCACCAGGCCGGGGCCGCCGTGGCCGGGGCCCGTCACGTAGATCGTCGACTGCTCGCGCTCCGCGATCGCGCGGTTGAGGTGCGCGTAGAGGAAGTTGAGGCCGGGCGTCGTGCCCCAGTGGCCGAGCAGGCGCGGCTTGACGTCGTCGCGGTGCAGCGGGCGGCGCAGCAGCGGGTTGTCGAGCAGGTAGATCTGGCCGACCGACATGTAGTTCGCGGCGCGCCACCACGTGGACAGGCGCTGCAGCGTCGCGTCGTCGATCTGCCCGGATCCCTTGCGCCAGGCGGTGCGGGCTTCGGCGGCCGCGAACGGTCCCGGGGCGATGGGGCCTGCGTCCGCAGCGTTCTGCGGGTCCGAGGCGGTGGTAGTCATGTCCCCTCCTTGAGGGTCTGCCGTGGTCGGCCGGGGTGCTCCCCAGCCTTCCGTGAGGTCGCAGCGCGAGGTGGGACGTCCGGCCCACCGCGGCTGTGCTCCTGACCACAGCCATCCAACCCCACGCGCCACAGGGTCGCGACGAGGGCGCGGAGGGCACGACGGCGCACCTCCAGGGTGCCCCCGCCGCGTCGTCGGCGCCCGTCCGCGGCGGACCACCGGGCAGCACCCGGGTGCCGGGCGGGTACCGTGAGGTGGTGGCCGAGACCTCCCTGTGGCGCGCCGCGGTCCGCCCGCGGATGCTCGGCCTGCTCGTGCTCCTGCTGGCCGCCGCGGCCGTGTGCGGACGCCTCGGGGCGTGGCAGCTCGAGCGCGCCGAGGTGCGCGGCGCCGCCGCCGCGCAGCGCGAGGCCGCACGGGTCGTGACGGCCGACCCGGAGCCGCTGGCCGCCCTGCTCGCGCCCGGCCAGACGTTCGTCGGCGACCTGGTGGCGCGCAAGGCCCTCGTGTCCGGCACCTACGACGACGACGGGACGCTGCTCGTCACGGGCCGCGAGCACGCGGGCCGCACCGACGGCTACCTCGTGCTCACGCCGCTGCGCGTCGCGACGCCCGACGGGACGGCGGTGCTGCCGGTCGTGCGCGGCTGGTCGCCCACGCCCGACGTCGCGCCCGCCCCCGCGGGCGAGGTCGAGGTCGTCGGGTGGCTGCAGGCGGGGGAGGAGGCCGGCACGACGCCCGTCGACGGGCGCACCGACGCCATCAGCGCGCCGCAGCTGCTCACCGTGTGGGGCGGTCCTGTCTACACCGGCTACCTCGTGGTGCAGACCGGCGACCCCGCGGACCCCGCGGGGCTCGAGCCGCTCGACCCGCCGACACGGGCGGGGTCGGGGCTCAACGTGCAGAACCTCGCCTACGCCGCGCAGTGGTGGATCTTCGGCCTGTTCGCCGTCGGGCTGTGGTGGCGCCTCGTGCGGGACGAGGCCGCCGGCCGGCCGCCGCTCCCGGGCGACGGCGACGCGAGCGGCGCCCCGCCCACGGACGTCGACCACGGGGTGCCCGCCCACGACGGCGGCGTGGCCGCCGGCGCGACGCCGCCGGACGACCGTCGGGTCGCCAGCGGCGCCTGACCGGTGCCGCGTCAGGCGGACTCGTGCTGCCACGAGCGCCACAGCGCGGCGTACTCGCCGCCCGCGGCGACGAGCTCCTCGTGGGGGCCGATCTCGCTGATGCGTCCCGCGTCGACGACGGCGACGCGGTCGGCGTCGTGCGCGGTGTGCAGGCGGTGCGCGATCGCGACGACGGTGCGCCCGGCGAGCACCGCGGACAGCGACCGCTCGAGGTGCCGCGCGGCACGCGGGTCCAGCAGCGACGTGGCCTCGTCGAGCACGAGCGTGTGCGGGTCGAGCAGCACGAGCCGCGCGAGCGCGACCTGCTGCGCCTGCGCGGGGGTCAGCGCCGTGCCGCCCGAGCCGACCTCGGTGTCCAGGCCGTCGGGCAGCCCCTCGACCCAGTCCCACGCGTCGACCGCGCGCAGCGCGCGCTCGATCTCGTCGTGGTCGGCGTCGACCTTCGCCAGGCGCAGGTTGTCGGCGAGCGTGCCGACGAACACGTGGTGCTCCTGCGTCACGAGCGCGACGTGACGGCGCAGCTCGTCGAGCGGCAGGTCGACCAGCGGCACGCCGCCGACGGTCGCCGACCCGCCCGTGGGCGGGTGGATGCCCGCGAGCATCCGCCCCAGCGTCGACTTGCCGGCGCCCGACGGCCCCACGACCGCGAGCCGTTCGCCCGGCGCGAGGTCGAGGTCGATGCCGTGCAGCACGTCGTGACCCTCGCGGTACGCGTACCGCAGGCCGAGCGTCGACACGCGGTCGTCGACCGGGCGGGCGCCCGACGCCTCGCGGTCGGACTCGACCAGGCGCACGCCCACGATGCGCGCGAGCGCGGTCGCCGCCACCTGGATCTCGTCGACCCAGAAGATCAGCTCCCACACGGGTCCGGTGACCTGGTACGCGTACAGCACGATCGTCGTGACCGCGCCGAGCGTGACGTGGCCCTGCGACGCGAGCCAGCCGCCCCACACGAGGACCGCGACGGGCGCGAGCACGAACGCGAGGTCGACGCCCGGGAACAGGATCGTGCGCAGCCGCAGGGTCGCGCGCTCGGCGTCGAACGCCTCGCGCAGGTCCTCGTGGACGCGGCGCTCGCGTGCCTCCGCCAGGCTGAGCGCGTCGACCGTGCGCGCGCCCTCGACCGTCTCGGTGATGGTGCCGTTGAGCACCGCGTACGCGGCCGACTCGCGGATGTACGCCGGGGTCGCGCGCCGCAGATACCAGCGCACCATGACGACCATGGTGGGCACGCCCACGAACAGCGCGACCGACACCAGCGGGTCGATCACGAGGCACGCCGCGACCGTGAGCGTGATCGTCACGACCGCGACGATCACGCGCGGCACGCCGAACCGGACCGCGTGCTGCAGCTTGTTGACGTCGTTGGTCGTGCGGGTAACGAGGTCACCCGTGCCCGCGCGCTCGACGGTCGACAGCGGCAGCGACGTCACCGTCTCGAGGAACTCCTCGCGCAGCTCGGCGAAGACCTTCTCGCCGAACCGCATGGACGCACGCTGCGCGTACCGGATGAGCCCGGTCTGCGTGACGACGGCCGCGAGGCCGACGGCGACGAGCGTGTTGATGTACCGCGCGTCGGTGCCCCGCGTGACGGCGTCGACGATGCGACCCAGGAGCAGCGGGCCCGCGAGGCCCGCGATCGCGGCGAGCGTGTGCAGCACGGCGATGCCGCCGAGCGGTCGCCGGTGGCGGCGCAGCAGGTCGGCCGCGTAGGCGCGGACGGTCGCCGCGTCGGCGATGGGGAGCTTCACGCGGCACCTCCGGGGGTCGTCGTGGGCTGGGTCAGGGTGCGGGCGTCGGGCTCGGCCGCCTCGAAGGTCTCCTCGACCGGCAGGTCGTCGTCGAGGTTGCGCCCGACCACGCGCCGGTACGTCGCCGCGACCTGCGGGCCTGCGGCGCCGTCGAGCAGCTCGGCGTGCGTCCCGCGGGCGACCAGCCGGCCGTCGTGCACGAGCTGCACCTCGTCGACGTGGTCGAGCACGAGCGGGCTCGCGGTGACGACGAGCGTGGCGCGGCCGCGGCGGGCGTCCGCGAGCCGCGCCGCGATGCGTGCCTCGGTGTGGGCGTCGACCGCGCTGGTCGGCTCGACCAGCACGAGCACCTCCGCCTGCGTGAGCAGCGCACGCGCGAGCGCGACGCGCTGGCGCTGGCCGCCCGACAGCGACCGGCCCTTCTCGGTGAGCTCGCCGTCCAGGCCGTCGGGCACCGAGTCGAGCACGTCCTGCGCGTCGGCCAGGCCGATGGCGGTCAGGAGGTCGTCGCGCGTGGCGCCGCCGCGGACGTCGAGCCCCTCGGCGAGCGGGCCCGAGAACAGCTGCGGCATGGCCTCGGCGACGACGACGCGGCGGCGCAGCTCGGCCAGCGGCAGCGTCGCGAGCGGCACGCCGCCGAGCGTGACGGGCGTCGCGGACTCCTCGGCGTCGTCGAACCGGCCCAGGCGCGTGGCGATGCGTGCGGACTCGTCCGGGTCGGCCGACACGAGGGCGACGACGCGGCCGGCCTCGACCGTGACGCCGCTGGCCTCGTCGACGAGCGGCGACCCCGCGGGCGGCATGACGGTGCCGTCCCGCGGCGCCGTCCCGGCCGCGGGCACGACCCGCAGCACCGTGAGCACCTTGCGCGTGCCGACGACCGCGCGGGTCGTGGCCTGCAGGAACTGCGTGGCGTTCTGCACGGGCCAGCCGAGGAACGCCGCGTAGCCGTAGGTCGTCACGAGCTGGCCGGGCGTGATCGTCCCGGCGAGCGCCATGTGCGCGCCGAGCCAGACGAGCGCGACCACGAACACGCCGGGCAGCAGCACCTGGAGCGCGTCGAGCCACGACTGCGTGACCGCGACCTCGACGCCGCGCCGCCGCACGAGCTGCGACTGCTCGCGGTACCGCCCGGTGAAGACGTTCTCGCCGCCGATGCCGCGCAGCACGCGCAGCCCCGAGACGGTGTCCGCGCCGAGCGTCGTGAGGCGGCCCGACGCCTCGCGCTGCGCGGTCTGACGCCGCTGCAGCGGGCGGACGAGCAGCGCCAGCACGCCCGCGACGGCGGGGAGCCCGAGCAGCACGACGAGCCCGAGCTGCACCGAGACCTGGAGCATGAGCACGGCGACCGCCGCGTACGCCACGACCGAGCCGACGAAGCGCGCGAGGGACGCGTACACCTCGCCCACGCGCAGGGCGTCGTTCGCGACCGCGGACACGACCTCGCCCGTGGGCAGCTCGGCGGTGATCGCGTCGCCCGAGCGCGCCGCGGTGCGACCGACGAGCTGCGACGTCGTGAACGCGGCCCGCAGCCAGTTCGCGACGTCGTACCGGTGCCCGACGGCCGACGCCGCCGCGCTGACGAGCCCGAGCGCGAGCAGCAGGCCCGCGGCCTGCAGCAGCGCGGGCCCGAAGCCGTCGGCGAGCCCGTCGTCGATCGCGCGACCGGTGAGGTACGGCAGGAACGCCTGGCACGCGAACTGCACGACGCCGCACGCGACGGCCGTCAGGAGGATGCCCCACTGGCGACGGGCCATCCACCACAGGTAGGTGGCGGGGCCGCGCAACGGCGGGGTGCCGGGGTCGGCGAGAGGGAGCTGGCGCACGTCGACGCACGTTACGGGGGACCACCGACAGCCGCGAACGCCTTTTGCGCGCCGTCGCGGCGCGCACGCGTCGTGCACCGTTCGGCGCCGGACGGGTGAAATCCGGGGCCGCGGATCACCCGGACGGGGGGCCTGGGACCACGGGCCCTTGCCCCCGGGAGGCAGGGCCCAGGGACCGGGCCCGGACGGGGCCGCCGGGCCCGTGCACGCGGGCCCTGCCGCGCGGCACGATCGGCTCGTGCCACCCCTCCGTCATCCCGCCGTGCCTGCCGGCACGCGCTGCGCCACGCCGCCCACGGCCAGGCCCCAGCGCGCGAAGCTGCCGGCGGGCGCCTCGAGCACGTCGACCGCGCCCGGCCGCGGCGCCACCAGGCCGAACGGTCGCAGCACGTGGACCGCGAGCACGCTGCCGTCGGCGGCGAGCTGCGCGACGTCGAGCGGCACGGTCATGCCGACGCCGTGGACGGACGACTCCCGCACGAACCACATGGCCTCGGGCAGCCGCCTGCGCCACAGCATGCCGCGCGCCCGCGCCCCCCACGTCGACGCGACCGTCACCTCGGCCACGTCCCGGCCGTCCACCCAGAGCCTGGTCACGGGGGCAGTCTGCCGTGCCGCGGGGGCCCCGGTGCGACGCCTGCCCGGCCCCGCCGCGTGCGCGGGGGTGGACGAACCGGGAGGTATCCTCGCCCGGGGTCGCGGCGCCGCCCCCCGAGCGGGGCGCGGCCAGGGCTGGACGGGTGAAACCTCACGTCAGACATGCGACCCGACCGACCCTGCGGCACCCTCGTGAACCGGGTCGCCGACCTCACCACCACCCCACCGGACCGAGGAGGAGCCCCGTGACGATCCTGGCGCTCGCACCGGCGCACCGGCTGCCGTCGGGCACCGTGGTCGCCGAGCCGGACGCCGAGTCCGTCGTCGCCGCGCTCCTCGCGCTCGACCCCGAGGTCCCCGTCCTCGTCGTCGCCGACAGCACGGCCGGCCGGGACGCGGCGCGTGCCGCGCGGCTCGTGCTCGGGCAGGAGCGCGTCGGCGTCCTGGCGCACGAGGTCCCGCCCACCGCGTTCTTCGTCGCGGTCGCCGCGCTGCAGATGCTGCCCGACATCGCGCTCGGGCTCGCCCCCTCGGTGCTCGAGGGGCTCGGCGAGGGCGTGCGGACGGTCGCGCTCGTGTCGTCCGTCGCCGCGCTCGAGCGTCCGCGCCCGTCGGTGGCGCTCGACCTCGCGAGCCGGCTGCCGGGGTCGGTCTTCCGCGTCGACTGGACCGCGCAGACCATCTCGCGCGACCAGGCGCTCGAGCTCCCCGCCGGCGTCGCGACGATCGCCACGGCCTCCGAGAAGCCCGTCGTGGCCGCCGGGCTGCCGCAGCCGGCGCAGGCCCACGTGGACCTCGCGACCGACGGCGCGTTCTGGGGCGCGAAGCGCTGGTACGAGGCGACCGTCGTCGTGCGTGCGCTCGAGGAGACCGTCGAGGAACGCCTCAGCCCGTCGTTCGTCGCGGCCGTCCCGCGCTGCGCGAGCTGCGCGCGCCTCGCGACCGGACCGTCCTGCCTCTTCTGCCAGATCCCCGTGCCGGACGGCACGGTCTCCGTCCCCACAGGAGGACACGTATGAACCCGCGCCAGCGGCGAGGGGCGCTCCTGCTCGTCATCACGGCTCTCGGTGCGATCGCCGTGTTCCTCGCGGTGGTCGTGTACGTCGGCGACGTCAGCTCGCGCGTGGGGCCGATGACGCAGGCGTACCAGCTCAACCGCGCCGTCGACGCCTACGAGCCCATCGAGCCCGACATGCTGGAGGCCGTCGAGGTCCCCGAGCGGTGGGTGCCGGCCACGGCCGTGCGCGACGTGTCCGAGACGAGCGGCCTGGTGGCCGCCACCGCGCTGCCCGAGGGGTCGCTCGTGCAGACCGGCATGCTCGTGCCGCGACCCGGCGTCCAGCCCGGGTTCCGCGAGGTCGCGATCGTCGTGGACGCCGAGACCGGTGTCGCCGGCAAGGTCGCCCCGGGCGACCACGTCGACATCCTCGCCACGGTCGACGGCGACGAGCTGCGCCCGCCGCGCGCCGAGGTGTGGGTCTCCAACGCGCTCGTCCTCGAGGTCGGCATCCCCCAGAACATGGAGGACAGCGACGTCGGCGGCAACTTCACGACGACGCAAGGGGTGCCCGTGACGTTCGCCCTCACCTCGGAGGACGCGCTGCGGCTCGCCTACGTGGAGAGCTTCTCGGTCAAGCTGCGGCTCGCGCTGCGCGGTGACGGGGACAGCCAGGTCCTGCCCGACGACGAGCTCGTGTTCCAGGCGGGGTGACGACGATGGTGACGAAGGTCCTGCTCGCCTCACCGGACGAGCGCACGCTCGAGCGCATGAGCCAGGTGCTCGCCGAGGCCGAGGCGATCTCCCTGGTGCAGGTCGTCCGCGACGCGTCGAGCGTCGACGAGGCGCTCGTGCGCCACCCCGACCTCGACGTCCTCGTGGTCGACGAGCAGGTCGACTCGGGCCGGGGGCTCGCGGTCGCCCGCTCGGTCGGCGCGGCGAACCCGCTGCTCGGCGTCGTGATGCTGCTCGACCAGGCCGGTCCGGAGCAGTTCGCCGCCGCGATGGACTCCGGCGCGCGGTCGGTCCTGTCCCGGACGTCCAGCCTCGCCGAGATCGTCTCGCGCCTCGAGTCCGTGGCGCAGTGGGTCGCCGCGGCCCGCTCGGCGGTCTCCGCCGACGCGCGCGGCGGCCGCGCGGGCCGCGTCATCGCGGTCGCGGGGGCCAAGGGCGGCGTCGGCACGTCGACCGTCGCCCTGCTGCTGGCGCAGTCGCTCGTCGCGACGCGCAGCGTCGGTCTCGTCGACTTCGACCTGCAGTCCGGCGACCTCGCGGCCTACCTCGGTGTGCACACCCGGCGCTCGGTCGTCGACCTCGTCGACATCGCGGGCGAGATGACGGGGCGCATCCTGCGCGAGACGTCCTACGACGTGCCCGGCGGCCTGCGGCTGCTGTCGGCGCCGAACGACGGCGAGCGCGGCGAGGAGATGACGGCGCGCGCCGCGCGCTCCGTCGTCAACGCGCTGCGGTACCAGTACGAGGTCGCGATCATCGACGTCGGCTCGCACCTCACCGAGGCGACGGCCGTCGTCCTCGAGGAGGCCGACGCCGCCGTGCTGGTCGTCACGCCCGACCTGCCCGCGCTGCGCTCGGCACGGCGGACGCTGGCCATGTGGGAGCGGCTCGTCATCCGGCAGCAGGCCGGCGTGCAGGTGCTCCTCAACCGGCAGAACCGCCGCAACGAGGTGACCGAGAGCCTCGCCGCCAAGATCGTCGAGACGCGGATCGCCGCGACCGTGCCCGACGGCGGCCAGCCGTTCGAGTCCGCCATGAACACCGCGTCGGTCGTGACGGCCTCCGGGCCCGCGCACAGCGCGGCGGCGAAGTTCGCCGCGGCGCTCGCGGGCAGCGAGGTCGAGGAGAACCCCGCCGACGCCGTCGACGAGGCCTACGCCGAGGCGACCGCGGGCCGCGGCCGCCGCCGCGCGCGCGGCAACGACGACGGGCAGTCGGCCGTCGAGATGCCCGTCGCGTTCACCGTGGCGCTGCTCGTGCTGCTGCTGTGCGGGCAGGGCATCGCCTGGGGCACCGGCTACCTGCTGGCCCGCAACGCCGCGCACGAGGGCGCGCGGACCGTCGGCCTGCAGCCGTGGGGTCCCGCGACCGCCGGCTCCGCCCGCACGGTCGCGCTCGACGAGCTCACGGGCCCGTGGCGCTCGGGCGCCACCGTGGACGTGAGCCCGTCCGACGTGAGCGTCCACATCGTCGCGCCGACGGTCGTGCCGGGCGTCCGGCTCACGTCGTCGGTCTCCGCCCAGGTGCAGAGGGAGCAGTGATGCGCAGGATCGCCGCCCGGCTCTCCCCGCGGGACGACCGGGGCTCGGCCGCGGTCGAGCTCGTCGGGTACGTCACGATGGTCGTGCTCGCCGGCATGCTCTGCCTGCAGGGCGTGTACGTCTCGCAGGCGGGCGCCGTGGCGCAGCAGGCCGCGCGGGACGGCGCGCGCGCCCAGGCGCTCGGGCAGGACGTCGTGGGGGCCGCCCGCGCGCAGGTCCCGTCGTGGGCGCGGCTGCAGGACGTGCGCGCACGCACCGTGGGCGGCGCGTTCGTCGTCGAGGTCGACGTGCGCGTCCCGATCGTGGTGCGCGGCGTGACGTCCTCCGAGATCGTGGTGTCGCGCGACGCGACGATGCCGAGGAGCTGACGATGGCGCTGCGCGACCGCATCCAGCAGACCGAGCGGACCTCCGACGAGCCCGACCTCGTCGGCCACTACCGGGACCGGCTGCTCGAGGAGATCGACCTCGACGAGCTGTCCCGGCTCAAGCCGACCCAGCGGCGCGCGCGCCTCGAGCGGATCCTGTCGACGCTGCTGTCGGCCGACGGCCCCGTGCTGGCGTCGCGCGACCGTTCCGCGCTCATCCAGCGGGTCGTCGACGACGCCCTCGGCCTGGGCGTGCTCGAGCCGCTGCTGGCGGACGAGTCGATCACCGAGATCATGGTCAACGGACCGCGGGACGTGTTCGTCGAGCGCATGGGCCGGCTGCAGCGGGTCCCCACGACGTTCGCGTCCGAGGAGCAGCTCTTCCAGACGATCGACCGCATCGTCTCGACGGTGAACCGCCGCGTCGACGAGTCGTCGCCGATGGTCGACGCGCGCCTGCCCACGGGCGAGCGCGTCAACGTCATCATCCCGCCGCTCGCGCTCGACGGACCGTCGCTGACGATCCGACGGTTCCCGCGGCCCTACCGGCTCGGCGAGCTCGTCGAGAAGGGCAGCCTCGACGTGCACGCCGCCCACCTGCTGGGGGCGTGCGTGCGCGCGCGGCTCAACATCATGATCTCGGGCGGTACCGGCACCGGGAAGACGACGTTCCTCAACGCGCTGTCGGGCCTCATCCCCGACCACGAGCGGATCGTCACGATCGAGGACGCGGCCGAGCTCTCGCTGCAGCAGGAGCACGTGGTGCGGCTCGAGTCGCGCCCCGCCAACGTCGAGGGCCGCGGCCAGGTCACGATCCGCGACCTCGTGCGCAACTCGCTGCGCATGCGACCCGACCGCATCGTCGTCGGCGAGGTCCGCGGCGGCGAGACGCTCGACATGCTCCAGGCGATGAACACCGGTCACGAGGGCTCGCTGGCCACCGTGCACGCCAACAGCGCCTTCGACGCCATGGGACGCCTCGAGACGCTCGCCTCGATGAGCGAGCTGGAGCTCCCGGTCGCGACCATCCGGGACCAGATCAACTCGGCGATCGACGTCGTCGTGCAGCTCGAGCGCGGCGTGGACGGCACGCGCCGCGTCTCGGAGGTCGCGGCGCTCGTCTCCAGCCGGCGCGACGACTACGTGCTCGCGCCCCTCGTGACGTTCGAGCAGGACCTGCTCGGCCCGGACCACAAGGTCACGGGGACCTTCCGCCGGTACCCGCTGCCGGACCTGCTGGCGGCCCGCCTGCGCCGGGCGGGGGAGTCCCTCGCGCCCGTGGGGAGCGAGCCGTGACGCCGGTCGTCATCCTCTTCCTGCTGTTCGCGACGCTCGTCCTGCTGGTCGTCACGGTCGCGGTGCTGCAGGAGGACGGCGCGCACCGCCGCCGGCTCCTCGCGGCGGTCGACGCCGACCGCGACCGCGGGTCGCAGCTGACGGACCGGCTGGACGACGCGCTGCGACGCACCCGGTGGGGTCAGCGGCTGACGGCCCTGCTCGCGGGGTCGGGCCTCGGCTCGCGCTCGCCGTCGGTCGTGATCGCCCTCGTGGGCAGCAGCACGGTCCTCGCCGCGGTGCTCACCTACGCGGTCGCGGGGCGCATCGCGGCGATCGTCGCGGGCGTCGTGGTCGTCGTGTCGTTCCGGCAGTGGCTCGAGCGCCGGCGCGAGGCCCGCATCGAGAAGTTCATCTCGCAGCTGCCCGAGCTCGCGCGCCTGCTCGCCAACGGTGCGCAGGCCGGTCTGGGCGTGCGTCGGTCGATCGAGCTCGCCGCGCGGGAGATGGACGAGCCCGCGAGCGGCGAGCTGCAGCAGGTCGCCTCCGAGCTCGCGATCGGGCAGAGCCTGCGGGTCGCGCTCGAGCACCTGGCCGAGCGGCTGCCGTCGCGCGAGCTCGTCGTGCTCGTGCAGACCCTCGTCATCCAGGGCAAGGCCGGCGGTGCGCTCGTCACGGCGCTGCAGAACATCGCGGCCACGCTCGACGAGCGGCGCCAGCTCCGGCGCGAGATCACGACCGCCGTCGTCGGGGCCACGTTCTCGGGCTACGCGGTCGTGCTCATCGGCGCGTTCTCGGTCGTGTTCATGAACCTGCTGTCGCCGGGCGCGCTCGACACGATGTTCGGCACGCTGCCGGGGCAGATCGCGCTCGTCGCGGCGGCGTCGTTGTTCCTGATCGGCTTCGTCGTGATCCGGCGGATCACGAAGGTGAGGTTCTGATGGCGCTGCTGATCGGCCTCGCCGCCGCGCTCGTCACCGTCCTCGGGTTCAGCGGTGCGCGCATGCTGCGCACGACCGGCCTCGAGGAGGTCGAGGAGGGCATGCGCACGACGCCCGTCGCCCAGCGCGAGCGGGGCTTCGGCGCGTTCCTCGACCGGCTCGGCTCGTTGTTCCTCGGCACGACCATGCGCGCCTACGGCCCGGCGCGGCTGCGGCGCCTCGAGGAGACGATCCGGCGTGCCGGGCGCCCCGACGGCCTGACCCTCACGGTCTACCTGCGTCGCCAGGCGGCGTTCGTCGTCATCGGCGTGGTCGGCCTCGTCGTCTTCCTGCTCGTCGGGCAGCCGTGGACGGGTCTGCTCCTGCTCCTGCTGCTGTGCGGGTGGATGCGGCTGTGGCTGATGTCGGCCGGGCGGCGGCGCCAGGAGCAGATCGACATGGAGCTCCCCGACTTCCTCGACGTCCTGGGCGTCACGGTCACCGCGGGCCTGGGCTTCAGGCAGGCCGTCGAGCGCGTGTGCGAGTTCCACACGGGACCGCTCGCGGAGGAGATGCGCACGGTCCTGCAGGAGATGAGCGTCGGCATCTCCCGCCGGCAGGCGTTCATCGCGATGCGTGACCGCACGCGGTCGGACGGCGTGGCGGCGTTCGTCACGGCGCTGCTGCAGGCCGAGGAGCTGGGCGTGCCCCTGTCGAGCGCGCTCGACGACATCGCCTCGGACGTCCGCAAGGAGCACGCGCAGCGCGTGCGGCAGGCGGCCGCGAAGGCCGCGCCCAAGGTCTCGCTCGTCGTCACCATGACGATCGTCCCCGGCACCCTCATCCTCATCGGCTCGTCGATCCTGCTCGCGAACCGTGAGGTCCTCAGTGGCATCTTCTGACGCCACCGCGGTCGTGGACCGCCCCGCGCACCTGGCGATCGGGCGGGTCACGCGGCTCCTGAGCGAGGTGCGGCTCGCGACGCTCGCGCTCGCGCTCGTCGCGGCGCTCGTGGCGGGCACGGCGGACGGCGCCGACCTGTGGGTCGTGCTGCTCGCGGTGCCGTTCTCGGTCTTCCCGGCGCTGTCGTGGGACGCCCGGGGCGCGCTCCTGTCGCGCTCGGGGATCCTGCTGGCCTGCGACCTGGTGACGACGGTGCTGGTGCTGCTGGCCCTGTCGGGCGAGATCATGACGGTCTACGCCGCTGCCACGGTCGCGCTGCTGGGCGTCCTGGTCGGGGCGCGGCTCGCGCTCGTCATGGCGCTCGCCATCGCGATGGTGCTGGTGTACGCGAACGCGCTGGACGCGACGGGCACGACCTGGCTCGTGGTGGCCGTCGGCTCGCTCGGCGTCATCGCGATGGCGGGTGCGGGCTCCGCGCTCGGCTCCTGGCTGCGCGCGCAGGACGTCGCGGCGCGCGAGGCGGCGCTCGCGCAGGTGCGCCGTGCGGCCACGCTCGAGCGCGTGCGGATCGCGCGGGACCTGCACGACACCGCCGCCGGCGACCTCGCGGGCGCGACCATGCTCAGCGGCACGCTGCTCGCGCGGCTCGAGCGCGAGGGCGCCGACGAGCGCACGATCGCGCTGGCCCGGCAGCTCGACGAGGCCTGCCGCGCCGCGCACCTCGACACGCGCACGGCGCTCGGCGAGCTCCGGCGCGCGGGTGCGATGCCGGTCGACGACCTCGTGGACGCGTGCCGGAGGTGGACGCGGGACGTCGGGACGCCCGTCGAGCTCGACGTCGACCCGGCGTACGCGGAGGTCGACGTCGAGCTCGCGGGCGACGTGCGGGCGATGGTGCTCGAGCTGCTCGAGAACGTCCGGCGGCACGCCGGGGCCAACCGGGTCGAGGTCGAGGTCCGGGTGTCCTGCGGCGGTCTGACGCTGACGGTCACGGACGACGGCCGCGGCATGGACCAGGTGCCGCCCGCACCCGACCTGGTGGCGGACGGCCACTACGGCCTGCAGGGCATCGACGAGAGGGCGGCCGCGTGGCGCGGCAGCGTCGAGCGCGGCCCGGCCCCGGGCGGGGGCCTGCGCACGCGTGTGACCCTCGCGCTCACTCCCGAGACGGTGGAGGCTAGATGAGGATCCTGGTGGTGGACGACAACGCGCTGATCCGGCTCGGGCTGCGGGCGGCGCTCGAGGAGCTCGACGACGTCGAGAGCGTCGACGAGGCCGGCGACGGTCAGGCGGCGGTCGACCGGGTGGCGCAGGGCGACGTCGACGTCGTGCTGCTGGACGTGCGCATGCCCGGCCGCGACGGCCTGTCGGTGCTGCCCGAGCTCGTCGGGCGCACGACCGTCGTCATGCTGACCAACACGGACGACATGGCCGCGGTCAACGAGGCGATGCGCGCGGGCGCGGCGGGGTACGTGATCCACGGCTCGCTCGAGCCGGCGGGGATCGGCGCGGCCATCCGCGCGTGCCTCGCGGGCGGCCGCGTGGTGTCGGGGCTCGAGCCGTGGGTGTCGCCCGCCGACCCGCCGCCGCCGCCCGCGGCGGGCGTCGCGTCACGCGACGACCTGTCCGCGCGCGAGGCCGAGATCATGGACGTGGTCGCGCAGGGGCTGACGAACACGCAGATCGCACGCCGCCTCTTCCTGTCCGAGAAGACGGTGAAGAACCACATCAACCGCATCTTCGCGAAGCTGGGCGTGACCAACCGCGCGCACGCGGTGGCGGTCTGGCTGGGCACCGCCCCTGGGCCCGGGGACCCAGGGGCGAATGGGACCGGGATGGGTCCTGGGCCGCTCGTGGGCGGGGCGCCGCGACCGTAGCGTCTTCACCGTCAGCACAACGACCTCGGGGCGCTGGCCCCACGCTCAGGAGGAAACACCATGGAGAACCTCACGCGCCGCGCCATCGCCGCCCGCCTCGCCTTCACGGGCCTCGTGCTGGGCGCGCTGCGCCGCGACGACCGTGGCCAGGGCTCTGTCGAGTACGTCGGTATCATCCTGGTCGTCGTGGCGATCATCGGGATCGTGATCGCGGCGGCCTCGGGTCTCGGCGGCACGATCGTCAGCAAGCTCACCGAGGCCATCAACAGCATCGGCTGACCCAGCCACCCGGCCGGACGTGGCCGGGACACCGGTCCGGCCGCCCGTGTGGCGGCCGGACCGGTCTCGTCGTCCAGGAAGGTCCTCCATGCGCCGTGCCCGTCTGACCGCCGTCGCCCTCGCCGTCGTGCTCTCGGCCACCGCCTGCACGGGCTCGGACCCGGAACCCGGTCCGACGACGACGGGGGCGCAGCCCACGTCGTCCGCCCCGGCGGACGACGGGTCGGTCGTGGTGGAGGTCGAGCACCTCGGGGCGCCGGTCGAGCTGACCGTGCACCCCGTGCAGGTCGTCGGGGAGCACGCGCTGCTCACGGTCGACTACACGATGGGCGACGACGCACCCGCGGGCACGAACCTCTCGATCGCTGCCCTGCTGCGCAACGCGGGGTCCTTCCTCAACGTCGGCAAGCTGCGGCTGGTCGACCCGGAGGGCATGCGCGCGTGGGAGGTCGGCCGGGACGGCGGCACGTCGGTCTCGACCAGCGGCGACGCGCTCAACCTGGCGCCGGGCGGGTCGGTGACCTCGGAGGCGTTCTTCGCCGCGCCGGACGCGACGAGCGTCGACGTCCTCTTCCCGTACTTCGGGCTCGTCGAGGACGTGCCGGTCGTGACGGGGCAGGACGTCGGCACGACGCCCGAGGACCTCGGCGCGACCGCCACGGCGGTCTACCCCGAGGGTGGCGTCGAGGTCTTCTCGGTCGCGTACGACGGCGCCGCCAGCACCCAGGTGCAGGCGGAGGACGCGACCGTGACGCTCGCGTCCGACGTGCTCTTCGCGACCGACGTCTCCGACCTCACGCCCGAGGCCGGAGCGGCCGTCGACGCGGCGGCTGCGCAGATCGCGGCGGCGGCCCAGGAGGGCGAGGTCGTCGTCACCGGCCACACCGACGACGTCGGCTCGGACGACTACAACCTGGCGCTGTCCGACCGCCGTGCGGCGTCCGTGGCCGCGCGCCTCGGCCAGACCCTCGGCGGCGGCTTCACGCTCCGCACCGAGGGCAAGGGCGAGACGGAGCCCGTCGCGTCGGGCACGAGCCCGGAGGCCCGCGCCGCCAACCGCCGCGTCGAGGTCCGCTTCACCGTCGCGCAGGCCGGCCAGGCGCTCGAGGTCACGACCGGCGACGTCGCGGTGCCCGAGCCGACGGGCCCCGTCGGCACGGCGGGCTCGCCGGTGCAGGTCGACGTCGCGGGCGCCACGTGGGCCGTGAGCGCGACCGAGGTGCGCCGCAGCGGACCGTTCCTCGTCGGATCGCTCGAGATCGAGCGCGTGTCGTCCGGCACGGGTGCGCCCGTCGGGCTGTTCGGCGACTTCGCCGAGGGCCGCCTGCTGTCGCGCGGGCTGTCGTCGACCACCCTCACCGCGGGCGCGTACGGCGCGACCCTGCTCGGCGAGGGCTCCTACCTCTACCCGGCCGACTACCTGCGCGGCGACGCCGACGGCGACGACGCGCGAGGGGTCCTGGCGGACCAGTTCGTCGACGCCCCGCTGTCGCAGGGCGAGTCCGTCACCGTCACGGTCCTGTGGCCCGACTCGGGTCAGGACACCGTCACCGTCGACGCGCAGGGCCGGTTCCGCATCACCGACGTCCCCGTCGAGGGCTGACGCCGCGGCTCCCCGCCCTGGCGCCGCCCCGAGCAGAGAGCGAGCACCGCATGTCCTGGACCATGCCGCGCGCGTCCGCGCGACGCGTCGACTGGCGCACGGTGGCGCTGTTCGTCGTGCTGGACCTGCTCACCTTCGCGCTCCTGTACTGGCTGCTGCTGCCGGCGTTCGCGACCTTCCTCCTCGCGATCGACCCGACCACCGCGCTCGCGATCGGCTGGGTGCTCTCGGCCGTGCGGCTCACGTGCGTCGGCGTCGTCGCGGTGCGCTCCTACCGGAGCCGGCGCGGCTTCGACGAGCGCCGCGAGGTGCTGCCGACCGTCGTCGTCGCGGCGGCGGTCGCGTGGTCGCTGCAGCTCGTCCTCGGCGTCCTCGGCGCCCTCGCGAGCGGGACGTCGCTGTGGTCGTGGCGCCTGGCGCTGGACCTGCTCACGTGGGTGGCGTTCCCGCTGCTGTCCGTGCTGTTCGTCTCGCCCGGCGAGGCCGAGCGGCTCCCGCTGCGCTACCGCAGGTCGCTCGCCGACGACCGGGGCGCGACGAACCTGCTGATCATCCCGGCGGTCGCCGGCCTCGTCGCGGCCGCGCTGCTCGTGGTCGCGGTCGTCGGGTCGGCGACCTCGGACGCACGCGAGTCGCGCACGGCCGCCGACGCGGCCGCCCTCGCCGCGGCCGACACCTGGCGCGACGGCGTGCGGGGTGCGTTCGACCGCGCGCGGTGGGCGAGCGACGCCGACGACTTCTGGGACTTCGCCGGGACGGACCTCGGCGCGTTCACGGGGGGCGCGATGGTCGGGTCGGCGCGGTCCTTCGCGCAGGCCAACGACGCCGAGCTCCTGTCGCTCGACGTCGACGTGCCCCGCGCGCGGGTGACCGTGCGCGTGCGCAGCCTCGACGCGGTCCCGCACTCCGGCAAGCGCGTCGAGCAGGTCGCCACCGCCGAGCTGCGCCTGAGCTCGGGCGTGTGCCGTTCGGGTCGCACGCTCGGCTACCTCGTGCGCGGCACGTGCCGCACGGTGGCGCCGGCACCGACGCCCACCCCGACGCCGACGCCGACGCCCACCCCCGACCCGGACGACCCGGACTGGACGCCGCCGCCCCCGCCGCCCCCGCCGCCGCCGTTCGCGCCGCCGTCGGGCATCGGCGCGTTCCTCGCGGAGACGCGACTGGTGGTGGGCCCGTGACGCGGCGCCGGCTGGGCCCTGCGACCCGGGTCGGGCCTGGGCCCCGTGGGGGAGCCCGGGCCCACGACCGGGCCGCGGCCCGCTCTGTAACGTCCGTCGTGAACCGAGGAGGCAGGCGATGAGCAAGGGTCACGACGGGTGCCGGCCGTCGGACGCGCGCACCGCGCGCGTCCGCGGCGACGAGGGCGCCGGGCTGGTCGAGTACGTCGGTGCGGTCGCCGTGGTCGTGGCGCTCATCGCGGGCATCGCGATGTGGGTGCTGCCCGTGGGCGACACCATCGTCGCGAAGCTGTGCGACGCGTTCGACGCGGACTGCGGCGGCGCCGGTCAGATCGACGTCGACCGCGAGCCCGAGCGGGCCTGCACGCTCGGCACGGACACCACGACGGTCCAGGCGGGCGTCTCGATCGCGTTCGTCGACCTCGGCAGCGAGGGACAGCTGTCGGTCGACCGGCTCAGCGACGGCACGTACCGCGTGACGCTGAACGGCGACGTCGCGGTCAAGGCCGTCGCGAGCGCCGGCGAGGCGCACGGCGGTCTCGAGATCATGGGCTACGGCGGCTCGGTCGAGCTGAGCGCCGAGGCGGCCGCGGGCCTGCACGCCGGCGGCGGTGCCGAGTTCACGTTCGACTCGATCGAGGACGTCCAGGACTTCAACGGCTGGGTGCAGCGCAAGTTCGCGCAGAACGTCGTCGCGTCCGCCACGGGGCCCGCCGCGCCGCTCGTCGGCATCGGCCTCGAGGGCGTCTCGCAGCTCATCGACTGGGTGACGGGCAACACGTACGTGCCGCCGGTCCCGAGCGCGGTGTACGCCGAGGGCGGCGTCGTCGCCAACGCGGGCGCCGGTGTCGGGGTCGGCGTGGCCGGCGGCTCGGCGTCGATCGACTACTCGAACGCGCTCGGCACCAAGATCGACACGAAGACCGGCGACATCACCGTGTACTCCAAGGTCGAGCTGACCGCCGAGGCGGCCGCCCAGCTGGGCTTCTCCAGCAGCGACCCGAACTGGGGGCAGGGCGGCGAGGTCAGCGGCCAGGTCCAGCTCGTCGTCGCGGCGACGGTCGGGCCGGACGGCCAGCTGAACCACGTCTCGCTCGACGGTGCGGCGTCCTCCGAGGGCGCGTACGCGCTGAGCAACGGCGCCGGCTACCCGATCGGCGACGGCTACGGCAAGGGGCTGACGCTCACGGCCGACTTCGCGGTCACCGACCGGAACCGCACGCAGGTGACGGCGGCGCTCGCGGGCCTCGGCGCCGTGGCCGTCGCGGGCCAGCCCTCGATGGCGACCTCGGCGGCGATCCCGCTGATCTTCGACGAGGCGCGGCGCAGCGGTGACATCACCGCGCAGTTCGTCGACGTCAGCTCGCAGGACCTCCTGGCGGCGGCCCTCTCGCTCAAGGCGCCGGCCGTCGGTGGCCTAGGGTTCAGCCTCGGGGCGTCGACGTCGTCGTCGGAGACGACGGACGCGTACTACATGACGCCGACGGGCTGGAAGGAGTGGAGCGGGTGCGCTGCATGAGGGTGCTGGGTGCCGCGGTCGCGGTGGTGGCGGCTCTGACGTTGTCGGCCTGCTCGCAGGACGCGGCCGAGGGTGAGGGCGGCGCGTCGTCCACGGCGCCCACGGCACCGACCGGGGGGTGGGACATCACGACGCTCGAGGGCGTCGACGGGGCGTCCCGCTCGACGGTCGACGGCATCGGGATCGACGTGCCCGCGGACTTCACGTCCGACGAGCGCACGTCGGGCGAGGACACGACGCAGCTCGTGCTGCAGCGCGAGGGCGCGGCGCGCTCCGAGGTGAACCTCACGGTCACGCGCGACGAGGACGTCGACGACGCCGGCGTCGACGCGGCCGCCGCGACGGCGTTCGCGCAGCTGGGCGCGTCGGGCATCGCGAGCGACCTCGAGCAGGTCCCGCTGACGTGGGAGGGCTTCGGTCACGCCGTGGCCGTGCGCGGCGTGCTCACGCTCGACGACGGCACCGAGCTCGACGTCGAGTACGTGACCACGCGTGACCCCGCGGGCACGCGCGTCGTCGGCGTGTGGGCCGAGGCCCCGCGCGGCGGTCTCGCGGACTCGGTCGCCTACGAGGTGCTGCGCACCGTGCGCGTCGACGGCTGACCGGGTGGACCCGGTCACGGGGGTGCAGCCCCTGAGCCCGCTCGCGACGGCGGCCCTGGTGGGCGTCGGCGGCGTGCTCTTCCTGGTGGTGTTCGCGGTCGCGTTCTCGTACGTGTACCGGCGCCACCGGGTGTTCCGGCGCGGGCTGCGCGGCACGGGGCGCGTGCTCGAGGTGCGTGGGACCCGCGTCATGGAGCGACGGTCGGTCACGGAGCGTCCGACGGTCCGCGTCGTGGTCGCCACGGCCGCCGTCCCGGGCGGCGTGCTGACGGACCAGAAGCTGCCTGCGGGGGAGTACCAGCCGGGGCAGGAGGTGCCCGTGGTCCAGGACCCGCGCGACCCCCGCCGCCTCTACGTCGACCGGCCCGACCTGGAGCGGCCCGGCTTCCTGGTCGGCGCCATGGCGACGGGTCTCGTCATCTTCCCGCTCGTGCTCGTGCGCGGCCTCGTGCTGGTGCTCGCGGGCGGCTGAGGTCGCGTCTCCCGGGGCACGCGCCGGGTCGCCCGGGTCCCGGACGCGACGCCGGAGCCCGCTCGCGGGGCGACTAGGCTGGGCTGCGTGACGCAGACCCCCGAGCCCGCGACGCCCCCCCAGCCCACGGCCCACCGCCCGGTCCTCGTCGTCGACTTCGGCGCGCAGTACGCGCAGCTGATCGCGCGCCGCGTGCGCGAGGCGAACGTGTACTCCGAGATCGTGCCGCACACGGCCACGGTCGAGCAGATGCTGGCCAAGGACCCCGCGGCGATCATCCTGTCGGGCGGGCCGTCGTCGGTGTACGCCGACGGCGCGCCGTTCGTGGGGCCCGAGCTGTTCCAGGCGGGCGTGCCCGTGCTGGGCATCTGCTACGGCTTCCAGGCGATGGCCAAGGCCCTGGGCGGCACGGTCGCGCAGACCGGCCAGCGCGAGTACGGCGGCACCGCCGTCGAGATCACCGACGCCGGGACCGTGCTCGAGGGGAGCCCCGAGCAGCAGACGGTCTGGATGAGCCACGGCGACGCGGTGCACGCCGCGCCCGCGGGGTTCGAGGTGCTCGCGACGAGCGCCGGCAGCCCCGTCGCGGCGTTCGAGGACCGCGAGCGGCGCCTGTACGGCGTGCAGTGGCACCCCGAGGTCAAGCACTCGCCGCTGGGCCAGGACACGCTCGAGAACTTCCTCTACCGGGGCGCGGGCCTGACGCCCGACTGGAACCCCGGCAACGTCATCGCCGAGCAGGTCGAGCGCATCCGCGCGCAGGTCGGCGACGCGCGCGTCATCTGCGGGCTCTCGGGCGGCGTGGACTCGTCCGTCGCGGCCGCGCTCGTGCAGCGCGCCGTCGGCGACCAGCTCACGTGCGTGTTCGTCGACCACGGCCTGCTGCGCACCGGCGAGGCCGAGCAGGTCGAGCAGGACTTCGTCGCCGCGACGGGCGTGCAGCTCAAGGTCGTCGACGCGCGCGAGCGGTTCCTCACGGCGCTCGCGGGCGTGTCGGACCCGGAGACGAAGCGCAAGATCATCGGGCGCGAGTTCATCCGCGTGTTCGAGGACGCCGCGCGCGAGGTCGTCGAGGACGCCGGCGCGCACGGCGAGGACGTGAAGTTCCTCGTCCAGGGCACGCTGTACCCCGACGTCGTGGAGTCCGGCGGCGGCGAGGGCGCGGCCAACATCAAGTCGCACCACAACGTGGGCGGCCTGCCCGACGACCTGCAGTTCGCGCTCGTCGAGCCGCTGCGCACGCTGTTCAAGGACGAGGTGCGCGCGGTCGGCCTCGAGCTGGGCGTGCCCGAGTCGATCGTGTGGCGCCAGCCGTTCCCCGGCCCCGGCCTGGGGATCCGCATCGTCGGCGAGGTCACCGCCGAGCGCCTCGAGACGCTGCGTGCGGCCGACGCGATCGCGCGCGAGGAGCTGACGCGCGCGGGCCTGGACCGCGAGATCTGGCAGTGCCCGGTCGTGCTGCTGGGTGACGTGCGGTCCGTCGGCGTGCAGGGCGACGGGCGCACCTACGGGCACCCGATCGTGCTGCGGCCCGTGTCGTCGGAGGACGCCATGACGGCCGACTGGACCCGCCTGCCGTACGACGTGCTCGCGACGATCTCCACGCGCATCACCAACGAGGTGCCCGAGGTCAACCGCGTCGTGCTCGACGTCACGAGCAAGCCGCCGGGCACGATCGAGTGGGAGTGACCGCGACGACGAGAGGACCAGCGTGAGCACCGAGGCGAACGGCCCCGTCCCGACCCCCGCCGCGGCGCCCGCGCCCGAGGTGGCCGCGTGGGCCCGCAAGGCCCGCGGCTCGCTGCGGCGCTACCGCGTCATGGCGTGGGTCACGGGCGTGATGCTGCTGCTGCTGTGCGTCGAGATGGTCCTCAAGTACGTCCTGCAGGTCCCCGGGTTCAACGTCGAGGGCGACCCGCGGTCCGAGGCCGCGCGGATCATCGCGATGGTGCACGGCTGGGTGTACGTCGTGTACCTCGTCACGGTCTTCGACCTGTGGTCGACGCTGCGCTGGCGTCTCGGGCGGCTCGTGACGATGGCGCTCGCGGGCGTCGTTCCGGTCATGTCGTTCGTGCTCGAGCGCCGCGTGCACCGCGACGCGGCGGCGCGCATCGACGCCGTCGTCCCCGCGGAGGCCTGACCGGCGTGCGGGTCGTCCACGTCTCGGACTGCTTCGCGCCGCGCACGGGCGGCATCGAGACGCAGGTCGGGGACCTCGCACGTCACCAGGCCCGCGCGGGGCACGACGTGCACGTGCTCACGGCGACGCTCGGCGAGGGCGGTGAGCGCGGCGGCGTCGTCGACGTCGAGGACGGTGTGCACGTGCACCGGCTGGGGGCCCGGCTGCCGTTCGACCTGCCCGTCAACCCGCTGACCGGTGCGCGGCTGACGCGCGCGGTGCTGCGGGACCTGCGGCCGGACGCCGTGCACGTGCACGCGGGCGTCGTGTCCCCGTTCGCGTTCGACGGCGTGCGCGTCGCGACCGCGCTGGGCCTGCCGACCGCGATCACGTGGCACTGCATGCTCGACGGCCTCGCCGACGTCGGCCGCCACGTGGTGCCCCGCACCCGCTGGCGCGACGTCCCCGCCGCGCTGAGCGCCGTCAGCGGTGCCGCCGCCGAGCGCGTGCGCGCCCTGTTCGACGCGCGCGTCGACGTCGTGCCCAACGGCATCGACCTCGAGGCGTGGGCGCCGGCGCCGGACGCGCCCGTGGTGCACGACGGCCCGGTGCACCTGGTCGCGACCATGCGCCTCGCGCCCCGCAAGCGGGCCGTGCCGCTGGTCGACGTGGTCGCCGCGGCCGCGCGACGGCTGCCGCCCGGTGCGCTGCGGCTCACGCTCGTCGGCGACGGGCCGGCGCGCGACGCCGTGCGCGCCCGCGTGGCCGCCGCGGGGCTGCAGGACGTCGTGGACCTGCGCGGCCGCCTGCCGCGTGCGGAGGTGCGCGAGACGTACGCCGACGCCGACGTCTTCCTCGCTCCGGCGCGGCTCGAGGCGTTCGGGATCGCCGCGCTCGAGGCGCGCACGGCGGGGCTCGCGGTGCTCGCGCACGCCGGGACCGGCGTGGGGGAGTTCGTCACCGACGGGCTCGACGGCTTCCTCGTCGCGGACGACGCGGAGATGGTCGAGGCGGTCGTGCTGCTCGCACGCGACCGCGAGCTGCTCGCCGCGATGCGCACGCGCGCGTGCACGACACGGCCGCCGTTCGACTGGGAGCACGTGCTGGCGGCCGCCGACGCGCAGTACGCGCGCGCTGCCGGGCTCGCCGCGCGCTGAGCCCAGGCTTCCCGGCAGCGGGGCGGACGCACGCGTGCTCCGTCCGCGGGACACCGGGCGGAACGGGCATCGTGGACGTGCCGAACGCCCGCAGCGGGGAAACTGAGGCTGACCTGCGCTTTCGTGTATCGTCGCAGGTCCAGGGGGGCGTCGGGCCTTTGGTCCGGGGTCGAGAAGCGAGTCACCCGCACGGGTGATACGTCGCGGTACCCCGAGGGACCAGAGTCCCACGGGATCCGCTCGACCTGCGACGACGCTTTCTTACGTGAGCACGACCGCTCACCGGGACCGGCAGCGATGCGGTCCCGACCGTGGGGGTACACCGCAAGCCGATCGGGGAGAACGACCATGTCCGCAGTGCAGAGCAAGCCCGCCCACATCAAGGCCCTGGCGATCGTCGTCATGGTGTTCGGCGCGCTCTTCGCCGTCGCCGGCACGGGCACCTGGATCGCCGTGTCCAGCAACCTGCGCGCCGAGCAGATCACCGTGTCCGAGGACGCCGCGGCGTTCGGCGGCGCGATCGTCGACACGCCGTGGGAGGCGTGGGCGCAGGCCGACATCATCAACCACCACGCGCTCGACGCGTCGGGCGGCAAGACCTACTCGCAGCTCGACCGCGAGGACCCGGTCCGCGAGACCATGATGAACGGCTCGTTCCTGCGGGCCTCGCTGTTCACCTCGGTCGTCGCGTTCGGCGTCGCCCTGCTGGTCTTCGGCCTCGGCGTCGTCTTCATCATCACCGGCGAGACCCTGCGTCGCATCGCCGCCCGGGTCGAGGCGACCACCGCCGCGCCCGTCGTCCAGAACGTCTGAGCACCCGTTCCCTCCACGGGTCGCGCCCCGCGCGGTCCGGTGAGCGGACCGCACGGCAGACGCACGAAGGCCGGTACCCGACACGGGTACCGGCCTTCGGTCGTCCCGCCGGGGCGCACGGTTCCTCCACCGTGCGCCCCGGCGGCGGTTCAGCGCGGCACCCGGGCCTCGCGGCCACGGCGCATCCCCTGCACGAGCGGGCCGAGGATGAGCCCCACGCCCGCCAGGATCAGCAGCACGATCGCCGCGAGCTCGACGTCGATCGTGTACCCCGCGGCGACGAGCAGCACGCCCACGCCGAGCAGGACGCCGATGAGCCCTCCGACGACCGTGCTGACCCGAACGCCCGGCCGCGGGGCCGCCGTCTCCCCGGGGGCGAACCCGGCGGTCGTCAGGTCCGGCGGGGTCGGCTCGGGGTCGGCGGGTGCCGCCAGCGGCTGCGTCTCGTCGGTGCTCATGCTGCGTCCTCCTCGATGATCCTGACCTCGCCGACGCCCGAGCTGATCTCCAGCACCAGGTCGGGCGTCCCCGCCTCGGCCGCGGCGTCCTCGAACACCACCTCGCCGAGCGCGATGCCGCTGCGCTCGTGGTAGTCGTCGTCCAGCCGCCACGAGACCTTGCCGATGCCCGCCGACACCTCGGCGCGCACCGCCGCGTCGGTCGGCACGACGACGGTGAGGTCGCCGGCCCCGATCGAGATCGGCACGTGCAGCGTGTCCCGCGTGATCGGCAGACCCGTGAGGTCGACCCGCGACTGGCCGAACCCGAGGCTGACGCCGTTCGCGGCGACCTTGCGGCTCGTGACCGTGACGTCCGACGCCGCGGGGGCGTCGGTGCGCCACACCACGGGGAAGTCGCCGCGCCAGTCGTCCGACTGGTGGGCGATCGCGCCCGGCACCCACACCAGCGCGGCGACGACGCTCGCGACGCCCAGGAGGCCGCTGCGGCGGCCCCGGAACCCGAGCGAGATCCGGCCGAGGCCCGCGAGGACCAGGAAGACGCCCCCCGCGGTGAGCCACACGGGACCGTCGAACGTGCCGGTGCGCTCGGCCAGCATGAGCGCGCCCAGCGCGACGACGCTCAGCCCGACGACCGTCGCGACCGTGGTCGCGTCGGGGCCCGGACGGCGCTGCCGCGGCGGACGCGGGGGCGCGGGCGGCGGCACGGGGGCGCCACCCGCGGGGGCGCTGCCGTAGGGCGGTGCCGGCGGACCCGGGGGCACGGGCGGCGTGGCGGCGCCGTACGTGCCGGTCGGGGGCAGCGGGGTCGTCGTGCGGGCGGACCACGCCGCCGCGGGCGTCGTCGCGCCGGCCGTCGGTGCGGCCGTCGCCGCGGGCGGCGTGCCGTACGCGGGTGCCGGACCCGACGCGGCGGGACCGCCCGGCGGGGGCGTGGGCTGCCACGGCCCGCGCGCCCGGCCGCGGCGCTGCATCGACGTCACGACCAGGACGAGCAGCCCGACCAGGAGCACGGCCCAGAGCAGGCCGGCGAGCGCGCCGCCGCCGTCCCAGAACCACCACCAGCCGTCGCCGCGCGCGAGCCCGACCACGACCACGACCAGCGACCCGAGCAGCGCGCCGTCGGTCTCCCCGGCCAGCAGCCGCTCGAACAGGATGCGACCGTCGCGGGCGTCCGGGAGCAGCGCCCAGGCCACGCCGTACAGCACGAGGCCGAAGCCGCCGAGCAGGAACGACACCGCGAGGACGCCACGCACGACCAGGGGGTCGACGCCGAGCCGGTCGGCGAGACCGCCGGCGACGCCGGCGACCCAGCGGTCGTCGGACCGGTGCAGGCCCGAGCGGCGGATGCCCGACCAGAACGACGACGTCGAGGGCGGCGCGGGGGGCGTGGCGCCCGGCTGGGGGCCCGTGCCGGGCGTCGGGCCCGGCGAGCCGGTGCCGGCACCGGCGGGAGTCTGCGTGTCCATGGCTCGATCCTGCCGGTCGCGGTACCCCGGGCACATCGGGGACCGCCCCTGAGGGCACCCTGGGACGCACCCCCAGATCCCGGGCGCCGGCCCCTGAACCTCCGTCCCGGTGCGTGCCCCGGCGGGTGCGCGCGTGTGACGATCGGGGCGTGACCACCGCCCCCGCGCCGTTCGGCGCGCCCCCGCGCCCGGCCGCCGTGCCGCGCGTGCGGCTGCCGCTGCGCCGCCCCGAGCAG
The DNA here is from genome assembly GCF_004535805.1 of Cellulomonas sp. HD19AZ1. Taxonomy (NCBI): domain Bacteria; kingdom Bacillati; phylum Actinomycetota; class Actinomycetes; order Micrococcales; family Cellulomonadaceae; genus Cellulomonas; species Cellulomonas sp. HD19AZ1. The sequence goes on from NZ_SPHX01000001.1 coordinate 115,830, forward strand.
GGGCGCTGGTTCGCCGGCGTCGCGACCGGGCTCTCCGCGCACCTCGCGCTCCCCGCGGCCGTCGTGCGCGTGGCGCTCGTGCTGCTCGTGCCGTTCGCGGGCACCGGCCTCGCGCTGTACGTGTTCTGGTGGCTCGCGGTCCCCGTGGGCGACCCGGCGGCCGCCGCGGCCGCGGCGCGGCCCAGCACGCTGCAGCGGCTGGCCCGGCGGCAGCCGCTGCGGGCGGACGGACGGCGCGTGCCGTGGGCCGAGCTCGCGCTCGGTGCGCTCCTCGTGCTCGCGGCCGCCGTGCTCGTCGCGATGCGGCTCGGCGCGCAGATCGACGCGGCGTGGGCGCTGCCCGTGCTCGTCGTGCTGCTGGGCCTGGCGCTGGCGTGGAGCCAGCTGGACGCCGTGCAGCGCTCGCGGGGCGACGGCCGTCGCATCAGCGTGCTGCGGCTCATCGGCGGCGGGCTGCTCGCGGGGGCCGGCGTGCTGCTGCTCGCGGGTCAGGTGGGCGGGCGGGGCGTCGAGCCCGCGCTGCTCGTGCAGTCGGCCGTGGCGGGTCTCGCGGTGCTGCTGGGCGTCGGCCTCGTGCTCGCGCCCTGGTGGGTGCGGCTCGTGCGCGAGCTCGGCGACGAGCGTGCGGCACGTGCGCGGGAGGCCGAGCGCGCGGACATCGCGGCGCACCTGCACGACTCGGTGCTGCAGACGCTCGCGCTGATCCGCGCGCGCGCCGACGAGCCCGTCGAGGTCGCGCGCATGGCCCGTGCCCAGGAGCGCGAGCTGCGCGAGTGGCTGTACGACGACCGGCACGAGCCGGGTACGTCGCTCGTCGCGGCGCTGCGCGCCGTCGTCGCGGAGGTCGAGGACTCGCGGTCGGGGCCGAGCGGCGAGGCGGTGGCCGTCGACGTCGTCGTCGTCGGCGACCGCGTGCCCGAGCCCGACACGCTCGCGCTGCTGCAGGCGACGCGCGAGGCGCTCGTCAACGCGGTCGTGCACGGCCGCCCGCCCGTGTCGCTGTACCTCGAGGTGGGGCCCGAGCTGGTCGAGGTGTTCGTGCGCGACCGCGGCGACGGCTTCGACCTCGACGCGGTCGGTCCCGACAGGTTCGGCGTGCGGGAGTCCATCATGGGGCGCGTACGGCGGCGCGGCGGGACCGCGCGCGTCAGCAGCAGCCCCGAGCGGGGCACGGAGGTGCACCTCGCGATGCCGGTCGGTCGCGGCGGCTCCGGGACGGACGAGGACGAGGAGCGGGGCGCGTGAGCGAGCAGGTCGACGTGGTGCTGGTCGACGACCACCACATGTTCCGGGCGGGCGTGCGCGCGTCGCTCGACGCGCGCGTGCGGGTCGTGGGGGAGGCGTCGGACGTCGACGAGGCCGTGCGGGTGGTGCACGAGCTCGCGCCGCCGGTGGTGCTGCTCGACGTGCACCTGCCGGGCGGCGACGGCGGCGGCGGCGCCGAGGTCGTGCGGCGGTGCGTCGACGTGCCCGGCACGCGGTTCCTCGCGCTGTCGGTGTCCGACGCGTCCGAGGACGTGGTCGCGGTGATCCGCGTCGGCGCGCGCGGGTACGTCACCAAGAACATCGACCCGCAGACGCTGTCGGACGCCGTGCTGCGGGTCGCGGGCGGCGACGCGGTGTTCTCGCCGCGCCTCGCGGGGTTCGTGCTCGACGCGTTCGGCACGGCCGCGGGCGACGTCGCGACGGGCGACGACGAGCTCGACCGGCTCTCGGCGCGCGAGCGCGAGGTCATGCGGCTCATCGCGCGCGGGTACACGTACCGCGAGGTCGCGGGGGAGCTGTTCATCTCGGTGAAGACGGTCGAGACCCACGTGTCGGCGGTGCTGCGCAAGCTGCAGCTGTCGAACCGCAACGAGCTGACCCGGTGGGCGGCGGCGCGCCGGCTGCTCTGAGCCGGCGCGCGGGCGGGGCGCCGACGGACACCGCCGCGGTCCACGGACAGCGGCGCGGGCCACGGACAGCGGCGTGCGCCTGCCCGCCGAGCCGGGAGCCTGTCCGGCGGTGCGGTGCGGTGCGGTGGCGTGGCGGTTGCCACGTGCTGCGGACGGTCGCAGCGATCTGACAGCGTGTCAGATCGCCTAGGGTGGGGTCATGGACGTGGTCTACGGAGTTCTCGTGGTGCTCCACCTGCTCGGGTGGGCGATGGTGTTCGGCGGCGTGCTCGCCGGGTTGAAGGGCGTGACCCTCAACCCGGGCACGTTCCACGGCGTGCTGACGGCGCTCGTGACCGGCATCGTGCTGGTCGGGCTCGCGTCGTCCGGCGTCGCGGGGCACGAGCCGAACAACGTGAAGATCGCCGTCAAGCTCGTGGTCGCGCTGGCCGTGACCGCGCTCGTGGTGGTCGGGCGCCGACGCCCCGACGTCGTGACGCGGGGCTACCTCGGCGGGATCGCCGGTCTGACGGCGCTCAACGTCGCGATCGCCGTGCTCTGGCGCTGACGCCGGTGCCGGTGCCCGGCACCGGCACGGCGGGCAGCGTCCCGCCGTGTCGGTGGCGGCGCCTAGGCTGGGTGCTGCCATGACGTCGCTGTTCGACTCCCTGCCCCTGTTCGGCCCCGCCACCACCCGCTCGCACGCGGGCGAGTCGTCGGGGCTGCCGCTCGTCGTCCCCCCGCGCGGCGACGACGCGACCGCCGACGAGCGCAGCGCCGCCGACGAGGCCCGCGCGGCCGCGCTGCTCGACGGCCTCAACCCGCAGCAGCGCGCGGCCGTGCTGCACGCGGGCGGCCCGCTGCTCATCGTCGCCGGCGCCGGGTCGGGCAAGACCCGCGTGCTCACGCACCGCATCGCGCACCTCCTCGCGACGCGGCGTGCGCGCGCGGGCGAGATCCTCGCGATCACGTTCACCAACAAGGCCGCGGCCGAGATGCGCGAGCGCGTCGAGCAGCTCGTCGGCCCGTCGGCGCAGCGCATGTGGGTCTCGACGTTCCACTCGGCGTGCGTGCGCATCCTGCGGCGCGAGGCCGCGACGCTCGGCCTGCGCACGAGCTTCTCGATCTACGACCAGGCGGACTCGCAGCGGCTGCTCACGCTCGTCGCGCGCGAGCTCGAGCTCGACCCGAAGAAGTACCCGGCCAAGTCGCTGGGGCACAAGATCTCGGCGCTCAAGGACGAGCTGGTCGACCCCGACGCGTTCGCGGCCAGCAACGGCGGCGGCCGCGCCGACGAGTTCGACACCGTGCTCGCGCAGGTCTACACGCGGTACCAGCAGCGCCTGCAGCAGGCGAACGCGCTCGACTTCGACGACCTCATCATGCGGACGGTGCACCTGCTGCAGGCGTTCCCACAGGTCGCCGAGCACTACCGGCGACGGTTCCGGCACGTGCTGGTCGACGAGTACCAGGACACCAACCACGCGCAGTACGTGCTGGTCCGCGAGCTCGTCGGCGTCGGCGCGCAGGACGACGCCGGCGCGCCGGAGGGCGTGGGGCGCGGCGAGCTCACGGTGGTCGGCGACGCCGACCAGTCGATCTACGCGTTCCGTGGTGCGTCCATCCGCAACATCCTCGAGTTCGAGGCCGACTACCCGGACGCCACCACGATCCTGCTCGAGCAGAACTACCGCTCGACGCAGACCATCCTCTCGGCCGCCAACGCGGTCGTGTCCAAGGTGCCGGGGCGCCAGCCCAAGCGGCTGTGGACCGACTCGGGCGCGGGCGCGCAGATCGTCGCGTACGTCGCCGACGACGAGCACGCCGAGGCGCGGTTCGTGGCCGAGGAGATCGACCGCCTCGGCGACTCCGACGGCGTGCGCCCCGGTGACGTCGCGATCTTCTACCGCGCCAACGCGCAGTCCCGCGCGCTCGAGGAGGTGCTCGTGCGCGTCGGCCTGCCCTACAAGGTCGTCGGCGGCACGCGCTTCTACGAGCGCAAGGAGATCAAGGACGCGATCGCCTACCTGCGCGCGGTCGCGAACCCCGACGACGACGTCAGCACGCGACGCATCCTCAACGAGCCCAAGCGCGGCCTCGGGGAGCGCTCGGAGTCGATGGTCGCGGCGTTCGCCGAGCGGGAGCGGATCTCGTTCGGCGCCGCGCTCGCGCGCCTCGACGAGGTGCCGGGGCTCGGCGCACGCGCGGTGACCGGCCTGCGGGCGTTCCAGGAGATGCTCGACGGGCTGCGCGACCTCGCCGCGTCGGGCGCCGGTCCGGCGCAGGTGCTCGGCGCCGTGCTCGACCGCAGCGGCTACCTCGCGAACCTGCGCGGCAGCGACGACCCGCAGGACGGCTCCCGCGTCGACAACCTCGCCGAGCTGCACGCGGTCGCCTCCGAGTTCGAGGAGTCCGACCCCGAGGGCGACCTCACCGACTTCCTCGAGCGCGTGTCGCTCGTCGCGGACTCCGACCAGATCCCGACGCCCGACGGCGCCGACGCCGAGGCGGAGGCGGCCGCCGCGGCGGCCGCGGGCGTCGTCACGCTCATGACGCTGCACACCGCCAAGGGGCTGGAGTTCCCGGTCGTGTTCCTCACGGGCATGGAGGACGGCACGTTCCCGCACATGCGGTCGCTGGCCGACCCCGACCAGCTCGCCGAGGAGCGGCGCCTCGCGTACGTCGGGCTGACGCGCGCGCGGCAGCGGCTGTACGTGTCGCGCGCCGCGCTGCGGACGGCGTGGGGCACGCCCAACGAGTTCCCGCCCAGCCGGTTCCTCGACGACATCCCCGACGAGCTCGTCGACTGGCGTCGCCGGGAGTCCTCGACGTCGCGGCTGCGAGGCGGCTGGGGCTCCGGGTTCGGCTCCGCAGGTCGCGGGTCGTCGTCGTGGTCGGAGCGGGGGTCGTCCGGCGCGGGCAGCGGGCCCGTGCGCACCGAGCGGCGCGAGCCGCTGCCGCGCACCGGTGCGTCGTTCGGGTCGGCGACACCCCGCGGGGACGTGCCCGACCTCGACGTCGGCGACAAGGTCACGCACGACTCGTACGGGCTCGGCACCGTGATCGCGATCGAGGGCGCCGGCCAGAACGCCGTCGCGAAGATCGACTTCGGGACGCACGGCGCGAAGCGCCTGCTGCTCCGGTACTCACCCGTCACGAAGCTCTGACCCCGCGCGTTGCACGGGCCGGTGGCTCCGTCTCCCCAGGAAGGCCCACGTGCTGAAGGTCATCGCCCAGGACCTCATCGAGGTCGCCGCGATCGACACGGTGATGCCGCTGTACCGCGAGCTCGTCGTGCTGACGCGCCAGGAGCCGCGCAACATCAGCTACGACCTGTACGTCGACAGGGACGACCCGGGGCACTTCGTGTTCGTCGAGACCTGGCCGGACCAGGAGGCGCTCGACGAGCACTGCGCGAGCGAGCACTTCCGCCGCCTCGTGCCGCAGATCGACGCCTTCCAGCGCGGCAAGGACACCTACATCCTCATGGCGGACGCCTTCCCGGACCTCGCGCGGGAGCCACGCGCCGAGGGCGTGCGACGGCGGCACGACGTGCCCGCCGCACCGCCGCGACCCGCACCCGGCCCCGACGCGAGCGACGTGACCCCGCCCACAGTCTCTTGATGTCGAGGGACCTCGGTCCCGGCGATACGATCACTGCGGCGACGCGGCCGCACCGGGCCGCCGCGGTGGTGACGAGAGGAACCGGACCAGGTGGACCTGTTCGAGTACCAGGCACGTGACATCTTCGAGAAGCACGGCGTGCCCGTGCTCGGCGGCATCGTCGCCACGACGCCCGACGAGGCCCGCGCGGCGGCGGAGCGCCTGCTCCCGCCCGAGGGCGGCGTGGTCGTCGTCAAGGCCCAGGTGAAGACGGGCGGTCGCGGCAAGGCGGGCGGCGTCAAGATCGCCCGGTCCGCCGACGAGGCCGCCGAGAAGGCCGGCGAGATCCTCGGCATGGACATCAAGGGCCACACCGTGCACCGCGTGATGGTCGCGGCCGGTGCGCGCATCGCCCAGGAGTTCTACTTCTCGTTGCTGCTCGACCGCGCCGAGCGTCGCTACCTCGCGATGTGCTCGGTCGAGGGCGGCATGGAGATCGAGCAGCTCGCGGTCGAGCGCCCCGACGCGCTCGCCAAGGTCGCGGTCGACCCGCGCACGGGCATCGACCAGGCCAAGGCCGACGAGATCGTCGCCGCCGCGGGCTTCGCCCCCGAGCTCGCGCCGAAGGTCGCCGACGTGCTGCAGAAGCTGTGGACCGTGTACCGCGAGGAGGACGCGACGCTCGTCGAGGTCAACCCGCTCGTGCTCACCGAGGAGGGCGACGTCGTCGCGCTCGACGGCAAGGTCACGCTCGACGCCAACGCGGACTTCCGGCACGCGGACCACGCCGAGCTCGAGGACGCGGCCGCGGCCGACCCGCTCGAGGCGCGCGCCAAGGAGAAGGACCTCAACTACGTCAAGCTCGACGGCGAGGTCGGCATCATCGGCAACGGCGCCGGGCTCGTCATGAGCACGCTCGACGTCGTCGCGTACGCGGGTGAGGCGCACGGCGGGGTCAAGCCCGCCAACTTCCTCGACATCGGCGGCGGCGCGTCCGCGGAGGTCATGGCCGCGGGCCTCGACATCATCCTGTCCGACCCGCAGGTGAAGTCGGTGTTCGTCAACGTCTTCGGCGGCATCACGGCGTGCGACGCGGTCGCGAACGGCATCGTCGCGGCGCTCGAGATCCTCGGCGACGAGGCGTCCAAGCCGCTCGTCGTGCGCCTCGACGGCAACAACGTGGTGGAGGGCCGCGCGATCCTCGCGCAAGCCGCGCACCCGCTCGTGACGCTCGCCGACACGATGGACGGCGGGGCCGACAAGGCCGCCGAGCTCGCCCACACCGCCTGAGACCCCCCGACCAGAGAGAAGCAGACACACCATGGCGATCTTCCTCACCGAGGAGTCCAAGGTCATCGTCCAGGGCATGACGGGGTCGGAGGGCCAGAAGCACACGACCCGCATGCTCGCGTCCGGCACGCAGGTGGTCGGTGGCGTGAACCCGCGCAAGGCCGGCACGTCGGTGACGTTCCCGCACGGCGACGGCACGGTCGACGTGCCCGTCTTCGGCTCGGTCGCCGACGCGGTCGCGCAGACCGGCGCCGACGTGTCCGTGATCTTCGTGCCGCCGGCCTTCACCAAGGCCGCGGTCGTCGAGGCCGTCGACGCCGGCGTCCCGCTCGTCGTCATCATCACCGAGGGCGTGCCGGTGGCCGACACCGCCGAGTTCTTCGCCTACGCGCAGGACAAGGGCGTGCGCCTCGTCGGCCCCAACTGCCCGGGCCTCATCAGCCCCGGGAAGTCGAACGTCGGCATCATCCCCGCCGACATCACCGGCCCCGGCCGCATCGGGCTGGTGTCGAAGTCGGGCACGCTGACCTACCAGATGATGTACGAGCTGCGGGACTTCGGGTTCTCGTCGGCCGTCGGCATCGGGGGCGACCCGATCATCGGGACGACGCACATCGACGCGCTCGCCGCGTTCGAGGCCGACCCCGACACGGATCTCATCGTCATGATCGGCGAGATCGGCGGCGACGCCGAGGAGCGGGCCGCCGCCTACATCCAGGCGAACGTCACCAAGCCGGTCGTCGGCTACGTCGCGGGCTTCACGGCCCCCGAGGGCAAGACGATGGGCCACGCCGGTGCGATCGTGTCCGGCTCGTCCGGCACCGCGCAGGCCAAGAAGGAGGCCCTCGAGGCCGCCGGCGTCAAGGTCGGCAAGACCCCGTCGGAGACCGCCGCGCTCGCGCGCGAGATCCTCTCCGCCTGACGCGTCCGACGAGACCGGCGGACCGGGCCCGGAAGGTCCCGGTCCGCCGGTCTCGTGCGTCACAGGGTCGCGGGGCCACGACGCGCCGGGTCGGGTGCCGTCGCCCGGCCGGCGGAGCGGCGACCATGGGCGGGTGCCCACCTCCACCGGTCCCGTCCCGACCACGGGGCGCGTGCGCCGCGTCCTGCAGGACGACCCCCGCCCGTCGTTCTTCACGTCGGCGATCGACGGCGCGCCGCGCTGGGCCGTCGGGGCGCTGACCGCGCTGCAGGGCGCCGCGCTGTCGCTGCTCGCGGTCACCCTGCCGGCGGTCGCGGTGTTCGTCGCGACCTCGGCCGACCCGGCCAACGCCGACGTCGCGTGGACCCGGGCGGTCGTCGTCGCCGCCAACCTGTGGCTGCTCGCGCACGGCGTGCCCGCTACCCTGGGCGGTGCCGTCGTGTCGGTCGTGCCGCTGGGGCTCACGGCGCTCGCGGTGTTCACGTGCTACGCGTCGGCGCGTCGTTCCGGGCAGGCGACCCGGGGTGCGGCCCTCGCGGGCGTCGCGGCGTACACCCTCCTCGCCGTGCTCGTCGCGGTCGTGACCGGTGCGGGCGGGACGGGCGTGCTGCGCGCGCTGCTGGGCGGCGTGCTCGTCGGCGGCCTCGGCCTGGGCGCCGGGCTGCTGCGGCGGCCCGAGGCGCCGCCGTGGGCGCGGCTCGTCGCACCGGTGCGCGACCGGCTCCCGGGCGGCGTCGCGGTCGGGCTACGCGCGGGTCTGCTGGCGACCGCCGGGCTCGTGCTGCTCGCGTCGGTGGTCTGCGTCATGTGGGTCGTCGCGGGGCACGCCGCGGTCGCGCAGGTCGTCGCCGGGCTCTCGCTCGACGCCGTCGGCGGGGTCGTGCTCGCGGTGGGCGAGCTCGCGTTCCTGCCGAACCTCGTGGTGTGGGCGCTCGCGTGGGTCGTCGGCCCCGGGTTCGCGGTCGGCGCCGGGACGCGGTTCGCGCCCGCCGAGGTGGTCGCGGGCCCGTTGCCGGCCGTGCCGCTGCTCGGGGCGCTGCCCGACGCGGGCGGCGGGCCGCCGCTGGCCGCGCCCGCGCTCGTGCTCGCCGTCGGCCTGCTCGCGGGGCTCGTGCTGCGGCGCTGGTCGACGCCCGTGCGGCCGCGCGACGTGGTGGTCGCGCTCGCGGTCCTCGCGGTCACGGTCGGGTCCCTCGTCGCGCTGCTCGTGGCGGCCGCGAGCGGTGCCGCGGGCCCGGGGCGCATGGCCCACGTCGGGGCGCACGTCGGCCTCGTCGCGCTGCTCGCCGCCGCCGGGACGGGCGTCGCGGCCGCGTGCACGAGCGTCCCGTTCGACCCCGAGGTGCGTGCCGCGGTGCGTCGTGGGCGCGAGCGGCGACGCGCGGCAGCCGCGGCGCCCGCACCGCGCGCGGGCGACGACGCGACGCCCACGGGCCCGGACGCCACCGGGTGAGCGACCGGCCGGCACGTCGCCGTGCGGCGACGTGCGGCCCAGCGGTTGTCAGCCGCCGAGGCCGAACACGGACCCGATGCGCTCGCGGACGTCCCGGTCGAACTGCGACTGGCACGCGCTCTGCGCCTGCTGCGTGAGCGCCGCGCCGCTGCACCGCTGCAGGTCGCGCACGGCGTCGAGGTAGAGCAGCGACTGCGCGCTGAGGAACGTCCACATCAGCGACGCGACGACGAGCACGACGGACAGCGCGACGACCGGTCCGCGTGCGCGCGCGCGGGCCGCGCGCGTCACCGCGACGATCGCGAACGCGAGGCTCGCGACGGCCGTGACGGGGGCGACCAGCAGGCCCGGGTACGGCGCGCTGAGCAGCACGACGCCGGCCAGCAGGAGGCACGCGCTCCACACCGCGGCGCGGGTCGCGCGCGCGACGCCCGCAGGGTCGGGCGGCGTCGGCGGTCGCTGCCCCGGGTGCGGCCCGGCCGGCGGCCCGGCGTGCTGCCCCGGGTGCTGGGGGCTGCCGTGCTGCGGGCCGACGTGCCCCGGGTGCCACGCGCCCCCGGTGCCCGGCGGGGGCGTCGCGCCCCCCGGCGCACCGGGCGCCGGCGGCGGCGACTGGTCCCGCGGCTGCGACTGGTCCGGCGGTGCCCACGGGTTGCCCATGGCGTCATTCTCGCGCACGCGCGGCGCCGGACGCGCGGACGGGTCGGCCCGCGGGCGGGGTAGGTTCACCCGCGTGACTCGCACCGGCCCCGGTCCCGTCCCGCCCGCCCACGCCGTGTCCCGCGCGCACCGCCTCGTCGTGCTCGTGTCCGGCACGGGCTCCAACCTCGCGGCGCTGCTCGACGCGCACGACGACCCGGCCTTCGGCGCGCGCGTCGTCGGCGTCGTGTCCGACCGTGCGGGCGTCGCGGCGCTCGACCGCGCGCGCGAGGCCGGGGTCCCGACCGCGGTCGTCGCGCTGCGCGACTTCCCCGACCGCGACGCGTGGGACCGTGCGCTCACCGAGGCCGTCGCGGTGTTCTCGCCCGACACCGTGGTGCTGGCGGGGTTCATGAAGCTCGTGGGCGCGCCGTTCCTCGCGCGGTTCGGCGGGCGGACGGTCAACACGCACCCCGCGCTGCTGCCGTCGTTCCCCGGCGCGCACGGCGTGCGCGACGCGCTCGCGTACGGCGTCAAGGTCACGGGCTGCTCGGTGATCGTCGTGGACGCGGGCGTCGACGACGGCCCCGTCGTCGCGCAGGAGGCCGTCGCGGTCGCGGACGACGACGACGAGTCGTCGCTGCACGAGCGCATCAAGGTCGTCGAGCGTCGCCTGCTCGTCGACGTCGTGGGGCGCATCGCGCGCGACGGGCTCACGGTCGACGGCCGGCGCGCGCGCCTGGGTCGGCCCGCGGCCGACTGACCCGCGCGCGCCGGTGCGCCGGTAGACTCGTGCGCGGTCGTGACTGGCGAGGGTGGAGGACCACCGGGGAGCGACCGAGCACCACCCTGCCGAGTGCACCGCCCGCCTGGGTGCCGGGGTTCGTCGAAGGTCCTGCCGGACCGCCGCCCGACCCAGGAAGGTGCCACCCATGCCGCACGACCTGCCCCCCGTCGCCCCCGTCGCGGACCCGACCGCCGACGCCACGCGCCGCCCGCTGCGCCGCGCGCTGCTGTCCGTCTACGACAAGACCGGCCTGGTCGAGCTCGCGACGGCGCTGCACGCCGCGGGCGTCGAGCTCGTGTCCACGGGGTCGACGGCCGCGACCGTCGCGGCCGCGGGCGTGCCGGTGACGCGCGTCGAGGACCTCACGGGCTTCCCCGAGTGCCTCGACGGGCGCGTCAAGACGCTGCACCCGCGCGTGCACGCCGGGATCCTCGCCGACACGCGTCGCCCCGAGCACCTCGCCCAGCTCGACGAGCTGGGCGTCGCCGCGTTCGAGCTCGTCGTGGTCAACCTGTACCCGTTCACGCAGACCGTCGCGTCGGGTGCGGGTGTCGACGCGTGCGTCGAGCAGATCGACATCGGCGGGCCGTCGATGGTGCGCGCCGCCGCGAAGAACCACCCGAGCGTCGCGGTCGTCGTCGACCCCGCGCGCTACGACGACGTGGTCGCGGCCGTCGCCGCCGGCGGGTTCACGCTCGCGGAGCGCACGCGCCTCGCGGCGCAGGCGTTCGTGCACACCGCGACCTACGACGTCGCGGTCGCGTCCTGGATGGGCAACGTCGCGACGACCACCGACGAGGTCGACGGCGTCGCGACCGGGTTCCCGGCCTGGGTCGGCGCGACCTGGGAGCGGTCGGACGTGCTGCGCTACGGCGAGAACCCGCACCAGCGGGCGGCGCTCTACACGGCGGACCAGGGCACCCCCGGGCTGGCGCAGGCGCGCCAGCTGCACGGCAAGGCCATGAGCTACAACAACTACGTCGACGCGGACGCGGCGTGGCGGGCCGCGCACGACCACGGCGACCTGCCCACGGTCGCGGTCGTCAAGCACGCCAACCCGTGCGGCGTGGCCGTGGGCGCCGACGTCGCCGACGCGCACGCCAAGGCCCACGCGTGCGACCCGGTCTCGGCGTTCGGGGGCGTCATCGCGACCAACCGGCGGGTCACGCTCGCGGCCGCCGAGCAGATCGCGCCCGTGTTCACCGAGGTCGTCGTCGCCCCGGGCTTCGACGACGACGCGCTCGCGCTGCTCACGCAGAAGAAGAACATCCGCCTGCTGGTGGTCGACGCGCCGCCCGCGACGCACGTCGAGCTGCGCCCGGTGTCCGGCGGTCTGCTCGTGCAGTCGGTCGACCGCATCGACGCGCCCGGCGACGACCCGGCCACGTGGACGCTCGCGGCGGGGGACGCGGCGGACGAGGCCACGCTGGCCGACCTCGTGTTCGCGTGGCGCGCCGTGCGGGCCGTGAAGTCGAACGCGATCCTCCTCGCGCACGACGGCGCGTCCGTCGGCGTCGGCATGGGGCAGGTCAACCGGGTCGACTCGTGCCGGCTCGCCGTCGAGCGCGCCAACGCCGGGGACGTCGAGCGCGCGCGCGGCGCCGTCGCGGCGTCCGACGCGTTCTTCCCGTTCGCCGACGGGCTGCAGGTGCTGCTCGACGCGGGCGTGCGCGCGGTCGTGCAGCCGGGCGGCTCGGTGCGCGACGAGGAGGTCGTCGCCGCGGCGGCGGCCGCGGGCGTGACGCTCTACCTCACGGGCACGCGGCACTTCGCGCACTGACCCGCGTCCCGCACGGGCCCGGCCGCACGGCGGTCGGGCCCGTGCGGCGTCGGGCCGACGGGGGACGTGCCCGCGGGGGCCTCGCCCGCGTCAGGCCGGGGGCGTCGCGCGCACGAGCGTGCGCAGGTCCGCCGCGGGCGCGGCGTCGGGCCCCAGCGGGAGGTGGGGCAGCCCGTCGCGGGCGAACAGGCGGCGCGCCGCGCCGACGTCGCGCGGACGGTCCACGACGAGGGCGCCGGTGACGGCGTCGTCGTGCGACCACAGCACGGTCCAGCCCGCACCGTCGCGGGGGTCGCCCAGCACGGTCGTCCGGTCGCCCGGGCCCGGCAGGCCGAACATCGTGAGGTCGTGCCCCAGCTGGGTCGAGAACACGTAGGGCACCGGCTCCGGTCCGTCGACCGGCAGGCCGAGCAGGTGGCGGACCAGCACGTCGGGGCCGTGCAGCGCCTCGTCCCAGTGCCCACCGGGCACCCAGCCGTGCCGCGCCGAGCGCCGTACCGCGACGTCGCCCACCGCGAGCAGGCCGGGCAGCGGGCCGTCGGGACCCAGCGCGCGGTACGCCTCGTCCACGGGGACGGCCCCGTCCCGCAGCGGTAGCGCCCCGTCGAGCCACGCGGTCGCGGGCCGCGCCCCGACGGCGACGAGCACGACGTCCGCCGGCAGGTGGCTGCCGTCGGCGAGCCGCACACCGGCGGCGTCGAGCGACGCGACGGCGGCCGACGTGCGCAGGTCGACCCCGGCGGCGGCGTACCAGGGGGCCGTGAGCGCGCCGACCTCGACACCGAGCGCGGCCGCGAGCGGCGCCTCGCGTGCCTCGACGACCGTGACGTCGTGGCCCGCCGCGGCCGTGACACCCGCGACCTCGGCGCCGATCCACCCGGCGCCGACCACCACGAGCCGGCGCGGCGACACGCCGAGCGCGGTGCGCAGCGCGTCGGCGTCGGCGGCCGTGTGCAGCGTGCGGGCGCCGTCCCAGCCCGCGACGCGCACCGCCGCGGCGCCCGTCGCCAGCACGACGCAGGACGCCGCGAGCTCGCCGTCGTCGGTGCCGACCGCGGCGCCCCCGCCGGCCAGCGGGCGCAGGCCGCGCGCCGCCCTGCCCAGGTGGACCTCGTCGGCGAGCGCGTGCAGGTCGTGGCCCAGGTCGTCGGCGAGCCAGGCCGGTGACGTCCGGTCCAGCAGGTGCTTCGACAGCGGCGGCCGGTCGTACGGTGCGACGCCCTCGGCGCCGAGCACCCGCACGACGCCGTCGTACCCGTGCTCGCGCAGCGCCGCGACGGTACGGAGCCCCGCGAGGCCCGCGCCCACCACCAGGACGTCGCGGACGGGGGACGGTGCGGCAGGTGCGTCGGTCGTCACGGTGTCACCGTAACGAGGCGTCGCAGCGGTACGCTGATCCGCACCGCGCACGTCCGCCGGGTCCGCTCAGGGGGCCGACCGGCGGGGCCTCCCGGCCGGCCGCGGTGGTGGACGACGAAAGGGGCCGCATGTCGAGCGCGGCGCGCATCCCCGGCGCGGACCTCCGCACACCGACCTGGACGACGCGGCCCGGCGCCGGCGGTGCGGAGCAGCGCGACGGTGCGCCCGAGACGCCGGCAGACGGTCGTCCCCGCGTGTCGGTCGACCAGCACCCCGGTCTGCGCCCGGCCGCCGCAGCCGGCGCGTCCGCGGCACCGGTGGACCCCGACGTGCGCCCGGTGCCGCCCGAGGAGCAGGCGCTCGATCCGCGGTCGATCGCACGGGCGTCGCTGGCGGCGGGGCGCAACCGGTCGTTGTGGTGGACGCTCGGCGGCATCGCCGGTGCGGTGGGTGCCGCGTTCGCGTGGGACGCGGTCGTCGGCGTGCTGGTGCTCGCCGCGCTGCTCGTCGTCTACGGCGCGGTCCGGGCCGTGGGCACGTCGCCGGGCCCGGCCGCCGTCGTGGTCCGCTCGAAGGCGCTCGACGTGACGGTCCTGCTCGGGTGCGCCGCGGCCCTCGTCGCGCTCGCAGCGGTGCTGCCGGGCGCCTGACGCGCGCCCCCGCCGCCACGAGGCGGGCGTGACGGACGTCGGACGGACGACGAGGGCCCCGGGTCGTCCGACGGACGTCCCGGGGCCCTCGTGCGTGGTGGCTCAGCGCTCGACGACGAGCACGTCCTCCTCGGCGACGTACAGCTCGTCCTCGCCGAACAGCGAGTCCTCCGGCGGCTCGGCCGCGAACGCGCGGTAGACGAGCGCGGCGATCGCGGCCCCGAGCAGCGGCGCGACCCAGAACAGCCACACCTGCGACAGCGCCCAGCCGTCGGAGAAGATCGCCGCGGCCAGCGAGCGCGCCGGGTTGAGCGAGCCGTTGGTCACAGGCGTCGCGACGAGCAGCAGGACGGCGAGCGCCAGGCCGACCGCGAACGGGACGTGCTGCTTGTTGGCGCGACGGTCGGTCGCGCCGAGGATGACGCCGACGAACACGGCGGTCGCGACGGCCTCGACGAGCAGCGCCACCACGAGGCTGAACTCGGCCTGGCCGCCCGAGAGCGTCGCGAGGGGCGAGTGGTCGGCGTAGCCGTTGGCGACCGAGCTGAAGAACGTGCGCGTCGACGTCTGCGCGCCCTGGCTGACGAGGCCCGGCAGCGCCGCGGGCACCGTGAGGAACAGCACCGCCGCGGCGAGCGCGCCGCCGACGACCTGGGCGAGCCAGTAGGGGAGCAGGTCCTTGAAGGACGTGCGGCCCGCGAGGCACGCGCCGAACGTCACGGCCGGGTTGAAGTGCCCGCCCGAGACGCGGCCGACGGCGATGATGCCGGCGAGCACGGCGATGCCGAAGCCGAGGGCGACGCCCAGGCCGCCGCCGGTGTTGCTGAACGCCGAGTACAGCGCGACGCCGAGGCCGACGAGGACCAGCAGGAACGTGCCGAACGCCTCGGCGCCGAGCCGCGCCAGGAGGCTGGGGCCGGCGGCCACGACGGAGCCGGCGGGCAGCACGTAGGCGTCGCCCTCCTCGAGCTCCGTCGCGTCGTCGTCCGTCTCCGCCACGGCGACGACCGGCTCGGACGGGCCGGCCGGCGCCGGGGGCGCGGGCGTGCTGCTCGCGGTGGTGCCGGCGGCGGCCGCCGTGGTGTCCTCGGGCTCCGGTGCGCCCTCGGTGGGCTCGGGCTTCTGCTGCGACATGTCGGTCCTGTCGGTCGGTGTGTGTGGGTCACCGTCGGATGCCGGGCCGCGGTGCGGCCGGCCGGCGGGCGTCGATGGCGCGGACGGGTGACGCAGGGCCCAGCATGCCAGCCGACCCTGTGCGGCGGCAGGTGGTCCGCCGGACCGAGATCTCTCGATGTCGAGTAACCTGGGCGGCACACCCACGGCACAGGAGGCAGGCCCGCGCATGGCGAAGATCAAGGTCGTCGGCCCCGTCGTCGAGCTCGACGGCGACGAGATGACGCGCATCATCTGGCAGTTCATCAAGGACCGCCTGATCCACCCGTACCTCGACATCGACCTGCGCTACTACGACCTGTCGATCGAGAACCGCGACGCGACCGACGACCAGGTCACGATCGACGCGGCGCACGCCATCAAGGAGCACGGCGTCGGCGTCAAGTGCGCGACGATCACGCCCGACGAGGCGCGCGTCGAGGAGTTCGGCCTCAAGAAGATGTGGGTCTCGCCCAACGGCACGATCCGCAACATCCTCGGCGGCGTCGTGTTCCGCGAGCCGATCATCATCAGCAACATCCCGCGGCTGGTCCCGGGCTGGAACAAGCCGATCATCATCGGCCGGCACGCCCACGGCGACCAGTACAAGTCGACGAACTTCAAGGTGCCCGGCGCCGGCAAGATCACGATGACGTTCGAGCCGGCCGACGGCTCCGAGCCGCAGCGCTTCGAGGTCGTGACGATGCCCGAGGCCGGTGGCGTCGCGATGGGCATGTACAACTTCAACGAGTCGATCCGCGACTTCGCGCGCGCGTCGTTCGCGTACGGCCTGCAGCGCGGCTACCCCGTGTACCTGTCGACCAAGAACACGATCCTCAAGGCGTACGACGGTGCCTTCAAGGACATCTTCGCCGAGGTGTTCGAGGCCGAGTACAAGGACCAGTTCGAGGCCGCCGGGCTCACGTACGAGCACCGCCTCATCGACGACATGGTCGCCGCCGCGATGAAGTGGGAGGGCGGCTACGTCTGGGCGTGCAAGAACTACGACGGCGACGTGCAGTCCGACACCGTCGCGCAGGGCTTCGGCTCGCTCGGGCTCATGACGTCGGTCCTCATGACCCCCGACGGCAAGACCGTCGAGGCCGAGGCCGCGCACGGCACCGTCACGCGGCACTACCGCCAGCACCAGCAGGGCAAGCCGACGTCGACCAACCCGATCGCGTCGATCTTCGCGTGGACCGGCGGCCTCAAGCACCGCGGCAAGCTCGACGGCACGCCCGAGGTCACGCAGTTCGCCGAGACGCTCGAGGACGTCGTCATCACGACCGTCGAGAGCGGCAAGATGACGAAGGACCTCGCGCTGCTCATCGGCAAGGACCAGCCGTGGCTCACCACGGAGGAGTTCCTCGCCGCGCTCGACGAGAACCTCGCGGCGCGCCTCGCCTGAGACGTGCACGACGCGACGCCGCCGGCCCGTGCCGGCGGCGTCGCCGTTTCATGGCACGGGTCGCCCCCGTGCGCGATAGGTTCGGTGGTGGCGCGTGGACGCGTGTCGGCGCGCCGCCACCGGTCGACCGAAGGAGCCCGCCCGTGTCCGTCTCCACGCCCGCCGTCGTCACCGTCACCGGGGCCGCCGGTCAGATCGGGTACGCCCTCGCCTTCCGGATCGCGTCGGGGCAGCTGCTCGGCCCGGGCACGCCGGTGCGGCTGCGGATGCTGGAGATCCCGCCCGCGGTGAAGGCCGCCGAGGGGGTCGCGATGGAGCTCGACGACTGCGCGTTCCCGCTGCTCGACGGCATCGACGTCACGGACGACGCGACGGCCGCGTTCGCCGGCGTGAACGTCGCGCTGCTCGTGGGGGCGCGCCCGCGGACCAAGGGCATGGAGCGCGGTGACCTGCTGAGCGCCAACGGTGGCATCTTCGGGCCGCAGGGCGCCGCGATCAACGCGGGCGCGGCGGACGACGTGCGGGTCCTGGTGGTGGGCAACCCCGCGAACACGAACGCGTACATCGCGGCGGCGCACGCGCCCGACGTGCCGGCCGAGCGGTTCACGGCGATGACGCGGCTCGACCACAACCGTGCGCTCGCGCAGCTGCGGCACCGCACGGGTGCGGCGGTCGACGACATGCGGCGCGTCGCGATCTGGGGGAACCACTCGGCGACGCAGTACCCCGACCTGACGCACGCGAGGATCGGCGGGCGGCCCGCGCTCGAGGTCGTCGGCGACGACGTGTGGGTGCGGGACACGTTCATCCCGACGGTCGCGAAGCGCGGCGCGGCGATCATCGAGGCGCGCGGCGCGTCCTCGGCAGCGTCGGCGGCGAACGCGGCGATCGACCACGTGCACACGTGGGTGCACGGCACCGCCGAGGGGGACTGGACGTCCGCCGGTGTCGTGTCGGACGGCTCGTACGGCGTGCCCGAGGGGCTGATCTCGTCGTTCCCGGTCACCGCCGCGGGCGGCGCGTACACGATCGTGCCGGGGCTCGAGCTCGACGCGTTCTCGCGCGAGCGGATCGACGCGTCGGTCGCCGAGCTGGTGGAGGAGCGCGAGGCCGTGCGCGCGCTCGGCCTGGTCTGACCGGCGGGAGGGGCGTGCGCGTCGCGATCCGGGTGCGTCCGGGGGCGTCGCGCACGCGCGTCGGTGGTCGGTACGGCGACGCGCTGGTCGTCGCGGTGCAGGCGCGCGCGGTGGACGGCGCCGCGACCGAGGCCGCGCTCGCGGCGCTCGCGGACGCGCTGGGCGTGCGGCGTCGGCACGTCGCCCTGGTGACGGGCGCGACCAGCCGGGACAAGGTCGTCGAGGTGGACGACACCGCGACGCGGGGTGACGCCGGGGCGCGGGTGCTGGAGCTGCTCGACGCCTGAGGGCGGCCGACGGGTCGCAGGGCCGGGCGGATCGTCCGGATCGCGCGGCATGCCCGAAACCCTTGCTGCAAGTTGTTGCAACAGGTTACGGTCACCGGGACAGCCCCCCACCGACGGCACGACGACGTGCCGTGACGAAGGAGTCCCGATGGTCGGCGCCGCCCTGCCACGCCCCCTCGCCCCCCGCGCCGCACGCCGTGCGCTCGCCCTCCTCGCCGCCGGGGCCGTGGCCGCGACCGGCGCCGTCGTCGCGCTGCCCGCACCGACCGCCGTCGCCGCGGCCGGCGCGGTCACGCTCGTCGGCAGCCTGCAGGACGAGCTCGGGTGCGCCGCCGACTGGGACCCCGCCTGCGCGAGCACCGCGCTCGCGCCGACCGACGTCCCCGGCCGGTTCTCGGCGACGTTCGACGTGCCGGGCGGCGCGCACGAGTGGAAGGTCGCGCTCGACGGCACGTGGGACGCGGCGTACGGCGCCGACGGCGGCGACGCGAACACGCCGCTCGTGCTCGCCGGGCCCGCGCGGCTCACGTTCACCTACGACGACGCGACGCACCGCACGTCCGTCGTCGTCGCGGACCTCGCGGGGGGCTACACGGACGCCGACGCCGACCTCGTGGCGGACCCCGTGCGCGACCCGGGTGCGGGGGAGAGCTTCTACTTCGTGCTCACCGACCGGTTCGCCGACGGCGACCCCGGCAACGACACCGGCGGTCTCGACGGCGACCGGCTGACCACCGGCCTCGACCCCACCGACAAGGGGTTCTACCACGGCGGCGACCTCGCGGGCCTGCGCGAGCGGCTCGACTACGTCGAGGGGCTCGGCACCACGGCGATCTGGCTCACGCCGTCGTTCCTCAACAAGCCCGTCCAGGGCGCGGGCGCCGACGCGTCGGCCGGGTACCACGGCTACTGGGTCACCGACTTCACGCGCATCGACCCGCACCTGGGCACCAACGCCGAGCTCGAGGCGCTGATCGCCGACGCGCACGCGCGCGGCATCAAGGTCTACTTCGACATCATCACCAACCACACGGCCGACGTCATCGACTACGCCGAGGGCGGGTACGGGTACGTCGACCAGGCGACCCGGCCCTACCGCGACGCCGCGGGCGAGCCGTTCGACCCCGCGACGTACGCCGGCACCGGCGACTTCCCCGCGCTCGATCCTGCGACGTCCTTCCCGTACACGCCGGTGATCGACCCGGCCGACGCCCAGGCCAAGGTGCCCGCCTGGCTCAACGACCCGACGCTGTACCACAACCGCGGCAACTCGACGTGGACGGGGGAGTCCGTCACGTACGGCGACTTCGACGGCCTCGACGACCTCATGACCGAGCACCCGGACGTCGTGCAGGGCTTCGTCGACGTCTACGAGGCGTGGGTGGACCTGGGGATCGACGGGTTCCGCATCGACACCGTCAAGCACGTGAACCGCGAGTTCTGGGACGTCTTCACCACGGCGATCGCGCAGCACGCGGCCGCGGTCGGCAACCCGGACTTCTTCATGTTCGGCGAGGTGTACGACGCGGACCCGGCGCTCACCGCGCCGTACGTGCGCGAGACCGACATGGACGCCGTGCTCGACTTCTCGTTCCAGGCCGCGGCGGCGAGCTACGCCAGAGGCTTCTCGGCGGCGGGCCTGCAGGGCCTGTTCGCGGGCGACGACCTGTACACGACGCCGACGAGCAGCGCGCAGGCGCTGCCCACCTTCCTCGGCAACCACGACATGGGTCGCATCGGGTACGCCGTGAAGGACGCGGGCGACGCGCAGGCGCGCTCGGGTCTCGCGCACGCCCTCATGTACCTGACGCGCGGGCAGCCGGTCGTCTACTACGGCGACGAGCAGGGGTTCGTCGGCGACGGGACGCTCGGGGGCAAGGACAAGGACGCGCGGCAGTCGCTGTTCGCGACCCAGGTGGACGAGTACGCGGACCAGGCGCTGCTCGACGGCACGCCCGCCGGCTCGGTCGACCGGTACGCGACGGACACGCCGTTGTACCGGCAGATCGCGACGCTCGCGGAGCTGCGCGCGCGGACGCCCGCGCTGACCTCCGGCGCGCAGGTCGAGCGGTACGCCGCCGGGTCGGTGTACGCGTTCTCGCGCGTCGGCGACGACGGCGTCGAGCACCTCGTCGCGCTCAACAACGCGGCGACGCCGGCCGACGTCGCGGTCGACAGCCTGACGCCGGGTGCGACGTTCACTCCTCTGCTCGCGACCTCGGGCGCCGGCACGGTGCCGGGCGCCGCCACCACCGCCGACGCCACCGGGACCGTCGCCGTGACGGTGCCCGCGTTCGGCGCGGTCGTGCTGCGGGCCGACGGCCCGGTGGCGGCGGGCGACGACGGCCTCACGCTGGCGGCGCCGGGCGCGGGCGCGGCGCTCGAGGGGCTGGCCCCCGTGGTCGCGGACGTCGACGACGACGCGTTCGCCACGACGTCCTTCGCCTACCGCGTGGTCGGCGACGACGCGTGGACGCCGCTCGGCACCGCCGAGACCACGACGCCCCGGGTGTTCCACGACGTGCGCGACCTGGAGCCCGGCACGCTCGTCGAGTACCGCGCGGTGCGCCAGGACGTGACCGGCCACCGCAGCGCCGCGTCGACGTACGCGAGCGTCGGCGTGGCCGTCGACGGCGTCGAGCCGCCGCCGGCGCCGGGCGGCACGCTCGTCACGGTGCCCGGCAGCCACAACGCCGCGATGGGGTGCCCGGGGGACTGGCAGCCGGGCTGCGAGGTGGCGCGCCTCACGTCGACCAACGGGGTCGTCTACTCCGGGACGTTCACGGTCCCGCCGGGGTCGTACGAGTACAAGGTCGCCGTGGGCGGCACGTGGGACGAGAACTACGGCGCGGGCGGCGCACCCGGCGGCGCCAACGTCACGTACACCGTGGCCGGCGACGCGCCGCAGCAGGTGACGTTCGTGTACGACGCGACCACGCACCAGGTGACGTCCTCGGCGCAGGGTCCGCTGCTCACGCTGCCGGGGTCGTACCAGAGCGAGGCGGGCTGCGCGGCCGACTGGGACCCCGCGTGCCTGGCGACCGCCCTGGTCGACGGCGACGGCGACGGGACCGCGACGCTGACGCTGCCCGACCTGGCGGCGGGCACGTACGAGCTCAAGGTCGCGCACGGCCTGTCGTGGGCCGAGAACTACGGCGCCGACGGCGTCCGCGACGGCGCGAACGTCGCGTTCGCGGCACCCGGCGGCCGGCCCGTGACGTTCGTCTACGACCTCACCACGCACGTGCTGACGGTGCAGGTCACCGACCCGCCGCTGCCCGGTACGGGGCAGGCGCAGGCGCACTGGGTCGACGCCCGCACGCTCGCGTGGCCCGCGGGCCTGGTCACGAGCGGCACCGACGCGTCGGCGCTGCGGTTCACGCTGCACGGGTCGCCCGAGGGGGCGCTCGAGGTGGTGGACGGGCACGTGACGGGCGGTGAGGAGGTCGCGCTCGAGGTCGTCGCCGGTGGGCTCACCGCGGCGCAGGTCGAGCAGTTCCCGGCCCTCGACGGGTACGTCGCGCTGCGCGTGCCGTCCGACCGCGCCACGGTCGAGCGGCTGCTCACCGGCGAGCTGCTGGTGCGGCAGGCGGACGCGGACGACGTCGCGCAGGCGGTCACGGGCGTGCAGGTGCCGGGCGTGCTCGACGATCTGTACAGTGCGAAGGCAGTCAAGCGTACGTTCGGCACGACGTGGGTGAAGGGGGCGCCGCACCTCGCGCTGTGGGCCCCCACCGCGCAGGACGTCGCCGTGCTGGTGTGGCCCGCCGACCGGCGCGGTGCGCTCGACACGTCCCGCGAGCCCGTGCGGACCGCCGCGCAGCGGCAACCCGACGGCAGCTGGACCGTCGCCGGCGCGAAGGCCTGGGCCGGCGCGGCGTACCTCTGGGAGGTCACGGTCTACGCGCCCACCACGGGGAAGGTCGAGGTGAACCGCGTGACCGACCCGTACGCCGTCGCGCTCACGCTGAACTCGACGCACGGCGTGCTCGTCGACCTCGACGACGCCCGCTACCGGCCGCGCCAGTGGGAGCGCACGCCCCAGCCGGTCGTGCGTCCCGTCGACCAGACGATCTACGAGCTGCACGTGCGGGACTTCTCCGTCTCGGACACCACGGTGCCGGCGGCGCTGCGTGGCACGTACGGAGCGTTCGCGGTGCCCCGCAGCGACGGCCGCGACCACCTGCGCGCGCTCGCCGACGCGGGGCTGACCACGGTCCACCTGCTGCCGACGTTCGACATCGCGTCGATCGAGGAGGACCGGTCGGCGCAGGCGGCGCCCGCGTGCGACCTCGCCGCGCTCCCGCCGGACTCGCCCGAGCAGCAGGCGTGCGTGACCGCCGTCGCGGGGCAGGACGCGTTCAACTGGGGCTACGACCCGTGGCACTGGACCGTGCCGGAGGGCTCCTACGCGGTCGACGCGGTGGGCGGCGCGCGGGTCGCCGAGTTCCGCACCATGGTCGGGGCGCTGCACGCCGACGGGCTGCAGGTCGTGCTCGACCAGGTGTTCAACCACACCGCGGCGAGCGGGCAGGACCCGAAGAGCGTGCTCGACCGCGTCGTGCCGGGGTACTACCACCGGCTCGACGCGACCGGGAAGGTCGAGACCTCGACGTGCTGCCAGAACGTCGCGACCGAGCACGCGATGGCCGAGAAGATGATGGTCGACTCGGTCGTCACCTGGGCGCGGGACTACAAGGTCGACGGCTTCCGGTTCGACCTCATGGGCCACCACTCGCGGCAGACCATGGAGGCCGTGCGCGACGCGCTCGACCGGCTGCGCCCGCGCACCGACGGCGTCGACGGGCGCAAGGTCTACCTGTACGGCGAGGGCTGGAACTTCGGCGAGGTGGCCGACGACCGGCTCTTCGAGCAGGCCACGCAGGGTCAGCTGGGCGGCACGGGCATCGGCACGTTCTCGGACCGGCTGCGCGACGCCGTGCGCGGCGGCGGGCCGTTCGACGAGGACCCGCGCGTGCAGGGCTTCGGCTCCGGCGCGTTCACCGACCCCAACGGGGCGCCCGTGAACGGCACCGAGGCCGAGCAGCTCGCGCGCGTGCGGCACCAGGCGGACCTCGTGCGCCTGGGCATGGCCGGCAACCTGCGGTCGTTCGAGCTGCTGACGAGCGACGGCACCGTCAGGCGCGGCGACCAGGTCGACTACAACGGGCAGCCGGCCGGGTACGCCGACTCCCCGGAGGAGGTCGTCACGTACGTCGACGCGCACGACAACGAGACCCTGTTCGACAACCTCTACCTCAAGCTCCCGCAGGACACCCCGATGGCCGACCGCGTCCGCATGAACACGGTCTCGCTCGCGACGACGACGCTCGCGCAGACCCCGTCGTTCTGGCACGCCGGCGCGGACCTGCTGCGCAGCAAGTCGCTCGACAGGAACTCGTACGACTCGGGGGACTGGTTCAACGTGCTGGACTGGTCGGGCCGCACCAACGGGTTCGGGCGCGGGCTGCCGCCGGCGGCGGACAACGAGGCGAAGTGGCCGTTCCAGCAGCCGCTGCTGGCCGACCCCGCGCTCGTGCCGACCCCCGCCGACGTCGCGGCGGCGCGCGCCGCGTCGGCCGAGCTGCTCGAGCTGCGCGCGTCCACGCGGCTGTTCCGGCTCGGCGACCCCGACCTGATCGAGCGCAAGGTGACGTTCCCGGGCGCGGGCCCCGACGCCACCCCGGGCGTCGTGGTCATGCACGTCGACGACCGGCCGGGCTGGGACGCGGCGACGCGCCGCTGGCGCACCGACGTCGACGCGCGGCTCGACGGCCTGCTCGTGGTCGTCAACGCGTCGGACGAGCCGACGACGCAGCGGGTCGACGCGCTCGCCGGGAGGCGGTACGTGCTGTCGCCCGTGCAGGCCGCGGGCGCCGACCCGGTGGTGCGGACGAGCGCGTACGACCGCGGCACGGGGACGGTCACGGTGCCGGCCCGGACGGTCGCGGTGCTCGTCGAGCAGCGGGCGGCGACGCCGCGCCCCGACCCGTGGCGGGACCTGGTGTGCGGACTGCTGGGGCGGTGGTTCCCCGGGGTGTGCCGCTGACCTGCGCGTGCGTGAGCGCGACGCCCCGTGCCTTCGACGGTCGAAGGCACGGGGCGTCGTCGTCGGGGGTCATGCCCGTTTCGAACGGACTCGGTGCGGTGTCGAGCGCGCGGGTGACGTCAGGACACGGATTGGTCACGGCTCTTGCCTGCTCCAAGCCTTCAGGTCTTGAATGCAACGCGAAGCCGCACCCGGCTCCTCGGCAGCGACGCCGACCCCGGGTGGCCCGGACGACGGACGTCCCGGCCGCAGCAGCGGCGCACACGAGGGAGCGACGACGATGTCACTGGCATGGAAGAAGACGGCGGTCGCGGTGCTCGCCGCGGGCCTGCTCGCAGGGTCCCTGGCCGCGTGCAGCTCCGAGCGCGACACGGGCTCCGGCGGCGGGGCGACCGACGGCGCGTCGGGCAGCACCGAGGACACGACGGTCGGCATCGCGATGCCCACCAAGAGCCTCGAGCGCTGGAACCGCGACGGCGCCCACCTCGAGGAGCTCCTCAAGGACGCCGGCTACGAGACGAGCCTGCAGTACGCCGACAACAAGGTCGACCAGCAGATCACCCAGATCGAGAACATGATCAACCAGGGCGCGGACATCCTCGTCATCGCGTCCATCGACGGCACGGCGCTCGCGCCGACGCTGCAGCAGGCGGCCGACCAGGGCATCAAGGTCATCGCCTACGACCGCCTCATCAACGACACCCCGAACGTCGACTACTACGCGACGTTCGACAACTACGGCGTCGGCAAGATGCAGGGCGAGTTCATCGTCGACGCGCTCAAGCTCGACACGGGTGCGGGGCCGTTCAACCTCGAGCCCTTCGCCGGGTCGCCCGACGACAACAACGCGAAGTTCTTCTTCGCGGGTGCGTGGGACGTCCTCAAGCCGTACGTCGACAAGGGCCAGCTCGTCGTGCCGTCGGGCAAGGCGCCCGCGTCCGACGACGACTGGGCCTCGATCGGCGTCCAGGGCTGGAGCTCGGACACCGCGCAGTCCGAGATGGAGAACCGCCTCAACTCGTTCTACTCGGGCGGCACCAAGGTGAACGTCGTCCTGTCGCCCAACGACTCGCTCGCGCTGGGCATCGCGCAGGCGCTCGAGGGCGCCGGCTACGCGCCCGGTCCGGACTACCCGGTCCTCACGGGTCAGGACGCCGACAAGGCCAACGTCCTCAACATGATCGCCGGCAAGCAGTCGATGTCGGTGTGGAAGGACACCCGCGCCCTCGGTGACCAGGTCGCGAAGATGGTCGACCAGATCGTCAAGGGCGAGACCGTCGAGGTCAACGACGAGAAGACCTACGACAACGGCGAGAAGGTCGTCCCGACCTACCTCCTGCCGCCGCAGGTCATCACGCCGGACAACGTCCAGGTGCTCGTCGACTCGGGCTTCTACACGGCCGCCGACCTCGGCCTGTGAACCACCGCCGGCCGCGCGACCCGTCCGGTCGCGCGGCCGGCACCGCCCGGACGACCCAGCGAGGACCCATGGACACCGAGCACATCCTCGAGATGCGCGGCATCACCAAGACGTTCCCCGGCGTGAAGGCGCTCGCGGACGTCACCCTGTCCGTCCGCCGCGGCGAGATCCACGCGATCTGCGGCGAGAACGGCGCGGGCAAGTCGACGCTCATGAAGGTGCTGTCGGGCATCTACCCGCACGGCACGTACGAGGGCGAGATCGTCCTCGACGGCGAGGTGCAGGAGTTCCGCGGCATCCGCGACTCCGAGCGCCAGGGCGTCGTCATCATCCACCAGGAGCTCGCGCTGTCGCCGTTCCTGTCGATCGCCGAGAACATCTTCCTCGGCAACGAGCGCGCCGAGCGCGGCGTCGTGGACTGGAACCGCACGAACGCCGAGGCGGCCAGGCTCCTCGCGCGCGTCGGGCTGGCCGAGCGTCCCGACACGCGCGTCAGCGACATCGGCGTCGGCAAGCAGCAGCTCGTCGAGATCGCGAAGGCGCTGTCGAAGGAGGTGCGCCTGCTCATCCTCGACGAGCCCACCGCGGCGCTCAACGACGAGGACTCGGCGCACCTGCTCGGCCTCATCCGCGGCCTGCGCGACGAGGGCATCACCTCGATCATCATCAGCCACAAGCTCAACGAGATCGAGGCCATCGCCGACACCACCACGATCGTCCGCGACGGGCGCACCATCGAGTCGCTCGACATGCACGGCACCGACGCCGTCACCGAGGAGCGCATCATCCGCGGCATGGTCGGCCGGCCGCTCGACCACCGCTTCCCCGACCACACGCCGAGCATCGGCGAGGAGGTCCTGCGGATCGAGGACTGGACCGTGCACCACCCCGTCGACCAGGCCCGCAAGGTCGTCGACCGGGCCAGCCTCACCGTGCGACGGGGCGAGATCGTCGGGCTCGCGGGGCTCATGGGCGCGGGGCGCACCGAGCTCGCGATGAGCGTGTTCGGGCGCTCGTACGGCACCCGGATCTCGGGACGCGTCTACAAGGACGGCCACGAGATCACGCTCGCGACCGTGCAGCAGGCCATCGCGCACGGCATCGCCTACGCGACCGAGGACCGCAAGCGGTTCGGGCTCAACCTCATCGACACCGTGCAGCACAACGTGTCGGCCGCCGCGCTGGGCAAGCTCGCACGCCGCGGCGTCGTCGACCGCGAGGCCGAGTCGACCGTCGCCGAGCGCTACCGCAAGGAGCTCAACATCAAGACGCCGACCGTCGCCTCCGTCGTCGGCAAGCTCTCGGGCGGCAACCAGCAGAAGGTCGTGCTGGCCAAGTGGCTCTACGCCGACCCGGACGTGCTGATCCTCGACGAGCCGACGCGCGGCATCGACGTCGGCGCGAAGTACGAGATCTACACGATCATCAACAGCCTCGCGGACGCGGGCAAGGGCGTGCTCGTCATCTCCTCCGAGCTGCCCGAGCTCCTCGGCGTCTGCGACCGCATCTACGCGCTCAGCCAGGGTCGCGTCACGGGCGAGGTGGCCCGCGCCGACGCGACCCAGGAGCACCTCATGCACTTCATGACGATGGACAAGGACGGGATCGCCCGATGAGCACCACGACCGACGTCAACGTTCCGTCCCCGACGCCGCCGGGTGCGCCCCGCGTGTCGCTCGGGCAGCGGCTGCAGGGCCTGGGCGGCAACGCGCGCCAGTACGGGATCTTCGGCGCGCTCGTCGTCATCGTCCTGCTGTTCCAGGTGCTCACCGACGGCAAGCTGCTGCTCGCCAACAACGTCGCGGCGCTGTTCCAGCAGAACGCGTACGTCATGATCCTCGCGATCGGCATGGTCATGGTCATCGTGGCCGGGCACATCGACCTGTCGGTCGGGTCGGTCGTGGCGTTCGTCGGCGGCGTGGTGGCCGTGACCATGCGCGACCCGATCGGCCTGCCGTGGATCGCCGCCGTGCTCGTGGGCCTCGCGGTCGGCGCGCTGGTCGGCGCGTGGCAGGGGTTCTGGGTCGCGTACGTCGGGATCCCCGCGTTCATCGTCACGCTCGCGGGCATGCTCGTGTTCCGGGGCCTCGCGCTCGTGATCGTCGGCGAGACGCTCGCGGGCCTGCCGCCCGCGTTCATCCGCATCTCGAAGGGCTCGCTGCCCAACGTGCTCGGGTTCGTCGCCAACATGGACGTCGTCACGCTCGTCATCGGTGCGCTCGCGGTCGCCGCGATCGTGCTCACCCAGGTGCGTGCGCGCCGCTCGCTGCGCAAGCACGACCTGCACGTCGAGGCGTTCGGCCTGTTCCTCGCGAAGATCGCCGCGATCGCGGTCGGCATCGGGATCCTCACGGTGATCCTGTCGTTCTCGGCCGGCGGCACGCCCATCGTGCTCGTCGTCGTCGGCGTGCTTGTCGTCGCGTACTCGTTCCTCATGGGGCGCACGGTCTTCGGCCGGCACATCTACGCGATCGGCGGCAACCGGGCGGCGGCCGCGCTCTCGGGCGTCAGCACGCGGCGCGTGGACTTCTGGATCTTCGTCAACATGGGCCTGCTCGCGGGCGTGGCCGCGATCGTCACGACGGCCCGGGCGGGCGCGGCCATCGCGGCGGCCGGGCAGAACTTCGAGCTCGACGCGATCGCCGCGTGCTTCATCGGCGGCGCTGCGGTGACCGGCGGCATCGGGCGCGTGTCGGGTGCGATCGTCGGCGCGCTCATCATGGGCGTGCTCAACATGGGCCTGTCGATCCTCTCCGTCGACCCCGCGTGGCAGATGGCCATCAAGGGCTTCGTGCTGCTGCTCGCGGTCGCGTTCGACCTGCTCAACAAGCGGCGCGCGGGCACGCAGTAGAACCGGACGTGCGTCCGTGACGGGCGTGGGCGCCGGTAGGTTGCCCTCGTGAGCAGGCGAGCGGGTGCGGCGGGCTCGCAGACCGCGCTGCGCGAGGCCAACAAGGCGCTCGTCGTCGGCACCGTGCAGCGGTACGGCGGGCTCACGCAGGTCGAGCTCGCCGCCGCCACCGGGCTGTCGCAGGCGACGGTGTCGACGATCGTCCGCGAGCTGCTGGCCGCGGGCATCGTCGACACCGCCGTCACGACGCGCAGCGGGCGGCGCGCGCAGCTCGTCACGCTCGCGCGGCGGGTCGGGCTCGCGGTCGGCATCCAGGTGGGCCACCGGCACCTGCGGGTCGTGCTGGGGGACTTCGCGCACGAGGTCGTGGCCGAGCAGACGCTGCCGCTGCCGTTCGAGCACCCCTCGGACACGACGCTCGACCGCGGCGCGCTGCTCGTCATGGACCTGCTCGAGCGCATCGGCTCGGACCTCGAGGACGTGGTCGCCGTCGGCCTGGGCGTGCCGGCGCCCGTCGACGTCGGCACGGGCATGGTCTCGGTGCCGGGGCTGCTGCGCGGGTGGGAGGGTGAGCACCTCGCGCAGGTGCTCACCGAGCGCCTCGGGCGCCCCGTGCTGGTCGACAACGACGCGAACCTCGGTGCGCTCGCGGAGTCCACGCTGGGGGCGGCCCGGGGCTACCGCGACGCGGTGTACGTGCGTGCGTCGTACGGCGTCGGTGCGGGCATCGTGCTGGGTGGGCAGGTGCACCGCGGGTTCGCGGGCACCGCGGGCGAGATCGGGCACGTGCAGGTCGACCCGACCGGCCACATCTGCCGGTGCGGCGCGCGCGGCTGCCTCGACACCGTGGTGGGCGCGACCGCGCTGGTCGAGCCGCTGCGGGCGTCGCACGGGTCGCTCGCGCTGCGCGACGTCGTCGCGCGGGCCCGCGCCGGCGAGCCGGGGTCGTCGCGCGTCGTGGCGGACGCGGGTGCCGTGATCGGGGCGGTGCTGGCGGGCCTGGGCACGAGCATGAACCCGCAGTGCGTCGTGGTCGGGGGCGAGCTGGCGGAGACGGGCGACGTGCTGCTGGGCCCGCTGCGGGAGGCCGTGCAGCGGCGCGTGCTGCTCAACCAGGTCGCACCGCTCGAGGTCGTGCCGGCGGCGCTGGGTCAGCGCGCCGAGGTGATGGGTGCCCTGGTGATGGCGCTGCGCTCGGCCGACGTGCCGGTGCGCGCGGACGACGACGCGCCGGTGGGCGGCGCGCAGGACGACGAGGACACGGGTGCGCCGGGCGACGAGGTCGCGGGGGCACGGGACGGGCGGGTCGATGGTCGGGGTTGACCGGTGCGGGTCGGGGGGCTTCACTGCACGGGGCACGGTGGTGCGCGGCGGACGCACGCGGTGCGGGCGCACGCAGAGCGGACGGGGTCGACGATGACCGAGACGACGGGGGTCCCGCTGCTGGCGATGCGCGGGATCAGCAAGCGGTTCGGCGGCGTCGAGGCGCTCGTCGGCGTCGACCTCGACGTGCACCGCGGCGAGGTCGTGGCGCTGGTCGGCGACAACGCGGCCGGCAAGTCGACGCTCGCCAAGATGGTCGCCGGGGTCCTGACGCCCGACACGGGCCTCATCGAGGTCGACGGGCGGCCGGTGACGATCCCGACGCCGGCGGCGGCGCACGCGCTGGGCGTCGCGACCGTCTTCCAGGACCTCGCGCTGTGCGACAACCTCGACGTGACGTCGAACCTGTTCCTGGGGCGGGAGCTGCGCGACGCGCGGGGCCGTCGCGACGACGAGCGCATGGAGCAGGTCGCGCGCCAGATCCTGCGGGACCTGACGAGCCGGATCCCGACGGTGCGCGTGCCGCTCGCGCAGCTGTCCGCGGGGCAGCGCCAGGCGGTCGCGATCGCGCGCACGCTCATCGGCTCGCCGCGCATCGTCGTGCTCGACGAGCCGACCGCGTCGCTGTCGGTCGCGCAGACGGCCGAGGTCCTCGTGCACATCGAGGGGCTGCGCGACCTGGGGCTCGCGGTGGTCCTCATCAGCCACAACATGACCGACGTGCGGTCGGTCGCGGACCGTGTCGAGGTGCTGCGGCACGGCCGCAACAACGGGTCGTTCGACGCGCGGTCGACGGCGTACGAGCAGATCATCGCCGCCATCACGGGGGCGTCGCGCGCACCCGGTGCGCGCCGGGTGCCGCTGCCCTCCTGAGGTGGCCGGGGCGGCGGGCGCGCGCGGCCGCCGGGGGCCGGCGGGCCGTGCGCGTCCACGCGCCACGTCGCGCGGCCGGTGCGTCGTCGCACTGGCCGCCCAGACGCCTGGGTGCGGGACCCGAACGGTCGCGGACTCCGTACGTCGGGGCGGGGGCGCGTCGGCCGTGCGGCGACCTCGCGCGTGGTCGCGCTCCCAGATCGCCCGGTCGGACGAGCGTCGGGAAGTTGTGATGAGTTCGTGACCGAGAAGGCATCGTTCGCGGTTGACTTCGGGTTCCGAACTTAAGCATGGTTGTCCCGCTGCACCGGGACGAGGACGACCCCCGTCGCGTCCGAGGCAGCCGGGTACATCCGGTCGGGCCGGCACAGCAGCCGCGTCCGTCCCCGAAGGGCTTCGGGACCGGGAACCTCTCGACGACGAGAAGGAGCACACGATGCGACGCAAGTTCACCATGGTGGCGGCGGCCGGAGCGCTCGCGCTCGGCCTCGCCGCCTGCGGCGGCGGCGGTGCCGGCGCCGGCGGCGGCAGCACCGAGGGCGCCGGCGGCGGCGCCGACCCGAGCGACATCACGATCGGCGTCGCGATGCCGACCGAGACCTCCGAGCGCTGGATCGCCGACGGCAAGGCCGTCAAGCAGGGTCTCGAGGACCTGGGCTACAAGGTCAACCTGCAGTACGCGGGCGACGACATCCCGACCCAGACCCAGCAGATCGACCAGATGATCACGAGCGGCGCCGACGTCCTCATCATCGCGTCGATCGACGGCACCGCCCTCACGAGCCAGCTCGAGAGCGCCGCCGCGCAGAACATCCCGGTCATCGCGTACGACCGCCTCATCCGCGACAGCGAGAACGTCGACTTCTACGTCACGTTCGACAACTTCGCGGTCGGCGTCGCGCAGGGCACCGCGCTGCTGCAGGGCATGGGCCTCATCGACGCCTCGGGCGTCGCGGTCCAGGGCGTGCAGGGCCCGCTCAACATCGAGCTGTTCGCCGGCTCGCCCGACGACAACAACGCCGGGTTCTTCTTCGACGGCGCGATGTCCGTGCTGCAGCCCTACATCGACAACGGCACGCTCGTCGTGAAGTCGGGCCAGACGGACTTCGACACCGTCGCGACGCTGCGCTGGTCGCAGGAGGCCGCCCAGAAGCGCATGGAGGACCTGCTCACCTCCACGTACTCCGACGGCTCGACGCTCTCGGGCGTGCTGTCGCCGTTCGACGGCATCTCGCGCGGCATCATCACGGCGCTCCAGGGCGTCGGCCAGGGCCCGACCATCGAGGCCGGCCTGCCGATCGTCACCGGCCAGGACGCCGAGATCGCGTCGGTCAAGCTCATCAACGACGGCGTGCAGTCCTCGACGATCTTCAAGGACACGCGCAAGCTCGCCGACCAGTCCGTCAAGGTCGCCGAGGCGTTCGTCAAGGGCGAGAAGCCCGAGGCCAACGACACCGAGACGTACGACAACGGCAAGAAGGTCGTCCCGTCCTACCTGCTGACGGTCGACACCGTCTTCGCGGAGGACATCGTCCCGCTGCTCGTCGACTCGGGCTACTGGACCGAGGCCCAGGTCCAGTCGGGCGTCGCCTGACCCGGTGACGCGGCCCGGCCGGGCGATCCCCGGCCGGGCCGCGCCCCCACCGCCCGCCATCCGACCACCACTGAACGGAGGGGTCATGGACCACAGCACCATCCTCGAGATGCGGTCCATCACCAAGACCTTCCCGGGCGTCAAGGCGCTGCAGGACGTCAACCTGACCGTGAGGCGCGGAGAGATCCACGCCATCTGCGGCGAGAACGGCGCCGGCAAGTCGACCCTCATGAAGGTCCTGTCCGGCGTCTACCCGCACGGCACCTACGACGGTGCCATCGTCTTCGAGGGGCAGGAGGTCGAGTTCGGCTCGATCAACGACTCCGAGGGCCGCGGGATCGTCATCATCCACCAGGAGCTCGCGCTGGTGCCGTACCTGTCGGTCGCCGAGAACATCTTCCTCGGCAACGAGGTGCGCGGCGCCGGCTCGCTGATCGACTGGAACAAGGCGAACGCCGAGGCGGCCAAGCTCCTCGCGCGCGTCGGGCTCGACGAGAACCCGACGACGCCCGTGTCGCAGCTCGGCGTCGGCAAGCAGCAGCTCATCGAGATCGCGAAGGCGCTGTCGAAGGAGGTCAAGCTCCTCATCCTCGACGAGCCGACCGCCGCGCTCAACGACAACGACTCCGAGCACCTGCTCGCGCTGCTGCGGCACCTGCAGCAGCAGGGCATCACCTCGATCATCATCAGCCACAAGCTCAACGAGATCGCCGAGATCGCCGACCGCACCACGATCATCCGTGACGGCCGCACCATCGAGACGATCGACATGTCCGACCCGGACTCGACCCAGGACCGCATCATCCGCGGCATGGTCGGGCGGGACCTCGAGCACCGCTACCCCGAGCGCACGCCGGAGATCGGCGACGAGGTGCTGCGGGTCGAGGACTGGACCGTCCGGCACCCCACGCAGGCCGACCGCGTCGTCATCGACCGTGCGTCGTTCACCGTGCGCGCGGGTGAGGTCGTCGGCATCGCGGGGCTCATGGGCGCCGGGCGTACCGAGCTCGCGATGAGCATCTTCGGCCGCTCCTACGGGCGCGGCATCACGGGCCGGATCTACAAGAACGGCCAGGAGATCCAGGTCCGCAGCGTCGACGAGGCGATCAACCACGGCCTCGCGTACGCCACCGAGGACCGCAAGCGGTACGGGCTCAACCTCATCCAGGACATCCGGCAGAACGTGTCCGCGGCCGGCCTGCGCCGCCTCGCGCGCCGCGGCTGGGTCAACGGCAACGAGGAGGTCCGGGTCGCCGAGGAGTACCGCGCGAGCCTGAACATCAAGACGCCGACCGTCATGGCGGTCGTCGGCAAGCTGTCGGGCGGCAACCAGCAGAAGGTCGTGCTGGCCAAGTGGCTCTACACCGAGCCGGACGTGCTGATCCTCGACGAGCCGACGCGCGGCATCGACGTCGGCGCGAAGTACGAGATCTACACGATCATCAACAAGATGGTCGCAGCGGGGAAGGCGGTCGTCGTCATCTCCTCCGAGCTGCCCGAGCTGCTCGGCATCTGCGACCGCGTCTACACCCTCGCGTTCGGGCGGATCACCGGTGAGCTGCCCGTCGCCGAGGCCACCCAGGAGCGGCTCATGGAGCTCATGACCATGGAGCGCGAGACAGCAAAGGACCTTGCCTCATGACGGCCATCGCCGGCTTCCGCGAGATGGTGACGCGGAACCTCCGCCAGAGCGGCATCTTCGTCGCGTTCCTCGTGATCGTCGCGCTCTTCTCGTTCCTGAACTCGAACTTCCTGAGCCCCGGCAACCTCACGAACATCGTCCTGCAGTACTCCTACATCCTGATCCTCGCGATCGGCATGGTCATGGTGATCGTGCTGGGGCAGATCGACCTGTCGGTCGGGTCGGTCGTGGCCCTCACCGGGGCCGTGTCCGCGGTCCTCGTGATCCGCAACGGCCAGCCCTGGTGGGTCGGCGTGCTCGCGGCGCTCGTCGTCGGCGGCCTGGTCGGCATGTGGCAGGGCTTCTGGGTCGCCTACGTGGGCATCCCCGGCTTCATCGTCACGCTCGCCGGCATGCTGCTGTTCCGCGGTCTCGCGCAGCGCGTGCTCGACAACGTCTCGCTGTCGCCGTTCGGCGGCACGTACTACGACATCGCCAACGGCTTCTCGACCAACGGCCTGCTCGGCGGCTACGGCGTGGACGTGTTCACGCTCGTGATCTTCGGCGTCGCGGTGGTCGGGTACGCCGTGAGCCAGTGGCGCACCCGCATGGGTCGCATCGCGTACCAGCAGGTCGTCGAGGCGCTGCCGCTGTTCGTGCTCAAGCTCGTCGCGATCGCCGCGGTCGTCATGTGGTTCGGCTACCAGCTCGCGCAGTCCCGCGGCCTGCCGAACATCCTCATCGTGCTCGCGGTGCTGATCCTGGCCTACTCGGTCATCACGCAGCGCTCGGTGTTCGGCCGGCACATCTACGCGATCGGCGGCAACCTCAACGCCGCGCAGCTGTCGGGCGTCAAGGTCCGCCAGGTGACGTTCTGGACCTTCGTCAACATGGGCCTGCTGGCCGGTGTCGCGGGCGTCGTGTTCTCGTCCCGCATGAACGGCGCCCAGCCGGGCGCGGGCAACATGTTCGAGCTCGACGCGATCGCCGCGGCGTTCATCGGCGGCGCGTCGACGACCGGCGGCGTCGGCCGGGTGACGGGCGCCATGACCGGTGCCCTGATCATGGCCGTCATGAGCAACGGCATGCAGCTCATGGGCGTCCCGCAGTCCGTCCAGCAGATGGTCAAGGGCCTCGTGCTCCTGCTGGCCGTCGCGTTCGACGTCTGGAACAAGCGGCGCGCCGAGGCGCGCTGACACCACCCGCGCGCCCCGTGCCGGACACCCGGTGCGGGGCGCGCGACGTGCGGCTCCGGCCAGGACCGACGTACGCGTCGGTGCCCAGTTCCGACCGCTAGGCTCGGCCGACGTGAGGGGACCGATGTCGGGATCGCAGTCGTCCCTGCGGGGCGCGAACCGCGCGCTCGTCGTCGAGACCGTCAAGCGCTACGGCGGTCTCACGCAGGTCGAGCTCACCGCCGCCACGGGGCTCTCGCCCGCGACCGTCTCCTCGATCGTCAAGGAGCTGCTCGCCGCGGGCGTCGTCGACACCCACGGCACCATCCGCTCGGGTCGGCGCGCGCAGCTCGTCACGATCGCGCGCCGCACGGGCCTCGCGGCCGGCGTCGACGTCGGCCCGCGGCACCTGCGGGTCGCGCTCGGCGACGTCACGCGCGAGATCGTCGCCGAGCAGACGCTCCCGCTGCCCGCGGACCACCGCGCCGACACGACCCTCGACCGCGTCGCGCTGCTCGTGATCGACCTGCTCGAGCGGGTCGGCGCGTCGGTCGACGAGCTCGTCGGCCTCGGGGTCGGGCTGCCGGCGCCCGTCGAGCCCGGCACGGGCCTCGTGACCGTGCGCGGCCTGCTGCGCGGGTGGGACGAGGTGCCGGTCGTGCACGTGCTGGCCAAGCGCCTGGCCAAGCCCGTGCTGGTGGACAACAACGCGAACCTCGGGGCCCTCGCCGAGAGCCGGTTCGGTGCCGCGCGCGGCTACCAGGACGCGGTGTACGTGTCGGTGGGCGCGGGCACGGGCGCCGGGATCATCCTGTCGGGGCACCTGCACCGCGGGTTCGGCGGCACGGCCGGCGAGATCGGGCACGTGCAGGTCGACCCGCAGGGGCGCATCTGCCGGTGCGGCAGCCGCGGCTGCCTCGACACGGTCGTCGGGTACCCGGCGCTGGTCGAGCCGCTCACGGTCAGCCACGGCACGCTCACGCTGCGCGACCTCGTGCAGCACGCGGTGGACGGCGACCCCGGGTGCCGGCAGGTGGTCGCCGACGCCGGTGCGGTGATCGGCGGCGTGGTCGCGGGCATGGCGATGGTGGTCAACCCGCAGTGCGTCGTCGTCGGCGGCGAGCTCGCGGAGACGGGCGACCTGCTGGTGCAGCCGATGCGCGAGGCCATCGCGCGGCGCGTGCCGCTCAACCAGATGGTCACGCTCGACGTCGTCCCCGGGGACCTCGGCGTCCGGGCGAAGGTGCTCGGCGCCCTCGCGCTGGTGCTCGAGGCGACCGATCAGATGGGTGCGGACGTCGGCGCCGGGCACGGCACGGGCCGCGAGGACGGCACGGCGGCCACCGGGGAGCAAGGTGGCTGACAGGTTTGACGCCCCCGGGAGCGGGGGAAACACTGGTCGGTACGTGCGCGACGAAGGGCAGGTGGGCGAGGCCGTGGGTGTCGGCAGGCGGACCCCTGTGCTGTCGGTGCAGCAGGTGTCCAAGCGGTTCGGGGCGGTCGAGGCGCTCGTCGGGGTCGACCTCGTCGTCCACCCGCACGAGGTCGTGGCCCTGGTCGGCGACAACGGCGCGGGCAAGTCGACGCTCGCCAAGATCATCTCGGGCGTGCTGCAGCCCGACGCGGGCCTGCTCGAGATCGGCGGCGAGCCCGTCGCGCTGCCGTCGCCGTCCGACGCGCACCAGGCGGGCGTCGCGACGGTGTTCCAGGACTACGCGCTGTGCGAGAACCTCGACGTCACCGCGAACCTCTTCCTGGGGCGCGAGCTGCGCGAGCGCACGCTCATGCGCGAGGGCGAGATGGAGCGGGTCGCACGGCGCATCCTGCACGACCTGTCGAGCCGGATCCCCGCCGTCCGCACGCCCGTGTCGCACCTGTCGGCCGGGCAGCGGCAGACCGTCGCGATCGCGCGGACCCTCATCGGGTCGCCGCGCCTCGTGGTCCTCGACGAGCCCACGGCGGCGCTGTCGGTCGCGCACACGGCGGAGATCCTCACGCACATCGAGCGGCTGCGGGAGCTGGGGCTCGGCGTCGTGCTCATCAGCCACAACCTCAACGACGTGCGCGCCGTGTCGGACCGCATCGAGGTGCTGCGGCACGGCCGCAACAACGGCTCGTTCGACGCACGCCACGTGTCGCAGGAGGAGCTGCTGGCGGCGATCACGGGCGCGACGCAGGTCGCGCCCGTGACCACCTCGGTCGGGCTGCGGTAGCCCGGCGGTCGAGCGGGGGTCAGCGCGCGGCGACGCTGCGCAGGCCGAACCCGCCGAGCACGAACCCGGTGCCGGTGCCGACGACGGCGAGCGCGACCCCGAACGCGATGACGGACGTGAGCAGCGAGCCGCGCACGAACGTCCCCTGAGCGACGGTGTCGCGCATCGGGTCGTCCTGGTCCATGGTCGCGTAGGTCTCGCCGTCGGCCATGGCGGAGATGTGGCCCTTGATGGCCTCGGTCTGCGCGAACGCGGTCCACGGCGACGAGATCTGCTGACCGGCGAAGGCGGGTGCGTCTTCTGCGACCATGGCGCGCTCGGACGCGAGGCCCTGGGAGACGGCGACCCAGGCGCCGGCGCCGCCCAGGATCATGAGCGCGCCGAGCGCGACGAGGAGCGTGCCGAGCAGGCGGACGCGTCGAGCGTTGCGGCGTCCGGGTGCGTCGTCGGTGCGCGGGGCGGTGCTGGCTGCGACGTCGGCGGTCATGGGGTGTCCTTCCGATGGCCGGTGGCGTCCTCGTGGACGTCCGGCGACCACGGTGATGGGTGAAATCTCAAGCACGCACCCCGTGAAACGGTTCGTATGACCTGTGTCACAGACTTTCGTCTCTGGCGTCCGGGACGTGGACCGGCCCCGCACTTGCCCGTGCGGGGCCGGTCACGTCTCAGGCGACCACGCAGGAGGCCCCGTTGAGCGTGAACGCGGACGGCGCGGTGTTGGTCCCGCCGTGCGTGCCGTTGAACCCGAGCTGCACCGAGCCGCCCGGCGGGATCACGCCGTTCCAGGCCGCGTTCGTCACCGTGACCTGCGCGCCCTGCTGGGTGGCGGTCCCGCTCCACGCCTGCGTCACCTGCTGACCCGACGGGAACGCGAACCGCAGCGTCCAGCCGCCGACCGCGGTCGCGCCGTCGTTGCGGACCGTTACCGACGCCGTGAAGCCGGTCGGCCACTGGTTCGCCGTGTAGGTCACCGTGCAGGCGCCGGCGGGGGCCGTCGGGGTCGACGTGGGCGTCGGCGTCGGGGTGGGCGTCGGCGTGGGCGTGGGGGTCGGGGTGGGGGTCGGCGTGGGCGTGGGTGTCGGCGTCGGGGTGGGCGTCGGGGCCGGCTGGTCGAGCCCGAAGAACGCGATCGCGGCCGCGGCGTCGACCGGCAGGTTGTGCGTCGTGCCCTGCAGCCGGTTCGTCTCGAACGGCGCCCGGGTGCCCGTGCCGCCGTACCGGGCGCGCGTGCGGTTGCCGAGCGTCTCGGTCGACGCGGGCGCCGCGCTGATCCCGAGCACGTCGGTCCACTGCTTGGTGGCCTCGGTGAAGTTCTGGAAGCTCAGCGTCTCGTCGTTCGTGCCGTGCCACAGCTGCACGCGCGGCCGCGGGCCGCTGTACCCGGGGTAGGTGGCGCGGGCCAGGTCGCCCCACTGCTGCGCGGACAGCACGCGCCGTCCCTGTGCGCAGTCGCTGTTCCAACCGGCCTGCGCGGTCGTGCCGGGCTTCGGCCCGCCCGTCGCGAAGCACGTGGCCGGGACGCCCGCGAACGCTGATCCCGCCGCGAACACGTCGGGGTACTCGGCGAGCAGCAGCTGCGTCGTCATGGCCCCCGAGGACACACCCGTGACGAACACGCGCGAGGGGTCCGTCTGGTAACGCTGCTGCACGTAGCGCACCATCTGCACGATGCTCTGCGGGTCGCTGCCGCCGTCACGCGTCATCGCCGCGGCCGACGAGACGTCGAAGCAGTTCCCCGGCCGGTTGGTGCTCGGGTACACCGCGATGAAGCCGTGCTGCGACGCGAGCTCGTCGAACTGCGAGCCGTTGAACATCGCCTGCGCGCTGCCCGTGCAGTAGTGCACGACGACGAGCACCGCGGGGTCGGGCGCGACGCGGTCGGGCACGAACAGGTGCATCCTGAGCCCGCCGGGGTTGCTGCCGAACCCGGTCACCTCGACGAGCGAGGCCGCCTGCGCCGGGGGAGCGGTCGCCACGCCCGCGCCGCCCACGGCCGCGAGGGCGAGGACGGCGGCGGCCAGCGTCGCGCGCAGCGCGCCGGGCGGCCGGGTGCGTCGTGGCCGGGTGCCGGTTCGGGTCGTACGCATGGGTCCTCCGCCCCGCCGGCCGTGCCGGCGCTGGTCGCGCGGCCCGTCGTCGTCGGCGGGCCGTCGGCCAGAGC
Organism: Cellulomonas sp. HD19AZ1; assembly: GCF_004535805.1. Classification (NCBI taxonomy): domain Bacteria; kingdom Bacillati; phylum Actinomycetota; class Actinomycetes; order Micrococcales; family Cellulomonadaceae; genus Cellulomonas; species Cellulomonas sp. HD19AZ1. The sequence continues at coordinate 155,450 of NZ_SPHX01000001.1, forward strand.
ATCGACCCCGTGGTCGCGGCCCGGCAGGGCCCGAACCGTTTCGCGCGGCACCGGGGGTGTGGCCGCCCCGGTGCCGCGCGGTGGTCTCAGCGGAAGACGATCGTGCGGTGCCCGTCGAGCAGCACGCGGTGCTCGGCGTGCCACCGCACCGCGCGCGCGAGCGCGCGCCGCTCGACGTCCTGCCCGAGCGCGACCAGGTCGGCCACGGCGTGCGAGTGGTCGACGCGCTCGACGTCCTGCTCGATGATCGGCCCCTCGTCGAGGTCGCCGGTGACGTAGTGCGCGGTCGCACCGATGAGCTTGACGCCGCGCTGGTGCGCCTGCGCGTAGGGGCGTGCGCCCTTGAACGACGGCAGGAACGAGTGGTGGATGTTGATGACGCGACCCTCGAGCCGGCGGCACAGGTCGTCCGACAGGATCTGCATGTACCGCGCGAGCACGACGAGCTCGACGTCGAGCTCCTCGACGAGCTCGAGCAGGCGGGCCTCGGCGGCGGCCTTGGTCGCGGACGTCACGGGGACGTGGTGGAACGGGATGCCGTAGAAGTCCGCGAGGGGGCGCAGCGCGTCGTGGTTCGAGACGACCGCCACCAGGTCGACGGGCAGGTTCTCGGCCTGCTGGCGGAACGCGAGGTCGTTGAGGCAGTGCGCCGCGGTCGACACCATGACGAGCGTGCGCACGGGGCGCCCGGCCACGTCGAGCCGCCACGTCATGTCGAAGCGCTCGGCGAGCGCCGCGAGGTCGGCGCGCAGCCGCTCGGCGGGCACGTCGGTCGACACCTGCACGCGCATGAAGAACAGCCCCGACAGCGGGTCCCCGAACTGCTGCGACTCGGTGATGTTGCCGCCGTGCTCGGCCAGCAGCCCCGCGACGGCGGCGACGATGCCCGGGCGGTCGGGGCACGACAGGGTCAGGACGAGGTGGGTCGGGTCGACATCCGAGGTGTGGGACACGAGGCCCGAGAGTAGTGCGCGGGCCGCGCGGGCTGAGACGATGACCGCATGACGGCCCTCGACATCCGCCCGGTCACGGTCGACGACGCCGGTGAGCTGCTCACGCTGCGGCGCGCCGCGTTCGTCACCGAGGCGCAGCAGTACGGCGACCCGAACATCCCGCCGCTGACGCAGACGCTCAAGGAGCTCAAGGCCGACCTCACGGCCGACGGCGTCATCACGCTCGGCGCGTGGTGGGGGCACCGGCTGGTCGGGTCGATCCGCGTCCTCGTCGAGGGCGGCAAGGCGACGCTCGGCCGGTTCGCCGTCGCGCCCGACCTGCAGGGCAAGGGCATCGGCACCGAGCTGCTCTCCGCGATCCTGCCGACCCTCCCGGACGGCATCGAGGAGGTCTGGGTGTTCACGGGCCGCGACTCGCTGCAGAACATCGCGCTCTACAACAAGGCCGGCTACGAGCACCAGCACGACCAGACCGCCGGCGACCTCACGTACGCCTACCTGCGCAAGCTGCTCGGCGACGGCGAGGCCGTCCAGGTCTGACGCCCTCACCTGCTCGACGCTCCGCTCGGCACCCCGCACGCCCCGCGACCCGACTTTCGTGCGGCGTGCGGCACGGAGAGGGCGTGGCCCGGGACGACGTGCCGCTCGAGCCGACGCTCCAGGTCGCGGGCTGCGCGATGTGGGTGAGCTGCTGAGGCGTCAGCGGCCCGCGCTCGCGGGCTCGGCCTGACGGTCGAGGGCGCCGCTGGGCGGGGGCGGCACGGCGGCGGTCGCCGCGGGTCGCCGCCGTCGGCGCAGCAGCGCGTGCGCCGCGGGCTGCCCCACGACGACGCCCGCGAGCACGGCGACGACGCCCGCGACCTGCAGCGGCCCGAGGCGCTCGCCGCCCAGCGCGAGCCCGACGGCGACGCCGGTGACGGGGTTGAGCAGGCCGACGAGGCCGACCGACCCGGCGGGCAGGTGCCGCAGCGCGGCGAACCACGCGACGTAGGCCAGGGCCGTGGCGACGAGCGACACGTAGGCGATGCCGAGCCAGCCGCGGCCGTCGAGCACCGGTGGGGCGCCCTCGGCGAGCGCGGCGACGGGCACGAGCAGCAGTCCGCCGGCGACGAGCTGCCAGGACGTGGTGGCGAGCACGTCGACGTCGTCCTTCCAGCGGGTCGCGAGGACGAAGCCGACCGACGACATGACCATGGCGGTCGCACCGGCGGCGACGCCGACGGGGTCGACGGCGACGGCGCCCGTGACGAGCATCGCGACGACGCCCGCGAGCCCGAGCGCGGCACCGAGCATCGAGGCCAGCCGCGGGCGCTGCCCGAGCAGGGGCCACGCGACGAGCGCGAGCACGAACGGCGAGACGGCCATGACGGTCGACGCCACCGACGTGGGCAGGCGCTGGGCGGCGACGTACACGAGCACGAAGAACGCGCTCATGTTGATCGCGCCGAGCACCAGGGAGCGCCACCACCAGGAGCCGCGCGGGCGGCGCCGCGAGAGCGCGAGCAGCACGAGCCCGGCGGGCAGCGCGCGCAGCACCGACCCCCACAGCGGGTGGCTCGCGGGGAGCGTGTGGGCGGTGACGTAGTAGGCGGCTCCCCAGGTGACGGGGGCGATCGCGGCGACGAGCGACCAGCGCCAGGTGTTTTCCACGGAAGACAAAATATCTGACGAGGAAGATATATTCCAGCCATGCCCGCGTCGCGCACGTCACCCACCCCCGACCGGCTCGACCTCGTCGGCGCCGCCTGGCGCGCCGAGCGTCCCGACCTGGACGTCCGGCCCCAGCAGGTCATCGGACGCCTGCACCGCGTCGCCAACCACCTGACGGCCGAGCTCGTCGCGGTCTACGAGCGGCACGGCCTGTCCGAGGGGGACTTCGACGTCCTCGCGACCCTGCGCCGCGCGGGCGCCCCCTACGCGCGGTCGTGCGGCGACATCGCCGCGCACACGCTCGTCACCAGCGGCGGCGTCACCAAGCGCGTCGACCGCCTCGAGCGCGCCGGCCTCGTGACCCGCCGCGTCGCCGACGACGACGCCCGCGCACGCCTCGTCGAGCTCACGCCCCGCGGCCGCGAGGTCATCGACGCCGCGTTCACCGACCACATGGCCAACGAGCACCGCCTGCTCGACGCGCTCACGCCGCAGGACGCCGACACCCTCGAACGGATCCTGCGCACGTGGCTCGCCGCGCTCGAGGAGCCGCCCGCCACCGCCTGACGGTGCGCGTGGCCTCGGGTCGCTCCAGGACGGACCCGGCGCGACCGATACCTCTGCGTGGACACGACCGCGACGCCCGGCCCCGACGTGGACGACCGCTCCGTGCGGTCCTGGGCGCAGCACGCCGAGGCACTCGGCGAGCCCGGGCTGGCCGCGGACCTGCTCACCACGGTCGACGGGGCCGACGTCGGCCACCTCGCACGGCTCGCGCTCCTCGACGGTCGCCCGGCCGACGCTCTCACGCTGCTGGCCCGCGGCGGCGACGACGTGGTGCCCGCGCACGGGCCGACGTCGCCCGAGCACGTCGTCGCCGCAGCAGCGCGTGCCGCTCAGGGGGACGAGGGCGCGCTGGTCACCCTGCTGCACGTCGGCTCGAGGGTGGCGGACCCGCAGCAGCGCGCCGACTTCCTGCGGCTGCTCGCAGGCGCGGCCGGGCCGGCCGGGCGCCACGACCTCGCGGACGACGCCTGGGTCACGCTCGTCTCCGAGCACGGGGACCGCACCCCGCAAGGCCTCGGGGGGTGGGCGGCCGCGCACGTCGCGCGCCGGGACGCTGCGCGCAGCACCGACGCGGTGCGCGCCGTCGTCGGCGTCGCGCGCGGCCTCCAGGAAGCGCTGCCCGCCGCGGCCGACGACGCCGGCGCGACCACGCTCGCCGTCCGTGACCTGCAGCGGCGGGGCGACCGCGCGGGCGCGGCGCTCCTGGCGGCGGCGGTCGCGCGCGGTGGGCGGACGAGCCCGGACCTGCGTGCGCTGCGCGACGAGACCGCGCTCCACCGGCGCCGCGCGCCCACCGTCGTCCCGTGGATCCTGGCCCTGCTGCTGCTCCCGCTCGGCGTCGTCGGCATCGCGCTGGGCATCGGCGTCGTCGAGGTCCTGCGGCGCGTGTGGCGGCGCGTGCCTGGCGTCAGCCTGTGCGACGAGCGGGTCTGGGACACGGTGGACGGTGCACGGCTCGACGACGGTCGCCAGACCGGCGCGCACAGCGAGGTCCGGCCGCTGCCAGCGCTGGCCGCGCTCGCCGGCTTCGTCGCGGGCATCGGCGTGGCGTTCGAGGTCGACGCGCGGGTGCGGGCGCTCGTGCCGGGCCTCGGTGACGGATGGGCGATGCTGCTGTGGGCGGTGCCGCTGCTGGGGGTGCCCGCGCTGTCCTTCGTCCTGGTCGAGAGCGCGCGTCGCGCGCTGGTGCGGAGGCGCGTGGCACGCGAGGGCGCCGCGGACCGGGCCGCGCAGCTGCGGAGCGCCGGGGCGTGCCGGTGCTGGGACCCGGTCGCGGCGGTCGGGCCGTTCGCCGCGGCGTACGCGTCGGAGCACCTCGTGGCTGCGCCGCGCTGCACGAGCCTGCCGCGCGGCACCGCCGTGCGTCGCTGCCCCCTGACCGACGTGCCCTGGCTGGTGACCACGACGACGGGCGGCCGTGCGCAGCTCGTGCTGCGGGGAGCCCCGCCGCTCCCGGCGGCCGCTGCGCCGCCGCCGCCCGGGACCGCGGGATACCTCTGAGCGGCACGCCGCGTCCGCGAAGGCGACGCCGACGTCCGCGCGGCACCGCGCCGCGCCGGCACCCCGCCGCGGACCCCTGCCGTTGTGCGCAGCAGCACCGGCGGCCCGGCCAGGTCCGTGCCAGGCCGCCGCCCGCTAGCGTGGGCGACGCCCGACGAGGGGCGGACGCGAGAGGGCGGCATGAGGCGCGGACGGGTCCTGGCAACGGGCGTGGCCGTGGTGGTGGTGGCGGGCGGCGCGCTGCTCGCGCCGATCGCCCCGGCGACCGCGGGGCACCGCTCGGTCGTCCTCGAGCCGCGGGACCAGGACCCGTGCGCGACCGTCACGGTCCCGGCCGAGATGTCGTGGTCCGTGCGCCGCGGGCCCGTCGTCGCGCGCTGGACGGACGTCGCGCTCGCGACGACGTCGATCCGCATCGACGTCGACCCCGCCTGCGCGGCCGACGAGCGCGTGAGCTGGGTCGGGGCCGACCTGCGGCGCGCCGACCGGCCCGACGACGGGACTCTCGTGCCTCCGCTCGGGGGCGTCGGGTGGGCGGAGGACGCCGCCCAGGGCGACCTGCGGGGCGAGATCGGGGCCCCCGACCTCGACCTCGCGTCGGGCTGGACGGGGGCCGACGGCGAGTGGTGCGGCGACCTCACGTTCGTCGTCGAGGTCACCCGCACCGGAGCCGACGGCATCACCCGCACGCCGCGTCTGGAGCACCCCGTGCGGGTCTGCACCGGCTGAGCCCCGCCGACCGACGCCCGGACGGCCGTGCCCCGCGGCGCGCACGGTTGCTACGCTGTCCCGGTCGCGACTGGCGCAGCAGGGTGGGTCACCACCGGGGAGCGACGCAGCAGCTGGACCGACGGGTCGGACGCCTGGGCCCCACGGTCACCCCACACCCATCGGTGTGCGGGTGCGCCGGGAGCGACCCGCACAGTTGACTGCGACAGGAGAGCACCGCGCATGAGCGACAACGTGCTGGACCAGAACATCGCCGACCTCGACCCCGAGATCGCCGCCGTCCTCGACCGCGAGCTGGCCCGCCAGCAGGGCACCCTCGAGATGATCGCGTCCGAGAACTTCGTGCCGCTCGCGGTCCTGCAGGCGCAGGGCTCGGTGCTCACCAACAAGTACGCCGAGGGCTACCCGGGCCGCCGCTACTACGGCGGCTGCGAGGAGGTCGACGTCGCCGAGACCATCGCGATCGAGCGGGCCAAGGCCCTGTTCGGCGCGGAGTTCGCGAACGTCCAGCCCCACTCGGGCGCCACCGCGAACGCGGCGGTGCTGCACGCCATCGCACGCCCCGGCGACACGATCCTCGGCCTGGCCCTCGACCAGGGCGGCCACCTCACGCACGGCATGAAGATCAACTTCTCCGGCCGCCTGTACGACATCGTCGCCTACGGCGTGGACCCCGAGACGTCCCTCGTGGACATGGACGAGGTCCGCCGCCTGGCACTCGAGCACCGGCCCAAGGTCATCATCGCGGGCTGGTCCGCGTACCCCCGCCAGCTCGACTTCGCCGCGTTCCGCGCGATCGCCGACGAGGTCGGCGCCTACCTGTGGGTCGACATGGCGCACTTCGCGGGCCTCGTGGCCGCGGGCGTGCACCCCAGCCCCGTGCCGCACGCGCACGTCGTGTCCTCGACCGTGCACAAGACGATCGGCGGCCCCCGCTCGGGCTTCATCCTCACCAACGACCCCGACCTGGCCAAGAAGATCAACTCCGCGGTCTTCCCCGGCCAGCAGGGCGGCCCGCTCATGCACGTCATCGCGGCGAAGGCGACGGCCTTCAAGATCGCCGGCACCCCGGAGTTCCGCGACCGGCAGGAGCGCACGCTGCGCGGCGCGCGGATCATCGCCGAGCGCCTGGGCCGGCAGGACGCGAAGGACGCGGGCGTCGCGGTGCGCTCCGGCGGCACCGACGTCCACCTCGTGCTGGTCGACCTGCGCGAGTCGCCCCTGGACGGCAAGCAGGCCGAGGACCTCCTGCACGAGGTCGGCATCACGGTGAACCGCAACGCGGTCCCGAACGACCCGCGCCCGCCGATGACCACCTCGGGCCTGCGCGTCGGCACCCCGGCGCTCGCGACCCGCGGCTTCGGCGACGCGGAGTTCACCGAGGTCGCCGACATCATCGCCGAGGCGCTCGTCGGCGGCTCCGCGGCCGACGTCGAGGCGCTGCGCGCCCGCGTGCGCACGCTCACCGAGGCGTTCCCGCTGTACCCCGGCCTGAAGCAGTACTGAGCGGGGGCCCCGATGACCGCTCAGAAGCTCGACGGCACCGCGACCGCGGCCGCCCTCAAGGCCGAGCTCACCACGCGCGTCGCGGCGCTCGCCGCGCGCGGCGTGGTGCCCGGGCTCGGCACCCTGCTCGTCGGCGACGACCCCGGCTCGCGCTGGTACGTCAACGGCAAGCACAAGGACTGCGCCGAGGTCGGCATCGCCTCGATCCGCGAGGACCTGCCCGCCGACGCCACGCAGGCCGACATCGAGGCTGCCGTGCGCCGCCTCAACGACGACCCCGCGTGCACCGGGTTCATCGTGCAGCTGCCGCTGCCGAAGGGCATCGACACGCACCGCGTGCTCGAGCTCGTGGACCCGGCCAAAGACGCCGACGGCCTGCACCCGACGAACCTGGGCCGGCTCGTGCTGCGCGTCAACGAGGAGATCGACTCGCCGCTGCCGTGCACGCCGGCCGGCATCGTCGAGCTCCTCGAGCGGCACGGCGTCCCGCTCGCGGGGGCCGACGTGGTCGTCGTCGGGCGCGGCGTGACCGTCGGCCGCTCGATCGGGCTGCTGCTCACGCGTCGCGCGATCAACGCGACCGTCACCCTCACGCACACCGGTACCGCCGACCTCGCGGCGCACACGCGCCACGCGGACGTCGTCGTCGCGGCCGCGGGCGTGCCCGGCATCGTCACGGCCGACATGGTGAAGCCCGGTGCCGCGGTCGTCGACGTGGGCGTCTCGCGCGCCACCGACCCGGAGACCGGCAAGAGCCGCGTCGTCGGTGACGTCGCGCCCGACGTCTGGGACGTCGCGTCGTGGGTCAGCCCCAACCCCGGGGGCGTCGGGCCCATGACGCGCGCGATGCTGCTGCAGAACGTCGTCGACACCGCCGAGCGTCAGGCCGGCTGAACGACCGCCGGCACGAGGCCCGGACGCGCGAGCGTCCGGGCCTCGTCGCGTCCGGTGCCGGTGCGGCGCGAGCCCGGAGGAGCGGTGCCGGTGCTGCGGCGCGGCCGGGCGGTGACGAGCTCGGGCGGCGATGAGTTCGGCGCGTGCCGCGGGTCTGCCCCGTCGTCCACCCGCACGCGACGAGGAGCCGACCATGACCGCGATCCGTACCCACCTGTGGTTCCCCGAGCGCGGAGCCGAGGCCGCCGAGTTCTGGGTGTCCGTCGTGCCGAACTCGCGCATCACCCGCGTCGTCCACGCGGCGCAGGGCGTGCCCGACGTCGAGCCCGGCGCACCGTTCGTCGTCGAGCTCGAGCTCGACGGGCACGCCGTCACCGTGCTGACCGCGGGGCCGTCCTTCACGCTCGACGAGGCGTTCTCGTTCGTCCTCGCGGTCGACACGCAGGAGGAGGTCGACCGCTACTGGGACGCGCTGGCCGCCGACGGCGGGTCGCACGGTCCGTGCGGCTGGCTCAAGGACCGCTTCGGCGTCTCGTGGCAGGTCGTGCCGCGCGCGCTCGACGACATCATGGGTCGCCCCGACGCCGCGGGCGTGCAGCGCGCGACGCAGGCGATGCTGCAGATGACGAAGCTCGACGTCGCCGCGCTCGAGGCCGCCTACGCGGGGGAGTGAGACCCGCCACGACCGCCCCGGGGGCCGCCGGCGGTGTCGGTGGCGTGGGGCAGGATGGCCGCGTGCTGACAGTCGCCACGGTCAACGTCAACGGGATCCGCGCCGCGTTCCGGCGCGGCATGGGGGAATGGCTCGACGTCCGCAAGCCGGACGTGCTGCTGCTGCAGGAGGTGCGCGGCAGCGACGAGATCCTCGCCGACCACCTCTCGCCCGACGAGTGGCACCTCGCGCACGAGGCCGGCCACGCCAAGGGGCGGGCGGGCGTCGCGATCGCGACCCGGCTGCCCATGAGCGCCGTGCGGATCGGGCTCGGCACGGGTGTCACCGGGGACGCCGGCCGGTGGGTCGAGGCCGACCTCGAGGTCGCGGGGGAGGACGGGACACCCGCCCGGACGCTGACGGTCGTGTCGGCGTACCTGCACTCCGGGACGGTCGGGACGCCGTCGATGGACGAGAAGTTCGCGTTCCTCGAGCACGTCACCGCGCGGCTCGCCGAGCTCGCGGCCGACGGGCGTCTCGCGGTGGTCGCGGGCGACGTGAACATCGCGCACCGCGAGGTCGACATCAAGAACTGGCGCGGCAACGTCAAGAAGGCGGGCTTCCTGCCCGAGGAGCGCGCCTACCTCGACCGCTGGTTCGACGACCTCGGGTGGCGCGACCTCGGTCGCGAGCACGGCGGCGACGGCCCCGGGCCGTTCACGTGGTGGTCGTGGCGCGGGCAGGCGTTCGACAACGACGCGGGCTGGCGCATCGACTACCAGCTGGCGACGCCGGCGCTCGCGGAGCTCGCACGCACGGTGACGGTCGACCGTGCCGCGACGTACGACGCCCGGTTCTCCGACCACGCCCCGCTCGTCGCGGAGTACGCGCTCTGACCGCGCGCGACGGCGGCCCGCGGACCAGGTCCGCGGGCCGCCGTCGTCGCGAGGCGGAGGGGTCCGTCAGACCCCGCCGCGCAGCGCCGAGATCGGCTCGATCGACGCGGCCTTGAGCGACGGGTACAGCCCCGCCAGCAGGCCGATGAACCCGCCCGCGAGGGCGGCGACGCCGACCATGCGCAGGTCGAGGATCGGGGTCCAGCTCTGCACGGCGGACACGGTCGTCACGGCCGCGACGCCGAGCGCCGCGCCGACCATGCCGCCGAGCAGCCCGACCACCACGGACTCGACCATGAACTGCGCGGCGATCTGGCGCCGCGTCGCCCCCAGCGCGCGGCGCAGGCCGATCTCGCCGACCCGTTCGAGCACCGACAGCAGCGTGACGTTCGCGATGCCCACCCCGCCGATGAGGAGGGCGACGGCACCCAGGGCCAGGAAGATCGTGTTGATGTCCGCCTGGACGCTCTGGCGGACCGACGACGTCGACGGCGGCGCCTGGACCGTCACCGTCTCCGGAGAGTTCGGGTTCAGCGCGGTCGGCAGCTGGGACGCCACCACGGGGCCGGCGGCCACCGCGATGTGCAGGTGCAGCTCCTGCGCCGACGTGAGACCCAGGTCGGCGCGTGCGGTGCCCATCGGCAGGACGACGGCCGACCGCATGTCGGTGCGGCGCACCATGCCGTCCACCACGCCGATCACCTGGTAGGCGCGGTCGCCGATGAAGATCGACGGCTGGCGGTCGACCCGGCTCACCCCCAGGCGCTGCGCCGCGTCGACACCGAGCACCACGACGCGGTCGCCGCGCGCGTCGTGGCCCTCGTCGAAGAAGCGGCCCTGCACGACCCGCCCGTCGAGGGCGTCGAGCGCGTGCGCGGTCGTCGCCAGCAGCGTGGGGCTCGTGACCCGCGCCGCCGACGGGTCGTGCACGGGCACGGCGGTGACGTCCCGGTCGCCGGCGTCGACCTCGGCGACGAGCGCGGCGGCGTCGACGCCGTTGAGCCGCTCGGCGCGGTCGGGCGCGTCCCACGGCAGCGGGGCGAGCGAGCGCTCGTTGCCGTCGAACCCGCGGTTGGTGGCCGGCTTCGCGACGGCCTGCGTCGCGGCCACCGCGTCGAACTGCTTGTTGATCTGACCGGCCGCAGTCTGCGCGAGACCGACCGTCACGACGACCGACGCGATGCCGAGCACCGTGCCGAGGATCGTGAGGACCAGACGGCCCGGCCGGGCGCCGATTCCGGCCGCCGCCTCGGCGAGCAGGTCGCGCGGGCCGAACCGGTCGGTGCGGGGCACGCGCTGCGCGACGGCGGTCATGCGATCTCCCGCAGGTGCCCGTCGGCGATGCGGACGCGCCGCTGCGCGCGCGCCGACACGTCGTCCTCGTGCGTGATGACGAGCAGCGTGAGGCCACCGGCGTGCAGCTCGTCGAACAGCTCGAGCACCGCCTCCGAGCTCTCCGAGTCCAGGTTGCCGGTCGGCTCGTCCGCGAGGAGCACGCGCGGCTGCGACACCACGGCCCGTGCGACGGCGGTGCGCTGGCGCTCGCCGCCCGACAGCACGGTCGGCGGGAAGTCGAGGCGGTGGGACAGGCCGACGCGTTCGAGCGCGGCGACGGCGCGGTCACGGCGCTCCGCGCGCGGCACACCGCTGTAGATGGTCGCGAGCAGCACGTTCTCCAGCACCGAGCGGTGCGGCAGCAGGTGGAACGCCTGGAAGACGAAACCGATGTGCCCGGCCCGCAGCGCGGCCCGCTCGCGCTCGCCCGCGTGCGCCGTCGGGATGCCGTCGAGCAGGTACTCGCCGTCCGACGGCCGGTCCAGCAGGCCCAGCAGGTTGAGCAGCGTCGACTTCCCGGACCCCGAGGGCCCCACGACCGACAGGTACTCACCGGCGCCGACGCGCAGGTCGGCCGGGTGCAGGGCGTGCACGGGCGGGTCGCCGGGGAACTGGCGCGTCACGCCGCGCAGCTCGACGACCGGCGGGACCTCGGACGGCGACTCCGGGGGCGCGTCGCCGAGCAGGTCCAGGACCGTCACGCGTCCTCCCCGGACTCGTCCGACCCGTCGTCGCCACCGCCGCCGTCGGCTGCGGCGCTGACTCCCACGACGACGAGGTCGCCCGCCTTGAGCGGCTGCTTCGCGTCGCTGATCTCGACGAACCCCGAGGCCGCGAGGCCGGTGGTCACCTCGACGAGCGTGCTCGTGCCGTCCGCCATGACCTCGATCCGGCTCTCGCCGCCCGGTCCCGCGGTGAGCGCCGCGAGCGGGACCGCGAGGACCTCGCCGTCGGTCGAGCTGACGGGCACGCGCACGCGCACGTTGCTGCCCTGGATCGACGTGAGCTGCTCGGGCGTGAGGTCGCCGACCGTGAAGACGACCCGGCGGCGGTCGCCCGCGGGGGCCTTCGCGCCGTCGTCGGACCCGGTGCCGGACGCGGCGTCCGGCTTCGCGTCGGGCTCCGTGACCTCGGCGACCGTCACGGGGACGTCGGCGCCGTCGACGCTCATGGTGCCGACCGTGCCGGGCGTGAGGAGCTCGGCGTCGGCGCGCGACGCGGTGGCGGTGACCTGCACCGTCGCGCCGGACACGCTCATGAACTTGCCCTGGACGACCCCGCCGCGCTCGACGGAGACGGCGTCGACGCGCCGCGGCAGCGACGGCAGGTACACGACCTCGTTGGCCGGCAGCGGGGTGAGCGCGTCGGTCTGCGCCTCGGCGAGCGCGTCGCGTGCGGCCTTGAGCTGGTCCTGGGCCGACCGCACGGCGTCACGCTCGGCGGTGGTGTCCGGCGCGACGTCGAGCGCGGCGCGCTCGGCCCGCGCCGTGCCGAGCGCGGACTCGGCGGCGACGAACGCCGGGGCCGCGCAGCTCGCGACCGAGGGGTCCCGGTACTGCGGGCCGGGCTCGGCGCCGTCGGGCGTCATCGGCACCGGAGGCTTCGCGCACTCCTGGCGCAGGTACGTCAGCTCGGCCTCGGCCACCCGCACGGCGCCGTCGAGCTGGGCGACCGACTGCCCCGCGGCGCCGCCCCGGCCCGCGGTCGCGAGCGCCGACTGCGCGCTGCGCACGCCGGCCTCCGCGCTGGTCACGGCCTCCTGCGCGGCGCGCACGGCGCCCGTGACCTCCTCGCCGCCGGTGGGGGACTCGTAGCCGACCTTCTGGTACAGGGCGCGCACACCGGCGGCGGTGGTCGAGTCGTAGGACGCACCCCCCGGGTCGCCGCCGTCGATCCCGACCGCGCGCAGCGCGGCCTTGAGCTGCTGCACGTCGGGCCCGGAGACCCCTGCGCGCAGCGTGCGGTACGTGGGCAGGTCGCCGGGCAGGGCGATCACGGGGCGGCCCGCGACCTCGAGCACCACGGTCGCGGGGTCGACGGTCGCGCCGACCTCCTTGACCTGACCGGTGACGACGGCCGGGCCGCCGAGGTCGCCGACCTCGACCGTGAGGTCGACCGGGTCGTCGTAGCCGACGTCGCCGCGCAGGACCACCTCGTTGCCGATGACGCGGCTCTCGACGGGGACCGTGATGGGCCCGGCCGTGGGGGCGGCGGCGTTGGCGGCCGCCTGCCCGGGCGACACGATCAGGCGCGACAGCCCGAGGCCCGCCGCGAGGCACACCACGGCGACGACGGCCATGGCGACGATGGTGCGGCGGCCGCCGCTGACATGGTTCGAGACCGTGCTCACGATGAACTCTTCTGCTCGGTGCGTCGCGTCACTTCGACGCGGTCTGCTTGTCGGCGATCGCCTGGAGCTGCGCGCCGTACTTGTCCCACATGCGCTTCTCCAGCGCGAGGTTGGCCGCCTTCAGGGCGTCGGCGTACCCGGCGGAGTCCTTGCACTCCCAGTCCGCGGTCGCGAGCGCGATCTCCTTCTTCTTCAGCTCGGCCATCTTCGTGGCGTCGGGCTGGTAGTCGAAGTTCGCGAGCTCCTCGTCGGTGGCGCCCTCCGGCGGTGCGACCGAGTCGTACAGACCGCTGAGCTCGTCGTAGACGCTCTGCCGTGCCTCGTCGGGCGTCGCGAAGTCGTAGCCCGCGTCGGCGAGGCACGAGGCCCACTTCTCCTGCGCCTCACGGAGCTTCGGGTCGTCGGCCATGTTCTCGTACTCGGCGCTCATCTCGTCGCTGAGCTGCTTCATCGCCGGGTCGTCCCAGAGCTGGTTCTCCTCGTAGACCTCGTGCTGGGCCTTGCCCTGGCACCCGGCCTCCTCCCAGTTGTACTCGTACTCGGCCTCCGCCTCGGGGTCGGCGTCGGGGTCGACCTCGGGGGCCGCGCCGTACAGCGCCTCGTAGAACGCTGTCTGCTCGCCCTCGGACATGCCGGCGACGTAGTCGGCGTTGGGGTCGACCTGCTCCTCGCCGCTCGTGGCGCCGCCGAACAGCTCGTCGCTCGTCGACGCGCCGTAGCCGTACTGCTCCGCGAACTCGCGCGACTCCCAGTCGGGCGCGTCGTCGCCGCCCATGACGCCCTGCGACCCGGTCTGCGGGACGTTCGGGGAGTACTCGAAGCCCTCCTCGCTCATGCACGCGGCGACGATCTCCTCGGCCCGGCGCTGCTGCTCGGTCGCCTCGTCCTGGTCGTAGGAGCCCCCGATCTTCTCGAAGAAGGCGGTCAGCGGGCCCGTCTCGGCGTCCGACGGCGACGAGTCCCCGCTCGTGCAGCCCGCGAGGACGAGCGCCGCGATCGCGGCGGCGACGGGCAGGACGGTGGTACGACGCATCGGTGGGCCTCTCGGAAGGGGTCGCGACGAGCGAGGATCGGGCACTCGGTCACCGACGCCCGCGACGGGCGTCACGGCGACCCTAGCGAAGCCCCGGTTGCGGGGTGGTCATTCTGCGGTATGAGACCGAGGCCGGGGTTGGCATCCTCGAGACGGGTGTCCGGGCCCAGGTCAGTAGCGGATCGCGTCGATCACCTTGACGCGCACGGCGACCGTCGCGGGGATGAGCCCGGCCAGCGCTCCGACGCCGGTCGCGCACGCCAGGCCGACCAGCGCGGCCGAGACGGGGAACGGCGGGCGGTCCTGGATGCCCCCGCCGAACAGCACGTCGACGGGCACGTTCTTGATGACCGCGACCGCGAGCACGATGCCCACGAGCCCGGCCACGAGTGTCGCGACCACCGACTCCATGAGCACGCCGAAGAAGATGCGCCCGGACGTCGCCCCGAACGACCGACGGATCCCGATCTCACGGATCCGGTGGCGCACGGTCACGAGGGCGATGTTCACGAGGCCCAGGCCGCCGAGCAGCAGGGCGATGCCCCCGACCCCGAGCGCGACCCACCGCGCAGCGCCGTCGAGCGCGCTGTACCCGGACGCACGGTTGTCCCACACGCTGACCTGCCACCCGGGGAGCACGGCCGCGACGTCGCGCTCCAGCCGGTCGGACAGGTCGCCGGCGGCCTCGGGCGGCACCCACACCTTGAGGGTCGGCGCGGGCTGGCCCGGGCCGGTGGTCCCGGCCGGTACGTACCAGCGCCCGAGCTGCTCGTACAGCACCATGGCCTGCGGCGTCTCGCCCTGCCAGCGCTGCGGCGTCACCCCGACGATCGGTGCGCGCACGGGGTGGTCGTCGCCGAGCAGGACGGTCGGGTGGCCGGCGAGGTCGTCGAACCCGAGCGCGGCGAGGAACGGCGCGTTGACGACGAGCACGGGGGCGAACGCGTCGGCGTCGGCGTCGGCGAACCACCGCCCGTCCTCGACCGAGATGCGCTGCATGACCCCGAGGTCGGGGTCCACGGCCCGCACGTCGACGCGCCGGGTGCCCTCGGGGAAGCGGAACGGGACCTGGGTGTACCAGTCGCGCGAGGCCCACGTGATGTCGTAGCGCTCGAGGGCGCGCGCGTACGCGGCGTCGAGCTCGCTCGGTGCCGCCGCCTGCTCGGACTGCGGCCACGCGTCGACCCCGAGGGTCACCTGCCGGCCCGAGTCGCGTTCCAGGGTCTCCGCGTAGCCCTGCGTGAGCATCTGGACCGCCGCCGTCACGGCGGTGATCGCGGCGACCGCGACGGCCACGCCCACGAGCGCGAGCAGGACCCGCAGCTTGTGCAGCCGCAGCTCGTCCCAGGCCTCGACGACCGCGCCGACGACCCCGGTCACGGCTGCACCTGCGCGGGGACCGAGGGGCCGATCTCGGGCACGTCGGCGGTGCCGGGGAGCCGGCGCGTCCCCGGCAGGGTCGGGACGTCGCCCACCCACTCGTGGGCGGCCCCGTGCAGGTCGACGGGCACGAGGACGCCCTCGGCGAGCCGGTAGTGGCGCTGCGCGCGGGCCGCCACCGCCAGGTCGTGCGTGATGGTGACGAGCGCCGCGCCGGTGATCGACGCGATCTCGTCGAGCAGCGCCATGACCTCCTGGCCCGTCTCGACGTCCAGCGCGCCGGTCGGCTCGTCGGCGAGGATCACGCGCGGCCCGCGGACGAGCGCGCGGGCGATGGCGACGCGCTGCTGCTCGCCGCCCGACAGCTTCTCGGGCATGGTGTCGAGCCGGTCGCCCAGCCCGACGCGGTCGAGCATCTGCGCGGCGATCGCGCGCCGGCGCCAGAACTGCCGGCCCGGGGCGTACATCAGCGGTGCCGCGACGTTCTCCAGCGCGGTGCGACCCGGCAGCAGGTTGAACTGCTGGAACACGAAGCCGAAGTCGCGGCCCCGGCGGCGCGTGCGCTCCCGGCCGGACAGCCGCCCGATGGGGACGCCCTCGAGGCGGTACTCGCCGGCCGTGGGCGCGTCGAGGAGCCCGAGGATGTTGAGCAACGTCGACTTGCCGGTGCCGGAGCGCCCGACCACGGCGACGTGCTCGCCCGCCCCGACCGTCAGGGTCACGCCCCGCAGGATCTCGAGCAGGCGGTCGTCGGGCAGCCGCACCGACCGCGTCACCTCGGTGAGCTCGAGCAGGCTCATCCGCCGCACACCCTCGGGTCGTACTGGCTCGGGTCGGCGCAGTCGACCTCGCCCTCGCCGCCGGGGACCGGCACGAACTGCAGGACCTGGTCGCCCAGCGCGAGGCCCTCGGTGATCTGGACGACCTCGCCGTCGGTCAGGCCGAGGCCCACGCTGCGCTGCTCGGGCTCGGCGTCGGGGGACGCGACGACCCACACGTTGCCGCGCTGGACGGTGCCCTGGACCGCGGTGACGGGGACGACGACCGCGTCCGCGGCCGTCCCGTTGACGATCTCGAGGTCGGCGCCGAGGCCGGGGAACGCCGTGACGTCCGCGGGCACCGCGCACGTCACGGTGCCCGACGCCGACGCGCCGTCCGTGCCCGGCTCGGCGGGGTCGGCGCCCGGCGGCGGCGCGGCGGCGCCGACGCGCAGCTGCGTGCACACGAACGGTGCGGGGCCACCCTTGAGGGTGACCTGGGCCTCGGTCGGCGCGCCGACGAGGCGGTACTGCTGGTCGGGCGTGAGCGTGCCGGTGACCGACAGCGACCCGGGGGCGACGTTGCCGAGCGTGTCGCCGACCGACACGACCTGGTCCTTGAGGGTCGGCAGTGACAGCGTCCCCGCGACCGGTGCCGTGACCTTCTCGAGGACGACCTTGGGGGCGCGCTCGGTCACCGTGGTCTCGCCCGTCTCGGGGTCGGTCCTGGTGAGCGGGTCGCGCGGGGTCTCCTGGCGGATCTCGAGGACGGGTGTGCCGGCGTCGACGTGCTGGCCGTCGGTCGCCAGCAGCGTCGACACCGTGCCGGCGAGCGTGGCGCGGACGGCGACCGGCGGGTCCGCGGCGACCGAGGCGGTGACCTTCACGGTGTTGGTGATGCTGCCCGTGGTCGCCTCGACGGTCGGCTCGACGACGCGGCCGGTGGGCTGCTCGCCGGTGGCCTGGGTGCTGACGTCGGCACCCGCGAACGCGATCTTCACGAGCGCGACGGCGATCACCGCCCAGACGAGCAGTCGCAGGCTGGGGAAGACGTATCGGCGGACCACGGTGCGTGGTGCTCCTCACGGGGGTCGACGACGGACCGCGGCGACGGGAGGGCGCGTCGGCCACCTGGCGCGTCGCACGCTACTACGCGGTGAGGAGTAGCGGGCCCGAATCGGCGACCGGATCCGCCGCGGTCGTGCACGGGGCTCCGCCGCGAGGCGAGCGCCCTCGGGTCGGTGGTCCGGGGCCGTCAGCCCGCCGGCGGTGCCGCGACGGCCACCGCGAACGCGGGTGCGGCGAGGCCGCGCTCGGCGAAGGCCGCGGCCACCGCGCCGGCGACCCCGGCGACGTCGTCCGCCCCGACCAGCGCGATCGCCGAGCCGCCGAACCCGCCGCCCGTCATGCGCGCGCCGCGTGCGCCCGCGGCCCGGGCCGCGTCGACCGCGACGTCGAGCTCGCGGCACGACACCGCGTAGTCGTCGCGCAGCGACGCGTGCGACGCGTCCATGAGCGGGCCCACGGCCTCGACGGCGTCGGCGTCGAGCGCCGCGACGAACGCCGTCACGCGCGCGATCTCGGAGACCACGTGCCGCACGCGCGGCACCAGCGCCTCACCGTCGGGCGTCGCGGCGAGCGCCTCGAGCGCCCACGCGTCGCCGCGCGGGTCGTCCGCGACGTCCCGCAGCGAGCCGACGCCGAGGCGGTGCGCGGCCTCCTCGCACGCGGCCCGCCGCTGCGCGTACTCGCCGTCGACGTGCGAGTGCTCGGCGCGCGTGTCCACCACGAGCAGGGCCAGCCCGTGCGCCGCGAGGTCGAACGGCACGTGCCGCACGGCGCCGTCGCGGCAGTCGAGCAGCAGCGCGTGGCCCGCGCGCGCCCGCAGCGACGCGGCCTGGTCCATGCCGCCGGTCGGGGCGCCGGCCATCTCGTTCTCGGCGCGCACGCACACCGCGGCGAGGGTCGCGCGGCCCGCGTCGTCGGTCGCCGCACCGGCGGCGTCCACCGTCCCGGCCAGGCCCAGGCCGTGCAGCGCGTCGAGCGCGACCGCCACCGACGCCTCGAGCGCGGCGGACGACGACAGGCCCGCGCCGAACGGCACGCACGAGTCGATCGCGAGGTCGAACCCGCCCACGGCGTGGCCCGCCTCGCGCAGCGCCCACGCGACGCCCACGACGTACGCGGCCCAGCCGCCGACCGCGCCCGGTGCCGCGTCGGCCAGGCGTACCTCGCGCACGCCCGAGGGCTCCTGCGCCGAGACCAGGCGCACGACGTCGTCGTCGCGCCGCGCGACCGCGGCGTAGGTGCGGTGCGGCAGCGCGATCGGCAGCGCCAGGCCGCCGTTGTAGTCCGTGTGCTCGCCGATGAGGTTGACGCGCCCCGGCGCCGACCACACGCCCTCGGGAGCGGCGCCGTAGGTCGCGACGAACAGGTCGCGCGCGCGTCGCTCACCCTCGGTGCGGTCCCACGCGGGGGTCCAGACGGGTGTCGTCATGTCGTGCTCCGGGGCTGTCGCGTCGGTCGGGGCGGGCGTGGTGGCAGGGGTCGTGGCAGGGGTCCGGGCGGCGTCGCCCGCCGGGCTCACGCGAGCTCCTGCAGGCGGCGCGCGATGCGCTCGGGGGTCGTGTCGCTGATCCACGAGGCCATGGCCGACTCGACGCCAGCCAGGTACTTGAGCTTGCCCGGCGCGCGCAGCACCGAGAACACCTGCAGGTGCAGGCGCGACACGTCGCGGCCCTCGCGCACGGGCGCCTGGTGCCAGCCGCTGATGTACGGCAGCGGGATCGCGCCCCCGTCGCCGTCGACGAAGAACTGGTCGAGCCGGCGCAGCAGCGCGAGGTAGGTCGTCGCGAGGTCGGCCTTCTCGGCGTCCGTCAGCGCGGGCAGGTCGGGCACGTCGCGGCGCGGCGCGAGGTGCACCTCGACGGGCCAGCGCGCGGCGTACGGCACGTACGCGACCCAGTGCTCGGACTCCAGCACGACGCGCTCGCGGTGCCGCAGCTCGGCGTCGAGCACGTCGCGCAGCAGCACGCGGCCCGTCGCGTCGTGGTGCGCGCGCGCCTGGCGCAGCATCGCGCGGGTCTTCGGCGTGACGTAGGGGAACGCGTAGATCTGCCCGTGCGGGTGGTGCAGCGTGACGCCGATCTCCTTGCCGCGGTTCTCGAAGCAGAAGATCTGCTCGACGCCCGGCAGCGCGGACAGCTCGCGCGTGCGGTCGGTCCAGGCCTCGACGATCGTGCGCATGCGGCGCGGGCTCACGGTGGCGAGCGAGGCGGTCGGGTCGGACGAGAAGCAGATGACCTCGCAGCGGCCGTTCGCCGGCCGGCGCTGCCACAGCGGCTCGCCGTCGACGAGCTCGGTCGCGTCGTCGACGCCGGGGACGGCCATGAGCGAGGGGAACCGGTTCTCGAACACGACGACGTCGTAGTCGGTGTCGGGGATCTCGCCGTCCTGGTACGTCGCGCCGGGCTTGGCGGGGGCGAGCGGGTTCGCGTCGGCCGGGGGCAGGAACGTGCGGTTCATGCGGTGCGCGGCCATGGGGATCCACTCGCCCGTGAGCGGGTCCAGCCGCAGCTCGGGGCCGGTGACGGGGTGCGCGACGCCGTCCGCGTCGACGACCGGTGCGAACCGGTCCGGCAGCGGGCGCGGGTCGTCGAGGCGTCGCGTCGCGGCGCCCGAGACGTACGGCTCGGAGTCGTCGAAGTAGAGGAGCTCGCGACCGTCGGCGAGGCGGGTGGACGTGCGGCGCACGCGCGCGGCGAGGTCGGGCGCGGTGCTGTCCGAGGGGCTGTCGGGGGTGCTCACGGGGCGTCTCCGGTGACGGGTGCGGGGGTTGCGAGGACCAGCCGGTCGACGGCGGCCTCGAGGTGGGTGCGGGCGTCGGCGGACAGCCCGGTGTCGACGACGAGCGTGTCGATCTCGTCGAACCCGCAGATGCGGGCGAGACCGACGGTGCCCCACTTGGTGTGGTCGGCGAGCACGGTCGTCGCGGCCGCGCAGCGCACGAGCGCGCGGTCGGTCGCGGCCTCGGCGAGGTTGGGGGTCGTGGGTCCGTCGGTGTCCAGGCCGTGCACGCCGAGGAACGCGCGGTCGACGCGCAGGCTCGCGAGGGTCGCGTCGGCGACGGGCCCGACCAGCGCGTCGGAGGGCGTGCGGGTCCCGCCGGTGAGGACGACCTCGACGTCGTCGGCGCCGTGCAGGACGTCGGCGACCCGCAGGCCGTTGGTGACGACGGTGAGGGGCCGCAGCGCGGGGTCGGCGGCGATCATCGAGGCGAGCAGCCACGTCGTCGACCCCGCCGACAGCGCGAGCGACTGGCCGGGCTCGACGTCGGCGAGCGCCGCCCGCGCGACGCCGGCCTTCTCGGCGGACGCCCACGTGCGCTTGGCCTCGAAGCCGGGCTCGTCGGTCGAGCGCGCGGGCGTCTCGGGGGCGACCGCGCCGCCGTGCACGCGCCGGACGAGTCCGGCACCCGCGAGCTCGGCGATGTCGCGCCGCACGGTCATGTCGGAGACGTCGAGCGCCGCGACGAGGTCGGCGACGCGCACGGCCCCGTGCGCACGGACCTCGGCGAGGATGCGCTCCTGCCTCTGCGTCGCGAGCATGCGAACAGTATCCATCACGCCCGAACAAAAACCAACAGCCCTGGGGTCTGTGACCCACCGTCGGCAGGCCCCTCCACGCCCGAGTGCGGGGTTCTGCCGGTCCGCGGCGTCGAGAACCGGCAGAACCCCGCACTGACGGGCGCGACCGGGAGAGGCCGGACGGGGGAGACGCCCCGGCGGTCAGCGGCCGACGGGGGACAGGCCCAACGGGCGGCCCGCGAGGTTGCGCGGACGTCCCGCGAGACCCCGCGCCACCTCACGCAGCGCCACGGCCCCCGGCGAGTCGGGCGCAGTCAGCACCACGGGCGTGCCCCCGTCACCGGCCTCGCGCAGCCGCACGTCGATCGGCACCTGCCCCAGCACGGGCACGTCCGAGCCGATCAGCCGCGTGAGGTTGGCCGCTACCCGCTCGCCGCCGCCCGCGCCGAACAGCTCCAGGCGCGAGCCGTCGGGCTGCTCGAGCCACGCCATGTTCTCGACGACGCCCACGACCCGCTGCCGCGTCTGCACCGCGACCGACCCCGCGCGCTCGGCGACCTCGGCCGCCGCCACCTGCGGCGTCGTCACCACGACGATCTCCGAGCCCGGCAGCAGCTGCGCCACCGAGATCGCGATGTCGCCCGTCCCCGGCGGCAGGTCCAGCAGCAGCACGTCCAGGTCGCCCCAGAACACGTCGGCCAGGAACTGCTGCAGCGCGCGGTGCAGCATCGGACCGCGCCACACCACGGGCTGCCCGACCGGCACGAACATGCCGATCGACACGACCTTCACGCCGTGCGCCTCGGGCGGCAGCAACATGTCGTCGACCTTCGTCGGCGGGCGGTCGACGCCCAGCATCCGCGGGATCGAGAAGCCGTAGATGTCGGCGTCGACCACGCCCACGCGCAACCCGTCCGCCGACATCGCGACCGCGAGGTTCGCCGTCACCGACGACTTGCCGACGCCGCCCTTGCCCGACGCGACGGCGATCACCTTCGTCAGCGAACCCGGCTGCGCGAACGGGATCTGCGGCTCGGCGTCCGTGCCGCGCAGCATCGTGCGCAGCGCGCTGCGCTGCTCGGCCGTCATGACGCCCAGGTCGACCCGCACGCCCACGACGCCGTCGAGCGGCGCGACCGCGGCCGTGACGTCGCGCGTCAGCGTGTCCTTGAGCGGGCAGCCCGGCGTCGTGAGGTCCAGCCCGACGACGACGAACGTGCCCCCGTCGCGCGGTTCGAGGTCGACCGACCGGATCATCCCCAGCTCGGTGACCGGGCGGTGGATCTCCGGGTCCTGCACGCCGGCGAGCGCGGTGCGCACGGCGTCGAGCAGCGGGTCGGCGGGGGAGGAGTCGTCGAGGGGCGGCACGCGACCATCGTAGGTCGGGCGGACGGGCGGTCCGCGGGCCGTGGGGCCCGCTCAGCGCTCGGGCGCGCCCCGCCGGCCCGGGTCCGGCGCCCGGTGCTCGTCGCCCACGTCCTCGTGCCCCGCGTTCTCCGCCTGCAGGTCCTCGAGCAGGTTGCGCAGCTCCGAGCGCACGAAGTCGCGGGTCGCGACCTCCGACAGCGCGATGCGCAGCGACGCCATCTCGCGCGCCAGGAACTCGGTGTCGGCGAGGTTGCGCTCGGCGCGCTGCCGGTCCTGCTCGGCCTGCACGCGGTCACGGTCCGCCTGCCGGTTCTGCGCGAGCAGGATCAGCGGGGCCGCGTACGACGCCTGCAGCGACAGCATGAGCGTGAGCGCCGTGAACCCGTTCGACGCCTGGTCGAACCGCAGCTCGCGCGGGCCCCACGTGTTCCACGCGAGCCACACGACGCAGAACACCGTGAGCCACACGATGAACCGCGGCGTGCCCAGGAACCGGGCGATCGACTCGGAGATCCGGCCCGACGCGTCCTCGTCCCGCGTGCCGCCCCGCGACAGCAACGACAGGCCGCGCGTGCGCGGCTGGTCCAGGCGCTCAGGCACGGGTCACCCCCGGCGGCGCGCTGCGCACCACGGGCGTGGGACGCGTCGGCGGCCCCGCGTGCACGTCGTCGGTCTCGCGCCAGTCGTCCGGCAGCAGGTGGTCCAGCACGTCGTCGACCGACACCGCGCCCAGCAGGCGGCGCTGCTCGTCGACCACCGGCAGCGCGAGCAGGTTGTACGTCGCGAGCTGGCGCGTCACCGACAGCAGCGGCGCGTCGACCGCGACCGGCTCGAGGTCGGTGTCGACGATCTGCCCGATCGACTCGTGCGGGGGCTCGCGCAGCATGCGCTGCAGGTGCACGACGCCGATGTAGCGCCCCGTGGGCGTCTCGAGCGGCGGCCGCGCGACGAACACGAGCGACGCGAGCGCGGGCGTCAGGTCCTGGCGCCGCACGTGCGCGAGCGCCGCCGCGATCGTCGTCTCGGGCCCGAGGATCACCGGTTCGGTCGTCATGAGGCCGCCGGCGGTGTTGTCCTCGTACGCCAGCAGGCGGCGCACGTCCTTGGCCTCCTCGGGCTCCATGAGCGCGAGGAGCTCGGCGGCCTGGTCGTCGGGCAGCTCGCCCAGCAGGTCGGCGGCGTCGTCGGGCTCCATGGCCTCGAGCACGTCGGCCGCGCGGCCTCGCTCGAGGTTGCCGAGGATCGCGACCTGGTCGTCCTCCGGGAGCTCCTCGAGCACGTCCGCGAGGCGCTCGTCGTCCAGCGCGGACGCGACCTCCAGGCGTCGGGTCGAGCCCATCTCGTGCAGCACGTCGGCGAGGTCGGCGGGCTTGAGGTCCTCGTACTGCGCGAGCAGCAGCTGCGCACCCTGCGCGGCCGACGGCCGACCCAGGCCCACGACGTCCTCGACCGGCACGAGCAGCGTCTCGCCGCGGCGGCGCAGCAGCCCGCCGCGCGGGTCGACGCGCCGCACGAACACCTTGGTCACGAGCCAGTCGCCGTTGCGCTGCAGCTCGATCGCGACGTCCTCGACGCGGGCCTGCCCGGAGCCGTCGGCGAGCTCGACCGTGCGGTCCAGCAGCTCGCCCATGACGACCGTCTCGGACGCGCGCTGTTCGAACCGCCGCATGTTCAGCAGGCCCGTCGAGATGACCTGGCCCGCGTCGACCGCCGTGACGCGCGTGAGCGGCAGGAACACGCGTCTGCGCCCAGGGACCTCGACGACCAGCCCCACGGCGCGCGGCGCACCCGTGAGGCGCACGAGCACGACGACGTCGCGCACCCGCCCCACCTCGTCCCCGATGGGGTCGAACACGGTGGTCCCGGCGAGGCGCGCGACGAACACCCGGGTCCCGACGCTGCTCACGGCCGTCAGCCTAGACGCCGGACCCCCGCCCGGCCGGACGTGCCCCGGCGCGCGCGGTGGACGTCCCGCGTCCGCGGCGTGACGCCGGGCGACAGCGGGCCGGGCCGTGCGGCTGCCGCGTCCGGCCCGCTCCCTGGCGGCTCCCAGACTCGTGCGGGAGGATCACCCCATGGCGTTCACGCAGCCCCAGCGGATCCCGACGACGCCCACGCTCCCGACGGGCGAGACCGTCGCGCGCTACGGCACCTACCTCGAGGCGCAGAAGGCCGTCGAGCTGCTCGCCGAGAAGTCGTTCCCGGTGCGCGCCGTGACGATCGTCGGCAGCGACCTGCGCATGGTCGAGCGCGTCATCCGGCGGCTCTCCTACCCGAGCGCGGCGCTCGGCGGCTTCCTCTCCGGCGCGTGGTTCGGGCTGTTCGTGGGCCTGATCCTCACGCTGTTCTCGCCGACCGGCGGGCCCGGCATCATGCTGCCCGCGATCCTGCTCGGCGGTGCGTTCGGCCTGCTGCTGTCGGTCATCGGCTACTCGTTCACGCGCGGGCGCCGGGACTTCGCGTCCGCGAGCCAGATCGTCGCGACGTCGTACTCGGTGCTGTGCCAGGCCGAGCACGCGCACAAGGCCCGGAACCTGCTCGCCGAGACGGGGGGAGTCGTGTCCGGCTGGCCGGAGCCGGTCGCGCCGCCCGCGCCGCCCGTCGGTCCGCCGCCCTCGGCCCCCGGCACGGGGTACCCGCCGCCCGTGGCCGACGCGCCCGCCGGGCCGCCCGCCCCGCCGCAGCCCGGGACGCCGTACCCGCCGGCCGCGCCGCCCCAGGCCGGGACGCCCGCGCAGCCCGGCACCCCGCCGCCGCCCCCGGGCCCGGGGAGCGTCTGACCCCGCGCGCACGACGACGCACGACGAGGGCCGCACCACCCGCGGGTGGTGCGGCCCTCGTGCGTCCGCGTCACTGCCCGTGCGGGCGGTCAGCCCTCGCGCAGGGCCGCCATCCACGCCTCGACCGCGTCGGGGTCGCGCGGCAGCGCGGCCGACAGGTTGACGTTGCCGTCGGCCGTCAGCAGCACGTCGTCCTCGATGCGCACGCCGATCCCGCGGTACTCCGCGGGCACCAGCAGGTCGTCGGACTTGAAGTACAGGCCCGGCTCGATCGTGAACACCATGCCGGGCTCCAGCACGCCGTCGAGGTACAGCTCGGCGCGCGCCTGCGCGCAGTCGTGCACGTCGAGGCCCAGGTGGTGGCTCGTGCCGTGCACCATCCACCGGCGGTGGTGCTGGTTGTCGGGGTCGAGCGACTCCTCGGCGCTCACCGGCAGCAGCCCCCACTCCTCGAGGCGCGCAGCGAGCACACGCATCGCGGCGTCGTGCACGTCACGGAAGCGCGCCCCCGGCACGGCCGCCGCGAAGCCCGCGTCCGCCGCGTCGAGCACGGCCTGGTACACGCGGCGCTGCACGTCGGTGAACGTGCCGTCGACGGGCAGCGTGCGCGTCACGTCCGCCGTGTACAGCGAGTCGACCTCGACGCCCGCGTCGACGAGCACGAGCTCGCCCGCGCGCACCCGGCCGTCGTTGTCGGTCCAGTGCAGCGTCGTCGCGTGCTCGCCCGCGGCCGCGATCGTCGTGTAGCCGACGTCGTTGCCCTCCTCGCGCGCGTGCCCCAGGAACGTGCCCTCGATCACGCGCTCGCCGCGCCGGTGCGCGACCGCGCGCGGCAGCGAGCGCACGACCTTCTCGAAGCCCGCGACCGTCGCGTCGACCGCGAGCTGCAGCTGCGCGACCTCGTACGCGTCCTTGAGCAGGCGCAGCTCGGACACGGCCTCGGCGAGCAGCGCGTCGGCCTCGCCGGTCGTCTCCTCGCCGCGGATCTGCGCGACCACCTCGTCGACGGCCTCGTCGGCCCCCGGGACCACGAGCAGCTGCACGCCGCCGGCGCCCACGTCCTTCGCGAGCGCGTCCCGCAGGTCGTCCAGGTGCGCCGTCTCGACGCCCGTGACGGTCGCGACCTCGTCGAGCGTCGGGCGCGCGCCCACCCAGAACTCGCCGTACCGCGCGTCGGAGAAGAACTCGGGGGTGTCGCGCCCCGCGAGCGGGTTCATGTACAGCACCGCGTGGTGCGCGCTGCCGTCGTCGCCCGTGCCGTCGGCCACCGGGTGCAGCACCAGCACGGCGTCGGGCTCCTGCTCGGTGCCCAGGCCGGTGAGGTGCGCGAACGCCGCGTGCGGGCGGAACCGGAAGTCGGTGTCGTTCGACCGCACCTTGAACCGCCCCGCCGGGACCACCAGGCGACGGCCGGGGAACCGCGCCGACAGCGCGCTGCGGCGCGCCGCCGTGAAGTCCGCGACCTCGGCGCGCGCGGCCGTCGACGGCGGACGCTCGCCCCACCCCGACGTCACGAACTCGACGAACCGTCGCGACTGCGGGCGGTGCGAGCGGTTGGAGCCGCGCGACTCCAGCGGCTGCTCGTCCTGGGCGGGGGTCGGGGTCTCGGACGTGAGGTCGTCCGCGCTCTCGGTGCTCACGCCCCCAGTCTGGCACCGCGGGCCGCACGACGGCCGTCCGGGGTCCCGGTCGCGACCGGCTAGCGTGTGCCGGTGCGCATCGACCTCCACACGCACTCGCGGGCGTCGGACGGCACGCAGACCCCCACCGAGCTCGTGACCGCCGCCCGCGCCGCGGGCCTCGACGTCGTCGCCCTCACCGACCACGACACCACGGCCGGCTGGGACGAGGCGGCCGCCGCCGCGCCCGTCGCGGGCGTCGCCCTCGTGCGCGGCACCGAGGTGTCCGCGCGCTCGCACGGCGTGAGCGTGCACCTGCTGTCCTACCTGCAGGACCCCGCGCACCCGGCGCTCGCGGGCGAGCTCGCACGGGCCCGCGACTCGCGCGTGCACCGCGCGCGCAGCATCGTCGAGCGGATGGCGCGCGACGTGCCGATCACGTGGCAGGACGTGCAGGAGCAGGCCCGCGACGCGGTCGTCGTCGGCCGCCCGCACATCGCCGACGCGCTCGTCGCGCTCGGCGTGGTGCCCGACCGCGACGCCGCGTTCGCGCACCTGCTCGCGTCGTCCGGGCCGTACCACGTCGACCACTACGCGCCCGACGCGCCCGCGGCGGTCGCCGCGATCCGCGCGTCCGGCGGCGTCCCCGTGTTCGCGCACCCCGCGGCCGACGCGCGCGGGCGCATCGTGCCCGACCGCGTGTTCGACGAGCTCGCCGAGGCCGGGCTCGCGGGGCTCGAGGTCTTCCACCGCGACCACTCGGCCGAGCAGCGCGAGCGGCTGCTGCGCCTCGCCGACCGGCTCGGGCTGCTCGTCACGGGGTCGAGCGACTACCACGGTGACGGCAAGGTCAACCGGCTGGGGGAGAATCTGACCCGGCCCGAGGTGCTGGACGAGATCGTCCGGCAGGGAACGACGGAGGTGGTGGCGGCGTGAGCGCCGTGCTCGACGTGCAGCTGTTCATCTCGGTGTTCGTCACCCTGTTCGTCATCATGGACCCCCCGGGGACCGTGCCGATCTTCCTCGCGCTCACCGGCTCGATGACGCGCCAGCAGCGCGCACGCGCCGCGCGCCAGGCGATCCTCGTCGCGTTCGGCGTCATCGTCGGCTTCGCGCTGTTCGGCCAATCGTTGCTCAACTACCTGCACGTCTCGGTCGAGGCGCTGCAGGGCGCGGGCGGCCTGCTGCTGCTGCTCGTCGCGATGGAGCTGCTCACCGGCAAGATGGACAGCAACGAGGGCCTCGAGGGCACGCAGGGCAACGTCGCGCTCGTGCCGCTCGGCACGCCGCTGCTCGCCGGGCCCGGCGCCATCGTCGCGACCATGGTGTTCGTGCAGCAGGCCAGCGAGGCGACCGACTGGGTCGCCATCGCGATCGGCGTCGTGCTCGTCCACCTGTGCCTGTGGCTGTCCATGCGGTTCGCCAACGCGATCCACCGCGTCCTGAAGGACTCCGGGACGATGCTCGTCAGCCGCATCGCCGGTCTGCTGCTCGCCGCGATCGCGGTGCAGCTCCTCGCCGACGCCGTGCTGACGTTCGCGCGCCAGGTCTGACGCGGGCGACCACCCGGGACGACGGAGGCCCTCCCACCGGGCGGTGGGAGGGCCTCCGTCACGTCGCGGGGGCGTCGGTCAGGACTCCGCAGGAGCCGCGGGCGCACCGGCGCCCGACGCGCCGCCGCGCGAGCGACGACGACGGCGGCGACGCGGTGCGTCACCGGCCTCGCCGGTCGAGGTCGCGCCGGTCGACGCGGCACCGTCCGTCGCGGGGGCGCTCACGGCGGCCGACGAACCGACGGGCTGCTCGGCGCGCGCCGCGCCCTCGCCGCCCGAGCGACCACGACCGCCGCGGCTGCGGCGACGGCCCGCACCCTCGGCGCGCTCGCCGTCGCCCTCCTGGCGCGGGGCGCGGTCACGGTCGCGCGCGCCGTCCCGG
Source organism: Cellulomonas sp. HD19AZ1 (assembly GCF_004535805.1). Taxonomy (NCBI): domain Bacteria; kingdom Bacillati; phylum Actinomycetota; class Actinomycetes; order Micrococcales; family Cellulomonadaceae; genus Cellulomonas; species Cellulomonas sp. HD19AZ1. The sequence goes on from NZ_SPHX01000001.1 coordinate 183,941, forward strand.
CCACCCTCGCGGCGGCCGCCGGAGCGCTCGTCCGAGCGCGCCGGGCGGGCCCCGCCGCCGCGCTTGCCGGTCTCGCCGAGGTCCTCGAGCACCTCGGCGCCCAGGCCCGCGCGCGTCTGCTGCGCCTTCGGCAGCCGGCCCGTCACGCCCTGCGGGATGTCGAGGTCGGTGTGGATGTGGTCGGACGACGAGTACGTCTCGACCGGGTCGGGGATGCCCAGGCCCAGCGCCTTGTCGATGAGGCCCCAGCGCGGCAGGTCGTCCCAGTCGACGAACGTCACGGCCGTGCCCTTGTTGCCCGCGCGGCCCGTGCGGCCCGTGCGGTGCAGGTACGTCTTCTCGTCCTCGGGGCACTGGTAGTTGACGACGTGCGTGACGTCCTCGACGTCGATGCCGCGCGCCGCGACGTCGGTCGCGACGAGCACGTCGACCTTGCCGTGGCGGAACGCGCGCAGCGCCTGCTCGCGCGCGCCCTGCCCGAGGTCGCCGTGCAGCGCGCCCGCGGCGAACCCGCGGTCCACGAGCTCGTCGGCGACCTTGGCGGCCGTGCGCTTGGTGCGCGCGAACACGATGGTCAGGCCGCGGCCCCGGGCCTGCAGGATGCGCGCGAGCAGCTCGACCTTGTCGAGCGCGTGCGCACGGTACGCGACCTGCTTGATGTTCTTGACCGTCGCGCCGTCGTCGTCCGGCGCCGAGGCGCGGATGTGCGTGGGCTGGGACATGTAGCGGCGCGCCATCGCGACGACCGCGCCCGGCATGGTCGCCGAGAACAGCATCGTGTGGCGGTTCGGCGGCGTGGCCGCGAGCAGCTTCTCGACGTCGGGCAGGAAGCCCAGGTCGAGCATCTCGTCGGCCTCGTCGAGCACGACCTCGGTCGCGTGCTTGAGTCGCAGGTGGCGCTGGTTCAGCAGGTCGATCATGCGGCCCGGCGTGCCGACGACCACGTCGGCGCCGCGCTGCAGCGCCTCGACCTGCGGCTCGTAGGCCCGCCCGCCGTACACCTGCACGATGCGGACCTTGCGGCCCGTCGAGGCCATCGCGAGGTCGCCCGCGACCTGCACGGCCAGCTCGCGCGTCGGCACGACGACGAGGGCCTGCGGCTCGCCCGGTGCGGCGAGCTGCTCGTAGCCCTCCTCGCCGGGGGCGATCACGCGGTGCAGCAGCGGCACGCCGAAGCCGAGGGTCTTGCCGGTGCCGGTCTTGGCCTGGCCGATGATGTCGTGGCCCGACAGCGCGACGGGCAGCGTCATGGCCTGGATCGGGAACGGCCGCTCGATGCCGGCCGCGGCGAGGGCCGCGACGATCTCGGGCCGGACGTCGAAGTCCGCGAAGGTCGCGTCGACGGCCTGCACCGAGGCGGCGCGGCGCGTGCCGGTCACCTGCGTGGGGACCGCGTCGGCGGCCGTGCGGTGCTGGTCGGTGGTGGCGTCGGCGGCGGGGGTGACGGCGGAGGCGTCGTCGAGCGGCGCCTGCGCGAGGGTCTGGTCGGTGCTCACGTGTGGCTCTTCACTGCCAGGGTGGCGGCTCACGTGCGGGCCCGGCGGACGGCGCGAGGTGCGCGTCCGGACCGGGCGGCGACGGGCGCCACGCGGGTCGGCCGGCAGCCGATCGTAGAAGTCGCCCCGCGCGGCGCACCCGGCCGGCACGCCCGGCCGGTGACCGGCGGGCGGCGGCGGTGCGCGTCGTGCGAGGTGTGGCCGGGCGTGTGCCGGACCGGGAACCGAGACGACCGGGCAACCGATGTACGGGTTGTACACGCCCAGCGTACCGGACGGGGGTCGCGCGCGGCCGGGAGCCGGCGGGTGACGCGCCGCCCGGCGCTACGATCGCCGGATGACCTCCAGCGCCGGCAACGCCAGCTCCCTGCGCCCCGAGGGCGCGGCGGAGGACCGCTCCGCCAACCCCGGCAAGGACGCGTCGACGGCCCGTGCGGCCGACGCGGCCGACGCGATCGAGGTCCTCGGGCTGGTCGCGAGCCTCGAGCACCAGGCGTTCGCGCGGCTCGCGACCGACAGCGCGCAGGCGCCGGGGCTCGAGCAGGCCCTCGCGCTGAGCCGCCTCGCGGCACGCTGCACCGAGCGCCGCGACCGGGTCCTGGCCCGCATCGACGAGCTCGGGGGCGACGGCGTGGCGGCGCTGGGGCGCTTCGTCGGCCTGCTCGACGACTTCGACGCCCGCACGCCGCCGACGTCGTGGGCCGAGCGGCTGCTCAAGGCGTACGTCGGCTACGGGGTCGCGGACGACTTCTGCCGCGTCGTGGCACGCGGCCTCGACGACGCGTCGGCGCGCCTCGTCGCCGAGGTCCTCGACGACGCGTCGCACGGCGAGCTCGCGGTGCGCGAGCTGGACGAGGCGTGCGCGGGCGACGACGTGCTGTCGTCGCGGCTCGCGCTGTGGGGGCGCCGCCTGGTCGGCGAGGCGCTCGGGGTCGTGCAGCGCGTGGCGCAGCGGCCCGAGGTCGCGCGCGTGCTGAGCCGCGCGGGTGGCGCGGACGACGCGGCGACCGCCGCGGCGCCCGTCGAGCAGGTGCCGGCCACGGTCTTCAACGAGCTCACGGCCGAGCACACGCGGCGCATGTCGCGCCTGCACCTGACGGCCTGAGCCGACGAGCGGGCCGGCGCCCGGGCGAGCCGGACGCCGGCCGGGGGTCAGATGGAGCCGAAGCCCACGCGCCCCTTGGTCTCGGCGCCGATCTCGACGAAGCCGAGCGCCGCGGTCGGGACGATGACGCGACGACCGCGCGTGTCCGTCAGCTCGATCGTCGGGGTCTTGTCGGTCAGCGCGGCCTGCACGACTGCGGCGACCTCGTCCGCCGTCAGGTCGGACTCGAGCGTCAGCTCGCGCGCCTGGTGCTGCACGCCGATCGTGATCTCCACGGGCACTCCCTCGTCGACACGTTCGTCCGGCACTGCGGTGCCGGGCGGGTTCGTCGTCGATCCTAGGCGCCCTCGTACGGGTAGTCCGGGCGGACGAGCCCGGCCACGCCGCGCCACTGCAGGTCGGTGACGAGCCCGACGACCCGGTGCGCGTCGCGGCCCGCGCCGTGGCGCAGCCAGTAGGTCGCGGCGCCCTGCGCGCTCGCGACGAGCGCCGCGGCCAGCACGTCGGCGTCCGGGCGGTCGCGCCCCGTGACGTCGACGAGCACGTCGGCGATGCGGTGCGTGACGACCGCGGTGGCGTGCTCGACGCGGCCGCGCACCTGCGCGTCGCGCGTGACGTCCGACTCGAACAGCAGCGACGACGACTGGCCGGCGACCTGCACGAACGCGAGGTACGCCTCGACGACGGCCGCCACGACGGCACGGCCCTCGCCCCGGCCCAGCGGACCGGCCTGCAGCGGCGCGACGGCGTGCTCGACCGCCGCGAGCAGGCCCGCGCCCTGCTCGTCGACGACCGCGAGGTACAGGTCGAGCTTAGACGGGAAGTGCCGGTACAGGACGGGCTTGCTGACCTCGGCCCGCACCGCGATGTCGTCCATCGACACGTGGTGGAAGCCCTCGGTCGCGAACAGCTCCAGCGCCGTGGCGAGCAGCTGCGACCGACGCTCGGCGCGCGCCATGCGCCGCGCGGGCGGGCGGTCCGCGGCTGCGTCGTGGGCGTCGACCATCCGCACAGGGTAGCCACGGCCGGTGACGTCCACCGGGCGGCGACCGTGCGCCGGGATGTCGGTGCGCCGTGATGGGATCGGCACCGTGACGACCGCACCGACGACCCGGCTGGTGGCCGCGCCGCTGGTCGAGCACGAGGCGCTCGGCCGGGGGGCGCGGCCCGTGCTCGACGCGCGCCAGCAGGACGCCGTGGACCGTGCCGCGACGGGGCCGGCGCGGGCGCTGGTCGTCACCGGTGCGCCCGGCACGGGGCGCACGACCGTGGCGCTCGAGGCCGCCGCCGCGGCGGTCGAGGCGGGGCTCGCGCCCGACGACGTGCTGGTGCTGGCCGCGAACCGTCGCGCCGCCGGCGAGCTGCGGGACCGGCTCGCGGTGCGGCTCGGCCGCACCGCCGGGCGGCCTCTCGTCCAGACGCCCGCGGCGGTCGCGTTCGCGGTGCTGCGCGCGCGGGCCGGCGCGCTGGGCGAGCCGCCGCCGGTCCTCGTCTCGGGCCCCGAGCAGGACCTCGCGCTCGCCGAGCTGCTGGCCGGGCACGCGGCCGGCGACGTCACGGGACCGGCGTGGCCGCCGGGCGTCCCCGACGTCGCGCTCGGCACGCGCGCGTTCCGTGACGAGCTGCGCGACCTGCTCATGCGCGCGGCCGAGCGTGGCCTCGCGCCGTCCGACCTCGCGGCCCTCGGGCGCCGCGAGGGCCGCCCGGCGTGGGTCGCCGCCGCGCGCGTGTACGAGGAGTACCTCGACGTCATGGCGCTGGCCGCCGCGACGCCCGACGCGGGAGAGCGGCTCGACCCGGCCGTCGTGGTCGACGCGGCCGTCGCCGCGCTGCGCCGCTGGGACGACGACGTGCCCGGCGTCCCGTGCCCGAGCCGACGCCTCGTCGTCGTGGACGACCACCAGGAGAGCACGGCGGCGACCGCGCGCCTGCTCGGGGCGTTCGCCGACCGCGGCGCGCGGCTGCTGCTGCTGGGCGACCCCGACGTCGCGGTGCAGACGTTCCGCGGCGCGCAGCCCACGCTGGTCGCGCGCGCGCTCGCGCCCGCCCCCGACGGCCTGGGTGCCGAGCACGTCGTGCTCGGCACGGTGTGGCGCCAGACCGCGCCGCTGCGCGAGGTGACCGCCCGGGTCGCCGAGCGCGTGCCGGCCGCCGGCACCGTGGCGCACCGCCGCGCCGAGGTGCCCGCGGACCGCGCCGCGGGCCCCGCGGCGCGCGTCGCGATCCTGCCGAGCGCGGCGCAGGAGGCCGCGTGGGTCGCGCACCGGCTGCGGCGGGCGCACCTGCAGGACGCGGTGCCGTGGGACGACATGGCGGTCGTCGCGCGCTCGGGCGCACGCGCGACAGCCGTGCGCCGTGCGCTCGCGCAGGCCGGTGTGCCCGTCCGCGTCGTCGGCAGCGACGTGCCGCTGCGCGACGAGCCCGCCGTGCGTCCGCTGCTCGACGCGGTGCGCGTCGTGCTCGACGCGGCGGCGCTCGACGCCGACGTCGCGACGCGGCTCGCGTGCTCGCCGCTGGGCGGGCTCGACGCCGTCGGGCTGCGCCGCGTGCGACGCGCGCTGCGGGCCGAGGAGCTCGCGGGCGGCGGCGGCCGGTCGAGCGACGCGCTGCTGGTCGAGGCGCTGGCCGAGCCGGGCCGCGCCGCGACGCTCGAACCGCACGTCGGGCGCCCCGTCGAGCGGCTCGCCGGTCTGCTGCAGGCCGGCCGGGAGGTCGCGGCGGCGCCCGGTGCCGACGTGCAGGCCGTGCTGTGGGCCGTCTGGGACCGCGCGGGGCTCGCCGAGCCGTGGCGGCGCACCGCGCTCGCGGGCGGTGCGGCGGGCGAGCGCGCCGACCGCGACCTCGACGCGGTCCTCGCGCTGTTCCGTGCGGCCGAGACGTTCGTCGAGCGCCTGCCGCAGGCCACGCCCGCGGCGTTCGTCGACTGGGTGCTCGCGCAGGACCTCCCGGCCGACTCGCTCGCACCGGCGTCGCGCGCCGCGGGCGTCGGCGTCCTGACGCCCGCGGGCGCCGCCGGCGCGTCCTGGCGCGTGGTCGCCGTGGTCGGCGTGCAGGACGGTGCGTGGCCCGACCTGCGCCTGCGGGACTCGATGCTCGGGGCGCAGACGCTCGCCGACGTGCTCGACGGCCGCGCGACCGACGGTCCCGACGACGAGCGCGCGCGTGCCGCGCGCGCGGCCGTGCTCGCCGACGAGCTGCGCGCGTTCACGCTCGCGTGCTCGCGTGCGCGCGAGCTGCTGCTCGTGACGGCCGTCGAGGACCAGGACGCGACCCCGTCGCCGTTCGTCGACCTCGTGCAGCCGGGCGGGGACGACGGTGCGCCCGACCCGCGCCGGACCAGCGCCCCGGCGCCGCTCGACCTGCGCGGGCTGGTGGCGCGGCTGCGCGCGACGCTCGAGCGTGCGGCGGCCGAGGGGCGCGAGGACGTGGCCGCCGCGCGCACGCTCGCGCGCCTCGCGGCGCACGGCGTGCCCGGGGCCGACCCCGCGCAGTGGTTCGGGCTCGCCGACCCGTCGAGCGACGCGCCGCTGTGGCCCGAGGGCGCGAAGGTCCCCGTGTCGCCGTCGCGGCTCGAGACCGCGCAGCGCTGCGCGCTGCGGTGGGCGCTCGAGGCGGCCGGCGGCACGCCCGCGTCGTCCGCGCAGCAGTCGCTCGGCACGCTCGTGCACGCGATCGCGCAGGAGCACCCCACGGCCGACCTGCCGACGCTGCGCGCCGAGCTCGACCGGCGCTGGCACGAGCTGGCGCTGGGGGAGGGCTGGCCGTCGGTCGCGGCGCGCCGCAAGGCCGACGCGATGCTCGTGCGGCTCGCGGCGTACCTGCGCGCGTCGGGCGAGCCGCTGCTCGTCGAGGGCGCGTTCACGCTCGAGACCGACCGCGCGGTCGTGCGCGGCTCGATCGACCGCGTCGAGCGGGCCGTGGCCGAGGCCGACGGCGGCGCCGAGGCGGTCGAGGTCGTCGACCTCAAGACCGGCTCGCGCGTGCCGACGCTCGCGCAGGCCGCCGAGCACGCGCAGCTCGGCGCCTACCAGCTCGCGGTCGACGCGGGTGCCGTGCCGGGCCTGCCGGACGGCGCACGGAGCGTCGCCGCGCGGCTCGTGCACCTCGCGCAGGGGTCCGGGGGTCCGACGCAGCGCCGTCAGGACGGGCTGGGGCCCGAGGACGACGGCCCGAGCTGGGCGCGCGCGCTCGTCGACGAGGTCGCGGGGAGCATGGCCGCCGCGAGCTTCGAGGCGCGGGGCAACGAGCTGTGCGACCGCTGCCCCGTGCGCCGCTCGTGCCCGCTGCGCGGCGAGGGCGGGCAGGTGGTCGCGTGAGCACGCTGTCGGCGCTGCGGATCGCGCAGCTCGTGGGGCAGCACCCGCCCACCGACGAGCAGCGGGCCGTGATCGAGGCCCCGCTGCGGCCGTCGCTCGTCGTCGCCGGCGCGGGGTCGGGCAAGACCGAGACCATGGCCGCGCGCGTCGTGTGGCTCGTCGGCAACGGGCTCGTCGCACCCGAGCAGGTGCTGGGCCTGACGTTCACGCGCAAGGCCGCCGGCGAGCTCGCCGAGCGCGTCCGGCGCCGGCTGCGCGCGCTCGTGCGCGTGGCCGCCGCGGAGGGCGTGACGCTGCCGGCGGGCGCGGCGGTCCTCGACGAGCTCGCGCGGCCGCACGTGTCGACGTACCACGCGTACGCGGCGTCGCTCGTGTCGGACCACGCGCTGCGGCTCGGCGTCGAGCCGGGTGCGCGGCTGCTGGGGGAGGCCGCGCAGTGGCAGCTCGCGTCGCAGGTCGTCGAGTCCTGGGCGGGGGACCTCGAGACGTCGGCCGCCACGTCGACCGTCGTCGACGCCGTGCTCGCGCTGTCGGGCGCGCTCGACGAGCACCTGCTCGACCCCGCGCAGGCGCGCGCAGGGATCGACGCGATCGTCGCCGACCTCGAGGCGACGCCGGCGGGGACCCCGCCGCGCGCGCCCTACGCGCGCGTGCGGGACCTCGTCGCGTCGCTCGGCGAGCGGTCGCGCGTGCTGGACCTCGTGGCCGACTACCGGTCGCGCAAGCGCGCGGCCGACACCCTCGACTTCGGCGACCAGGTCGCGCTCGCGGCACGCATCGCGCGCGACGTGCCCGAGGTCGGTGCGGGTGAGCGCGAGCGCTACCGCGTGGTGCTGCTCGACGAGTACCAGGACACGTCGTACGCGCAGCTCGTGCTGCTGCAGGCGCTGTTCTCGGGCGGGCACCCCGTGACCGCGGTCGGCGACCCGCACCAGTCGATCTACGGCTGGCGCGGTGCGAGCCCCGGCGGTCTGTCGCGCTTCCCGGCCGCGTTCCCGGTGGTCGGCGGCGACGCCGCGGGACCGACCGACCGCCGCCCGGCGGACGTCGCGCAGCTGTCGACGTCGTGGCGCAACGACACGGCGGTCCTCGACGCGGCGAACCACGTCGCGGCACCGCTGCGGGCCGCGGGCGTGCGCGTCGACGTGCCGCGGCTGGCCGCGCGCCCGGGGGCCGGCACGGGCAGCGTGCAGGCCGTCGTCGCGGCCACGGTCGAGGACGAGGCCGACGCCGTGGCCGCGTGGCTCGCGCCCCGGTGGCGGCCCGGCAGCCACCCCGCGGGGCGGCGGACGGCCGCGGTGCTGTGCCGCAAGCGCTCGCAGTTCGAGCCGCTGCGGCGCGCGCTGCGGGCCGCGGGGCTGCCGGTCGAGGTCGTGGGGCTCGGTGGTCTGCTCGCGACGCCCGAGGTCGTCGACCTCGTCGCGGTGCTGCAGGCCGCGCACGACCCGACGCGCGGCGACGCCGTGGTCCGGCTGCTCACGGGCGCGCGCACGCGCCTGGGGGCCGCCGACCTGCACGCGCTCGGCGACTGGGCGCGCCAGGGCGCGCGCGTCGGCGGCCGGGTCGCGCAGGTCGACGGCGTCGAGGCCGACGTGGTCGACGAGCGCAGCCTCGTCGACGCGCTCGACGACCCGCCGCCCGCGGGGTGGCGCAGCCCCGCGGGGCGCTCGCTCACGCCCGAGGGGCGCCGCCGGCTCGTCGACCTCGCGGGCGTGCTGCGGGCCGTGCGCGCGCAGCAGGGCCTGTCGCTGCCCGAGCTGGTGAACGAGGCCGAGCGGCTGTTCGGCCTCGACATCGAGGTGCAGGCGCGCGCCGACACGACGCCGGCACGCGCACGCGCGCACCTCGACGCGTTCGCCGACGTCGCCGGCGAGTTCGCGCGCGGCGCCGACCGCCCGACCCTCGGCGCGTTCCTCGCGTGGCTCGAGGCCGCCGACGCGCGCGAGGACGGCCTCGAGCTGCCCGTCACCGAGCCGGACCCCGACGCGGTGCAGGTCATGACCGTGCACGCGTCGAAGGGCCTGGAGTGGGACGCCGTCGCCGTGGCGGGCCTGGTCGACGGCGGGCTGCCCGCGACGCCGATGCTCGGCAAGGAGGGGCCCAAGGACTCCGCGTGGCTCACCGGGCTCGGCGTGCTGCCGTACCCGCTGCGCGGCGACGCCGACGACCTGCCGCAGCTCGCGTGCGGCGGTGCGGAGTCGCCCAAGGAGCTGGCCGACCGGCTCGAGCGGTTCCGCCTCGACGCGGGCGACCACGAGGTGGCCGAGGAGCGGAGGCTCGCGTACGTCGCCGTGACCCGCGCGCGTGAGGACCTCCTGCTCTCGGCCGCGTACTGGGGCGACCCGAAGGCGCCGCGCCGCGTCTCGCCGTTCCTCACCGAGCTCGTCGACGCGGGGCTCGTCGACGTGGTCGCGCGTGCCGACGAGCCCGAGGCCGGCGCCGAGAACCCCCGTGCCGCGCGCGTCGCGGTCGCGACGTGGCCCGCGGACCCGTTCGCGGTGGACGGTGCCGCGCCCCGGCGTGACGCCGTGACCGCCGCGGCTGCCGCGGTCCGCGCGGCCGCGGACCGGCTGCGTGCCGAGCAGGACGGCGCGCCGGCGCCCGGTCCGCCCCCGGCCCCGGGCGCCGAGGACTGGGACGCGCTCGCCGACCGGCTGCTCGCCGAGCAGGCCGCACGGCGCCGCGGCGACGGCCGCGTCGCGCTGCCCGCGCACCTGTCGGCGTCGTCGCTCGTGCGGCTCGACGCGCAGCCCGAGCAGTTCGCCCTCCACCTGCGGCGCCCGGTGCCGCGCGAGCCGTCGCCGCAGGCCCGCCGCGGCACCGCCTTCCACGCGTGGGTCGAGGCCTGGTTCGGGCAGGCGACGCTCGTCGACGTCGACGACCTGCCGGGCGCGGACGACGACGTGCTGCCGGGGGACCCCGACCAGACCGAGCTCCGTGCCGCGTTCCTGCGGACCCCTTGGGCGCACCGCGCCCCGGTCGCGGTCGAGGTCGACGTCGAGACCACGATCGGGGGGTACGTGCTGCGCTCGCGCATCGACGCGGTCTTCCCGGACCCCGACCGCCCCGACGTGCCCGGCGCGGTCGTCGTCGTCGACTGGAAGACCGGATCGCCGCCGTCCGACCCCGTCGAACGCGCGTCGCGCGAGCTGCAGCTCGCGGTCTACCGGATCGCGTGGGCCCGGTGGACTGGCGTCGACCCCGACGTCGTCCGTGCGGCGTTCTGCTACGTCGGTGCGGGTGTCACCGTCGTGCCCGACGACCTGCCCGGCCCCGACGAGCTCGCGCGGCTGCTCGCCGCCGCCGCACCCGCGTCCGACGCCGCGTCGGGCGAGGCGTCCGACAGCCAGGGGCGAGCCGCACGGTCGCGAGCCCGACGCGGCGCCCCGCCCGTGCGTCGTCGCTAGACCGACCGGCCCGTGCGTCGTCGCTGGACCGACCGGCCCGTGCGTCGTCGCTGGACCGACCGGCCGGATGCGCGCGGCCGCGCCGACGGCGTGCCCCGAGCGCGGTCCGCGTCGTCGCTGACGGTCCGGGCGTCGGTCCGGGCCGACCGTCGGACGGTCGTCGGCCGGGCGACGTCGGACGGTCGTCGGCCGGGCGAGGGTCAGTGGGCGGCCGCGGTCTCCTCCGCGCGCGTGTGCTCGTCGAGGTCGTGCAGCATCTGCACGGCGTCGTCGACGACGTCCTGCTGGTGCGTGCGCACGCCGTGCAGCAGCCACCGCGCGAGCGCGAGCTCGCCGGCCAGCAGCGCGCGGTCGGCCAGGTGCGGGTCGGTCAGCTCGGTGCGACGCAGCAGGTACGCCTCGAGGATCGCGTCGACCGCGTCCTGCGGGGCCGCGACGAGCAGCCACGACAGGTCGTCCGCCGGGTCGGCGACCATGGCCGAGCCCCAGTCGAGCACGCCCGCGACCGCGCCGTCCTGCACGAGCACGTGGTCGCTCGACAGGTCCCCGTGCACGACCGTCGGCCGGAACCGCCACATCGCGACGTCCTCGAGCATCTGCTCCCACCGGCGCAGCAGCGACGCGGGCACGAGCCCCGTGCGGGCGGCCTCGTCGACCTCCGCCTGGCGGCGCTCGCGGTAGCCCGCGGCGTCGTACACGGGCAGGCCCGCGTTCTCGACGACCGACGTCGGCAGCTCGTGGACGGAGGCGAGCGCACGCCCCACCGCGGCCGCGAGACCCGGGCCGGGGCGCAGGCTCTCGAGCCGCAGCGGACGGCCCGGCACCTCGCGGTGGACGCACGCGCGCCCGCCCTCGGGCAGGTGCGCGAACCCCGCCGGGCGAGGCACCGCGAAGGGCAGCCGGCCGTCGTCGGCGAACGGCCCGAGGGCGTCGAGCAGCGCGACCTCCGCCTCGAGGGCGGCGCCCGCGACGGCGTGCTGCGGCGCGCGCACGACCCACCGCTGCCGCTGCGCGTCGATCACGACGGCCACGTCGAAGTCCGTGCCCGGCTGCAGGGGCCGGCGCACGTCGTACGCGTCGAGGCCCGGCAGGGCGACGGTCGCGAGGGCCGCGAGTGCGAGGGGCGAACGGGTCACGTGCGTCAGGGTAGGACGCCGTACGGCGTGTCCCGTGCGGCGCGCCCCCGCGTGTCGGCGCCCGGTTCGTCCGGGACGCCCGTCTCGACCGCGTCGTCCCGGCGGGGCGTCGCGGTGCCGGACGGACCGGCTCGGTCCGTCCGGTCCGGTCCCGTGCCATCCGGCCCCGTAGCGCGCCGTGCCGTCCGGTCCGGTCCCGTGCCGCGCCGCCCGGCCCCGTGCTGCGCCGTGCCGCCCGGTCCGGCCCTGCGCCGCCGCGCCGTTCGGACCGTGCGGTCCCGTCCCATCCCGTCCCGTGCCGTTCCGTCCCGTCCCGCGCGGTGCGCGGCGTAGCGTGACGGACGTGACCCGCCCGGCCCCCGTCCCGTCCGCCCCCGCCCCGCCCGCCCTCGTCGACCTGCCCCTCGCACGCGCGTCCGTCGACCGTGCCGCGGAGCTGCGTGCGCTGCCCGGCGCGCTCGACGACGCGCGCGCCGACCCGCGCACGCGCGTGCTCGCGGTGCGTGACGGCGGGCTGCTGCTCGACGACGACGCGCACGTGCGCTGGCTCGACCCGGCGGGTGCGGCCGCGCTGCTCGCGGCCGGGCGCGAGGGCGCGGCCGGCGCGGCACCGGCGCCCGAGCCCGACGACGCGTGGCTGCTGCTCGGCGCCGAGGACGACGGCACGCGCGTGCTCGCGGCCCGGCTGCCGGACGCGCACCCGCTGCCGGCGGGCGGCGAACCGGCCGACGTGCTCGTGCACCTGCCCGACGGGCCCGTCGCGCGGTCGGGCTGGCGCTCGCTGCGCGTGGTCGGCGCGCTGCTCGACGCGCACGACGCGGGTCTCGCCACGACCGCGGTCGCGCTCGACGCGTGGCACGACCGGCACCCGCGGTGCCCGCGCTGCGGCGCGCCGACGCGCACCGCGCAGGCGGGCTGGTCGCGCGTGTGCGACGTCGACGGCTCGGAGCACTACCCGCGCACGGACCCGGCCGTGATCATGGCGGTCGTCGACGCCGACGACCGCCTGCTGCTGGGCCACGCGGCGGCGTGGCCGGCGGGCCGGTGGTCGACGCTCGCGGGCTTCGTCGAGGCGGGTGAGGCCGCCGAGCAGGCCGTGCGCCGCGAGGTGCACGAGGAGACCGGCGTCGTCGTGGGCGAGGTCGAGTACGAAGGCAGCCAGCCGTGGCCGTTCCCCGCCTCGCTCATGCTCGGGTTCCGCGGGCGCGCGACGACGACCGACGTTCGCGTCGACGGCGTCGAGATGGCCGACGCGCGCTGGTTCACGCGCGCCGTGCTCGCGGCCGCGGTGGACGCGGGCGACGTGGTGCTGCCCGGCGGGGCGTCGATCGCTCGCGCGCTGATCGAGCAGTGGTACGGCGGCCCGCTGCCCGGCTGACGTCCGTGGCTCGGCCCGGTGGGACGGTCAGAGGCCGAGGCGCTCGCGGACCTCGGCGAGCGACGGGTTGGTCGCAGCGGAGCCGTCGGGGAACACGACGGTCGGCACGGTCTGGTTGCCGCCGTTGAGCGACTCGACGAGCTGCGCGGCGTCCGGCGTCTGCTCGATGTCGACGACGTCGTAGGCGATGCCGGCGGAGTCGAGCTGCGTGCGCAGCCGGTGGCAGTACCCGCACCACGTCGTCGAGTACATCGTCACGGTGCCGGGTGCCGGGGTGCTGGTCGTCATGGTTCCTCGCAGGTGCCTCACGGTGCCGACGGCGGTGCTGCGTCGTCGTCCCTCGATCCTCGCACGCGCGCCGGGAGTCGGCGGCCCCGGGTGTCGGCGGGTGCTGGGAGACTGGTCGACGATGTCCGCCGACTCCCTCCTCGACGCGCTCGATCCCGAGCAGCGTGCCGTCGCCACCGCCCTGACGGGCCCCGTCTGCGTGCTCGCGGGCGCGGGCACCGGCAAGACCCGTGCGATCACGCACCGCATCGCGTACGGCGTGCGCACGGGCGTCTACCGCCCCGCGTCGGTGCTGGCCGTGACGTTCACGGCACGCGCCGCGGGCGAGATGCGCGTCCGCCTGCGCGACCTGGGGGCGAGCGGCGTGCAGGCGCGCACGTTCCACGCGGCGGCGCTGCGCCAGCTCGGGCACTTCTGGCCCAAGGTCGTCGGCGGCGCACCGCCGCGGCTGGTCGAGCAGAAGGCCACGCTGATCGCCGAGGCCGGGCGCCGGGTCGGCGTGGGCGTCGACCGCGTCGCCGTGCGCGACCTGTCCGCCGAGGTCGAGTGGGCCAAGGTGTCGCTCGTCACCGCGGAGGACTACGAGCGGGCGGCCGCGGCGGCGCGGCGGCCGACGCCCGCGGGTCAGGACGCGCAGGCCGTGGCGCGCCTGATGGCGGCGTACGAGGACGTCAAGACCGAGCGCGGCGTCATCGACTTCGAGGACGTGCTGCTGCTGCTCGCGGCGATGCTCGCGCAGCGCGGCGAGGTCGCGGAGGAGGTGCGCGCGCAGTACCGGCACTTCGTGGTCGACGAGTACCAGGACGTCAGCCCGCTGCAGCAGTACCTGCTCGACCAGTGGCTCGGCGGGCGCCACGACGTGTGCGTGGTCGGCGACCCGAGCCAGACCATCTACTCGTTCGCGGGCGCGACGCCGCACCACCTGCTGACGTTCGGCCGCCACCACCCCGGTGCGCGGGTCGTGCGGCTCGTGCGCGACTACCGGTCGACGCCCCAGGTGGTCGACCTCGCCAACCGCGTGCTCACCGCGACCCGGCGTCCGTCGGACCCCGTGCCGCTGCACCTCGTGGCGCAGCAGCCCGACGGCCCGCCCGTGCGCTTCACGGCCTACGAGGACGACGAGGCGGAGGCCGCCGGGATCGCCGCGCGCGCCGCGCGCCTCATCGCGTCGGGCGTGCCGGCCAGCGAGATCGCCGTCCTGTACCGGACCAACGTGCAGTCCGAGGCGTTCGAGCAGGCGCTCGCGGCCGCGGGCGTGGGGTACCAGGTGCGCGGCGGCGAGCGGTTCTTCTCGCGGCGCGACGTGCGCGACGCGCTCGTGCTGCTGCGCGGCGGGGCCCGGTCGGCGGATCCCGACGTGCCCCTCGGGCAGACCGTGCGCGACATCCTGACCTCGGTCGGCTGGGCCGCGCAGGCGCCGGCCGCGCGCGGGGCCGCACGGGAGCGGTGGGACGCGATGCAGGCGCTCGTGGGTCTCGCCGACGACCTGGTGGCCGCACGCGGCGACGTGACGCTGGCCGACCTGGTCGCCGAGCTCGACGACCGCGCGGCGTCGCAGCTCGCGCCGACGGTCGACGGCGTGACGCTCGCGTCGCTGCACGCCGCCAAGGGGCTGGAGTGGGACGCGGTGTTCCTCGCCGGGCTGTCCGACGGCCTGCTGCCGATCTCGCTCGCGCAGACCGAGGCGGCCGTGTCCGAGGAGCGGCGGCTGCTGTACGTCGGCGTGACCCGGGCGCGCACGCACCTCGAGGTCTCGTACGCGGCGTCGCGCACGCCGGGGTCGCGCTCGACGCGCAGCCGCTCGCGGTTCCTCGCGGGGCTGTGGCCCGGCGACCGCGTGCGGCTGGGCGCGCGCCGCACGACCGCGGTCGCGGACCCCGAGGTCCTCGAGCGGCTGCGCGGCTGGCGTGCGCGCGTCGCCGACGAGCGGGGCGTCGCGGCGTTCCGCGTGCTGCCCGACGTCGCCCTGGAGGCCGTCGCGGCCGCGATGCCGTCCACGCCCGCGGACCTGCGGCACGTCCAGGGGCTGGGTGCGACGCGGCTGCGCGAGTACGGCGAGGAGCTGCTGCGGGTCGTCGCGGACGAGGACGATCCGGACGTCGCGAGAAGTGCTCGGACGAAGTTGCGGTAATTCGCTTGTGACGTCTCGACGGGCCGCCCTAGTGTGGTCACGTCCTTGTTCGCGGGGTGCTGCCGAAGAGGCGGGACCCCTCCCCAGAGAGGAGGTGGGTGCACAGATGGAGACCACGACGATCGTGATGTCGGCGACGCAGCACGCGTACGCACGGACCCTTGCGCCCACTTTCGGTTTCCAGGGGATCGCTCTGCCCATCGTCGGGCAGAAGTTCCGTCAGCGTCCCGCGACGTCCCGCACCGATCTTCGACACAGGACCCCGTAGCAGCAGCCACGCACGGCGTGCAGGCCGCGGAGTCCGAACCCCTTCGGATCCGCGGCCTTTCTCTTGTCCTCCGGCAGTCGCCGGGGGTGAGCGGCCCGGCATCCGGTTCCCCCAGCTCACCCCGCAAGGACACCAGGAGGACATCGTGCGGCTCACGACGCTGCTCGACACCGTGAACCAGGGCGGATCCGGCCCCTGGCCCACCGGCAGCACCGCGACGACCGATGCGCAGTTCGACCAGATGGTCGCCGAGCTCATCCCGTGCCGCTCGGGCGACCCCGAGCTGTGGTTCGCCGAGCGCCAGGCCGACGTGGAACGCGCCAAGGCGCTGTGCCGCGAGTGCCCGCTCATCGAGGGCTGCCTGGCCGGCGCCGTCGAGCGGGCCGAGCCGTGGGGCGTCTGGGGCGGTCAGGTCTTCGTCGGTGGTGTGGTCGTCCCGACCAAGCGCGGCCGCGGCCGGCCGCGCAAGGACGCCACCGCCGCCTGAGGCCGGACGGCCACGGACGTGCCCGCCCACGGCACCCACCAGCACCCGCCCATGACGCCGGGTCGCACGAGGTCACGCCTCGCGCGGCCCGGCGTCCGTCGTCCCCGGTGGCGTCACGCACCCGCACGCCGGGTGCGTGGCCCAGCGGCGCTCGCGCGCGACCAGGTCCGGCAGCGCGAGCTCGACGCTCGCCGAGCAGAGCGCCGGGACTGTCCCCGCGAGCAGGGCGAGGACCTGTGCCGCGGCGAGCGCGGCCGCCGCGCCCGCGAGCACGCCTACCTCGGTGACCGCCGGGGCGCGGGCCGAGGTGAGCGACCGCAGGACCGTCGGCCACGCGGGGTCGACGTCCGTGCGGTGCAGGTCGAGGCACCGCAGGCACGGGTCCAGGCCGGGCCGGACCACGGGGCCGACGATCGCGTCGGCGTCGCGCACGACGACCGGCACGTGCGGCACCTGCGCGCCCATGAGCAGCATCGCCCGCCCGGGGTCGGCCGCGTGGTGCTCCACCACCACGACCACGTCCGGCTCGGCGTCGCCGTCGACCCGGACGCCGGGCACGGCGTCGCGCAGCGCACGGGCGGCGGCGAGCGCGCGGGGCGTGCCGACGTCCGACCAGCGGTGGGTGCCCGCGACGTCGGCGGGGGACACGGGCGCGTCGTCGTCGAGCAGCAGCGTGCCGACGCCCGCGACAGCGAGGTGCCGCGCGACGCCCAGGCCGGTGGGGCCCAGGCCCACGACACCCGCGACGGCGTCGGCACGTCGCGCGACCACCGCGTCACCGCCGCCGTCGACCGCCAGCAGGGACCACGCGCGTGCGTCGGCGCCCGCGGGCCCCGCGGTGCCGGGCCCCGGCGGGGGCACCCGGGTGAGGCCCGCGCGTCGCAGGTCGTCGACCGTCGCGGCCACCGACGCGGGGTCGGCGCCGGCGTCCCCGGCCCGCGCGGGCAGCGCCGTCAGGTCCGTGGTGGCGTCGACCGTCGACCACAGCGCCGCCTCGGCGGGCGGCAGGTCGACCAGCCGCACGGCCCACCGGGGGTCGAGACCGACCTGCACCTCGCGGTCGCCGCGGGGCAGCACGGGCAGGCCGGGACGCAGCTGGAGGGGCGCCGGTCGTCGCATGCCGGACACCCTGGCAGTGCGCGACGTCGGCCGTCGGCGCCCGTCCACAGGGGGCACCCCCCCGGGAACGACGAGGGCACCGTCGCCGTGCGACGGTGCCCTCGTGCCGCCACGGACGTGCCGCGGCGCGTGCGTCGGTGCGTCAGGCCTTGCCGAGGATCCGGTTCAGCTTGGTGCCGCAGACGGGGCACGTGGCCTTGGCCATGCGGCGCCCCGACTCCGAGACGACGACCTCGCCCTCGGTCTCGCGCTTCTCCTTGCACTTCACGCAGTAGAACTCGCCTGCCCAGGTGTCGGCCATGTGGTCCCTCCTCGTGCTCGTCACCGGGCGGTGGCATCGCGCCCGGGGCAGGGACCGTGATCGGCCGCCGTGCGGTCACACAGTAGTGGTCGCCCCCGCCGTGCACGTGCGCGTCGGGGTGCGCCGCGCACCCGCGCGCGGGTGAACCGGGGAGTCGGGCCCCGTCGCGGGGTGCGGCGCGCTAGCGTGCGGGGGTGCCGACTTCGCGCGAGGCGACGCCGCGCGCGCGAGCGCGCCGTGACGCCGCGCCGCCCGCGGCTCCCGACGCCGCCACGGGCGGTCCGCTCGTCGAGGTCCGGCGGTCGCGCCGCCGCTCGCGCACGGTGAGCGCGTGGCGTGAGGACGGTCGCACGGTCGTCGCCATCCCGGCGCGCTTCACGCGCGCGCAGGAGCGTGAGTGGGTCGGGCGGATGGTCGAACGGCTCGCGGCGCAGGAGCGCCGCCGCCGCCCGTCCGACGCGCAGCTCGCGGCGCGCGCGACCGAGCTGTCCCGCCGGTACCTGGGCGGGCGGGCGGTGCCGACGAGCGTGCGGTGGTCGACCAACCAGGGCCGGCGCTGGGGCTCGTGCACGCCGTCCGAGGGCACCATCCGGATCTCCGACCGCGTGCGGGGCATGCCGCGGTGGGTGCTCGACTACGTGCTGCTGCACGAGCTCACCCACCTGCTGCAGCCGGGGCACGGCGAGGCGTTCTGGGCCGAGCTCGAGGCGTACCCGCACACGCAGCGCGCACGGGGCTTCCTCGAGGGGTGCGCGTTCGCGCGCGACGGCGCCGACGGGCCGCGCGACGACGGGGACGACGAGCCGTCCGACGACCCGGCCGTGGCGGACGAGGTCGGCGCGGGGCCCGACGCCTGACCAGGCCGTCCGCCCCGTGCGGCGGGCGGCGGGTCGCCGACCCGCCGTCCGCCGCCGTGGGCCGTCAGCCCGCGGGGCGGTCCTCCGGCGCGTCGCCCGACGCGCCGTCCGCGTCGTCGAGGATCTGCGCGAGCGCACGGTCGAGGTCGGCGGACTCGTCGACGGCGGCCTGCCGGCGCGCGTCGTAGCCCGCCGGGTCGTCGAGGTCCTCCGACGTCGGGACCAGGTCGGGGTGCGCCCAGACCGCGTCGCGCCCGTCGATCCCGCGCGTCGCCGCGAGGTGCGCCCACACCGTCGCCGCGTCGCGCAGGCGCCGCGGGCGCAGCTCGAGCCCGACGAGGCTCGCGAACGCCTGCTCCGCCGGACCGCCGGCGGCCCGGCGCCGCCGCACCATCTCCCGCAGCGGCACGGCGTGCGGCAGGTGGGGCGTCGCGGCCGCGGTGGCGACCTCGTCGACCCAGCCCTCGACGAGCGCGAGCGCGGTCTCGAGGCGTGCCAGCGCGGCCTGCTGCGCGGGCGTCGTCTGCGGTGCGAACACGCCGCCCGAGAGGGCCGCCTGCAGCGCGCTCGGGTCGGTCGGGTCGATCGACCGCACGGCGTCCTCGAGCTGCTCGACGTCGATCGTGATGCCCCGTGCGTACTCCGCGACGGCGTCCAGCAGGTGCGCGCGCAGCCACGGCACGTGCGCGAACAGCCGGCTCGCGGCGGCCTCCCGCAGCGCCAGGTACAGGCGCACCTCCTCCAGGGGGGTGTCCAGCCCCTCGGCGAACGCGTCGACGTTGGCCGCGACGAGCGCGGGCGCGGGCCGCTCGAGCAGCGGCAGGCCGATGTCGGTCGTGCCGAACGCCTCGCGCGCGAGGGTCCCGGCGGCCTGGCCGACCTGCAGCCCGAACACGGCCGAGCCGATGCCGCGCAGCAGCTGCGACGGGTCGGCCGCCGCACCGCCGGGCAGCCCGCCGGGGAGCGCGCCGCCGAGCTCGCCGAACGCGGGGCCGAGCGCGCCGGCGAGCGCGGTCGACAGCGACGTCGCGACCGGCTCGGTCAGCACGCGCCACGTCGGCAGGGTCGCCTCGACCCACTCGGCGCGGCTCCAGGCGTGCGTGGCACCGGTCGACGGCGGCAGCTCGGTCGCGGCGTCGAGCCACAGCTCGGCCACCGACAGCGCGTCGCGCACGTCCTTGACGCGACCGGGCGACAGCGACGGGTCACCGCCGAGCGCGGCCTGCTGACGCGCCAGGTCGTGGGCCATCTGCCAGTTCACGGGCTGGTCGCCCGAGGCGGCGAGCATGCGCTGGACCTGGGCCATCGCCTGCTGCAGCGCGGCCGGGTCGGTGGGCAGGCCCGAGGCCGCGGCCATCGCGGCGGGGTCGACGCCGAGCTCGCGCATCTCGCGGATCGCGTCGTCGGCCGCGGGTCCGAGCATCGCGCGGAGCATCTGCTCCCACTGCTGGGGGCCGGCGCCGTCGGGGCCGTCGGTGGAAGGGACGTCGGGGCTCATGCGTGCCTCCTGGCGCTGCCGGGGAGATCTCACGGTAACCGCGTGGCCTGTGCGAGGGCGCCGTCGGGGGGTCGGGTTCGCTGACGGCGCACACGCGCCGCCCGTCGTCCGCGCGGCACGCACGGCGGGGTGGTGGATGATCGGTCCCGTGCGAGACCACGAGCCCACGCCCGACCCCTCCGGCGCGTCGCAGGACGCCGTCGCCCCCGGGGCGAGCGACACCGCGGACCACGCCGCGGACGCCGTCGCGCGCCCCGCGACGACGCCGCGCGCGCTCGTGCTGTCGTTCGGGATGCTGGTGTCCGCGGTCCTCGCCGGCGTGCTCGCGGTCGTCCCGGCGCCCTACGCCGTGAACAGCCCGGGGCCGACGCGCGACGTGCTGGGCGAGGTCGACGGCGAGCCGCTGATCCAGGTCACGGGCGCCGAGACCTACCCGTCGAGCGGCGAGCTGCGCCTGACGACCATCTCGGGCACGGGCGGCCCGGGCTTCCCGACGTACCTCGCGAACGTGCTGCAGGGCTGGTTCTCGCCGTCCTCGGTCGTGCAGCCGGTCGAGGCCGTGTACCCGCAGGACGCGACGCGCGAGCAGATCGACGAGTCGAACGCGGGAGCGATGGTCTCGTCGCAGGAGAACGCGACCGTCGCGGCGCTCGCCGAGCTGGGCTACGAGGTCCCGGCCACGCTCGTGGTCGCGGGCACCGTCGAGGGCACCGACGCCGAGGGGCGCCTCGAGGAGGGCGACGTCATCACCGCGCTGGACGGCCGGCCGCTGCCCGACTACCAGACCCTCGTCGAGCGGCTCGCCGACCTCGAGCCGGGCACGACCGTCACGCTGACGGTCACCCGGCACGGCGCCGCCGTGGACGTGCCGGTCGTCACGGGCGAGCGCGAGGACGGGGGAGCGCAGATCGGCGTCTACATCGACCCGTCGTTCGACCTGCCCGTCGACGTCGAGATCAACATCGAGGGGATCGGTGGCCCGAGCGCCGGCACGATGTTCGCGCTCGGGATCGTCGACCTGCTGACGCCCGAGGACGAGGCGAACGGCCAGGACATCGCCGGGACCGGCACCATGGACGTCACGGGCGCGGTCGGCCCGATCGGCGGCATCCGGCAGAAGCTCGCGGGGGCCGCGCGCGACGGCGCGACGTGGTTCCTCGCGCCCGCCGCCAACTGCGACGAGGTCGTCGGCCACGTGCCCGACGGCCTGCGGGTCGTGCGGGTCGCGACGCTGCACGAGGCGCGCGAGGCGGTGGTCGCGATCGGCGCGGGGGCGGCCGACGACCTCCCGACCTGCACCGCGGCCGCCGCGGGCTGACGCCCCGGACCGCCGGGGCCCGCCGGCAGCGCCCGCTACAGCAGCGTGGCGCGCACGGCCTCGACCAGCCCGGGGACGAGGTCGGGTCCCTGACCGACGGCGTCGTCCGCGTCGTGCGCGCGCGTGCGCACCGCGCACCACGCGGGACCGCCGCGCAGCACGCCGACCGCGAGGCGCACGTCCTGGCGCTGCGGGTGCGCCAGGAGCGCCGCGAGGGCCGCGTCGGGGTCGGACGGCAGGTCCTCCTCCGCGCCCGGGGGCAGCACGACGCGCTCGACCGTGACGGCCGCACCGTCCACCGTCGCGGGCCACGACAGCCCCCCGAGCAGGCGCTCGAGGTCCTCGGCGGCGGGGACGCCCTCCTGCTCGACCGACGTGAGGTGCTGGTCGTCGGCCCGCGCGGCCTCGAGCACCTCGGGGGCGAGCTGCTCGGCGAGCCCGGGCTCGGCGGCCAGCGCGGCCTGCGTGCGCACGAGCGCGAACACGCGCACGGGGGCGTCCCAGCCCGCGGCGGCGACGTGGTGCTCGATCTCGCGCACCGCGTCGGCGAGCGCGCGGGTCGCGCGGTCCTCGGGGCTGCTGGCGGGCTCGGGGGGAGTCGAAGGCGTGCTCACGCGACCATCGTCGCACCGTGTGGGAACCTGGGACGCGCCGGGCCCGTTGCCACGGTGGGCGCTCACGCCCGCCCGAGAGCCCACCCGCACCGCCGACCGACGACGAGGACCGCCACGCCGTGACCTTCGCCTCCCCGCCCCGCCCCCGACCCGCCACGCCGCGCCGGCGCGGCCCGCTGGTCCCGACCCTCGTCACGCTCGCCGCGCTCGTCGTCGTGCTGCTCGTCCTCGCGCAGGTGTGGACCGAGGTGATGTGGTTCTCGCAGCTCGGCTTCCTCGAGGTGCTGCGCACCGAGTGGGTGACGCGCGGCCTGCTGTTCGTCGCCGGCTTCGTCGTCATGGCCGCCGGCGTCGGGTTCTCGCTGCGCTTCGCGTACCGCGCGCGCCCGGTGTACGCGCCGTCGACGCAGGAGCAGGCGAACCTCGACCAGTACCGCGAGGCGATCGAGCCGCTGCGCCGGCTCGTGCTGATCGTCGGCCCGGTCGTGCTGGGCCTGTTCGCGGGCGGTGCGGCGTCGCAGCAGTGGAGCACCGTGCAGCTGTGGATGCGCGGCGGCGAGGTCGGCACCGTCGACCCGCAGTGGGGCATCGACCTCGGCTTCTACCTGTTCACGCTGCCCGGGCTGCGCTTCGTCGTGTCGTTCCTCATGGCCGTCGTGGTGCTGTCCGGCATCGCGGCGCTCGCGACGCACTACCTGTACGGCGGCCTGCGCATCGGCGGCGGTCAGGGCACGCCGCGCACGACGCGCGCCGCGCGCGTCCACCTGTCGGTGCTCGGCGCGCTCGTGCTGCTGCTCGTCGCCGCGAACTACTGGCTGGACCGCTACTCGATCCTCACCAAGCAGCAGACGGGCGAGCAGCGCTGGCAGGGCGCGGGCTTCACCGACGTCAACGCCGTGATCCCGTCGCGCGCGATCCTCGCGGTCGCCGCGATCGTGGTCGCCGCGGCGTTCGTCGCGACCGCGTTCTCCGGCAACTGGCGCCTGCCCGCGATCGGCGTGGGCCTCATGGTGGTCGCCGCGATCGTCGTCGGCGGCGTGTACCCCGCGATCGTCCAGCGGTTCCAGGTGCAGCCGAACCAGCAGGACGCCGAGTCGGACTACATCCAGCGCAACATCGACGCGACGCTCGCGGCGTACGGGCTCGAGGACGTCGAGACCAGCGAGTACGACGCGAACGTCACGGCCGAGCCCGGCGCGCTGCGCGCGAACGCCGAGACGACCGCGTCGATCCGCCTGCTGGACCCGAACATCGTGTCGCCGTCGTTCAAGCAGCTGCAGCAGATCCGTGGCTTCTACAGCTTCCCGGACTCGCTCGCGGTCGACCGGTACACGATCGACGGCGAGAGCCGCGACACCGTGATCGCCGTGCGCGAGCTCGACCAGAACGGCCTCAACGCGGGCCAGCGCAACTGGACCAACGACACCACGGTGTACACGCACGGGTTCGGCGTCGTCGCCGCGTACGGCAACACGCGCGGCGCGCGGGGCGCACCGGCGTTCTGGGAGGGCGGCATCCCCTCGCAGGGCCAGCTCGGCGAGTACGAGCCGCGCATCTACTTCGGCCAGCAGTCGCCGACGTACTCGATCGTCGGCGGCCCCGAGAGCAGCAACGGCTGGGAGTTCGACTACCCGGACGACGAGGGCGGGCAGGGGTCGGTGCAGTACCGGTTCCCGACGCAGGACGTGTCGGCCGGCCCGTCGGTCGGCAACCTGTGGCAGAAGCTGCTGTACGCGCTGAAGTTCGGTGACGAGCAGATCCTGTTCTCGGAGCGCGTCAACGAGCACTCGCAGATCCTGTACGACCGCAACCCGCGCGACCGCGTGGCCAAGGTCGCGCCGTTCCTCGACCTCGACGGCCGCGTGTACCCCGCGGTGGTCGACGGCCGCGTCAAGTGGATCATCGACGGCTACACGACGTCGGACCAGTACCCGTACGCCGCCGTCCGGTCGCTCGAGGACGCGACGACGGACTCGCTCACCGAGCGCAGCGCGAGCGTGCAGGCGCTGCTGCCCAAGCAGGTGAACTACATCCGCAACTCGGTGAAGGCGACGGTCGACGCCTACGACGGGTCGGTCGACCTGTACGCGTGGGACGCCGAGGACCCGATCCTGCAGGCCTGGACCGAGGTCTTCCCGACGACGCTCAAGCCGATGTCCGAGATCTCGGGCGACCTGATGAGCCACATCCGGTACCCCGAGGACCTGTTCAAGGTGCAGCGCGCGCTGCTCGGGCAGTACCACGTGACCAACGCGGCCGAGTTCTTCTCGGGCAACGACTTCTGGCAGAACCCCGCCGACCCGACGGTCACCAACTCGGACGTCCCGCAGCCGCCGTACTACCTGACGCTGCAGATGCCGGGCGAGGACCAGGCGCGGTTCTCGCTGATGTCGACGTTCATCCCGGGTGGTTCGACGGCCCGCAACGTGCTGACCGGGTACCTCGCGGTGGACGCCGAGGCCGGCAACACCCCGGGCGAGGTCGCGGAGGACTACGGCAAGATGCGGCTGCTCGAGCTGCCGCGCGACTCGACCGTGCCCGGTCCCGGCCAGGCGGCGGCGAACTTCACGGCCGACCCGACCGTGTCCGAGCAGCTGAACATCCTGGCGCGCGGCGACTCGACCGTGCGACGCGGGAACCTGCTGACGCTGCCGGTCGGCGGTGGTCTGCTGTACGTCCAGCCGGTGTACGTGCAGGCCTCGGCGGGCACGACGTACCCGCTGCTGCAGCGCGTGCTCGTGTCGTTCGGCGACGAGATCGGCTACGCCGAGACGCTCGACGGCGCGCTCGACCAGGTGTTCGGGGGTGACTCGGGCGCGGACGCGGGTGACGCGGGCGCGCCGGACCCGGGCACGGGCGTGGACCCGGAGGCGCCGGACACCGGCGAGGACGGGGCCGTGCAGCCCACGCCGACGCCGACGGCCGAGCCCACCGACGGTGCGACGCCCGCGCCGCCCGCCGGCGGCGGCACGACCAGCCCCGACGCGCGCGCGGCGCTCGACGAGGCGCTGAGCCGGGCGCAGCAGGCGATCCGCGACAGCCAGGCCGCGCTGGCCGACGGCGACTTCGCCGCCTACGGCGAGGCGCAGGCCAGGCTCGACCAGGCCATCCAGGACGCGGTGGACGCCGAGGGTGGCCTCGGCGGCTGACGCCCCTGACGTCTGCTGACGTCGCACGACGGAGCCCGGGACCCCACGGTCCCGGGCTCCGTCGCGTCCAGGGCGGGACGGGGCCGCGCGACGCGAACCTCCGGGGGAGCGTCGCGGGCGGAGGGTCGGGTCAGCGGTGCGTCGCGTCGACGGGCCGGTCGTCGGTCGCGGCCACGAGCGCGTGGACCAGCGGGTGCCACGGGCGGTGCTGCGGGCCCGAGAGCACGAGCTCGCGCACGAGCCCGGGGCGCAGCGGGCGCATGGTCAGCTCGGGCGGCAGCATCGTGCCGCCGAGCGCGGGCATGACCGAGACGCCGATGCCCTCGGCCACCATCCGGATCATCGTCGCGAGCTCGTGGACGCGCTGCGCGACGCGGAACTCCAGGCCGGCGTCGGCGTGCATCTGGCGGACCTGCGGCTCGCACCCGCCCGCCGAGACGAGCAGCCCGTCCTCGTGCAGCTCGGCGAGGTCGATCGCGGGCTCGGTCGCGAGCGGGTGGTCGGCACGCACGAGCGCGCGGAAGTCGTCGCGCGCGACGAGCCGCGACCCGGGTGGTGCCGGTGCGGGGTCGACGAGCACCGCGGCGTCGACCGTGCCCTGCTCGAGCCACGGGACCAGCTCGTCGTCGGCACCCTCGAACACCTGGACGCGCACGTCGGGCAGGTCGCGCGACCAGCGCTGCAGCAGCCCGGGCAGCAGGCCCTGGCACACCGTGGGCACCGCGGCGAGGCGCACGGTGCCGACGTGCCGTCGCGCGGCGCTCTCGGCGACGAACGCGTCGACCGACGCGAGCGCGGCGCGCGCGTGCGGCAGCAGGCGCTCGCCGAGCCCCGTGGGGCGCGCGGGTGCGGCGCGCTCGACGAGCCGCCCGCCGGCCTCCTTCTCGAGCGCCGCGATCGCGTGCGACACGCCCGACTGGCTCACGCCCAGCGCCGCCGCGGCGTCGGTGAAGGAGGCGTGGTCGCACACGCCGACCAGGACGCGGAGCTGGGCGAGGGTGGGCATGAGCAGAACCTATCGGGGCATGACCGTGATGAGTTCGACTCATGTGGGTGCGACGGGGGATCCTCACGGCATGACGACGGACGGCCGCGTGGCGGCGCAGTACGGGGCGGCGGCCCTCGTGTGGGGCTCGAGCTTCCTGTTCATGAAGGTCGCCCTGGACGGCATGTCGCCCGCCCAGGTCGCGTCCGGGCGGCTGTGGCTCGGCGCGGTCACGCTCGTCGCCGTCATGCTGGTGCTGCGTCGGCCGTGGCCGCGCGGGCGCCGCGCGTGGTGGCACCTGGGGGTGCTGGGCGTGCTGCTGTGCGTGGTCCCGTTCCAGCTGTTCGCGTGGGCCGGGCAGCACCTCGCGTCGGGGCTGTCGAGCATCCTCAACGCCACGACGCCCCTGATGACCTCGCTCGCGGTCGCGGCACTGCTGCCCGCGGAGCGGCTGACCGCGCGGCAGCGGCTCGGGCTGGCGGTCGGCGCGCTCGGGGTGGTGGTCGTCATCGGCCCGTGGACGTACCTCGGCGACGGCGCGCTCGCGGCGCCGCTGCCCGCCGTCCTCGCGTGCCTCGGCGCGACCGCCTGCTACGGCCTGGGCATGACGTACCTGCGCCGGTTCGTGCGGCCCCTCGGGCTGCCCGCCGAGTCGGTCGCCGCCGGGCAGGTCGTCGTCGCCGCTGCCGTCATGCTGCTCGCCGCGCCCGTGATCGCGACCGGTCCGGTCGCGCTCACGTGGCCGATCGTGCTGGCGATGATCACGCTCGGCGCGCTCGGCACCGGCATGGCGTACGTCTGGAACACCCGGGTGGTGGTCGCGTGGGGCGCGCAGCGCGCGTCGACCGTCACGTACCTCACGCCCGTGGTCGGGGTGGTGCTCGGCATCCTCGTGCTGGGGGAGCGGCTGCACTGGTACGAGCCGGTCGGCGGTGTGCTCGTGGTGCTGGGCGTGGTCGTCGCGCAGGGCGCCGCGCGGGCCCGGGCGGGTGCGGTGCCGGCGGTGCCCGCCGAAGGGGCGGCGGGCGCCGTGACGGCCGTCACGGCCGATCCGGGCGGAACCGATTTGGACTCCCCGCGCCCCTGACGTAGAGTTACAGAGCCGACGCGGGGTGGAGCAGCTCGGTAGCTCGCTGGGCTCATAACCCAGAGGTCGCAGGTTCAAATCCTGCCCCCGCTACAACGCAAACCTTCGAGTGTAGGTTTGGGCGACGGCCCCCAGAGATCTCTCTGGGGGCCGTCGTTTGTTTCCAGATGGTCCGCTCATCCTCGTGGTGCGTGACGCGGCCTGTGGAGATGCAGACCTGGCGCTGGGCACTGTGGTGTTGCCCAGCCGGTGCCACACCTCGCCCCATCTGCTCTTCCGTCTCCTGCGCGCCCGGCGAGGTGTGCGGCGGGTTTGCACCGCATGCATTTGGCGGACCGGGTAGCCGTGCGTTCGCTCAGGCGAGGCGCCGGGGACTTTACGCCAGCGATTGCACGAAGCGTGTCACCACATCCCGGTCAAGGCCCTTGTTGAACGCCTCACACGACGTCTCTGGCACGAACAAGCAGTGATGGCACGCGCCTGGCGTCGTCCCGCGTCCACCCAGGTCTGGGTTTGCTTCACCGCACACCGGGTCGGTCGCGCACCATGTCGCGGAGTCGATGGCCTGATCAATCAGGACCGACAGCCGGGACGGCTCCACTAGATCGACCAGGCCGCCGAGGGTGCCGTGGATGTCACCGGCGGCGGTGTAGATCAGCACAGCGGTCCGCTCGTCCGAGACGTACAGTCGCTCACGCAGTGCGGGCAGCGGGTAGCCTGACTCTGGCGCGAGGGCACGCATCAGCAGGTGCGCAAACGTGTGCGCGAGCACGCCTCGGGACGGGTCATTCGTGAGCCGGCTCGGTAGCGCCCGCCCCGCGCTGGTGATACGGGTGTTCGGCGCGGAGTTGTTCGCCCAGCGCAAGCACCTGTCCTGGTCGAGAACTATAAGGATCCCTTCGCCGTACACGCGGTAGCCAGGAAGCCAGTCGTCCGTCGACCCGGCGGCGAACACCTCTGGGCGGGACTTGCCCCACATCTGCGCGTACCCGCGCGCTGGGTCGGGTACGGCGGGTTCGACGCGGGTGAATCCGGTCAGGACACGGGTCTCGCGCAGGCGCGGCACCGCCGACACGCCGGTCAGCGTTTCGCCCAGATGTGTGCTGGTGTACGCGGATGGGTCTCGCTGTTCGACGATGAGGTCTGGCAGGTGCCCGGCGGTCGACGGGGTGTACAGGTCGGACGTGAGTGCGTCGAGCTCCAGCTCGCGGGCTGGCGGGACGTCCTGCTCGTTGGCGAGCGCGTCGAGGTGTCCCACGAGGTCGTCGAGGTTCGTGACGATGCCGAGCTGGCCGGCGAGCTGAACCATCTGGAACAGGATGTCCTGTCGTCGCCCGTTCTGGTCCAGCATCCGCAGCGGCGACAGGACCGGGTTGTCCATGAGCGCGTGCGTCAGCACCGGGTTCGTCGTACCGGCGACCGGGATCGTCAGCGAGGTCTCCTGGTGGGCGTAGTACATCGTCGTCGAGGACCGCTCCAGGGGCCGCGCGCGCTGCTGGCACTGCTCCGGTTCGGTCCCCGGCAGCCACGGGCGGGCACCAGGGCAGGGGAAGTCGACGTCCGGGTCGAACTGCGCCTGCTTGTGGCACGTCTCGCACTCCAACTTCGGGCGCGCCGGTGAGGCTGCGACCGCGTACTTCATTACAGGCGTTTGGCACGGGTCGCCGTCGTGCAGCCACCCGGCCCAGTCGACGTCATCGAGGTGACCGTCGGGGCATGCCAGCACGGTCGCGACCTGGTGCGTCGGCCAGTTCCGCTTCCCACCGCACACGTCGCAGCGACCCTCGTTCGGGTCGATGAGGTCGCGCTTGACCATCCGCCGGCAGTCACGGTTCATGCACGCTTCCATCAGCGGGAAGCGAGCGCCGGGGAGCACCCAGTCCGCGTCCTGCGGTGGGCTGTCCGCTGACGGTGGCTGCACGAACCGGTTCACGCCGGTCGCGACCTGCAAGTGCCGGTCGGCGATCGATAGCCGATCCAGGAGGCTGACCGCACCGGGTTCTTGAACGGGGCGGGTTCGCATCCACGACTTCGGTCCGGTGACGATGATCGACACCCGGTTCGGCAGCAGCGTGAGTGCTCCGGGGCCGGACGGGGTGATGAGGTGTCCTCGTCGCACCTGCGCGACGTATTTTCTCACCATGCGTCGTCCTCCTCGCCAGTGACGGGTGCTGCGGGTTGGGTGGCGCGTGCGGGCAGAGCCTGGTCGTCGAGGTGGACGGCTGCGTCGCCGTCAACGGACCGCAGTGACATCAGCACCGACCACGACGGCATGTCCACGGGCGCTGGTGCCTCCGGCGGACGCAGGAACGCCGGGCTGAACGGTGTGCCCCATGCGAGCGCCAGCCCGTTCGCGGAGGTGGCCTGCGCGCGCGCGTAGGCGGCTACCTCGTCGAACACGTCCGTGCTCGTGTGCGGGAGCGTCGACAGTCGGGCGCGCACCGCGTCTGTCACCGTGTCGAGCAGGTCCAGGTCGGCGTCGGTGACGGCGGGGCTGGTCACTGGGCGGATCTGGCGGACGGTCGATGCCAGCGCGCCGCGCAGCCCTCGGGTTAGCGCCGCACCGGTGAACGGGGTGACGCTCGCGGGTTCGACTGCGGCGTATAGGCGTGCGTGCGTGGAGGTGAACCGCTCGTAGTGCGACATGTCGCGGGAGTTCGCGGGGTTCAGCACGGTGACGACGACGCCTGGCCCGTTGGTGGCGTCTCGTCCGACCCGGCCCGCGACCTGGATGTACTGCGAGGCGGTCTTCGGCTGTCGGATCATTGTGAGGAGCCCGAGGCGGTCGACGTCCACACCGACTTCGATGACGGATGTCGCGAGGGCGAGGTCGACGCAGCCGGCTTCGCCCTTCGCCTTGGTGAGCTTGTCGAGGTTCACTGCCGCGTCCGCCGACGCCGCTGAGGTGAGCTCGACATCGTGCTGATGCCGAACGGCTGCTCGAGTTCCGTCGGCGCGGGGGTTGCCTGAGTTGACGCCGGTGGAGCGGTGTAGTCGCCACGCGTACGAGCGTGCGTCGGTCGCTAGAAGCGACTTGGCGTGCCCGAGGTCTCGCAGAGACCCGAAGAAGACCACGTTCGTCCAGTACGGGTTCAGGTCAGCGGTCGAGTCGGCCTGCTCGATGGCGGCGGCTGCGTGTGTCAGGGACGACAGGACGCGCATCTCGGTGTGTTGAAAGCGGGACACCCCGGTCGCGCAGACGCCGATGTGCATGCGGGGAGCGACGTCGGGGTTCACCTTCGCGAAGAACGAGTCGTCGGCGCTCAGCCCTGGCGGGGGCACGAGTCGTACGTCTTCGGCGGGGCATGCGTACAAGTGCTGGGCCTGGCGACCGTAGGCGCGGGTCGTTGCGGTCGCGGCGACGATACGGGGCGCGGTACCGTCGTCGTATCGGCAGAGTTGGTCGATCGTCGACTCGTACAGGCCGACGAGGGAGCCGAGCGGCCCGGAGATGAGGTGCAGCTCGTCCTGAATGATCAGCTCGGGCGCCGGGAGCCGGCGGGTGCCGTCCGGTCCGATGCCGAACAGGGTGCGCGGCTTGTCGTTCCACGCGAGCTGGGCGAACTTGTCGACGGTCGCGACGACGAACGTCGGCTGGGCGGCGTACACGTCCTCGTCGACCTCGAACACCGGCAGGCCAGCGCCCTTGGAGTACGCGCAAGCCGGGTTCGGGCAGATGGCCCGCATGCGATTCTTGGTCGGGTCGTTCGGGACGGGCGCGATGTCGTACCCGGCGACCTTCCCGTCGTGCGTGTCGCCCATCGAGGTTGCACACGACGGGCAGCGGGACAGCAGGAACGGGCGTTTGCGTGTCCCTCTGGTGCCCTTTCCGAGCGCGGTCAGCATGGCCTGCGCGTCCTTGCGCGTGTTCGGGGTGGACGCCTTGCCGAGCCACGCGCCGATGCTGAACCTGGCCTTGCCGAGTTCGCCGGTTCGACCGTCCTCGCGCAGGTCGT
The DNA here is from genome assembly GCF_004535805.1 of Cellulomonas sp. HD19AZ1. Lineage (NCBI taxonomy): Bacteria > Bacillati > Actinomycetota > Actinomycetes > Micrococcales > Cellulomonadaceae > Cellulomonas > Cellulomonas sp. HD19AZ1. The sequence continues at coordinate 214,837 of NZ_SPHX01000001.1, forward strand.
TCAGCGCACAGATCAGCGACGCGGCGCGCTGGAGCTGCTGGGCGGTCAGCAGTCGCAGCGTGTACCGCATCAGGACGGTCGTGCCCTTGGCGCTCGGGTCGAGCAGTCGCCGGTGCAGCATGGTGAAAGCCGCAAGGCCGAGGTACGCCTCCGTCTTGCCACCGCCGGTCGGCATCCAGATGACGTCGACGGCGCCGCGACGTGGGTGGGCTGGGTCGGTTTGGGGGGGCAGGTTCGCGAGGATGAACGCGAGTTGGAACGGCCGCCACGCTGGGCGCTTGCCCGTCGCGGCCGCGGCCGGGGCGACGGTGAACGTCTTCGTGGCCTTATTGAACGTGACGGGCCGGGTCTTGGCGGAGTACGACCGCCGCTGGGTTGCCATCGCGAGCGACGCGTATCGCAGTGCGATGTGCACCGTTCCGGTCTGTGCGAGCTTCCAGCCGGCTTCGATGTCGCCTGCGAACGCCTCGCACGCGGCCAGGTGCTCGGCTGCCGTCGCGGCAGCCTCCCCGCTCAGCGTGGCGGCCTTGGCGCGACGTGTCGCGATCCAGGCGCGGTACGCGGTGAGTGTGCGGTCCACGACGGCGCGCGCGGAGGCCTTCCACTCGCCGAGGTCGTCCATGTCCACCGCGAGCGAGCCGGCCTCGTCGCTGATGTCCGGGGTCGTCGGGGCGACTCGTGCGACCGGGAACGTCTCGGTGCGTACGACGTGCCCCGCCGGCCCGTCATCGACGACGGCGTCGCACCCGTGTCCGACGGCGCGTACGGGTGCGGTCGTGTACAGCAGTCGAAGCGTCCGAGCCTCGGGGGAGGTGTCCACGTCCGGCTCGGGGTAGTCGCGCAGGTGCCCCGCCGGGATGGTCACCGTCAGAGCGGCCGTGAACAGCACGAGTGGGGCCAGAGGCCCGGTGCCGCGCGGGGTGCGGTTGACCAGGTAGGCGGTCACGACACGGGTGCCGTTCGCGCTGGCGCGGACGTCGACGCCGACCTGCGCGTGCAGCGGACCCTCCGCGAGGTCCCGGGTGACACGTCCAGGCTGGGTGGGCAGGTCGACTGTTCGGGTGTCAGTCACAGGGATTCGGTGCCAGCCCTGCTGGGGGCGCCCGGCGACGGTCAGGTCGTAGGACTCGTACCGGGCGCCGTGGACGTGCACCTCGAGCGTGGTGACGTCGGCGTCGATGACGAACGAGATTCCCATCGACGACGGGCGGCCCACGCGGTCGACGGTCGTGGCCGTCGCGTCGAGGTCCTCGTCGGTCGCCGCTTCTAGGGTGTCGTCGTCGACGGCCGGGGCCACCGCGGGCACGACGGCGGCAGGTTCGGTCTCGGGCACTTCTCCGACGTTCGGTGCCTGCGCGACGTCGATGTCAGTGTCGTCGTGCGCTCCGAGCGTCGGGTAGAGCGCTCCGGTGACGTACCGGCCGACCGGGCTCTCTCCGGTGAGCACCTCGTACCCGTCGGGGGCGACGTACAGGTGGGACAGGTCCCGCACGGCTGCGAGCGCATGGCCGGGTGCGAGCGTGACGGGTACGGCGGCGGGGTAGTGCCCGTCAGGGTCGGCGAGCGGCCCCAGCAGGTCGCGGCGCAGAGCGTCGACGAGCTGGTCGCGGGTCTGTTCGGCCGTCATCGGTCCTCCTGGAGCTTGGGAACGCCGAGCCACGCGCGCGGGACGGGGTGGGTGCCGTCGACGACGACAACGGTGGAAAGCAGTACGTCGCCGAGCGTGTCGTCGCTGATGAGTGCCCATCCATTGGTAGTTACGGCGTCTTCCCAGGCACGGTCACGCAACCGGTCGCGTAGGTCGCGGTGGACCATGTCGCCTGCGTGCTGGTGCGCGGCCCGCAGCGTCGGCACGTCGTCCGCCGCTGCTCTGGCGGCGGCGATGAAGTCCCGGTCGATGCCGGACCAGTCCAGGCGGGCACCGACACGCACGATGGCGTCGAACCCGGTGCGGCGTGGCGCGATGTAGTCCTCATCCATGACGCGGTCGGGCAGGCCTCGTGCGTAGTCAGGTGACAGCCCAGTTCGAATGAGCTCTTGTGCAAGCCCGGGCTTCGTCAGCTGGTGCTTGGCCCACAGCACGATGAACTTGAGCGCCATGCATCCGTCGCGGGTCGCGTCGATGCGGTTAGGCGTCCAGTCCTTCCTGTCGGTCAGCCACTGGTTCGCCCGTGCGATCAGTTCGTTTCTTGCGGCACCGCTGGTGTGCTCAACGAGGACACGTCCGGGGCGCAGCTGGGTGATGGCGATGGTGCTGATCGTGACATCGCCGGTGTCCTCCAGGCCGAGGAAGCGCGGCTTGGCGCCGGTGTCGGGTGCGAAGTAGACGGTGTGGCCGGAGGCGGTGATGACAGCTGTGGCGGCGACGTCGTCGTCGCTTGCGTGACGAGGGCGAACGATTGGCGCTTCGGGCGGGGGGGACTCGACGAACCATGTGGACTGGGCGGGTGCGGCGGTCGTGCGCGGCGGTACGTTGAGCTGCCATCTGGGATGTGCAGTGGCGTCAGGCCAGACCCAGACGTCTCGTTCAGTCAGAGGCGGGTCGTCCGTGAGCAGCGCGAGGCGTACCCGGCCGGCGGGGGGTGCGGTCAGCAGCCACCCGGCCTCGCGTGCAGCGACGTAGGGGGTCCGGAAGGCCGTCGAGTACGTCAGTGCCGGGTGGCCGAGGACTATCGCGGCGAGGTGCCCGCACTGGTCGCGCAGGCTGGCAGCGGTTGCGACGTCGACGCAGGTCAGTCCTTCCCGTTCGAGACATGCGAGCGTCGGCGCGACGAGGCGGTCGTTCGGGACGACCAGGACCGCTTCGGGGCGTCCGTGACGGGCGGCACCGTACTCGCTGGCGACGTCGCCGACCCACTCTGTTAGTGGTGATGGCTGGTCGAGCAGCGTGGTCGCAGCGTCGAGAACTGCTTGCAGGGCGGTGGTTGCGGTGTGCTGAGGGTGGTCGACGAGGAACGCCTGGACGTCGGCAACGAGGTTTCCCAGACCGACGTCGGGGTCGTCTGGTTGGAGCGGGGTGGAGGTGAGCGTTCGTCGTACGGTGCGGGCGGTTCCGCTGACCCGTCCGACGACGGTGGCGGCATCGAACTCGCGCAGGCCGTGGACAGTCTGGGTCAGGGTGGCGAGTTGCGGCCATGGCACCCGGTGGACGTCGATGTCGGGGGAGCTGGCGGCGAGCCATGTTGCGAGGGTGCTCACCATTCCTCCTCTTCGTCGGTGTCGTCGCCGGTTACCGGCATCGGCTGGTCCGTTGGCAGGTGTGCCGCGTGAATCTCGAGCCCATGGCCCGGGGTGAGGGCGGCGCGCAGGTGGTCCTCGGTGGGGGTCGCGGGCGTCGTATGCATCTGCTGGATGAGCTCGGCTGCGACGACGGTTGAGGGGGAGCGCCGTGACAGCAGCGACAGGACTGGTACCTCCGGCCAAGGTGTCGCCGCGAGTGCCGCAGCGGTCGTGGTCGTGATGACAAGTCGCGGTCGGACCTGTACGAGCCAGGGACGCCGCGCGAGGGACGGCATGACACCGATGGGCAGGACCGGGGCCCGGTACCAGTCGTCGACGGTGGCGGTCATCGCGCGACGCACTGCGTGGCGGTCGCTGCCAGGGAGCTGACGCCAGGACGCTAGGTCGTCGCGCACACGTTCTGGCAGTCCGACGACGATCACGGGATGTATGGAAGCGCGCACATGTTCATGACCTACGAGCAGCGGATCACGGACATATGCCCTAGCCAGTTCATCGCGGTCCTCATCGGTGAGGCGGACGGCGTTCCGGTCAGGGAAGCCGTCGGGCAGGCGCGGCGCGGGGGCAGTCGAGCGCGGGATGAGACTCTTGATGCGGATGTGAGTGTCGGTGATTTGGGTGACGGTCGTGTCTTCGAACCTGCGGTCCACGTAGGCGACCGCGCGGTGACCGACCTGCACGTCAGCGTGAAAGCAGCCGTCGCACCCAGGTGTCGCCGACAGTGCGCCGAGCGTGGTCGCAGCAACTGCGAGGCGGGAGGTCGGCACAGTAACCCACGTTCGTAGGCCATCTGGCAGCCCTGTCGGGGAGGCCAGTGCGCGCCCCAAGCCGGTGAGGTGCTGGAGAACGTGAGGCAGCGCGAGTGGTGGCGCCTGATCTGCTGACACGATGGCCTCTCGACGTCGTCGTCTGCGTGACAGGAAGTCAACCGCATCTCGGCGACGCCGTTCGGGCAGTTCGCGGGTGGATTTCCGGCGTTAGAGGCTCGTGCCGGGCGGATCGGTGACAGGCAGCCGGATCTCCGAATGCTGTGCCCACCGGGCGCGACCTCATTCGGGGAGGTTGACGCAGGTCAGGTGGTCTGCCAGCACGGCACCGCCCAGCACTCCAGCTTCCAAGGGGCGTCGCGCGCAGTGTGCATGGACGACCTACGGGGCATCCGTGGCGCGGTTCGGTATCGTCGTGAGCGTCAGGGAAACCCCCGGTGGCCGACTGACTCCTGGCCTGCGAGGACGTGGCTCTGTCTGGAGCCATCGGCATTGCGACTGTTGCATAGTCCGCCGGATATCGGCGTGACGTGATCGCGTTTGCTCGCCGCGGGAGAGTGGACCCGTGCTGCAGCGCGGACCGTCAGGTCCGGGCCTTCGTCGTTGGTGCCCCAGGCCCGCCGGCTGCCGTGCCCCGGACGACTCGGCCGGCAGGGCGGCGGACGCGCCGTCCGTCACAGCGACGCTCGGTAGGCTCACGGGCGGAGGACCGCCGGAGGCGCGTCGCAGGAGAAGGTGGCGGTGGACACGGGCTCGGACCAGACGTCGGACCTGCGCAGCAGGGACGGCAGCGTGCACGTCACGGACGAGCGCATCAACACCGTCACGCACCTCGTCGCGAGCTGCTTCGCGCTCGTCGGGGCCGCGCTGCTGGTCGTGCAGGCGAGCCTCGGGGGCGACCCGTGGACGATCGTCGGCGTCGCCGTGTACGGGGCGTCGGTGCTGACGCTGTTCGTCGCGAGCACGCTGCACCACGGCATCGACCGCGGCCCGCGCGTCAACGAGGTGCTGCGCACGCTCGACTACGACTCGGTGTTCCTGCTGATCGCGGGCACCATGACCCCGCTGGTCCTCGTGCTGTTCCGCACCCCCTACGGCTGGACCGTGCTCGGCGCGGTGTGGGCGGTGGCCGTGGCCGGGATCGTGCTGCGCTCGCTCGTGCGGGACCTGCCCAAGTACGTCACCAACACGCTGTACATCGCGCTCGGGTGGATGCCGGTGCTGCTGGTCGGCTCCGGGGTGTCCCTGCCCGCGGGCGCGTACGTGCTCATGGCCGCGGGCGGCCTGCTCTACAGCGTCGGGTTCGTCATCTTCGTCGTCGAGCGGCCCAACCCCGTGCCCGGCGTGCTGGGGTTCCACGAGATCTGGCACGTGCTGGTGGTGCTCGCCGCGGTGCTGCACTACCTGCTCGTGTACCGGTACGTGCTGCCGGCCTGACCGTCGCGAGACGCGTCGGACGCGACGTGTGACCTTCGTCGCGTCTGCCGCATCTCACCCGCCCAGCCGTGGTCGGCAAGGCCGCGACCAGGCACGATGCCTCTCACAGGTGTCCCACAGGATGCCGTCGCCCCCGCAGGAGAGAAGGCCTTCATGACCGCATCGTTCCGTCGCGCCACCGGCTCGCTCGCGCTGGCCGTCGCGCTCACGCTCGGCGTCGCCGCGTGCTCGTCCCCGTCGGACGACGACGCCGGCGCCGACGCGACGCCGACGCCCGCCGCGACGTCGGCGCAGAGCGAGCCGACCCCGGCCGAGACGGCGCAGGAGTCGGCCGGCGGGGACCTCGCGGAGCAGCAGGCGAAGCTCGAGGACATGGTCGCGCAGTCGCAGTCGTCGATCCCGGCGCTGTACGACGCGTTCCCCGGCATGTACTCCGAGATCGCGATCTCCTCGGAGGGGCCCAGCACGCTGGTCTACTCGTACACGTACTCCGAGGACGCGGTCGCCGGTGCCACGGTCGACCAGATGCGCGAGGGTCTGTCGAGCATCGAGTCGATGCTGCAGAGCGGCTGCGAGTCGCAGGTCTTCCCCGTCATGGAGGCCGGCGGCATCACGGTCGACCCGAAGGTCAAGTACACCTACGCCACGCCGTCCGGCGAGCAGGTCTACGAGTACGTCTGCCAGCCCGCGGCCTGACGTCCGCCGGCACGACGACGGGGCGGTCCGCTGCGGCGGGCCGCCCCGTCGTCGTCCTCAGCGCAACGGGCGGCCCGTGCCGTCCTTGCCGCCGTTGGTGAGCAGGACGATCCCGTCGACCACCGACCAGATCCACACCGCGGGGACGATGAAGAACCCGATGCCCACGAACGTGAGCACGAACCCGACGTACAGGCCGATGAGCTGCGCGAGGCCGAGCCCGATGTTGCCCGCGTACAGCCGGCCGACGCCGCACACGCCGACGAGCGGCAGCAGCAGCGACAGCAGCCCCGCCGTGGTGCGCGACTTCTCCGACCACGGCTGCCCCGACACGGGGTCGACGCCGTACCCGGGCTGCCCGTACGCCGGGTAGCCGTAGCCCGGCGGCGGGTAGCCCGGCTGCCCGTACGACTGCTGACCCGGCGGCGGCACGGCGTAGCCCGGCTGCGCAGCGGGCGGCCCGGCCACGGGCTCGGCGTAGCCGTACTCCGGCACGGGCGGCGGGTACGCCTGCGCGGGCGGCTGGCGCGACGGGTCCGACGGGTCCGCCGGGCCCGACGCGTAGGGCGACTGCTGATCGGTCATGCGCGGACAGTAGCGCGGGCGGCACGTCGACTCCGGGGAAGAGGCGTCCCGCGCGACCGGACGGGTGACACGACGTGGCGGACGCCCCGCCCGCCGTGACCCTCAGGGGAGCCGCGGCCGCGGGAGGGCGTCGCCTGCGCGGGCCGGGTCCAGCGGGACGGGGCTGACGAGCACGGCCGGTCCCCGGTGCAGGAGCCCGGTGGTCAGCGGACGGCAGCGCACGCCGCCGCGCCCGCCCCGCAGCGCCGGGTGCGCGCCGGGCGCGAGCACGCGGTCCATCCACGCGCACGGGTTCGCGAAGCGCCCGACGCGCAGCGTGACGGCGTCGCCCCCGGACTCGAGCACCACCTCCCGGCCGACGAGCGGCGTGAGGTGCGCACCGCGCAGCACGACGTTGCGGCGCGCGAGCAACGGGTCGAACGGCGGCACGCCCAGCTCGGCGGCGACGGCGTCCAGCGCCTCGGCGGCGATCAGCGTGATCGACGCGTCGAGGTGCACGGCCTTGCCGTAGAACCGGTCGCCGACGACGCCCTTGTCTGCCACGACCTCGGCGCGGTCCGCGTCGGTGGTCGGGACGTCCGCGGCGCCGTCGCGCGGGCGGCCGAAGTACGCGTGCGCGGGCGACACGAGCAGGTGGACGATCTCCACGTCGTACCGGTGCGCCGCGTTCACGGGCCGAGTCTCGCCGAGGACCGCGGCGGCCGCGAGCCCGGCGCCCGGGGACGGCACCGAGGTTCGCCCGCGCGGGGGTCCGCCCCCGGGTGGGTGGACGTCGCGCGCGGCCCTACCCTGTCCTTCGGCGCGCGACGGGCGCGGCCACGGGCACGGAGAAGGTGGCACATGGCTGGTGGTCTGGCGGCGCTCCTGGACGACATCGCGGCGCTCGCGAAGCTCGCGGCCGCGTCGGTCGACGACGTGGGCGCGGCGGCCGGCCGCGCGAGCGCGAAGGCGGCCGGCGTCGTCATCGACGACACGGCCGTGACCCCGCGCTACGTGCAGGGCGTCACCGCCCAGCGCGAGCTGCCGATCATCGCGAAGATCGCGCGCGGCTCGCTGCGCAACAAGCTGCTGTTCATCCTCCCCGCCGCGCTGCTGCTCAGCCAGTTCGTGCCGTGGCTGCTCACGCCGATCCTCATGGTCGGCGGCACGTACCTCGCGTTCGAGGGCGCCGAGAAGCTGTGGGAGGCCGTGAGCGGGCACCACGCCGCGAAGCCCGAGGTCACGGCCGCCGAGCAGGGCCCCGAGGCCGAGGGGCGCATGGTGTCGAGCGCGATCCGCACCGACTTCATCCTGTCCGCCGAGATCATGGTCATCGCGCTCAACGAGGTCGCCGACCAGCCGATCGTGTCGCGCGCGATCATCCTCGTGATCGTCGCGCTCGGTATCACGGCCCTCGTCTACGGGGTCGTCGCGCTCATCGTGAAGATGGACGACATCGGCCTTCGGCTCGCGCAGACCCGCAACGGCGCGACCGCGGCGTTCGGGCGCGGGCTGGTCGCTGCGATGCCCAAGGTCCTCACCGTGCTCTCGACCGTCGGCGTCGTGGCGATGCTGTGGGTCGGCGGGCACATCCTGCTGGTCGGCGTGCACGAGCTCGGGTGGGACGGCCTGTACGACGTGGTCCACCACCTCGAGGACGCCGTGCACGGCGTCGCCGGTATCGGCGGGGTGCTCGCGTGGCTCGTCGAGACCGTCGCGTCGGCGATCATCGGGCTCGTCGTCGGCGCCGTCGTCGTGCTCGTCATGCACCAGGTGCACAAGCGCCGGGGCCGCGCCGCGCACTGAGCCGGGTCCCGGCCGGCGCGCGGCGCACCCCGCTCAGACGCGCCGGCCCGCGCGTCGCCCCGCCCGCCCGGGGTGCGGCAGGACGCGGTTGACGACGAGCTGCTGCCCGACCGACCACAGCGCCGACGTCGCCCAGTAGAGCACCACGCCCAGCGGCACGTGCACCGCCGCGACGCCCATCACGAGCGGCAGCACGACCGGCAGCGTCGTGGACAGTCGGGCCATCGGCACCTCCGGGTCGACCGGCGGCCGGTTGCGCGTCGCGAGCCAGCCCGCGAGCGCCTGCCCGCCGCACAGCACGACCGCGAGGACGATGCCGACGACGAGCGCGCCGGTCGACGCCGCGGCGCCCAGCGTGCCGGCCAGGGGCGCGCCCCACAGCGTCGCGGCGCCGGCCTGCTGCGCGAGGGCACCGGTGAGGGGTCCGACGCCGCCGTCGTGCCCGAGGCCCGCGAGCGTGAGGTACAGCGCGTACAGCACGGGCGCCTGCGCGAGCGCGGGCAGGCAGCCCGCGAGCGGGCTCGCTCCGGCCTCGCCGAGCAGCGCCTGCTGCTCGGCGACGAGCGCCCGGCGCGACGCGGGGTCGGTGCGCCCGCGGTAGCGCGCCTGCACCTGCTGCAGCCGCGGCTGCACGAGCGCCATGGCGTGGGCGCCGCGCACCTGCCGCACCACGAGCGGCAGCAGCACGACGCGGACGAGGACCACCAGCACGACGACCGCGAACGACCACGCCGCGCCCACGGGGTCGAGACCGAGGTCGGTGAGCACGTCGTGGGACGCCACGAGCACGTGCTCGACGAGGACGCGGATCGGGTGGACGAGGGTGGACACCACGGGGATGGCGACGGGCGCAGCGGCGGGTGCGCCGAGGGGCACGGCGACGGGGAGGGCGAAGGGCACGAGGAAGGGCACGGCGGACTCCAGCGAGGACGGCGGGACGGGACGACGAGGTCCCGCGCGCCGCGCCCGGTCAGGGCGGTGCCGGAGGGGTCAGACGGTCCGGAGGGCGCGCGGGAGCGTCGTCGCTCCCGGTGCCCGGGGGTGCGGGCGGCCAGCCGCCGTCGGGTCCTGCTGACGCGCGGGCGTGCGCGGCGCGCGTGGGTGGGACGCCGGCGCGGGTCCGGTGCGGGGCAGCGCCCCGAGCAGGACCGCGGCGACCGGGACGAGCAGCGCACCCGCGACGGCCAGGCCGGTCGCGCCGACGGCGGCGACGAGCACGAGCTGCAGCGGTGGGGCGACGGGGTCGCCGAGCGACGTGCCGAGCGCGAGCAGCAGCCCGGCGAGCACCGGCACGAGGACGCCGAGGCGGACCGAGACGACGGCCGTCAGCGGGGTCCGGGGCGTGCGCGGGGCGTGGCGTGCGCGCGCGGCGTCGGTGCGTGGCACGTGCGTCACCCCTCCCGGTCCGGTCGCACCGCAGCCTACGCGAGGGTCACGGGCCCCCGGCGGCGCGGGGCGGCACGCGTCAGTCCGTCGACGGCCCGAACCGCTCGGCGCGGATCGCGCGCGCCTCGTGCCCCAGCACGAGCAGCAGGCGCGTCATCGCCTCGACGAACGCCGTCGGCCCGCACACGTAGCAGACGGGTGCGAGGTCGGCGGGCCAGCCGTGCTGCGCGACGTCCCGCAGCCCGATGCGCCCGACGGCGCGCGGCGCGTCCGGGGGAGCGGCGCGCGTGAACCACACGTCGGACTCGACGCCGTCGAGGCGCGCGCCCGTGAGGTCGTCGAGGAACATCGCGTCGGTCGGCATGCGCACCGAGTACAGGACCCGGAACGGCGTGCGGTCGCCCGCGGCGCGGCGCGCCCGCACCATCGCGACGAGCGGCGTGACGCCCGACCCGCCCGCGAGCAGCAGCACGGGTGCGCCGCCCGCGGCGCCGGGCTCCCACACGAACCACCCGCCGACCGGCCCGCGGACCTCGATGCCGGCGCCGACGGGGAAGTCGTCGACGAGGTAGGGCGACACCTCGCCGCCCGCGACGCGCTGCACCGTGACCTGCACGTGCGTCGGGTGCGCGGGGTCGGTGGGCGCGCTCGCGGAGTAGGCGCGCGTGGCGGTGTACCCGTCGGCGGCCGTCAGGCGCAGGTCGACGTGCTGCCCGGCGCGCAGGCCCGGCCAGGCGGGCACGTCGAGCACGAGCGTGCGTGCCGTGGCCGTCTCGTGCCACGCGTCGACCAGGGTCGCGGTGCGCCAGCCATGCGCCACCGCGGAGCGCTCGCCGAGCCGGGGGACGTCGGACGTCGTCATCGCGCGCTCAGTCGCCCTGGTAGCGCTGCTCGCGCCACGGGTCGCCGTAGTCGTGGTAGCCGTACCGCTCCCAGAACCCGCGCTGGTCGTCGCGCAGCAGCGTGATCGACCGCACCCACTTGGCGGACTTCCACAGGTACAGGTGCGGCACCAGCAGCCGCGCGGGCCCGCCGTGCAGCGGGTCGAGCGGGCGCCCGTCGTACGTGTGGGCGATCCACGCGCGACCGCCCAGCAGGTCCGCCACGGGCAGGTTCGTGGTGTAGCCGCCGTAGCAGCCGACCAGCGCGTACTGCGCGGCCGACGGGACGTCCGCGAGCAGCACGTCGAGGCTCACGCCGCGCCAGCGCGTGCCGAACTTCGACCACCGCGTGACGCAGTGCAGGTCGACGACCGCGTCGTCCTGCGGCAGCGCCAGGAGCTCGGCCCACGTCCAGCGCCACGTCGCGTGGTCCTCGGTGCGCACCTCGAGCTGCCAGTGCGCGGTGTCGACGTTCGGCGTCGGCCCGGCGGACAGCACCGGGAAGTCGTGGACCTCGTACTGGCCCGGCGGCAGCGCGACGCCCGACGGGCGCGGGCGCCCGTGGAAGCCGGGGGTCAGGGCCGGGGTGCCGCTCGGGTCGGTGCCCGGTGCGTCGCTCGGGGTCACGGGAGCCATGCAACACCCGATCGGGCGTGCGCCGACAGGGGGTGGGCGAGGTCAGTCGCGCGCGCGCTCGCAGGCGTCGATCACGAGCTGCGACGCGCGGCGCACCTCGTCGATCTGCTCGACCGTGAGGCCGAGCCGCTCGACCATCGTCGCGGGCACCTGCTCGGCGCGGGCGCGCAGGTCCCGGCCGGCGTCGGTGAGGTCGATGCGCAGCGCGCGCTCGTCGTCCTCGGCGCGCGTGCGCGTCACGAGGCCGAGCGCCTCGAGGCGGCGGACCAGCGGGGACGTGGTCGCGGGCTCGAGGTGCAGGTGGTCGGCGAGGTCGCGCAGGGACAGCGGCGCGTGCTGCCAGAGCGCGAGCATCGCGAGGTACTGGGGGTGCGTCAGGCCCAGCGGCTCGAGCACCGGCCGGTAGAAGCCGACGAGGCTGCGTGCGGCGGCCGACAGCGCGAGGCAGACCTGCGCCTCGACCGCGAGCGGGTCGGCGGGCGCGGGCGTGGTCACGCGCCCCATCCTAGGCATGCGATAGTGAGTGCACTGACCATGAGTGCACGAACGGAGTCGGCCATGACGCAGCGCAAGGCCCGGTTCGACGCGACCGCCTGGCTCGCGCGCTACCTGCTCGGCCCCGCGCAGGTCACCGACCCGCGGCGGGCCGGCCGCGAGGTGACCGAGGACGAGCGGGCGCGCGAGGGCGAGCTGCGCGGCGGGTTCGAGCGCGTCGTCGACGCGTCGGGCCGCGTGTACCTCGTCGCGCGCGACGACGCCGACCAGGGCTGACCCGCGCGCGCCCGCCGTGCCCCGGCAGGCGCCGGACGGCGCGGTCGCTGCGTGGTCGTTGCGTGGTCGTTGCGCGGTCACTGCGCCGTCACGGGGCGACGAGCCGCAGCCGCCGGTCGGACACGCCCACGCGCACGGTCTGGCCCCACGTCGCGGTGAGCCGGTCGGCCTCGAGCCCGTCGCCGAACACCACGAGCGCGTCGGACTCGACGACGAGCGCGAGCTCCTGCCGCGCGGCCAGCAGGCCCGCCGTGCGGTCGGCGCCGGTCGCCGGCGACGGCCACGCCTCGCGCACGAACCACGCGAGCGCGTCGTCGCCGGGCCCGGGCAGCGGGGGAGCGTCCGTGCGGCCGCGCGCGAGCGACGTCGCCCAGCCCGTCGCGCCGGTGCCGGTGGTCACGACGACGCCCGACGACGACTGCCGCTCGACGCCCTCGGGCGCGGCGAGCCGGTAGCGCGCCGACTGGTGGCCGACGTGCCCGACGTAGACGTCGTTGAGCGCGTCGAGCGCCGAGCCGTCGTCGAGGGTCGCGCGCACGAGCGCACGCCCCTCGACGACGGCCGTGCCGCGCACGACGTCGCCCAGCACGTGCGCGACCCGGTCGGCGCGGTGCCGCACGAGCACGCCCGCGTTGCGCCCCGGCTCGGGGTCGACGCCCACGACCGGCTGGTCGCGCAGGTACTTCGCGGTGTTGGCGACCAGGCCGTCGGGTCCCACCACGAGGCACACGTCGTCGGGGTCGAACGCGAACCGGTGCAGGTCGCCCCGCTCGACGTCCCCGCGCCGCCAGTCCGCGGGGACGGCCGCGCGCACGGTGCGCAGCGCGTCGGCGAGCGCGTCGTGCCGCGCCTGCACGTCGGCCAGGTCCCGCCCGCGCGTGCGCAGGAAGAACTCGACCTGGCCGCGCGTGCCGTGCCGGTCGACGAGCTCGTCGAGCTCCGAGCGGCGGTGCACGACCACCGCGCGCGGTGCGAGCGTCACGTCACTCGCCCCGCCGGGTCGTGAGCGCCGCCAGGGCGCCCGTGAGCAGGTCGGGCGTAACGGTGACCTGCCCGATCTCCGGCAGGTGCGTCGCGAGCTCGCGCAGCGCGGCCGCGAGCAGCACGCCCTGCGGCACCTCGGCCAGCGCGGCCATGCGGGCGCGCTCGGCGGCGCCGTCCGCCTCGCCCTGCAGGCGCGTGGCCTCGGCGTCCGACGTGGCCTGCAGGTGGCGGCGCTCGGCGCGGCCGCGGGCCTCGATGAGCCCGGCCGCGGCGGCCTCGTCGGCGCGCGCCCGGGCGTTGGTGCCCTCCTGCGCGACGAGCTGCTGCTCGCGGCTCGCGAGCTCGATGCGGTTGCTCAGCTCGTTCTCGGCGATGGCACGCTCGCGCTCGACGGCCAGCGCGCGCCGCTCGTACGTCGAGCGGTCGGCCTCGGCCTGCGCGGTCTCGCGCGCCGGGGTCTGCAGCGCACGCTCGAGGTCGGCGTCGGCGCGCACCGACCCGACGCGGGCGCCCAGCACGCGCAGCCCGGTCGCGGCGACGCGCTCGTCGGCGACGAGGGCCGCGGTGACGCGGCGTCCCAGCGGGCCGGCGCCCGACGTGACGGCCTCGCGCAGGGTCGCGCCGGCGAGCGCGTCCATGACGTGCCCGGCGGCGAGCTCGCCCAGCAGTCGCCCGACCTGGTCGAGCGGGTTGCCGGTCCACCGGCCGGTCGCGGGGTCGATGCTGAAGTCGAGGCGCTGCGCGACGAGGTCGGGCTCCTCGAAGCGGTAGCTCACGGTGACCTGCGCCGTGACGTCCTGCAGGTCGGCGGTGCGGGCGTGCGCGACGAGCGGCAGCTCGCGGTCGTCGACGGGGACCTCCGAGAGCGCCGCGGTGAGCGGCCGGAACCAGAACGCGAGCCCGACGCCCGAGCGTCGCACGCGTCCGCGGCGCAGCTGGAGCACGTGGGTCGTGGGGGTCGAGCGCAGGTGCCGGACCCCGGGGTAGCGCGTGATGGTCGCCATGTCTCCTCCTCGTGTTGTCGTCAACCTGACGATAAACACGACCGTGGTTTTTCGTCAACATGACGAGATAAGGTGTCGGCATGGCGACCCGCTACGACCCCGCCGACTACCCGCCGTTCGCGGTGACCGTCGACCTCGTCGTCCTCACGCTGCGCGACGACGCGCTGCACGTGCTGCTCGTCGAGCGCGGCGCCGACCCGTGGCGCGGCCGGTGGGCGCTGCCCGGCGGCTTCGTGCGCCCCGACGAGGGCCTCGACGCCGCCGCCGCGCGCGAGCTCGCCGAGGAGACCGGTGTGCGCGACGTCCCCGGGCACCTCGAGCAGCTCGCGTCCTACGGAGACCCCGACCGGGACCCGCGCATGCGCGTCGTGTCCGTCGCCTACCTCGCGCTCGCGCCCGACCTGCCCGAGCCGCGCGCCGGGAGCGACGCCGCCGGCGCCGCGTGGGTCCGCGTCGACGACGCGCTCGCGCGCCCGCTCGCGTTCGACCACGCGCGCGTGCTCGCCGACGGCGTCGAGCGGGCGCGCGCCAAGCTCGAGTACAGCCCGCTCGCCGCCGCGTTCTGCGCCGACGAGTTCACGGTCGCCGAGCTGCGGCGCGTCTACGAGGCCGTGTGGGGCCGGCCCCTCGACCCGCGCAACTTCCACCGCAAGGTCACCGGCGTGCCCGGCCTGCTCGTCGACACCGGCCGCACGCGCGCCGAGGGACGCGGCCGCCCCGCGGCGCTGTACCGGCGCGGCGACGTCACGACCCTGCACCCGCCGCTCAGCCGCGACTGAGGCCTCGCGGGACGCCGCCGGGGCCCCGGGGAGGGGCCCGTCAGCGCACGACCGGCAGCACGTCGTCCGTCAGCGGGTGCGGCGTGCCGAACCGGTGCGCGGTGACGCTCACCGCCTGCTCGCGCAGGAACGGCAGCAGCTCGACGCGCCCCGCCTCGGTCACCGGGTGGTCCCACACCGCGACGTCCGGGCGCCCGCCCGTGGCCGCCGCGACGTCCGCCGCCGCACCGCCGACCAGGCGCACGCGACCGCCGTCGAGGCGTGCGACCCGGGCGGTCCACGCGGCGTCGTCCTCGACGTGCACGGCGCCGACCTCCGCGACCGCGGCCGCGAGCCGCGCGGGCAGCGCCGTGGGCACCGACACCACGACCGGTGCGCCGGCCTCCGCGGCCGCGGCCACGACGCGCACGACGTCCGCGACGGGCGCGTCGTCGGACCGGCGCACCAGCACGGGCGACGGCACGGCCAGGTGCCGCAGCACGTTGCGCTCGGCCACCAGCCCGCTCACGTCGCGCGCGGCGAACAGCTCGGCCCACGCGGCGGCGTCGCTGCGCGCGGCCCGCTCGACGCGCTCGGCGTCGGACGCCGGCAGGTCGGCGCGCGCCGCCGCGAGCAGGCGCCGCACCGCGGGCGACGTGACGGTCGCCTCCGCCGCCGCGGGTGCCGACGCCCACGAGCCCAGGCCCGCGAGGTAGCTGGGCCCGCCCGCCTTCGTGCCGGGGCCGACGGCCGAACGCTTCCAGCCGCCGAACGGCTGGCGGCGCACGATCGCGCCCGTGGTGCCGCGGTTCACGTACAGGTTGCCCGCCTGCACGCGCGCGAGCCACGTGCCGATCTCCGCCGGGTCCAGGCTGTGCAGTCCCGAGGTGAGCCCGTAGTCCACGTCGTTCACGAGGTCGATCGCCTCGTCGAGCGTCGCCGCGGTCATGACGCCCAGCACGGGCCCGAAGTACTCGGTCCGGTGCGTGCGCGACCCGCGTGCGACCCCGGTCACGACGCCCGGGGACCACAGCCGCCCCGCGTCGTCGAGGCGACGCGGCGCGAGCGCCCACGCCTGGCCCGGCTCGAGCGTCGTCAGGCCCGTGAGCAGCTTGCCCGCGGCCGGCTCGATCAGGGGGCCGACCTGCGTGCGCGCGTCCTGCGGCAGCCCGACGGCCAGCGACGACACCGCGTCGAGCAGCTGCGAGCGGAACCGGCGCGACGTCGCGACCGACCCCACCAGCACCACGAGCGACGCCGCCGAGCACTTCTGCCCCGCGTGCCCGAACGCCGAGGCCACGACGTCACGCACCGCGAGGTCGAGGTCCGCCGACGGCGTCACGACGATCGCGTTCTTGCCGCTCGTCTCGGCCAGCAGCGGCAGGTCGGGGCGGAACGAGCGGAACAGCTCGGCGGTCCCGTACGCGCCCGTGAGCACCACGCGGTCGACGGCAGGGTGTGTGACGAGCGCGCGGCCCAGGGCGTCCTCGTCGACCTGCACCAGCCGCAGCACGTCCCGCGGGGCGCCCGCGTCCCACAGGGCCTCGGCGAGCACCGCGCCGCAGCGCTCGGCCGGCCCGGCGGGCTTGAGCAGCACCGCCGAGCCCGCGGCGAGCGCTGCGAGCGTCGACCCCGCCGGGATCGCGACCGGGAAGTTCCACGGCGGCGTGACCAGCGTGAGCGCCGCCGGCACGAACGTCGCGCCGTCGACACGGTCGAGGCCGCGCGCGAGCTCGGCGTACCAGTGCGCGAAGTCGACCGCCTCGGAGACCTCGGGGTCGCCCTGGTCGACGGTCTTGCCGGCCTCGGCCGCCATGACCTCGAGCAGCGCCCCGCGGTGCGCCTCGAGCGCGTCCGCCGCGCGGTCCAGCACGGCCGCGCGCTCGGCCGCCGGGCGCGCGCCCCACGCCTCGCCGGCCCGGCGCGCGTCACGGACCAGCGCGTCGAGCACGCCGGCGTCGTCGACGCGTGCCGCGTCGGCCCCCGCGGCACCGAGCGTCGATCCGGGGACGCGCGCGAGCACGTCGCGCACCCACGCGCGGTGCTCGCGCACCGCGGGGTCCGTGTCGGGCGTGTTCGTGAACGCGCCGGGCGCCGACGGCGGCACCGCGGCGTGCCGGTCGGGGACCCGGTGGCGCTCGGGCGCGGGCGCGTCGACGTCGCGCAGCGCCGCGAGGAACCGCTCGCGCTCGCGCTCGAACAGCGCGTCGTCGTCGGCGAGGTCGAACACCGCGGACATGAAGTTCTCGCCCGACGCGCCCTCCTCGAGGCGCCGCACGAGGTACGCGATCGCGACGTCGAACTCCCGGGGTGCGACCACCGGGGTGTAGAGCAGCAGCCCGCCGACGTCGCGGCGCACGGCCTCGGCCTGGCCGGGCGCCATGCCCAGCAGCATCTCGACCTCGACGCCGTGCCGCACGCCGCGCTCGCCCGCGAGCAGCCACGCGTGCGCGACGTCGAACAGGTTGTGGCCCGCGACCCCCAGCCGGACGTTCGCGATCCGCTCGGGCGTCAGCGCCCAGTCGAGCACGCGCTTGTAGTGCGCGTCGGTCTCCTGCTTGCTGCCCCACGTGGCCAGCGGCCAGCCGTGCACCTCGGCCTCGACGCGCTCCATCGGCAGGTTCGCGCCCTTGACGAGCCGCACCTTGATGCCGGCGCCGCCCGCGGCCCGGCGCCGTGCGGCCCAGTCCTGCAGCCGCTGCATCGCCGGCAGCGCGTCCGGCAGGTACGCCTGCAGCACGATCCCCGCCTCGAGCGTGCGCAGCGACGGGCGGTCGAGCAGGCGCGTGAACACCTCGACCGTGAGGTCGAGGTCCTTGTACTCCTCCATGTCGAGGTTGACGAACCGGGGCGTCGGAGCCGACGCGGCCTGCTCGAACAGCGGCGTCAGGTGGGCGACCACGTCCTCGACGGCCGCGTCGAACGCCCACGGCGCGTGCGGCGCGACGACCGACGACACCTTGACGGACACGTAGTCGACGTCGTCGCGCGCGAGCAGCCGCCGGGTGCCCGCGAGGCGACGCTCGGCCTCGCGGCGCCCGAGCACGGCCTCGCCCAGCAGGTTGACGTTGAGGCGCACGCCGTCACGGCGCAGCCGCGCGACGGCCGGGCCCAGGCGCCGGTCGGTCGCGTCGACCACGAGGTGGCCGACCAGGTGACGCAGCACGCGTCGCGCGACGGGCACGACGACGTCCGGCAGCGCGGGGGCGAGCGCGCCGCCGAGCCGGACCGCGGCGCGCAGGTGCGGCGCGAGGAACCGCGGCGGGCGCGCGGCCAGCTCGCGCAGCCGCCGCGCCGCGACGCGCGTGTCCTCGGGCCGCACGACGCCGTCGACGAAGCCGACCGCGAACGCCAGGCCGTCGGGCTCGCGCAGCAGCGCCGCGAGGTGCGCCGCGGCGGGGTCGACGGGGTGCCGCGCGGCCTCGCGCAGCCAGCGCCGCACGAGCGCGACGACCTCGTCGGCGTGGTCGGCGGCCGGGTCGCGGTCGGTCGTGCCGTCGGGGTGGGTCGCCGTGCCGGTCATCGTGTCCTCGCTGCCGCTGCGTCGTCCCGCCGGTGCCCGGCCGGGTGTGGCGTCAGTATCGGGAGCGGTGAGTCGTCAGGGGAAGCGACCGTTTCTCACCGATACTCGTCAGATCTGCTGAACGGTGCCCGGGCGTCCCGCGCCGGGCCGCGTCACCGCCGGAGGCCGCCGTGCTGGACCTGCGCCGTCTCGTCATCCTGCGCGAGGTCGCCGTGCGCGGCACGCTGGCGGCCGCCGCGCAGGCGCTCAGCTACAGCCCGTCCGCCGTGTCGCAACAGCTCACGCAGCTCGAGCGTGAGGCCGGCGTGCCCCTGCTGCGCAAGGTCGGCCGGGGCGTGCGGCTGACCCCGCAGGCGCTCGTGCTCGTCGAGGCCGCCGAGGCCCTGCTCGACACCGTCGAGCGCACCGAGGCCGCGCTCGCGGCGTCGCTCACCGAGGTGCGCGGCACCGTGCGCGTCGCGGTGTTCCAGTCCGCCGCCCTCGCGCTCATGCCCGCCGCGCTGCGCCGCGCGGCGGACGAGCACCCGCAGGTGCGGGTCGAGATGGTGCAGCGCGAGCCCGCGCAGGCGCTGCACGACACGTGGGCGCGCGACTTCGACCTCGTCGTCGCCGAGCAGTACCCCGCGCACGCCGCGCCGTGGCTGCCGGGCCTGGACCGCCGCGACCTCGTCACCGACCCGCTGCGGCTCGCGCTGCCACCCGTCGGCGTCACGCGCGAGCGCGTCCGCGACCTCGCCGACGCCGCGCGCGTGCCGTGGGTCATGGAGCCGCGCGGCACCGCGTCGCGGCACTTCGCCGAGGAGACGTGCCGCGCGGCCGGGTTCGAGCCCGACGTGCGGTACGAGACCGCCGACCTGCAGGCGCAGATCCGGCTCGTCGAGTCCGGCAACGCCGTCGCGATCCTGCCGGGGCTGGTGTGGCGCGAGCGGACGACGACGTGCCGGCTCGTGCCGCTGCCGGGCGACCCGCACCGCACGGTGTTCACGTCGCGTCGCGACGCGGCGGCCGGGGCCCCCGCGGTCGAGGCGTTCCGCGCGGTGCTCGAGGCGGTCGCGGCCGGGTGAGCGACGGCGCGTCGCCGGCGGCTCAGACCGCCGCGCACTCCCGGCACGTGCCGAGGAAGTCGATCGAGTGCTCGACGTCCGTGAAGTCGTGCGTCGAGGCGAGCGCCTCGACGAGCTGCTCGAGCTCGGGCGCCGCGACGTCGACCGTGCGCCCGCAGACCCGGCACACGAGGTGGTGGTGGTGCTCGCTGCGCGGCTCGCACCGCAGGTAGGTGTGCTCGCCGTTGGGCTGCAGCATGACCTCGAGCGCACCCTGCTCGGCCATCGCGTTGAGCGTCCGGTACACGGTGGCCAGGCCGATCTCGTGACCGCGCTGCTGCAGCAGCTGGTGGATCTGCTGCGCGCTGCGGAACTCCTCGACGTCCTCGAGCAGCTCCGAGATCGCCACGCGCTGGCGCGTGACCCGCTGGCCGATCATCCGTGCACCTCCCGATCGTGGCCCGGACCCTGCCGCCGCCCGGAACCGTTCTCAACGAGACACCGTAGTTGAGAATTCCGACGTCGCCGACGTGCGCCGCCCGTGCCGGACGGCGCGACCGTAGGCTGCGCGCTCGACCACGACCTGACGACGAGAGGAGCGCCCCGTGCCGACAACCGGCTGGGAGCCGACGCCGGCCGGTGACGTCCTGCGCTTCGCCGCCGTGCCGGCGCGCCTACGCACGCTCGCGCTCGCGGTCGCCGCTGCCGTCCTCGCCGGCGGTGCGGTGCTGACCGCCGCGGCCGTGCTCCTCGCCGGGCGCGACTCCGCCGCGGGGCGCCTCGTGGTCGTCGCCGGCGCGCTGCTGCTCTGCCTGCCCCTCGTCGCCGCCGTGACGCTGCCGTTCCGGTGGCGCACGGTGCCGTGCACCGCCACGGCCGGCGAGGACGCGCTGGTGGTCGCGATCGGCGACCGGACGCTGCGGGTCGCGTGGGACGAGGTCGACGACCTCGTCTGGCGGACGGGGACCGAGTACGCGCGTGTGGTGCTGCGCGCCGGCGCGACCCGGGTGTCCCTGCTGGTCGGCGTCGCACGCCCCCTGCCGGGGCGCGCGGCCGCCTTGGCGCCCCTCGGGCCCGGTGCGGTGCGTGCGCTCGCGGCGGCGGGCACCGCGGCCGGGACGCGACGCCCGGGTCACGTGCGGTACCGGCGGGTGAGACCCCGCGCGGCCTGAGACGTCTCGCCCCGCGTGACCCGTGTGACCCGTCCGTGTGCGGCGCGGCCGGCTTGCGGTGGTTCCGCCCGGTCGCGCACCTCCCGGCGTTCGGCCGAGCGGTGGAAACTCCGGGCCGGGACGTGCGTGGGAAGGCCGACCCGGTGTGCACAGCGCATCCTGACCGGGCGCCCCACCCGTGGCGCACCCGCCACCAGCGCGCACGAGCACCCGACCGGGCGCGCGCGGGTCGCCTCAGCCCGGCGTCGCCCAGCCCCGGCCGACGCCCGAAGGACTCGCCATGATCCGCTCCGCCACCCGATCGCACACCGCCCGGCTCGCCGCCGAGGCCGAGGCCGCCCGCGCCGACGTCCGCGCGATCACGCGGCTGGTCGACGCGCTCGCGGGCGTCCGCGACGTGACCGCGGGCCTCACCGCCGCCGTCACCGTCGTGCGCGAGCAGCTCGGCTGGGCGTACGCGTCGGCGTGGACAGTCGACGCCGAGGTGAGGGCCCTGCGGTTCGTCGCCGAGTCCGGCGACGCCGGGGAGGAGTTCCGCCGCGTCACGCGCACGGCCACGTTCCCCGAGGGCGTCGGGCTCGCCGGGCGCGCGTGGCGCGAGCGCCGGCTCGTCGCCGTCGACGACCTCGCCGAGCTCACCGACTGCGTGCGCGCACCCGTCGCGCGGGCCGCGGGCGTCCGGTCGGCCGTGTGCGTGCCGCTGCTCGCCGAGGGCGAGGTCATCGGCACCATGGACTTCTTCTCGACCGAGGTGCTCGAGCTCACCGCCGAGCGGCGCGCCGTCCTCGAGGCCGTCGCGGTCGTCGCGTCGCAGGCACTCGAGCGCGTCGTCGTGGCGCGCCGGCAGACCGAGGCCGAGGCCGACACGAACGCCAGCACCGCCGTGCTGCACGCCGTCTCGGGCGCCTCGACCGCCCAGGACGCGCTCGCGGGCGCGCTCGACACGATCCGCACCGGCTTCGGCTGGGCCTACGGCTCGTACTGGGCCGTCGACGAGAAGGACCGCGTGCTGCGGTTCGTGCAGGAGTCCGGCGACGCGGGGGCCGAGTTCCGGCGCGTCACGCGCGAGGCCACGTTCGCCGAGGGCGTCGGGCTCGCGGGCCGCGCCTGGCGGTCCCGCGACCTCGTGTTCGTCCCCGACCTCGCCGAGGTCGCCGACTGCGTCCGCGCGCCCGTCGCGCGCGCCGCCGGCGTGCAGTCCGGCGTGTGCCTGCCGATAGTGGTCGACGGCCAGGTGCTCGGCACCATGGACTTCTTCGTCCTCGAGCGCGTCGACCTCACGCCCAGCCGGCGGGCCGCCCTGCAGGACACCGCCTACCTCATCGGCCAGGCGCTCACGCGCTTCACCGCTGCCGAGCAGCTGCAGACCGCGGGGCGCGAGCTCGTCGCGTCGATCGAGGAGGTCGAGCGCAACGTCCTGGCCGCGACCACGGTCGCGGGCGAGGGGCAGCGCCTCGTGCAGGCCGCGGACGACGACGTCGCCGGGCTCGGCCGGTCCAGCGAGGAGATCGGGCAGGTCGTGCGGACCATCGGCACGGTCGCCGCGCAGACCAACCTGCTCGCGCTCAACGCGTCCATCGAGGCCGCGCGCGCGGGCGACGCCGGGCGCGGGTTCGCGGTCGTCGCCAACGAGGTCAAGGAGCTCGCCGACCAGACGGCGCGCGCGACCACCGAGGTCGGCAGCCGGGTCGCCGAGATCCAGCGCCAGGTCGCCGCGACCGTCACCGCGCTCGCGGGGATCCGCAGCATCGTCGAGGAGATCAACGGCACGCAGCAGGTCATCGGCGCGGTGCTCACCGAGCAGGTCGCGGTGACGCGCTCGATCCTCGGCTGACCGGGGGCCTCGGACGGCGTCCTCGCGCGGCGGACCGGGCGTCCCCGCGGCCGCCGCGCGTCAGCGGTCGAACCGCAGCCCGCTCGCACGGCGCACGGGCCGCTCGACGGCCGCGCGCACGGCGTCGCCCGACCCGACGACCCGCACGTGCTCCCGCGCGCGCGTGATCGCCGTGTAGAGCAGCTCGCGCGTCAGCAGCGGTGACGACGCAGGGGGCAGCACCACCGTGACCGACGTGAGCTGGCTGCCCTGCGCGCGGTGCACCGTCATCGCGTGCACGGTCTCGACCGCGGGCAGCCGGTGCGGGCGCACCAGCCGCGGCGTGGCCGGGTCGCCGAACGCCGCGACGACCCCGCCGTGCCCGGCGGCCACCACGACGCCCGTGTCGCCGTTCGACAGGCCCGTCGTGCGGTCGTTGGTCGTGACGAGCAGCGGCCGCCCCGCGGGCCACGCGCCCGGGGCCGGGTCGTGCGTCGCGTCCTCGACCCACCGCTGCGCGAGCGCCGCCCAGCGCGCGACGCCCGCGGGCCCGCGCCGGTGCGCGAGCAGCAGGCGGTGCTCGCCGAGCGCCGCGAGCGCGCCCGCCGCGTCCCCGGCCCGCGCGGCCGCGACGACGCGCGCCCCCGTGGTCGCGACGGCGTCGCGCACGGCCGCGACCTCGGCGTCGGTCGGCACGTCGCCCGCGGGCTCGACGAGCGACCAGTGCGCGCCGGGCGTGCGCAGCAGCGCGAGCGCCGCGTCCGCGTCGCCGCGGCGCACCGCGTCGGCCAGGACGCCCAGGTCGTGGCCGAACCGGTGCGGCACGACGAGCCGCACGACGCCCGCGTGCAGCGCCGCCGCGTCGCGCGCGTGGTCGACCTGCGGCTCGGGGAGGTCCGAGGGGTCCGGCGACCCGGCGGCCCGACCCGGTGGCGGTGCGGTCGGGACGTCGTCCGGCAGGAGCGTCGCGAGCCGCGCGGGCAGCGGACCGGGCGGCGCCGGCCGCGCCACGAGGTCGCCGAGCACGGCGCCGACCTCGACCGACGCGAGCTGGTCGGGGTCGCCGACGAGCACGAGCCGCGCGTCGGGGCGCAGCGCGTCGAGCACGCGCGCCAGCAGCGGCAGCGACACCATCGACGCCTCGTCGAGCACGACCAGGTCGTGCGGGAGCCGGTGCGTGCGGTCGTGCGCGAACCGCGTGCTCGACGGCCGCCAGCCCAGCAGACGGTGCACGGTCGAGGCGGTGAGCCGCGCGGTCGCCGCGGCGACGGGCGCCGCGACCTCGTCCACCTGCGCGCCGCCGCGCACGTCGTCCTCGCGCGCGAGCCGGTCCAGCTCGGCCGTCACGGCCTCCTGCAGCCGGGCCGCCGCGCGCCCCGTCGGCGCCGCGAGCGCGACCCGCAGCCCGGGGCCGTGCACGTCGCGCAGCACCGCGACCAGGCGCGCGACCGTCGTCGTCTTGCCCGTGCCGGGACCGCCCGTGAGCACCGTGAGCCGGGACAGCGCCGCCGTCGCGGCCGCGACCCGCTGGCGCGCGTCCCGGGGGCCGGGGAACCGCGCGGCCACGGCGGCCCGCAGCGCGGCGTCGTCGACGGGCAGCACGCCGCCCAGTCGGGCGTCCACCTCGCGGCGCACCACCTGCTCGTCGCGCCAGTACCGGTCGAGGTAGACGCGGCCGTCGACCCAGCGCACCGGCCGGTCCGCGGGCCCGTCGGGGCCGTCGGCGACCAGCGGGCTGCGCCGCACCGCGGCCGTCCAAGCGTCATGCGCGGGCCACGGCAGCGGCACGTCGGGCGGCGGCACGTCGGGTGCGTCGGGCGAGCCCTCGGCCACGAGCGACGGCGCGTCGGCGAGGTCGACGCACACCGATCCCGCCCGCACCGCGCGGACCGCGAGGGCCGCGGCGAGCAGCACGGTCGCGTCGTCCTCGCCGGTCAGCGCGCCGAGCCGCTCAGCGACCCGCACGTCGGCCGACGTCAGCACGCCCGCCGCGGCGAACGTCGCGAGCAGCGGGCCCGCGCGCCACGGCCGCCGGGGGTCGCCAGGATCGGGTGCGGGGGCGACCACCGCGGCGGTCGTCGCGCCGGGCGCCGTGCGGTCCGGCGCCGTCCCGTCCACCGTGGCCGCGTTCACCACCGCGCCGTCCGTCGGCGCACCGGTCCCGCTCGCGTCCGCCGCACCCGCCCCCTGCCCAGGCAGCCCACCGCCGCCCGGCCGCGCCGTCACCGTGCCGCCCCCGCTGGCGGTGCGCCGTCGAGCAGCGCGGACACCGCGACGACCAGCGCCGCGGGCGGACGCCACGACGCCACGCCGCACGGCGACCCGTCCACCACGGGCGTGCCCGGCCCCGCCATGCCGCGCACGAACAGGTACGCCGCACCGCCGAGGTGCCGCTCGGGGTCGTACCCGGGCAGCCGCCACCGCAGGAACCGGTGCAGCCCCACCTGGTACAGCAGGGCCTGCAGCGGGTAGTGCGCGTCGAGCATCGCGGCGTGCAGCGCGGCCGGGCGGTAGTGCCACGCGGTCAGCGGCTCGTCGGGCGGGGCGAGCCGGTTGGTCTTGTAGTCGACGACGACGTACCGGGTGGTGCCGTCGACCTCGGCGCGCAGCACCGCGTCGATGCTGCCGGTCAGGTACCCGCGCAGCGCGCCGGGCCGCGTGCGCTCGTCGGCGTGCAGCGCCGCGAGCCGGTCGGCGTAGGCGCGGTACGGGTCGTCGCCCGCCAGGTGCGTGCGCAGCAGGTGCGCGACGTCGTCGAGCGTCGCGGCACGCCGCGCGGCCAGGTCGCCGCCCGCGAGCGGCAGCTCCAGGTCGAGCTCGGCGAGCCGGTCGCCCGGTGCGACGTCCGCCAGCGCGCGCCCGCCCAGCAGGGGGCCGCAGGGCGTCCGCAGCGACGGCAGCAGCGCGGCGGCCAGCGCGTCGGGCTCGAGGCCGAGCGCCGCACCGGCACCCGCGGCCTCGGCGCAGCGGGCCTGCACCTCGGCGGCCAGGTCGGGAGCAGCGGTGTCGACGTGCTCCAGCACGTGGTGCACGAGCGTGCCGAACGCCGTCCCGCCCGGCAGGTCGGCCAGCGGCGACGGCACGTCACGCAGCGCACCGTCGGCGTCGGCGGGGGAGCCGGTCCCCACCGGACCGTCCGCCTCGTCCTGCACGCCCGGGTCCTCGGGCTCGTCGGCGACGCCCGCCCGGTGCGGGGCCGCGTCGTGCGCGGCCGCCGTGAGACCCGAGTACGAGGTGCGCCGCCACGCGGCGTCGACGGTGCGACGCCAGGCGGCGACCTCGAGCGGCACGGCCGGGGCCGGGGCGGGCTGCCACCGCACGACCGGCGCGGGCCCGTCGACCACCTCGTGAACGACCGTCCCGCCCGAGCCCGCCGCGAGCGCGTCGAAGGCCGCCGCGGCATGGTCGTCGCGCGGCACCGGTACCGCGGCCGGCGGGCGGCCCTCGGCGTCGCGCGCGCCCAGCACGAGGCACGACAGCGCGCCGGTCGCGGAGTTCTTGCTCGGCGCCCACCACGCGACCACCTGGTGCGCCGCGCGCGTCAGCGCGACGTACGCGAGCCGCAGCTCCTCACCCGCCTGCTCCGCCTGGTCGCGCTCGCGGGCGTCCTCGTAGCCCGGGCTGCCGCGCCCGCCGACGTGCAGCCGGCGCGTGCCGTCGTCGTCGTGGTACCGCAGCACCGCGGGCGTCGTGTCGACCCACCGGTCCCACGCGTACGGCACCAGCACGACCGGGAACTCCAGCCCCTTGGCGGCGTGCACCGTGACGACCTGGACCGCGGCGGCGTCGGTCTCCAGGCGTCGGCTGCGCTCCTCGGCGTAGTCGCCGCCCGCCTCGTCGATCCGGCTGCGCAGCCACTCGGTGAGGGCCGCGGCCCCGAGGCCGTGCTCGCGCGCCGCCGCGTGCAGCACCTCGCCGACGTGGCGCACGTCCGTCAGCGTGCGCTCGCCGTCGACGCGCGCCGCGAGCCGCTCGTGCAGGCCCGCGGCGGCCGTGGCCTGCAGTAGCGCCGCCACGCCCTGCGCGGCCAGCACGTGCGACCACGCGCGCAGCCGGTCCGCGAGGTCCTCGCGCGCGGCGTCGTCGGCCACCGCGAGCGTCGCCCCGTCCCACCCGACGAACGGGGTCAGCGCGGCCGCCGCGACGCGCGCGGGGTCGCCGGTCGCCGCGAGCGCGCTGAGCAGCACGAGCCAGTCGCGCGCGGCGGGCGTCGTGAAGACGCTCGACAGGCCCGAGACGACCGCGGGGACGCCGACGTCGGCGAGCGCGTCGCGCACCGCGAGCGCGTCGGCGTTGCGGCGCGCGAGCACCGCGACGTCGCCCGGCAGCACCGCGCGCCAGCCGTCGCCGTCGCGCAGGCGGGCCGTGGTCAGCGTCCGGACGGTCTGCGCGGCCACGTCCCGCGCCACCAGCGCGCGCACCGCCGCGACGGGCGGCACGGCGCCCACCGCGCCGACCGCGCGCCGCGTCACGCGGCGCAGCACGACCGGTGCGCCGCCGTCGAGCCCGTGGCCGGCGTGCTCGGCCTCGACGGGGTGCACGACGATGCGGGGGTCGCCCAGCGCCGCGCCCCCGAGCAGGTGACCGAGCCCCGCGAGCACCGGGGCGTCGGTGCGCCAGCTGCGGTGGAGCGTCGCGGTCGTCGCGACGTCGCGCGCCTCGAGGTAGGTGTGCACGTCGGCGCCGCGGAACGCGTAGATCGCCTGCTTGGGGTCGCCCACCAGCACGAGCGTGCGGTGGCCGTGGAACGCGGTGCGCAGGATCTGCCACTGCACCTGGTCGGTGTCCTGGAACTCGTCGACCATGACGACCCGGAACCGCGCGCGCACGCGCTGCGCGGCCGGCGGGCCCGTCACCGGGTCGGTGAGCGCCGCGAGCAGCAGCGTCAGCAGGTCGTCGTAGTCGACGACGTGCGCGGCGCGGCGGCGCCGCACCATCTCCCGGCGCACGGCGCGCGCGAGCCGCACGCGGTGGTCGGGCGGGGTCCCGGGCGGTGCCTCGTCGGGGGCCAGCACCGCCGCGTGGTCGCTCACGGCGGCGCGCGCGACGGCCCGCGCGTCGTCGACGTCGAGCACCGGGGCGTCGGTGCCCGCGTACGCCGCGAGGTACAGGTCGTCGACCACCTCGGCCTCGAGGTCCGCGACGTCCGGCAGCAGCGTCGCACCGGGCTCGACGACCCCGCCGCCCGCGGTCGTGCCGAGCGTGCGCAGCATCTGCTGGCAGAACCCGTGCGTGGTGGTGATCGTCGCGGCGTCGACCTCGGACAGCGCGACGGTGAGCCGCGCGCGGCGCCGGTGCAGCTCGGCGTCGTCGACCGCCGCGAGGTGCCGGACCACGGGGTCGTCGCTGGTCCGCGCGCCCGGGTCGCGCAGCGCGCGCTCGGTCGCGACCAGCCGGGCGCGCACGCGTTCGCGCAGCTCGCCCGTCGCCATGCGGCCGAACGTCACGAGCAGCAGCTCGGGCAGCCGCGCGTGGCCCTCGGCGACGTACCGCGCGGCGAGCGCCGCGATCGTGAACGTCTTGCCCGTGCCGGCGCTGGCCTCGAGCACGGTCGTCCCCGTGGGCAGCGGCCCGCAGACGTCGAACACGGGTGCGCTCACCACGGCACCTGCCCCTCGTGCTCGAGCAGCGCGTCCCACGCCGTGCGCGCGAGCGCACCCAGCAGCGTCGGCTCGTCGGGCCACGCGGCGCGGTCCGCGGGCGTCGGGTCGCCCGCGACCTGCAGCAGCGTGAACCCGTCGCCCCACGCGAGCACGTGGTGCTCGTCGGTGTGCTCGAACCGCGCACGCAGGGTGTGCTCGGCGTCCGCGAGCGCACCCGCAGGGTCGTCGTGCCCGTGGCGGCGCTGCGCGTACGTGCCGCCGGCGGCCACGGGCAGCGGCAGCGGCGCGCGCAGCGCGCGGTCGTGCAGCGCGAGCAGGTCGCCCAGCACGCGTCGTGCGTCGTCCGGGCCGGGTGCGCGCAGCCACGACGTCGCGGCCGACGGGCGGCGGCCCGGGCCCCGGCCCACGGTCGCGGCACCCCGCACGGGCGGGGCGCCGGGCGACGCCACGAGGGCCAGCAGGTGCAGCCACGCGCGCAGCCGGTGCTTCGCGCCGAGCCGCGAGTACACCGCGCGCACCAGGACGTCGCCGCGCAGCCCCGGCACCGTGCCCGTGAGGGTGCGGCCGCCCGGCAGCGGGACGGTCACGTCGACCGCCGTCGCCGGGGCGCCCAGCAGCGGCACCACGGCCTCCGCGACCACGCCCGCGCGCGTCGCGACGTCCTGCAGCACGGCACCGCCCAGCTGGCCCGGCGGCACGCGGCCGCGCCGACGCTCGGCCGCGGCCGCGCGCGCGAGGTCCACGCCGTCGAGCACCGCCGTGAGCAGCCGGTCGCCCGTCGCCCACTCGTCGAGCGGGCCCAGCGTGAGCGGCAGCCGGTCGTCGAGGTCGTCGGCCTCGCCCGGGACCACGACGCCCAGGCGGCGGCGCACGAACGCCTTGACGGGGTGCTCGAGCACCGCAGCCAGGTCGTCGAGCTCGACCACGGGCTGGTCGAGCGGCGGCAGCGGTGCGGTCAGCAGCGGCGGGCGCACGTGCCGCGGCCCGCGCGCGACGAGCGCCGCGCGCCGGTCGACGTCGTCGAAGCTGAACGGCCCCGGGCGGCCCAGCGCGCCGGGCGTGAAGCTGCGCTCGTCGACGGTCTGCAGCGGGTGGTGCACGACGAGCGCGGCCCGCGCCCCGCGGGGCAGGTCGACCGCCTCGTCGACCGCGTCGAGCAGCTCGCCCACGGGCACCGCCGGCGGGCGCGGCGCCCCGGTGCGCTCGTCGGCCCCGCTGTGCACGACCACGAGGTGCTCGCCCGCGGCCGTCACCGCGTCGAGGAACAGCTGCCGGTCCTCGGTGCGGCGGTCGCGCTCGCCGACCAGCGGGTCGCGCGCGAGCACGTCGTCGCCGTCGGGCGTGCCCGCCCGCGGGAACGCCCCGTCGTCGAGACCCAGCAGGCACACCACGCGGTGCGGCACGGCGCGCATCGGCTCGAGCGAGCACACCGTGAGCGCACCCGTGCGGAACCCGGCGCGCGTGGGCCGGCCCGCGAGGCGCGGCTCGAGCAGCGCGACGACGTCGGCGAGCCGCAGCGGCACGTCGGTGCCCGCGGCCGACGCGCGCACGTCGCCGAGCACGGCCCGCGCGCCGACCTCCTGCCACGCGTCGTCGGGGTCGGCGGCGGTCAGCAGCACGAGCGCGCGCTCGAGCGTCGCGAGCCACGCGCTCGCGGGCCGCTCGCCGTCGAGCCCGGCCAGCAGGCCGGTGACCCGGTCGACGAGCTCGGCGAACCGGCCCGCGAGGTCGACGTCGGTCGAGTCGACGTCGTCGAGCGGCAGCGCCGACCCGACGAAGCGGTGGTCCTCCTCGGCCATCGCGACCCCCAGCAGGAGCCGGTCGGTCGCGGTGCGCCACGTGCCCTGCGCGACCGCGCCCAACCCGTACCGCGCGCGCCGCGCCTGGTCCTCGCCCCACCGGGCGCCGGACTCGAGCGCCCACGCGCGCAGCCGCTCGACGGCGGCGTCGTCGAACCCGAACCGTCGCCGCACCGCGGGCAGGCCCGCGAGGTCGACCACCGCGGAGGCCGTGACGCGCGAGCCCGCGAGCGCGAGCAGGTCGGACAGCACGCGCAGCAGCGGGTTGGTGCGCGCGGGCGCGCGGTCGGCGAGCCGGACGCGCAGCGTGCGGCCCGGGTGGGTGCCGTGGTCCGCGCCGCCGACGTCCGGGGCGTCGACGCCCGCCGCGGTGCCGAACGCGGCCGCGACCAGCGGGGCGAACGCCTCGACGTCGGGGCACAGCACGACGACGTCGCGCGGCTGCAGCGTCGGGTCGTCCGCGAGCAGCCCGAGCACGACCTCGCGCAGCACCTCGACCTGCCGTCCGCGCCCGTGGCACGCGTGCACCTGCACGCTCCGGTCGCCCGGCGCCACGGCGGCGGGCACGGCCGGCCGCTCGTCGGCGCGCAGCGCGGCCTGCACCGCGCCGAGCACGGTCGGCGGGGGAGCGGGCGCGGCGTGGTGCGTCACGTCGGCGCCCGCGGCGGTCAGGCGCGCGCCGAGCTCGGTCGCGTCGCGCGCGGTCGACGCGAGCAGCGGGTGCACCGCGACAGCGGGCACGTCGCGGCGCCGCGGCGCGGGCGCCGCGGGTGCGGCGGGCTCGACCCCGCGGGCCGCGCGGCGCCACAGCGCGTCCGACGGGTGCGGCAGCCACACGTGCACGTCGCGGTGCACCGCGAGCGCCGCGAGCACGTCGACGTGCGCGCGCGACAGCCGCGTCGGCCCGAGCACCGACAGCCGCCGGGGCAGGTCCACGACGTCGGGGTCGGCGGTCAGCGCGCGCACGGCGTCCGCGAGCCGTTCGGCCGGGCTCGCCACGCCCAGCTCGGCGCGCACCGCGCGCCACAGCGGCGCCTGCCACGCCAGGTCGGCAGGCAGCGGCGCGCCCGCACCGTCCTCGTCGTCGCCCGCCGCCCACGCCGTCACGAGCGACGGGCGCTGCGCGGCGTACGCCGTGAACGCGCCCGCGAGACGCTGCGCGAGCCGCACCCGGCGGCCCCGCCGCACGGCGTCGCGCGCGCCCGGCTCGTCGGTGACGTGGCGGGCCAGCGGGTGCGCCCATTCCTCGCCCGCCGCGACGGCCGCGTCGACCGCGCGCAGCACGTGCCACACGAGCCGCTCGGGCTCCCACGGGTCGTCGTCGCGCGCGGTGCCCGTGGCCGCGGCGACCGCGTCGCGCACGAGCCGCGCGGGCGGGTCGAAGTCGATCCGCGCGCACACGCCGGCCTCGCCGTCAGGGCCCGCGCCCAGGCGGTGCGACAGCCGCTGGGCGACCCACCGCTCGACGCCCCGGGTCGGCACCGCGACGACCTCGCGCGCGAACGGGTCGGTGCCGGGCGGCACGTCGGCCAGGACGTCGGCGAGCGCGTCGACCAGCACGTCGGCACGCGGCGAGGTGTGCACGCGCAGCCGGCCCCGCGCGCCCGCCCCGTCGAACCCCGCCGTCACGCGCTGCACGCTAGCCCACGCCGCCGACGCCGACGCGCCCGTCCACAGGTCCGGGTCGGCGGGGCTCGCCGCGCGGGACCGTCCGCTCAGACCCAGGTGCCCCGCGCGCGCAGCACGTCGCGCAGCAGGTCCGCGCGGTCGGTGACGATCCCGTCGACGCCCAGGTCGAGCAGCCGGTGCATCTCGGCGGGGTCGTTCACGGTCCACACGTGCACGCCGCGGCCCGCGGCGTGCGCGGCGGCGACCGTGCCCGCGTCGACGACCCGCAGCCGGCCCTGCGCGGCCGGCACCTGCAGCGCGTCCACCTCGCGCAGGGCGCGTGCCGCGAGGCGGGGCAGGTGCGCGCGGTGCGCGGCGAGGAAGCGCGCGACCTCGCCCGTCGCCGCCGACGTCGCGACGGGTCGGCTCAGCCGCGCGACCGTCGCTCGCCGTCGCGCCGCCGAGAACGACGCGACGCACACGCGGTCGTGCGCGCGCGTGCGCTCGATCGCCGCGACGACCGGGAGCACCGCGCGCTCGCTCTTGACGTCGACGTTGACGCGCAGGTGAGGCCACGTGCCGAGCACGTCGTCGAGCCGCGGCACGGGGTCGACGCCCCCGATGCGGGCGCGCCGCACGACCGACCACGGCAGCTCCGACACCACGCCCTCGGCGTCGGTCGTGCGGTCCAGCGTGTCGTCGTGCAGCGCGACCGCCACGCCGTCGGACGTCGCGTGCGCGTCGGTCTCGACGTACCGGAAGCCGAGGTCGACGGCGGTGCCGAACGCGGTGAGCGAGTTCTCGCGCCCGTCGAGCGCGAAGCCGCGGTGCGCGAGCGCGACGACGCCCGACGGGTCGTCGAAGTACGCGTGCCGTGCCCGCGCGGGCCCGTCCTCAAGGTCCCGGCGCGCGTTCACGGCCCCATCCTCGCGCGTCCCGGGCGGTGGTCCCGCCCGGGACGCGCGGTCGTCACCCACGCGGGTGCCCGCGCCGGGGCGGTGGGCGCACCCGCCGCCCCGACGCGCGGTCAGCGCGCGAGCAGCGCGACGACGGCCCAGCCGAAGAACGCACGGGTGCCCGCGGCGTACCGGGCGGGTTCCTCCGCGAGCAGCCGGCGCACCTCGTCGTGCAGGTCGTGCTGCGGGTGGGCGTCGGCCCAGCGGCGCATCGTGAGCCACTGGGACGCCTGGTACCTGTCCCAGGACTCCTCGGTCGCGCACACCATCTCGACCACGTCGTACCCGAGGTCTCCGTACCCGGCCAGGAGCCCGGGCAGCGTGCGGTACGCGTCGGCGGACGGGACGCCGCACGCGGCGAGCTCGCCGGGCGTCGTCGGCACGGCGCGCCAGTACGGCTCGCCGACCAGCAGCAGCCCGCCGGGCCGCAGGCTGCGCCGCAGCAGCTCGAGCGTGCCGGGCACGCCGCCGCCGATCCACGTCGCGCCCACGCACGCCGCGACGTCGACGGGTGCGTCGGCGACCCAGCCGCTCGCGTCGGCCTCGACGAACCGCACGCGGTCGCCGACCCCGAGCGCGTCGGCACGCGCGCGGGCGTGCGCGAGGAAGTCGGGGTTGAGGTCGACGCCGAGGCCGGTGACGGCGTGGTCGCGGGCCCACGTGGCGAGCAGCTCGCCCGAGCCGCACGCGAGGTCGAGCACGGTCGCGCCGGGGCGCAGGTCGAGCGCGGCCCCGAGCGTCGCGAGCTGCGGCGCGGTCAGCGGGTTGTGGATGCGGTGGCGGGACTCACGGATCGAGAAGAGACGGTGGTCGAACACGACGGTGCTCCTGGTTCCGGTGGGAGTGGTGGGCTGCTCGGTGGTGGACGTGGCCGTCCACCCGCATCGGGACCGTCATCCGTCGTCACGCCTCTCCGGGGGAGCGCCGTCGCGTCGCGCGCGGCGGGGCTCCGTGCGAGCCCGGTCGCACGCTAGGACGGCACGGCCCTGCGGGCCACGCCTTTGCGGAGGTCCCGCCCGGTCGGGACCTCCGACCCCCGGCGACCGCCCGCGCGCGGCCTAGCGTGCACGCTGCGCCTGCGTGCGGCCGCGCCGCCGCCCGTGCGTGCGTCCACCGCCGTGCCACCCCGGGAGCGACCATGGCAGACCCCCGCGGCTTCCTCACGACGCGGCGGCGCGAGCTGCCCGCCGACCGTCCCGTGGCCGTGCGCCTGCTCGACTGGCGCGAGGTGCACGCGCACCGTGCGGGTCACCCCGACGACGTCGCGCTCGTGCGCCGCCAGGCGGGGCGCTGCATGGACTGCGGCATCCCGTTCTGCCACTCCGGATGCCCGCTGGGCAACGAGATGCCCGCGTGGAACGACCTCGCGTGGCGCGGGCAGTGGGCCGACGCGTGCGACCGGCTGCACGCGACCAACAACTTCCCCGAGGTCACGGGCCGCATCTGCCCGGCGCCGTGCGAGGCCGCGTGCGTGCTGGGGATCAACGGTGAGCCGCTCACGATCCGGAACGTCGAGGTGGCGGTCGCCGAGGAGGCGTTCGACCGCGGGCTGCTGGCGCCGCAGGTGCCCGAGCGGCTCTCGGGCCACACGGTCGCCGTGGTCGGGTCCGGGCCCGCGGGGCTCGCGTGCGCGCAGCAGCTCACGCGCGCCGGTCACACCGTGGTGGTCCACGAGCGCGCGGACCGCGCGGGCGGCCTGCTGCGGTACGGCATCCCCGAGTTCAAGCTCGAGAAGCGCGTGCTCGACCGGCGGCTGGCGCAGATGGCCGCCGAGGGCACGCGGTTCCGCACGGGCGTCGACGTCGGCGTCGACGTCACGGGCGCGCAGCTGCGAGCGCGGTACGACGCGGTCGTGCTGGCCACGGGCTCGACGGTCCCGCGGGACCTGCCGGTCGACGGGCGCGACCTGCGCGGCGTCGAGCAGGCCATGACGTACCTGCCGCAGGCGAACCGCGCGGCGGTCGGCGACACGGTCCCGGACCAGCTCGTCGCGACCGGTCTCGACGTCGTCGTCGTGGGCGGCGGCGACACCGGCGCCGACTGCCTGGGCACGGCGCTGCGCCAGGGCGCGCGGTCGGTGACCCAGGTCGAGATCCTGCCGACGCCGCCGACGGAGCGCCCCGCCGACCAGCCCTGGCCGACGTACCCGCGCGTGCTGCGCACGGCCAGCGCGCACGAGGAGGGCGGCGAGCGCGTGTGGGCCACGAGCACGGTGCGCTTCCTCGACGACGGCGCGGGCGCCGTGCGTGCCGTCGAGGTCGAGGACGTCGAGCAGGTCGCCGGCCGGTTCGTGCCGGTCGCGGGCACGCGCCGCGAGCTGCCGGCCGACCTCGTGCTGCTCGCGCTGGGCTTCACGGGCGCCGAGCCGGGCGCGCTGCTCGACGAGCTGGGCGTCGCGCGCGGTCCCCGCGGCGCGCTCGAGCGTGACGACGACTACGCGACGACGACGCCCGGCGTGTTCGTCGCGGGCGACGCCGGACGCGGGCAGTCGCTCGTGGTGTGGGCGATCGCCGAGGGCCGGGCCGCCGCCGCGGCCGTCGACCGGTTCCTGTCCGGCAGCACGGCGCTGCCCGCGCCCGTGCGCGCGAGCACGGTCGCGATGGGCGTGCGCGACGGGGCGGGCACGCGCTGACCGCGCGCACCCGCCCCGCCCCGACCGCCCCCGCCCCGACCGCCGCAGCCCCGACCGCCCCCGCCCCGACCGCCCCCAGCCGGCGCCGGGAGGCCTGCGCGTCACGTCCAGGCGGTCCAGTCCGCCTTCGCGATCATGCAGTGCACGCCCTTGACGGCGTCGACCACCTGGCTCACCTCGAAGTCGCCCGCGGCCGACAGGTAGGCCAGCGCGACCGCGCGCGGCACGCCGAACCGGCCGTGCAGGAACGCGACCGCGTTGCGCACGGCCGCGCGCATCGCCTCGTCGAGGTCGGGGTGCAGACCCGTCGGCACCCAGTGCGTCGGGGTCTCGACGACGGGTCCGGCCGCCGCGCCGAGCACGGCCGTGCGGTCGGCGGGCCGCAGCACGGTCAGCCGCAGCGTCGCGCGCAGCGACGCCTCGAGCGCGGTGAGCGCGACTTCGCCGTTGCCCTGCGCGAAGTGCGGGTCGCCCGCGCAGAACAGCGCACCGTCGACCGCGACCGGCAGGTAGAGCGTCGAGCCGACCGTCGTGTGCTTGACGTCGATGTTGCCGCCGTGCGGGCCGGGCGGCACCGACGGCACGGGCTCGTCGGTGTCGGGGGCGACGCCCATGAGGCCGAGGAACGGCGCGAGGCCGAACCGCACGGTGCGCCCGCCGCCGGCGTCCATGTACCCGACGTCGCGCCCCTCGTGCTCGCCGACCCACGCGAAGTGGCTCACGGTGCCGTCGCCGACCATCGCGTCGACGTGCCGCGTGGGCGTCGAGTCGAGGTCCTCGGGGTACTCGCCGGCCAGCGCCCCGTACCCGTGCCGGTTGGACACGAACCCGTACGGCACGCGCCGCGCGAGGTCGAGGACGTCGACCCGCAGCACGTCGCCCGCGCGGGCACCGGTCACCTCGATCGGCCCGGTGACGACGTGCGGCCCGTCGTCACCGCCGTTGACCAGCGGCGACGCGGCCAGGTCGACCGCGTCGGCGAGCACGTCGGCGACCCCGAACTGCGCGAGGTACCGCCGCGGGTCGCGCCCCTGGTCGGCCAGCAGGCCCTCGTGGCTGAGGGTGTCGATCGTGACGGTCGCGCCGTCGGGCACCGCGAGCACGGGTGCGCTCGTGCGGTCCGGCAGCCAGCCCCACCGCACCTCGTGCGCGCGGCTGGGCAGGTAGTGCTCGCCGAGGACCGGGCCCTCGCCGGGCTGCAGGACGACGGACGTGGCGGGGGCGGTCGTGGTGGCGGTCATCGTGCGGCTCCCTCGGGTGCGGACGGGTCCTGCTCGGTGCTGCGGTGCGGGCGCAGGCCCACGACGAGGTCGACCTCGACGCGGGCGCCGACGGCGAGCCCGGTGACGCCGACGCACGTGCGGGCCGGCAGCCCGGCGGGGAACCACGTGGCGTACTCGGCGTTGAAGGCCGCGTACTCGTCGAAGTCCGTGAGGTAGGCGCGAACCATGAGGGTGTCCGCGAGCCGCGCGCCCGCGGCGTGCAGCACGGCCTCGAGGTTGCGCATGACCTGCCGGGTCTGGGTCACGACGTCGTCGCCGACGATGGCGCCCGTGCGCGGGTCGGTGGGCATCTGCCCGGTCACCCACAGCGTGTCGCCCCAGCGCACGGCGTGCGCGAACGGGCCGACCTGCGTCGGGACGCCGGGGTGACCGGTGAGGACGAGCGCCTCGCGCTCGGGCAGGGCGGGGGTGCGGTCGTGGTGCACGCTCACACCTCCGCTGAGTCCATGGCGCCCACGAAGGAGCGCGTGAGCGCGTGCTGCGGGCGCAGCAGGACGTCGTCCGCGGGGCCCTCCTCGACGACCACGCCGCCGGCCATGAAGACGACCCGGTCGGCGACCTCGCGCGCGAAGCGGAGCTGGTGCGTGGCGATGACCATCGTCAGCCCCGACGTGCGGGCCAGGTCGCGGATGACCTGCAGCACCTCGGCGACCTTCTCGGGGTCGAGCGCGCTGGTCGGCTCGTCGAGCAGGAGCACGCGGGGGCGGGGCGCGAGGGCCCGTGCGATCCCGACGCGCTGCTGCTGACCGCCCGACAGGTGGCGGGGCAGCGCGTCGGCGCGGTGGCTCATGCCCACCTGCGCGAGGAGCTCGTCGGCGCGGGCCGACGCCTCGTCGCGGCCCAGGCCGTGGACCCACCGCAGCGGTGCCGCGACGTTCTCGCGGACCGTGAGGTGCTCGAAGAGGTCGAAGCTCTGGAACACCATGCCGACGCCCGCGGTGACGCGCTGCCGGGCGGTGCGCCGCTCGGGCAGCTCGCGGCCCTGCCAGTCGTAGCCGATGGCGGTGCCGTTGACGAGCACCGAGCCGCCGTCGAGCCCGTCGAGGTGGTTGAGCGTGCGCAGCAGCGTGCTCTTGCCGGAGCCCGACGGGCCGAGGAGCGCGACGACCTCGCCCTCGCGGACCATGAGGTCGATGCCCGCGAGCACCTCGGTGTCGCCGTAGGAGCGGCGCAGGCCACGTGCCTCGACCATCGCCTCGCCGAACGAGCGCGGCGGCGGGTCGGCGTGCGTGCGCCGGTCGTCGGGGACGGGGACGTCCGCCGGTGCGGCCGGTGCGTGCCCTGGGGGCGGGGCGGGGGTGGCCGTCGCGGGCCGCCGGCGCCACAGCGCGAGCCAGCCGCGGCGGCGCACGCCGTCGGGGTCGACGAGCGCCTCGACGAGCAGCTGCAGGCCCGTGATGGCGGCCGTGAGCAGCAGGTACATGACCGCGGTGGCGAAGTAGATCTCGAAGTAGTCGAACGTCGCCGACGCGAGCTGCTGCGTGCGCAGCGTGAGCTCGGGGACCGCGATGATCGACGCGAGCGCCGAGTTCTTCATGGTCGCGACCGCCTCGTTGCCGAGCGCGGGGACCATCGAGCGGAAGGCCTGGGGGCCCACGACGTGACGCAGCAGCCCGGCGGGTCCGAGCCCGAGCGCCCGGCCCGCCGCCCGCTGGCCGGCGGGCACCTCGCGCACCGCCGACCGGATGATCTCGGCGAAGAACGTCGCCTCGTTCATCGCGAGCGCGACACCGCCCGCGACCACGGGGGTGAGCGTGACCCCCGCGTGCGGGAGCACGGTGAACACGAACACGAGCTGCAGGATCAGCGGCGTGCCGCGGTAGAGCGTCGTGTAGGCGCGGGCGACGGCGGCGACCGCGCGGTGCCGCGACAGCAGCATCGACGCGAGCACCAGGCCGAGCGCGAGCCCGCCGACGAACCCCATGGCCAGCAGGCGGAGCGTGAACCCCATGCCCTGCAGCAGGTAGGGCAGCGTGAGGTAGTGCAGGAAGTCCGTCATGTCGTGGGCCCCCGCCGTCAGCCGACCGAGAGGACGGTCGGCTCGGCGACGGCGTTGGCGTCGAGCTCCCACTTCTCGGCGAGCTCGGTCTGCAGGCCGGTGTCCTGCACGACCGTGAGGGCGGCCTGCACGGCGTCGCGGAACTCGTGCTCGCCCTGCAGCACGCCGATGCCGATCTCGTAGTCGAGCATGACGGTCTCGGCGGAGTCGAGGTCGTCGGGGTGCTCGGCGATGAACCGGTTCACGGTGTTGATGTCGTTCATGTAGGCGTCGGCGCGGCCGGCGAGGATGGCCTGCACGCAGTCGGCGCTCGAGTCGAACAGCGCGACCTCGGGCGCGGCCAGGCCCGCGGCGGTGCAGTCGGGGGCGACGGCCTCGACGAGCGGGACCTCGACGTAGCCCTTGTTGAGGGCGACGGTCAGGCCGCACAGGGACGTGTCGATGCCGGTGATGCCCTCGGGGTTGCCCTTCGCCACCAGGACGCCGTCGAAGACCTTGGAGTAGGAGATGAAGTCGACGCCGCCGGCGGCGCGCTCCTGCGTCGCGTACAGGTTGGAGACGATCCAGTCGGCCTGGCCGGACGCGACGGTGGGGATGAGCTCGGAGAACCCGACGGCGACGTAGTCGACGTCGAACCCGAGGCACGCGCCGATGGCCTCGCCGAGGTCGATGTCGAAGCCCATGAACCGGTCGGGGTTCTCGGGGTCGATGACCTCGTAGCCGGGGGTGTGCGGGTTGATCGCGTTGGTCTGGGTGGTGCCGACGAGGTCGGGGTGCGCCTCGCGGAGGTCGGCGCACGCGGCGGAGTCGGCGAGGTCGGACCACTGCGAGGCGGGTGCCTCGGCGGCGTCGCTCGTGCTGGTGCACGCGGCGAGGGCGAGGAGGAGGGTGGCGGCTGCGGCGGGTGCGGCAGCGCGGCGGGACGGGGTCATGGGGGTCCTCTCGGTCGTGCGGCGGGGCTCGCCGGGGGACTGCGAGCCGGTCGCCGGGGGAGGCTCTCGGCCAGATGGTCTGACCAAGTGCGGCTGACGCTAGACGCCCGTCCAGGCCTGGTCGCTCGACGTCGAGAGACTGTTACGGCAAGTTCACAGGGCCGAAACAGGCGGTCGGATGGTCAGACCAACAGGCCGCGACCGTGGTAGCGTCCGGCCGTCCGCCGACGCCGTGGCGAAGGAGCACCCAGGTGAGCCCGGTCGAGATCCCGCCCCTGTCCCGCAGGACCGAGAACATCTCGGTCGTGCTCGCCGCCCACCTCGAGCGCCTCATCGCGACCGGCAGCCTCACGCCGGGCGACCGGCTGCCGGCCGAGCGCGACCTCGCCGCGACCCTCCAGGTGTCCCGCGCGACGCTGCGCGAGGCCATGCACGAGCTCGAGAACAAGCACCTCATCGAGCGCCGTCCCGGGCGCGGCACGGTCGTCGTCGAGCGCACCGGTGCCGAGCGCGAGCTGCTCGACCTGTCGGCGCCGGACGCGCCGTCGCGCGAGGAGCGCGACGCCGCCGAGCTCCGCGAGATCGTCGAGCCCGCCGTCGCCGGGCTCGCGGCGCAGCGCGCGACCGCGGCGAACCTCCTCCAGCTCCGCGAGGTGCTCGACCGCACGGCCGGCCAGGCGCGTGCCGAGGGGTCGCTCGAGTGCGACATCGAGTTCCACCTGCTCGTCGCGCGCGCGGCCGGGAACCCGCTGGTCAGCACGCTGCACACGCTCATGACCGACTGGACCATGGGGGTGCGCCGGCACTCGCACACCACCAAGGAGGGGCGCCGCACGTCCCTCGACGGGCACCGCGCCGTCTACGACGCGATCGAGCGGCACGACGCCGAGGGCGCGCGCCGCGCGATGGCCGAGCACCTCGGGTCCGTGCGCGGGCTCATCGCACGCCGCGCGCACTGACGCCGTCCGTCGTGCACGACGACGGGCCCGCCCCCGTGAGGGGACGGGCCCGTGGACCTCGTGCGTCAGACCCCCGCGGGGGCCGGTGCGCCGGTCGCGCGCGGCAGCAGCCGCTCCACGACGTCGGCGAGCGTCACGACGAGCGCGCGCTCGCCGCCCGTGACGACCGCGAGGTGGTGGCGACCCTCGCGCATGCCCGCGAACGCGGTCGCGACCAGCGTGTCCGCCGGCAGCTCGTACACGGGCCGCACGAACGGCGCGAGCGGTGCCTCGGGCGGGCTCGTGAGGGTGTCGCGCACGTGCACGACCCCCGACACCGCGTCCCCGTCGCCGACGAGGATGCGCAGGTGCCCGCTCTCGAGCGACACGCGCTGCACGTCCTCGACCGTCCCGCCCGTCGGCACCGTCACCGGCGCCGCGCTCGGGTCGGCGAGGTCGCCGACCGTCATGCGCTGCAGGTCGAGCGCCTGCGAGAGCTGCCGCGAGAACGCCGCGTCGAGCGCGCCCACGTTCGCGGAGTGCTCGACCAGGTGGCGCAGCGACGCCGGGTCGGTGCCCGCGGCCATCTCGTCGACCGGCTCGACGCCCACGCGGCGCAGCATCCGGTTGGCGGTCTCGTTGAGCGCCCGCAGCACGGGCCGCACGGCCCACATGAACGCGCGCATCGGCAGCGCGAGCAGCTGCGCCGACGACTCGGGGTGCGCGATGGCCCACGACTTGGGCGCCATCTCGCCGACCACGAGGTGCAGGAACGTCACGACGACGAGCGCGAGGACGAACCCCAGCACGTCGGCCGGCACGGCCGGCAGGCCCCACGACGCGAACAGCGGCGTGAGCCAGTGGTGCACCGCGGGCTTGGTGATCGCGCCGAGCGCGAGCGTGCACGCCGTGATGCCGAGCTGCGCGCCCGCGAGCAGGACCGTCAGCTCGTGCGAGCTGCGCAGCGCGGCGCGTGCCGACCGGCTGGAGCCGGCGGCGTCCTCGAGGCGGTGGCGGCGTGCCGCCAGCATCGCGAACTCGACGGCGACGAAGAACGCGGACAGCGCGATGATCGCGACCGTCACGACGACGACGACCCACGTGCTCATCGCTCGACCTCCTGGTCCGCGGCGTCCGCGGGCTCGTCCTCGTGCTGCTCGGCCCCCTCGTCCTGCCCGTCCGGCTCGGCCTGCTCGACGCTCAGGCGGACGCGCGAGGGCACGTGCCGCTCGACGTCGAGGACCTCGATGCGCAGCACCTCGGCGGGCGGCTCGCCCGCCTCGGCGAGCAGCGCCGGGTCGGGCGGCAGCGGCACCTGCAGGACCGTGCCCTCGGGGGGCAGCGCGCCGTGCGCGTCGATCGCCAGGCCGGCGATCGTCTCGTAGTCGTCGCGCGGCAGGTCGCGGCCGAGCGCGCGCTCGACCTCGTCGACGTGCACGTCGCCCGCGACGAGCCACGAGCCGTCGTCCTGCTCGGTCGCGTCGGCCGCGTCGAGCGGGTCGTGCTCGTCGTGGATCTCGCCCACGAGCTCCTCGGCGACGTCCTCGAGGGACAGCGCACCGGCGAAGCCGCCGTACTCGTCGATGACGACCGCGAGCTGGTTGTCCGAGCCGACCAGCAGGCGTACCGCGTCCGTCAGCGCCATCGACTCGGGCACGAGCGCGGCGGGGCGCTGCAGGCGCGCCGCGGTCGCCGACGGGTCGGTGCAGCGCAGCACGTCGGGCAGGTGCACGACGCCCGTGACGGTCTCGTCGTCGAGCACCGGGTAGCGCGAGTGCCCGTCGGACATGAGCTCGCGCAGGCGCGCGACGCCCGTGTCGGGGGTCACCGTGTCGACGCGCGAGCGCGGCACCATCGCGTGCTCGACGTCGCGCTGCGGGAAGTCGATGATGCGGTCCAGCAGCACCGACAGCTCGCGCGGCAGGTCGGTCGAGTCCGCGACGATGTGCTCGAGGTCGCGCGCGGTCGCCGAGTGCTCGACGTCGTGCACGGGCTCGATGCCCAGCACCTTGAGCAGCGCGTTCGACGCCGCGTCGAACACGCGGATGAGCCAGCCGAACCCGCGCAGGTACCAGATGGTCGACGTCGCGAGCCGCACGGCCGTCGGCTCGGGGCGCGCGATGGCGAGGTTCTTGGGGAACAGCTCGCCGAACAGCATCTGCACGAACGTCGAGAACAGCAGCGCGAGCACGGTGCCGACCGCGATGCCGACGCCCGTCGGCACGTGCACGAGGCCGAGGGCCTCGCCGATCGACTCGCCGACCAGCGGCTCGGCCACGTACCCGACGAGCAGGCCCGTGACGGTGATGCCGAGCTGGGCGCCCGACAGCATGAAGGACGTGCGGCGCGTGACCTCGAGCGCCTTGCGCGCACCGGCGTCACCGGCCTCGGCCCGGGCGGCGAGCCGCGACCGGTCGACGGACATGTAGCCGAACTCCTGCGCCACGAAGTACGCGGTCGCGGCGGTGATCGCCAGGATGACGAGCACGCCGAGCAGCAGGGTGATCACCCACATCGGTGCCCCACCCCCCGTCGCGTCGTCGCGTAGCAGGGGCGGGGCACGGGACTGTGCCCGGGACTGTCGGGGTCCATCGGATCTCCGGGTCGGTGAAGGGGGACGCGTGGGGAACGTCGCGAGGGGTCGCCGTGTTCCCGCGGCGTCGACGATCGTAGAGGACGCGCCCGTGCGTGCCCCGTGCGCCCAGGTGTCGCGGTGTCAGCCGTCGCGCGGTTCGTGCGGCGCGTAGACGACGAGCGCCGCGGGCAGCAGCCGCAGGTGCGCGGTCGCACCCGCCGGCAGGTCGGTCGTCTCGCCGTCGTGCGCGAGCACCACGGGCTGCCCGTCGTCCCGCGCGCGCACGCGCAGCGCGGTCGCGCCGCGCTGCCGCACGACCAGCCGCCGCCGCACGGGTGGCACGGCGTGCGCGAGGCGCGCCCCCAGGTCGCCGCCCGCGGCCTCGAGGAACGTGCGCAGCCGGCTGTGCGCCGTCCCGTCGCGCGCGTCACGCACGTCGAGCAGCCCGTCGTCGAGGCGGCGGCGCGCGACGGGGGCGAGGCTCGTCGGGTGGTAGCGGTCGACGCCCGCGAAGACCGACCACCAGCGGCC
The DNA here is from genome assembly GCF_004535805.1 of Cellulomonas sp. HD19AZ1. Classification (NCBI taxonomy): domain Bacteria; kingdom Bacillati; phylum Actinomycetota; class Actinomycetes; order Micrococcales; family Cellulomonadaceae; genus Cellulomonas; species Cellulomonas sp. HD19AZ1. The sequence continues at coordinate 258,174 of NZ_SPHX01000001.1, forward strand.
GTCCTCGTCGTCGACGACGAGCGCGACGGGCTCGGCCGCGCGCAGCGTGCGCGCGGCCGCCACGAGCGCGGCGACGGGCTTGCCCAGGCGCGGCGCGAGCCGGTCGCGGGTCGTCACGAGCTCGGGGTAGACGCCCACCGAGAACGTGTTGAGGACCGTCACCGGGGCGTCGTCGCCGACCGTGAGCTCGCCGACGTCGACCGTCACGGCCGTGCCGGTCTCGACCGCGCGGGCCGTGGCCGTGACCGACGTGAGGTCGGCGGCGCGCGCGAAGTGGTTCAGCGTGCCGGTCGGGAAGACCGCGAGCGGCAGACCGTGCGCGCGCGCCGCGTGCGCGACCGCACCGACCGTGCCGTCGCCGCCCGCGACGCCGACCGCGCGTGCACCGGCGGCCACGGCCCGCGCCACGAGGTCGGTGGCCGACGTGCCGTCGGCGAGCTCGACGACGCGCGCGCGGGGGAGCGCCGCGCGCACCTGCTCGGTCACGGGCCGCAGGCGCACGCTCGACGCGCCCGAGCGCGGGTTGACCACGACCGTGAGCCCCTCGCCCTCCGGCAGCGCGGGCACGACGGCCGGCGGGCCCGCGGGGACGTCCGGGCCGGGCAGGTCGCCGGACGGCACGAGCCGTCGCCCGACGAGCGCGACCCCGGCCCCCAGCGCGGCGCCGGCGACGACGTCGGACGTCCAGTGCGCGGCGACGTGCAGGCGCGAGTACGCGACGGCCCCGGCCACGGGTGCGACGGCCGCGCCCGCGGCGGGCCACTCGAGCGCGACGCCGGTCGCGAACGCGGCGGCCGACGCGCTGTGCCCCGACGGGAACGAGCCCGACGTCGGCTGCCGCGCGAGCCGGCGCACCCACGGCAGCGTCGTCGCGTCGGGGCGGGCCCCGCCGAACACGACCTTGCCGAGCAGGTTCGCCAGTGCGCTCGCGACCGCGACCGACCCCAGGCCGCGCAGCGCGGCACGCCGCCCGCGCGCGCCCGTCAGCGCCAGGCCCGCGCCGACCGCCCACCACAGGCGCGAGCGGTCCGCGGCGGTCGAGAGCCGCACCAGCGCGGCGTCGGCGCGCGGGCCGAGCCGGCGCGCGGCGGTGCGGTCGTGCGCCGCGCGGTCCAGGCGCCGCACGAGCGTCGACCGCACGTGGGGCTGCAGCACACCGCGCGCGCGGCCCTCGTGAACCCTCGGCATGGCACCCCTCCCGGTGCGCGGCGCGCACGTCCGGCCCAGCGTCGCACGCGGCTCCCGGGGGCGCCGGTCGTGCGTCGTGGCGCTGGTCACACGCACGCGGGAGGGGCACGCTGGTGCCATGACGACCGATGCGGACGCGCGGCTGCGCGAGCTGCGGCTGCTGCGCACGGTGCGTGACCGCATCGACCGGGACTACGCGCAGCCGCTCGACGTCGAGGCGCTCGCGCGGGGCGTGCACATGTCCGCCGGGCACCTCAGCCGGCGGTTCCGCGCCGCGTTCGGCGAGCCGCCGTACGCGTACCTCATGACGCGTCGCGTCGAGCGCGCGATGGCCCTGCTGCGGCGCGGCGACCTGTCGGTCACCGAGGTCTGCTTCGCGGTCGGGTGCGGGTCGCTCGGCACGTTCACGACGCGGTTCACCGAGCTCGTCGGCGTCTCGCCGGGGCGTTACCGGCGCCTCGCGGCCGGGCAGGGCGCGGGGCTCCCCGGGTGCGTCGTCAAGCAGGTCATGCGGCCGCGCCGGGACCCGTCAGGATCCGAGAAGTCCGCGGCGGGCGCGTCGGCCTAGCGTGGCGTGCATGGACCTGTTCCTCCATCTCGCGTTCCTGCCGGCCGACGACCCCGAGGCGTCGCTCGTGTTCTACCGCGACGTGCTCGGGTTCGAGGTGCGCAACGACGTCGGCCACGGCGCGATGCGCTGGATCACCGTGGGCCCGCCCGCGCAGCCGCTCACGTCGGTCGTGCTGCACCCGCCGGCGGCCGACCCGGGCGTCACCGAGGACGAGCGACGCGTGATCGCCGAGCTCATGGCGAAGGGCTCGTACGGCGCGGTCGTGCTCGGCACGTCCGACGTGGACGCGGTGTTCGCGCAGGTGCAGGCCGGTGGCGCCGAGGTCGTGCAGGAGCCCGCCGACCAGCCGTACGGCGTGCGGGACTGCGCGTTCCGCGACCCCGCCGGGAACATGGTGCGGATCCACCAGGTCGCGTGACGGCGCCCCCGGGGCGCGGCGCCGTCCGGTCCGGGTGAAAGATCGCACCAGCGTGATGCGGTCGAACACGTGTTCGATACGATGGGTCCATGCCCGACCGCCCGACCCCGCCGCGCCCGCCCGCCCGGGACGTCGCCAACAGCGAGGTCCCCGACGGCATCCCGACGCGCCCGCAGGGCGACGTCGCGGTCGTCGTCCGGCTCGTGTGGTCCGACGGCACCGAGGAGTGGCGCGCGGCGCGCGCGATCCGGTGGACGCGCACGCACGTGATGGTCGCGTGGCGCGAGCACGACCACGACCCGCGGTCCGAGCGGCACACCTGGCTGCGCGCGGGCGACGTCGCGCGGTCCGTGAGCTGGTTCGTGCCGCCCGAGCGTGTCCCGCCCGAGCGCACGCCGGCCTGACCGCACGTCGACCCGACCGCGGGACCGGTGGTGCCCGGTCACGCGCGCACGCGCCGCGCGACCACCTTCCCGAGCTCCGCGAGCAGGAACACGGCGACGGCGAACGCCGCGGTCAGGCCCCACTCGCGCGCACCGATCGGCGCCGAGTCGAACCAGTCGTGCATGAACGGCGCGTACGTGAACACGAGCTGCAGCACCAGCAGCGCGCCCACGGCCATCCACACCACGCGGTTCCCGGTGAGCACGCGCCACGTCAGGCTCGACCCGGTGAGGAACCGGCACGAGAACAGGAACGCGGTCTGCCCGAGCGCGAGCATCGTCACCGCGGCGGTCTGCGCGACGCCGTCGCCGGCGCCGAGCTGCTTCTCGACCAGGTACGTCGCGAGCGTCGCGCCGCCGATCAGCAGCGACGCCCACACCACGAGCACGAGCGCGGGGCGCGACAGCACGGCCTCCTTCGGCGACCGCGGCGGCCGGTCCATGATCCCGGCCTCCGCCGGGTCGTACGCGAGCGCGAGCGACAGCGTGACCGCCGTGACGAGGTTGACCCACAGGATCTGCACGGGCGTCAGCGGCAGCGCGAGGCCGAAGAGCACGGCCACGAGGATGACGAGCGACTGCGCACCGTTGGTCGGCAGCAGGAACACCACCGACTTGCGGATGTTGTCGTAGATCCGGCGCCCCTCCTCGACCGCGCGCTCGATCGTCGCGAAGTTGTCGTCCGCGAGCACGATCTCGGCCGCCTCCTTGGTGGCCTCGGTGCCCTTGACCCCCATGGCGATGCCCACGTCGGCCCGCGTGAGCGCGGGCGCGTCGTTGACGCCGTCGCCGGTCATCGCGACCACCTCGTGGTGCGACTGCAGCGCACGCACGATCCGGATCTTGTGCTCGGGGCTCGTGCGCGCGTACACGTCGACGTCGCGCACGCGCGTGCGCAGCTGCTCGGCGCTCATGGCCTCCAGCTCGGCACCCGTGAGCGCCTCGACCTGCTCGCCCGCGGGCACGATGCCCAGCTCGCGCGCGATCGCGACGGCGGTGCCCGCGTGGTCGCCCGTGATCATCTTCACCGCGATGCCCGCGCGGTGGCAGTCGGCGATCGCGGTCACGGCCTCCGGCCGCGGCGGGTCGACGATCCCCACGACCCCCAGGAAGGTGAGCCCCTCGTCGACGTCCGCGAGCGTGAGCGCGGACGTCGCGGGGTCGACGCGTCGCTCGGCCGCCGCCAGCACCCGCAGGCCCTGCGCGCCGAGCGCGTCGACCGTGCGCTCCCACGTGGCCGCGTCGAGCGGCGCCGTCCCGCCGCCGGGCGCCCGCTGCGTCGCCGCGCGGTCCAGGAGGCGGTCGGGCGCGCCCAGCACGTGGATGCGCACGTCGTCCTCCGCGAGCCGGTCGAGCGTCGCCGCGAGCTTCGTCGCCGACTCGAACGGCACCGCCGCGAGGCGCCGCGCCCCCGCGGTGCCGAGACCGGACTTCAGCGCGAGCGTCGTGAGCGCACCCTCGGTGGGCTGCCCGACGACGCGCCAGCGGCCGGCCTCGTCGGGGGTCACGCGCGCGTCGTTGCACAGCGCGGCCGCCCGCACCAGCGCGTGCAGGTCGGGGTGGTCCGCGAGCGGCGCGGGCGCGCCGTCGAGCGTGACGCCGCCGGTCGGCTCGTACCCCAGGCCCTCGACGTCGTACGTGCGCTCGGCTGTCACGACCGTGCGCGCCGTCATCTCGTTGCGCGTGAGCGTCCCGGTCTTGTCCGAGCAGATCGTCGTCACCGACCCCAGCGCCTCGACCGCGGGGAGCTTGCGCGTGATCGCCTGCCGACGCGCCATCTGCTGCACGCCCAGCGCGAGCGTGATCGTCACGAGCGCCGGCAGACCCTCGGGCACGGCCGCGACCGCGAAGCCGATCGCGGCCGACACCAGCTCGGGCAGCGCGAAGTCGTGCACGACGCGGCCGATGACGAGCATCGCGAACGCCATGACGAGGATCCCGCGCGACAGCAGCGTGCCCAGGCGGCCCAGCTGCCGCTTGAGCGGTGTCTCGAGGGGGTCGACGTCCGCGATGAGCGACTGGATGCGCCCGATCTCCGTGCCGGCCCCCGTCGCGGTGACCACGCCCCGGCCGGTCCCGGTCGCGACGATCGTGCCCGAGAACAGCATGCTGGCGCGGTCGCCGACGCCCGCGTCGGCACCGACCGGCGCGACGTCCTTCGCCGCGGGCACCGACTCGCCCGTGAGCGCGGACTCGTCGACCTGCAGGTGCGTCGCGGCGAGCAGTCGCACGTCGGCCGGGACCTTGTCGCCCGAGCGCACGCGCACGACGTCGCCGGGCACGAGCGTCTCGGCGTCGACGTCGGTCCACGCGCCGTCGCGACGCACGGTCGCGTCCAGCGACAGCATCGTGCGGATCCCGTCGAGCGCGCGCTCGGCCTGCCCCTCCTGCAGGAACCCCACCAGGGCGTTGACGACGGCGACCACGAGGATCACCGCGAAGTCGACCCAGTCGCCGAGGAACGCCTTGAGCACGGCCGCCGCGAGCAGGATGTAGATGAGCACGTCGTCGAAGTGCGACGCGAAGCGCACGACCGCGTGCGGGCGCTGCGGCGTCGGCAGCCGGTTGGGTCCCGTCGTCGCCAGCCGGGCTCGCGCGTCGTCGGACGTCAGGCCCGCGCGTGCGCTGCCCAGCGCCTCGAGCACGTCGTCGGCCTGGCGCGCGTACGGCAGCAGCGCGTCCTGCCGCGCCGCGCCGGGGCGCTCGTGGTCGGGCGTGATGGTCGACATCGCTCACCCCGTCGCTGCGTCGGTCCGGCGATCACCCTCCTGGCATCGTGGCACGCGCGGCGCGCGCAGGGAACGGCGGGCCGGGAGAACGGCGGGCGGGGAGCACGGCGCGCGGCGGGGACGCCGAGGGGCCGCGTCCGTCGCAGGACGCGGCCCCTCGGGTGCCGGGCGGGCCCGGCGGGATCGTCACACGTACAGCGGCGTGAGCTCCTCGTAGTCGGCCACCGTGCCGTCGCGCAGGACCACCTCGATGATCTTGCGGCCCAGCGGGTCGAGGTCCTCGGTGAGGAACTGCTCGAGCTCGGACTTGAAGAAGTCCGTGAGGATCCGCGCACCCGCGTCGTACGCGTCGAGACCGACCTGCGACTGGTACTCGGGCTGCAGCAGCGTGGGCCGGATCTGCTGGCCGTCGAGCTTGATCTCCTTGGGCCGGTAGCCGAACAGCGCGCACCGGGCCGGCGTGAGCTGCTCGGGCAGGATCCGCCCGCCGCCGCGCCGCGCCAGGTACTCGCGGGTCAGCCACTCGGCCGAGAACCCGACCTTGTACGCGCCGATGTGCTGGTTCGGCGTCAGGACGTACCGCGTGCGGTCGTTCTCGACGATCTGGCGCAGCAGCAGGTTCGCGGCCGCGACCTTGGTGCCGGTCGAGAACGGCCAGTACGACCCGACGCCCTCGGCGACCATGCCACCGTGCTTGAGGGCCTTCTTGACGTCCTTGCTCTCGCCGATCGACGGGTTCTTGTCGCCGCGCGGCGCGATCAGGCGCCACACCCACGCGAGCGACGGCGGCACGATGTGCATCATGCCCATGACGCCGTACGTCGGCGCCTCGCGCGTGCACAGCGGCATCCGGACGCCGAACGTGCGGACGTCGACCTCCTTGGGCTCGCAGATGACGTTCTTGACGAACGTCCGCGGGATCACGACGCGCGGGTTGGGGCACCGCTTGCCGTTGGAGTCGAGCGTGTGCTCCCACGGCAGCGCGGTGGCGTCCGGCACGCCGTCGATCGACAGGAACAGCAGCGGCTCCTGCGGCTCGATGACGGCCCGCTCGAACGCCGGGTCCTCGCCGTAGCTCGTGAGGTTGTCGACGCGCACGAACCAGCCGGCCTCGGCGTCCGCCACCGACAGCCGCCCGTTGCCCTTCTGGATGGACGGGTGGCACAGCGTCATGTCGTCCGTCACGGGCGCGAGCTTCGACGTCTCGCCGAGCGTGATGTGGTACGGCTCGTCGCGCACGACGTTCGTGCCGACGAGGATGCGCCCGTCGCCCTCGCGCCGGATCTCCTGGCACATCTCGGACTTGCCGCCGCCCGACGCGCCCTCGTGCATGATCACGGTCTCGTTCTCGTACGGCGTGGTCACGCGCACGCTCGACGCGTGCGCCGTGAGCCAGCCCTCGTGCTCGCCGATGTCGAGCAGGACCGAGAACACGCCCTTCTTGGCGCTCGGGCCCGGGTACAGGTTGTACGCCCAGACCTCGTGCAGCACCTCGGACCGGTTGTGCACGACGACCTGGCGGCTGTCGAAGTGCGTGTGCCGGAACGGCGGCGCGACGTAGAGGATCGAGCGGGGCGTGAACGCGCCGATCTCGTCGAACGTCACCCAGCCCTGCAGGTCGACGAGCGTGAGCGCGAAGAACGCGCTGTTGAGCGGCACGATCGCGAGCGACGGGTACCCGAAGTGCGGGCCGCCGGCCTTGAACGGCACGACCACGAGCTCCTGCGTGCCGAGCCACTCGAGCGTCTCGGCGCGCGTCGGGTCGAACTCCGCGCCGAACACGTCGCGGTAGCGCGGCTTGTCGGTCGGCAGGTCGTCGGCGATCCGCATGCAGTCCGGGTCGCGCCGGCGCATGTAGTCCTCGGGGTAGTTCACGGCCACGCCGTTGCGGCAGCGCGTGACGGTCGCCTCGGGGACCATCGTGCCGTTCACGTCGTACTCGACCGTGAACACGGGACCGCCGTCGGGGCCGAGCGCGAGCTGGTACAGCTCCTCGCGGGTCGCGGGGATCACGAGTCGCGGACTGGCCTCGAGGGCCGCACGCACCTCGGGTGCGAGAGACACGTCCGCCAGGGGACCGGTCACGGTGGCGCTCACGGCAGCTCCTTCGCCTTCGGGGGGACCGGGCGACGGCGTGCGAGTGCCCGGCGAGCCGCACCGCGGGGGCGACGTGGTGCCGCCTGCGGGCTGCTCTTTGCCAGGAGATTACGACCGGCGGAGACGGCGACGAAGGGACCTTCGGGCCTCCCCGCGGGTCACGGACGGTCGCGCGCGGGCGGCACCGGACCCGCCGCGGGTGCCGCGCCGGGAGCCGCGGGGGCGGGGGTTCCGGGCGTCGGCGCGCCCGCCGTGCCCGCCGCGGGCGCCCGGCGGCGGCGCTGCCACGCGAGCACGAGCCCGACGACCACGCCGCCCGCGAGGGCCCAGGGCAGCAGCACGCCGAGCACGACCAGCGCGCCGCGGACGGCGGCCGTGAACGACGACCAGCCGGTCCCCAGCCCGTCGAGGAACGTCGCCGGGGCGGTCTGCTCCGGCGCGGCGTCGGGCGCGTAGATGACGAGGGAGACCGTGGACAGGGCGACCCGGTCGGCGAGCCGCGCCCGCTCCGCGCGCAGCTGCTCGAGGGTGGCCTGCCGCTCGGTCAGCGCCTGCTCGGCGGAGATGACGTCGGCGTTCGTCGTCGCGCGGGCCAGCAGGTCCGACATGCGTGCGACCGACAGCTCGGTCGCCGCGACGCGGGCGTCGAGGTCCTGCGCGGCGCCCGTCACGTCCTCGGTCTCGAGCTGGAAGTCGCGCACGTCGCCGATCTCGCGCAGGTCGTCGGCGATCGTCGACATCGCGCTCGCGGGCACGCGCACGGTCAGCTCGGCGGAGCCGGGGTCGCCCGCGTCGTCGCCCGAGCGCTCGGAGCGCGCGTCGACGCGGCCGTCGACGCGCTCGACGAGCGCGACGACCGCGTGACCGGCGGCGACCGGGTCGGGCGCGAGCATCGTCACGTGCGCCGTCTGGACGACCTGCTGGCCCGAGGCGGTCCCGTCGGCGGCGACGTCGGCGGTGTCGACCCCCGTGTCGTCGCCCGCGCGCACGGCGCCGCCGTCGGCCGCGGGCGCGGCCTCGGAGGCGCCGCCGTCGTCGGCGGAGCTGCAGCCCCCGAGCGCGAGCGCCGCGAGCACGAGCGCGAGGAGCGCGGCGCGGCCGCGGCGCGGGGAGGGGCGACGGGCGGGACCCTGCGGCAGTGGCGTCATGCCTGGCCACGGTAGGGACGGTCGGACTCGTCCGTGGTGGTTCCGCCCGATCGTGACCCTGCCGTCACCGGACCGGCACCGCCCGGTGACCCTGCGGCGCCGTCCGCCGCGCGTGCCGTCAGACCGGCACGGCGCGCGACGCCCACAGGTGCGTCGCGGCGAACGCGCGCCACGGCGCCCACGTGCGGCCCGCGGCGGCGGCGTCGCGCGGGTGCTCGACGCCCAGCGCGCGGCGCAGCACGAGGTCGCCCGCGGGGTACGCGTCGCGGTCGCCGAGCGCGCGGAGCGCCACCACGTCGGCCGTCCACGGCCCGACGCCGGGCACCGCGAGCAGGCGCTCGCGCACCGCGGCCACGTCGACGCCCGGCGCCAGCACCAGCCCGTCGGCGCACGCCACGGCCAGCGCGTGCACGGCGCGGGCGCGGGCGTGCGGCACGCGCAGCACGGCCTGCAGCGCGACCGGGTCGACGTCCGCCACGTCGGTGGGCGTCGGGAACGTCCGCAGCCCCGACGCGTGCGGGCGCCCGTAGGCCGCGGCGAGCCGGCCGCCGGTCGTCGCGCCCGCGCGCAGCGACACCTGCTGCGTGAGCACGGCCTGCACGGCCGTCTCGAAGCCGTCGGGGTGCCCCGCGACGCGCAGCAGCGGGCGGGCCGCGAGCAGCGGACCGAGCACGGGGTCGGCCCCGAGCGCGGCGTGCACGGGCGCGAGGTCGTCCGCGAGGCCGAACCAGCGGTCCGCGAGCCGCGCGAGCGCGGCGGCCGGCACCGGGGCGTCGGTCCGCAGCACCACGCCCTCGGCGGTCACGGCGGCGGTCACGGCGACGTGACCGCCGCCGAGGTCGACCAGGCGCCGCACCGCGCCGTCCCCGACGCTCTCGACGCCCGGCACCGCGCGCGCGGCCGTCGACGCGAGCACGGGTGCGGGGTCGAGGGGCACGCGCACGGCCAGCTCGACGACCGACCCGCGGGCCTCGCCCGTGGGTGGGGTCGTCGACGTGCCGGCGAGCACGGGCGTGGGCGCGGCGGGGCCGACGGACGGGAGGACGGGCACCACACCACGGTAACGACGGGGTCCGACAGCGCTCGGCGGCCGACGTCCCGGGCCGCGCTCGGCAAAGCGTCGGTAGCGTCCTGGTCGCACGTTCGAGATGCGCCGGTCACACGACGGTGCCATGCTGTCGGTCAGCAGCCGATCGCGGTCCACCGCGACCGGCCGCCGGCGGGTCATCAGATTCACGTCACGTCCGCAACGCCACAGGGTCCGGCGAGAGCCGGACCGGCCCCTCGGGGCCAGGGAGCCTGCCACGCCTCGTGCCGGCGAGACGGCTCTTGCACCGGGTCCCGCCTCCGTCCGCGGAGGCGGGACCGGTCGTTCCCGGGCGGTGTGACGTTCGTCGCGATCTGCCCGTCCCCGCTCGCGGACCCCCGCCGGCCCGTGCCTACCGTGGTCGCGTGACGCACCCCGTTCCGGGCGCGCCGACCGCCGTCGCGGCGCCCACCCCCAGCCCGTCCGAGTCCGCCGTCGCCGCCGTCGCGCGTGACGTCGGCGGCGCCCTGCTGCCCGTCGTCGCGGTCGTCGTCGCCGTCGTGGCGGCGTACCTCGCGGCCGCCGCCGTCGCGGCGCTCGTCCGCCGGGTCGCGCACCGCGCGCCCGTGGCGGCCGACCTGTCGCGCCGGTCGCGGCGCCCGTTGCGCGCGACGCTCCTGGTCGCCGCGGTGTGGCTCGCGCTGCGCGTGTCGACCGACGCGGCGTCCCCGTGGCGTCCCCCGGTCGAGCACGTGCTCCTCGTCGCGCTGATCGTCGCCCTGACGTGGCTCGTCGGGTCGCTCGCGTTCGTCCTCGAGGACGTCGCGCTGCAGCGCTACCGCGTGGACGTGCGCGACAACCGGCACGCGCGCCGCGTGCGCACGCAGGTGCAGGTGCTGCGGCGCATCACGGTCGCGGTGCTCGTGCTCGTCGGGGTCGCCGCGGTGCTGCTCACGTTCCCGGGCGCGCGGGCGTTCGGCGCGAGCATCTTCGCCTCGGCCGGGCTGCTGTCGATCGTCGCGGGCCTCGCGGCGCAGAGCTCGCTCGCCAACGTGTTCGCGGGGCTGCAGCTCGCGTTCACCGACGCGATCCGCGTCGACGACGTCGTCATCGCCGACGGCGAGTGGGGACGCATCGAGGAGATCACGCTGACGTACGTCGTCGTGCACGTGTGGGACGACCGGCGCCTGATCCTGCCGTCGACGTACTTCACGACGACGCCCTTCGAGAACTGGACCCGCCGCTCGGCCGAGCTGCTGGGCACGGTCGAGATCGACGTCGACTGGCGCGTGCCGGTCGAGGCCATGCGGGCCGAGCTCGCGCGCCTGCTGTCCGTCACGGACCTGTGGGACGGCCGCGTCGGCATCCTCCAGGTCACGGACGCCGTCGGCGGGCTCGTCCGGGTGCGGGCGCTCGCGTCGGCGTCCGACGCGCCCACGCTGTTCGACCTGCGCTGCCACGTCCGCGAGGGGCTGGTCGCGTGGCTGCAGCGCGAGGCGCCGGGCGCGCTGCCGCGCACGCGCCTGGAGTCCGACGACGCCGCGCCCGTGGCTCCCGCTCCGCACCCCGTGCCCGCCGCGCGGGTGGCCGGCCCGGACGGCGGCGACGCGCGGCTCTTCACCGGCAGCGTCGAGGCCGTCGCGCGCTCGCAGGCCTTCGCGGGCCCGGGCCCGGACGTGCTCGCCGAGCGTGCCCGGGGCGACGACGCGTCCGACGGCCCCGCCGACGAGCCCTCCGACGCCGCGCCCGGTGCCGTGTCCGACGCCGCGTCCGCGGTCGGCGCGGACGCCGGACGCGCGGGTGCCGCGCCGCGCGAGCGCTGAGCCGGCGTCGACCGCCGGGACGCCGTCAGTCGTCGAGCCACGGCGTCCAGCGTCGGCGCAGCGCGCGGTCGACCGCCGCGAGCACGGCCGCGCCCCCGAGCCACGGACCCCACGCGTCCGGCGCCTCCCACAGGGCGGGCGCCCGCCACGCGACGTCGACGTGCGCGAGCGCGACCTCGACGAGCCGCAGCGTGGGCGGCACCTGCGCGAGCAGCCCCACGACGAGCACGAGCCACGCGACCGCCGCGACCGCGCGGCTCGCGGTCGGGTGCTCGCGGTCCATGCGGTCGCGCCACGCCTCCGACGTGCCCGGCAGCGGGTCCAGGTCCCGCCGCCCGGCGGCGGTCTCGAGGTGGGCGTGCCGCACGCCGAACGTGCTGAGCGCGACCCGCACGCTCGCGCCGTCGTCCAGCGCGAAGCGCGCGGGGGAGCGGCGCTCCTCGACCAGCCGGCCGTCGCGGTAGAGCCGGAGCCTCTCGTCCAGGTCGAGGTAGTGCACGTCGACCACCCAGTGGCTGCCGGCGTGGTGCGTGCCGAACGCGCCGCGCCACAGCGCGGACCAGCCGGTCACGGGCCGGAACGTCGCGGCCGGGCCGGTGTCGTCGGGGCGGGGCGTCGCGTCGTCGTCGTCCATGGTGCGGCCAGTCCAGCGCGCGACGGTCGCGACCGTCGTCCGGCGGACGGACGGTCGTGCGGGCGGCGTCTCCTCCGGACGGCGGAGGTGGCGCCCGTCCGCGCCCCGCGGGGCCGGCCGGGCGCGGGACCTCACGTGGTGCCCGCCCCGCGCGTCTGCTTCGACGGGCGCGCGCGACGCGTGTCGGTGGCCGGCGGGAGGATGAGGGCATGACGACGAGGTACGCCGTGGTGGGGTCAGCGGTCGGCGACGTGGCCGTGGCGGTCGCCGACGGCGCCGTGACGGACGTGCGGCTGCCGCACCCCGACGGCTCGGCCGCGACCGACGGGCTCGGCGAGCCCGCGGACCCGGGCGACGACCCCGTGCTGGGCGCCGCGGTGCGGCAGCTCACCGCCTACTTCGCGGGCGAGCTGCGCACGTTCGACCTCCCGCTGCGCCCGCGCGGCACCGCGTTCCAGCAGCGCGTGTGGGAGGGGCTCGCGCGCGTGCCGTACGGCACGACGACGACGTACGGCGCGCTCGCGGCCGCCGTCGGGCTCGACCCACGCACGACCGCGCGCGCGGTCGGGGCGGCGAACGGCGCGAACCGGCTGCCGGTCGTGCTGCCGTGCCACCGCGTGGTCGGCGCCGACGGCACGCTCACCGGGTTCTCCGGCGGGCTCGAGTGCAAGCGCGCGCTGCTCGCGCTCGAGGCGCGCGTCGCGACCGGCGCGAGCACGCTGTTCTGAGCCGGCGGGACGGACGGGACGACGAGGGGAGCGTGACGCGATGACGGTGCTCGTCGCCCTGCTGCGCGGGGTCAACGTGGGCGGTGCCACGCGCGTGCCCATGGCGGACCTGCGGCGCGTCGTCGCGGACGCCGGGTACGGCGACGTCCGCACGCACCTCAACAGCGGCAACGTGCTGCTGACGAGCGACGACGACCCGGCACGCGTCGCCCGCACGCTGCGCGACGCGTGCGCCGCGGCGTTCCCCGTGCAGCCCGACGTCGTGGTCCGCACGCGCGACGAGCTGCACGCCGTGCTCGCGGCCTGGCCGTTCCTCGACCGCGACGACGACCCCACGCACCACCACGTCGTGCTCCTGCCCGGCGACGCGCCCGCCCGGGTGCCCGACGTGCCCGTCGAGCCGCCCGAGGACCTCGCCGCGGCGGGCCGCGAGCTGTACCTGCACCTGCCGCACGGCGTCGGTCGCAGCCGCCTCGCCGCGCGGCTGACGACCGGCGCGCGGCCCGTCGGCACGGCGCGCAACCTGCGCACCGTGACGGCCCTCGCCGCGCTCGCGGACGAGCTCGACGCCACGACCCGCGCCGGCTGACGCGCGACCGCGCGTCAGCCGGCGTCGCGGAGCGCCCGCCGGGATGCGGCGGGCGCGCACCGGTGCGACGGTGGCGGGGCGCCCGGCCGGGCGACGCGAGCCGACGACGAGGTGGTGGTGCGCGTGCGTGCGCTGACGTGGCAGGGCCGGGAGGACGTGCGGGTCGAGGACGTCCCCGACCCGCGGGTCGAGGAGCCCACCGACGCGGTGATCCGCGTGACGTCGACCGCGGTGTGCGGGTCCGACCTGCACCTGTACTCGGTGCTCGGTGCCTACCTGCGCCCCGGTGACGTCCTCGGCCACGAGGCCATGGGCGTCGTCGAGGAGGTCGGCGAGGAGGCGGGGCGCCGGCTGCGGGTCGGCGACCGGGTCGTCGTGCCGTTCGGCATCGCGTGCGGCACGTGCCACATGTGCGCGCTCGGCCTGCAGAGCCAGTGCGAGACCACGCAGGTGCGCGACCAGGGCAAGGGCGCGGCGCTGTTCGGCTACACGTCGCTGTACGGCAGCGTGCCCGGTGGTCAGGCGCAGTACCTGCGCGTGCCGCAGGCGCAGTACGGCCCGCTGGTCGTGCCCGACGACGGCCGCCCCGACGAGACGTACCTCTACCTGTCGGACGTGCTGCCGACCGCGTGGCAGGCCGTCGAGTACGCGGCCGTGCCGCCGGGCGGCACCGTCGTGGTCGTGGGGCTGGGCCCGGTCGGCCAGATGGCGGCCCGCATCGCGCTGCACCGCGGCGCCGGGCGGGTCGTCGGGATCGACATCGTCGCCGAGCGCCTGCTCATGGCGGCCCGCCACGGCGTCGAGGTGATCGACGCGGCACGCACCGCCGACGTCGTGGCCGCCGTGCGGGACCGCACGCACGGGCGCGGCGCCGACGCCGTCGTGGAGGCCGTCGGCATGGAGGCGCACGGCTCGCCCGTCGCGGCGGCGGGGCAGCGGGCGGCGTCGTTCCTGCCCGACGCGCTCGCGCGGCCCTTCATCGAGAGGGCCGGCGTCGACCGCATGGCCGCGCTGCAGACCGCCATCGGCGTCGCCCGCCGCGGCGCGACCGTGTCGGTCGTGGGCGTCTACGGCGGCGCGATCGACCCGTTCCCCATGATGGACGTGTTCGACCGCCAGCTGTCGTTCCGGTTCGGCCAGGCCAACGTGCGGCGCTGGTACGACGACCTGCTGCCGCTCGTCGCCGACGAGTCCGACCCGCTGGGCGTGCACGACCTGCGCACGCACCGCGTGCCGCTCGAGCAGGCGCCGCAGGCGTACGACGTGTTCCAGCGCAAGGCGGACGGCTGCATCAAGGTCGTCCTCGACCCGGCCGCCTGAGCGGCCCGGACACGGAGGCACGCATGAGGGTCGTGGTGGTCGGTGCCAGCGGCAACGTCGGGACGGCCGTGCTGCGGCGGCTCGCGGCCGACGAGACGGTGACCTCCCTGGTCGCGGTCGCGCGCCGCACGCCGCGACGGCCGCCGCCCGCCCCGTACGACGCGGCGACGTGGGTCGCGTGCGACGTCGGCGCCGACGACGAGGCCGCGACCGTCACGACCCTCGCGGACGCGTGCGCGGGCGCCGACGCGGTCGTGCACCTCGCGTGGGCGATCCAGCCGAGCCACGACCGGCAGCGGCTGCGGGCCACCAACGTCGTCGGCTCGCGGCGCGTGCTGACCGCGACGGGTCGCGCGGGCGTCCCGCACGTCGTGGTCATGTCGTCGGTGGGCGCCTACGCGCCGTCGCCGGGGGACGAGCCGCGCGACGAGTCGTGGCCCACCGACGGCGTGCGCTCGTCGTCGTACAGCGTCGACAAGGCGGCCGTCGAGCGGCTGCTCGACGAGGCCGAGGCCACCACCGACCTCGTCGTGGCGCGCCTGCGGCCGGCCCTGGTGTTCCAGCGCGCCGCGGGCGCCGAGCAGTCCCGGTACTTCCTGGGCCCGCTGGTGCCGACGCGCCTGCTGGACGGCGAGGTGCCGGTGCTGCCGTGGCCGCGCGGGCTGCGGCTGCAGGCCGTGCACGCCGACGACCTCGCGGACGCGGTGCGCGAGGCGGTCGTGCGGCAGGTGCGCGGCGCGTTCAACCTCGCGGGTCCCGGGGTGGTGCGCGGTCCCGACGTCGCGGCGCTCGTGTCGCGCGCGCGGCTGCGCGAGGTGCCGCCGGCGGCGGCGCGGGCCGCGCTGTGGTCCGCGTGGCACGCGCGCGTCGCGCCGGTCGGTCCCGGGTGGCTCGACATGGGCATGTCGGCGCCCCTGCTCGACACCGGGCGCGCCGAGCGCGAGCTCGCGTGGCGGCCCGCCCGCAGCGGCGTCGAGGCCGTGCACGAGGCCGTCCGGGGCATGGCGTCCGGCGCGGGCACCGCGAGCCCGCCGCTGCGCGGGCGCCGCGTCTGACGGCCCTGCGCGCGCCCCGGGGCCGGCGCGTCGGTCGGCGTGCGTCGCGGCGGCGCGCGCGGCACGCTGGGCGCATGATGTCGTCAGCGGCCCCGTCGCCCGAGGTGAGCACCGACCCCGACCGGCACGTGCTCGGCAACCCCGACGCACCCGTGACGATCGTCGAGTACGGGGACCTGGAGTGCCCGTACTGCCGGGACGCCGAGCCCGTGCTGCGCCGGCTGGTCGAGGAGTCCGACGGGCGGGTCCGGCTCGTGTGGCGGCACTTCCCGCTGTTCCAGGTGCACCCGCACGCGCTCGCGGCGGCGCTCGCGGCCGAGGCCGCCGGGGGGCACGGCCGGTTCTGGGAGATGCAGCGCCTGCTGTTCGCGCACCAGGACGCGCTGGGCGACGAGGACCTCGTGCGGTGGGCGGGCGAGCTGGGCCTGGACCCCGAGGAGGTCGTGGGGGAGGCCGCCGACCGGTACGCGCGGCCCGTGCAGGCCGACTACGAGAGCGGCATCGAGCTCGACGTGCCGGGCACGCCCACGATCCTCGTGGACGGTGTGCGGTACCGGGGGCGCGTCGAGCTCGAGAAGCTGCGAGCGGTCGTCTCCGCGGTGTGAGCCGGGCCCGGCGGGTCGTGGAACCGTGCCGGGGCGCGTCGTGGGCGACGATGGTCGCGTGACCGACGCGCAGCCCGCCCCCACGTCCGCCGCCACGTCCGACGCCGAGCCGTCCGCCCCCGCGGGTGCCCGGCCCGTCCCTCGCACCGCGCTCGTCACGGGCGCCGGCCGCGGCATCGGCCGCGCGCTCGCCCTCGCGCTCGCGCGCGACGGCTGGGCGCTCGGACTCGTCGGGCGCACGCGGACGCGGCTCGACGAGGTGGCCGACGAGGCGCGCGCCCTGGGTGCGGACGTGACCGTCGCGGTCGCGGACCTCGTCGACGCCGGTGCGGTCGCCGACGCGGTCGGGCGCGTCGAGGACGCGCTCACCGCGCACGGCGGGCTCGGTCTGCTCGTCAACAACGCCGGCGTCATCGAGCGCGCCGAGCTGCCGTTCGCGGCCGACGACGTCGAGGACGTGTGGCGCGTCGTCGAGACCAACGTGCGCGGCCCGCTGCTGGTCACGCACGCGGTGCTGCCGGGCATGCTCGCGCGCGGCGGGGGGCGCGTGCTCAACGTGAACTCCGGCTCGGGCCACCGCGCGCTGCCGACGTACACGGGTTACGCGATCAGCAAGGGCGCGCTCGCGCGGTTCACGACCCAGCTGCACCACCAGTACGCCGCCGCGGGGCTGCGCGTGCTCGACCTCGCGCCCGGCGTCGTGGCGACCGACATGACCGCGGCGATGCCGGTGCACGACGGCCGGAGCGAGTGGACCGACCCGGCGGACGTCGCGGCGCTCGTCCTCGCGTTCGCGCGCGGCGAGCTCGACGACCTGTCGGGCCGGTTCGTGCGCGCGGGGGTCGACACGGTCGCGTCGCTGCGTGCCGCGACGCCCGCGATCCTCGACGCCGACGCGCGCACGCTGCGGCTCGCGACGTGGGGGCCGGACGACCCGGTCGCCTGAGCCGTCCCGGCGTCCCTGTGGGCGGGCGTGCCGGCGTCGGGCGTGTCAGGCCGCGGGCGACCGCCACGGCAGCGGCGGCAGCGTCGGGGGCAGGCGCGGCGGCGAGCACAGCGGCAGCCGCTCCCCGAGCCAGCGCAGCAGCAGCGACCCGGCGACGGCCGCGACGAGCGAGCCCGTGAGCACGCCGATCTTGGCGCGCTCGAGCTGCACGGGGTCGTCGAACGCGAGCTGCGCGATGAACAGCGAGATGGTGAAGCCGATGCCCGCGAGCACGGCGCCGCCCAGCACGTGGCCCCAGCGCACGAGGCCGGGCAGGTCGCCGAGGCGGAGCCGCAGCGCGAGGGTCGCGGCGCCCGTGATCCCGACCGCGTTGCCGACCACCAGGGCGACCGCGACGCCGACGGTCAGGCGTGACCCGAACGCGTCGGCGAGCGTCGCCGGGTCCAGCCGGACCCCCGCGTTCGCGAGGCCGAACAGCGGCACCACGACGTACGCGCTCCAGGGGTGCAGCACGCGCTGCAGCCGGTCGCCGGTCGGCACCGCCGCGCGGCCCGCGACCTCGGCCGCGTGCTCGCGGTCGGCGCCGCCCGCGGTGAGGAAGCGCCGCGTGTGCACCGCGACGGCCCGGCGGCGCTTCTCGTGCGGGACGGCGGTCGGCACGAGGAGGCCGACGAGCACGCCCGCGATCGTCGCGTGCACGCCCGACGCGAGCACCGCGACCCACAGCGCGAGCCCGACGGCGACGTACGGCGCGAGGCGCCAGACGCCGCGCACGCGCAGCACCACGAGCGCGGCCGTGAGCGCGCCCGCGACGAGCAGCGCCACGACGTCGACGTCGTCGGTGTAGAACACCGCCATCGCGAGGATCGCGCCGATGTCGTCGACGATCGCGAGCGTCAGCAGGAACAGCCGGAGCCGGTCGGGGCAGCGCGGCCCGAACAGCGCGAGGACGCCGACGAGGAACGCGGTGTCGGTCGACATCACGACGCCCCAGCCGTGCGCCGCGTCGGTGCCGCCGTTGAACGCGAGGTACACGAGCACGGGCACGACGAGCCCGCCGAGCGCGCCGAGCGCGGGGACGGCGACCGCGCGGGGGTCGCGCAGGTCGCCGCGCGTGGCCTCGCGGTTGATCTCGAGCCCGACGACGGCGAAGAACACGGCCATCGCGAAGTCGTTGACCCAGTGCTGGAGGTCCATCACGAGGCCGCCGTCGCCGACCACGACGCCCGCGGGGGTGTGCCACAGGGCGGTGTAGGCGTCGCGCCACGGCGAGTTCGCCCAGACGAGCGCCGCGACGGTGGCGGCGAGCAGCACGACCGCGCTGCCGGCCTCCGTGGCGAGGAACGTCCGCATCGCCGGGGCGAGCGTCGAGACCTTCTCGCGCAGGGGCGGGTGGGCCCGGTGGGACGCGTCGGCGCGGCGCAGCACGCGGTCGCGCAGCGTCGGCCGCGGCGCGGGCGTGCTCAGCGTCGCCGCCGCGGCGCGGGTGCGGGTCGTGCGGCGGGTCGGGTGGCCGTCACGGGGCCGTGACCTCGGGGTCGGCGGGGACGTGCGCGCCGTGCCCGGCCGCGCGCAGCGCGTCGCGCAGGCGTTGCGCGGCCGCGTCGAGCTCCGCGGCGGGGACGTCCTGGCGGGCGTTCGCGAACGTGAGGCTCGACTCGTCCCACGCGGGCAGCACGTGCAGGTGCAGGTGGGGGATCTCGAAGCCCGCGACCAGCAGCGCCGCGCGCGGCGCGCCCCACGAGGCCTGCTGCGCGCGTCCCACGGCCTTGGCGACGGACGTGAGGTGCGCGAGCAGGTCGTCGGGCGCGTCGGTGAGCTGCTCGACCTCGGCGCGGGGCACGACCAGCGCGTGGCCGTCGGTGATGGGGGCGATGGTGAGCAGGACGACCGCGCGGTCGTCCTCCCAGACGAGGCGTCCGGGCAGCTCGCCGTCGATGATGCGCGTGAACAGCGTCGGCATGCGCTCACGCTAGCGCGTGCCACTGGCGTGCGCCGGTGCGGTGCGGACGCGTCGGGCCGGGCCTCCGGGGCCCGCGACACGCCGTGCGAAACGCTTCAGTAGTGGGCGGTCCCTTGTGGTGCGCGCGACCGGCCCCTAGGAATCCCGTGTGCGCCTCCACCCCACACCCCGGTCCACCCGCCCCTCGGCCGCACGCGGCGCCCGCGCGCTCGTCGGCGCCGTCGCGCTCGCGCTCGGTCTGCTGACCGCCTGCGCGGCGGGCACCGAGCCCGCGCCGGGCGACGTGACGACGCCGACCGTGCTGGCGAGCCCGCCGGTCGAGATGACGGCGGCCGAGCCGCCGGACTGCCTGCCGGACGGCGTCGCGTACGCCGAGGTCGGCACGGGCATGGCCGCGAGCCGCGTCGCCTGGGCGGGCTCGGGCCCGCGCGGCGTGCTGCTCGCGCCGCAGGTGCGCGGCGACGTGTGCCAGTGGGCCGCCGAGCTCGTGCGGCTCGCGGGGGAGGGCTACCTCGTCGCGACCTTCGACTGGGGCAAGGCGGGCGAGATCGGGTTCCGTGCGGCGCTCGACGTCCTGCGCACCACCGGCGCCCCGGACGTGGCCTTCGTGGGTGCCTCGGCCGGCGGCACGCTCGCGGCCGGCCTGGCCGACGACCTCGACGCGGTCGCCGTCGTCGCGCTCAGCCCGCCGTCGGAGAACGGCGGCGTCGACGCGCGGGCGGCCTCGAACGACTTCACCGGTCCGCTGCAGGTGTTCTCGTCGACCGACGACCCGCAGGTGGCCGCCGCCGACAGCGCGCTGGTCGCCCGGCAGGACGCGTCGTCCGTCGTCACCGAGGTGCCCGGCACCGCGCACGGCATCGAGCTCCTCGCGCCCGACGCCCCGCACGCGGACCACGTCCGCGCGACGATCGACGCCGCCCTCGAGCAGGGCTTCGCCACGGGCGCGACGGGCTGACCCCCGCGCGTGGCCCGGCGTCGCGGCCGGGCCCGGTCGTGCGTCACAGGTAGCGCAGCGGGTCGAACTCGTCGAGGGGGATGATCCGCAGACGCGGCAGCTGCACGTTGAAGGCCTGCACGTCGGTCTCGAGGTCGAACGTCTGCAGGCCGCGTGCCGTCAGCCCCGCGAGGGCCTGGCTCGTGAACTCGCGGAACGCGAGCAGGCCGACCTGCCGCCCCGCGTCGACCAGGTGCGTCACCTCGGGCGCGAAGTCGCCGTCGTGGCTCGCGAGCAGCACGTCGCCCTCGCGCAGCGCGATCGCCTCGAGCGTGCGCTTGATGCCGATGTCGACGACCTTCTCGTACGACTCGCCCGACAGCGGGATCGGCACGAACCCGATCGCCGTGAGCGCCTGCACGAACGACATCGGCAACGAGCCGTTCGAGGCGTTGAGGAAGAACAGCGCCTTGACCGGCTGGTCCCACGCCTGCTGCGCGAACGTCAGCACGCGCTCCCAGCGCGGGCGCTGCTCGGGCGTCGGGCGACCGCCGAGGATCGACGACCCCAGGGTCGCGTCGATGTTCTCGCCGTCCACCAGCAGGTAGGTGGTCCCCGTCGCGCTCATCGTCCCAGCGTAGACGTGCCGCCCCGCCCGGCACGCGCGCCGCGCACGCGGCCGGGGTGACATGATTCCTCGCGCGGCGAGGAGCGCCCCCGTGCCGCGGGCGCCGACGCCGCGCGGTCGGTGCGAGGGGGTGGACGGTGCACGACGAGCGTCGCGACGGTGCGCCCGCCCTCGGTGCGGACGCCGGGCCCGACGTCCGCGCGTCCGCCGAGGCGTGGGAGGCGCTGTTCCGCGCGCAGGTGACGCTCGTGCGGCGGTTCGCGCGCGACGACGTCTGGGGCGACCTGTCCATGCGCGAGTACGACGTGCTGTTCACGCTGTCGCGTGCGCCGGGCCGGGCCCTGCGTCTGCGCGAGCTCGCGGCGTCCAGCCTGCTGACCCAGCCGAGCCTGTCGCGGCTCGTCGACCGGCTCGAGGCCGACGGCCTCGTGCGGCGCGGCCCCGTCGAGGGCGACCGCCGCGGGACCGCCGTGCACCTCACCGAGACCGGCGCTCGCCGTCAGCGCGAGGTCGGGCGCCGGCACGTGCGCTCGATCGCCGCGCTCGTCGGCGGCGCTCTCGAGCCGGACGAGCTCGCGACGCTCGAGCGCCTGTGCACCAAGCTCCGCGTCGCCCAGCAGGACCTGCCCGACCCCGGCGCGACGACGCCGGACGCGCCGTCCGACCTCTGACCTGCGCGGGCGTGTGGGGACCTCCGGCCCACGCCGCGGCCGCTCTCGCCAGGAAGCATGGTGGACGGACCGGTCGCAAGGGGACCCCGGTCCGCAACCGAGCGGCGAAGGAGGGGACGATGCGCATCCTGCTGGCAGTGGCGTCACGTCACCACGGCACGTGGGAGATCGGCGAGGTGATCGCCGACCGGCTGCGTGCCCGGGGGCACGCGGTGGACCAGCGCGCACCCGAGGACGTCGACACGGTGACGGGCTACGACGCCGTCGTGCTCGGGTCGGCCGTCTACACGGCGCACTGGCTCCCCGTGGCGCGGGACCTGGCCGCGCGGTGCGCGGACGGCCTGCGCGAGCGGCCGGTGTGGCTGTTCTCGTCGGGTCTGGCGACCCAGCCCGCGAACTCGGCGAACTCGCCGCTCGAGGTGGCCGCGCTGCGCGACCGCGTCGGCGCCCGCGGGCACCGGCACTTCCGTGGCCGCCTGGACCGCTCGGTGCTCTCGTTCACCGAGCGCGCGATCATCGCCGGCGGGCGTGCCCGCGAGGGCGACCACCGCGACATGACGGCCGTGGCCGCGTGGGCCGACGAGGTCGCCGACCAGCTCGCGACCCTCGCCGTCGACCTCCCCGAGGCGATCAGCCACCCGGTCTGAGGGCCGGCACCCGGCGGGCGCGCTCGGCGTCCGTGCTCGGCCGTCGTGCTCGGGGTCCGAGCCCGGCGTCCGTCAGGACGCGCGGACCGCGTGCTCCCGCTGACGGCGCACGCCGCGCAGCTCCGCCGCGACCGCGGCCGTCGACGGCCGCTGCGCGGGGTCGGTGCGCGTCATCGCGCGCAGCAGCGCGGCCATGTCGCGGTCCAGGTCGTCCGTGATCCGTGGCCCGTGCAGCAGCCGTGCGAGCGAGGCCGTGAGCGGGTCGCCCGGGTAGGCGCGCCGTGCCGTGAGGCACTCGAGCAGCACGAGGCCGAGGGAGTACACGTCGCTCGCGGGCCCCACGGGCTCGCCGAGCGCCTGCTCGGGGCTCTGGTAGCTCGCGGTCGCGCGGTCGTCCGTCGCGTCCGGCGAGCCGCCCGCGTCCGACGCGGCGATCCCGAAGTCGGCGAGCACGACGGGCACCGCGGGCGCGTCACGCCGGCCCGACGTCGGCGCCGTGTGCGCGACCAGCACGTTCGACGGCTTCACGTCGCGGTGCACGACGCCCGCGCGGTGCGCGTGCGCGAGGCCCTGCGCGAGCTGGTGCCCGACGTCCGCGGTCGTCGCGACGTCCAGCGGGCCGTCGGTCACCAGCTCGCGCAGCGTCCGCCCCTCGACGAGCTCCATCACGAGGAACGCGACGGGTCCCGTGCCGGGCAGGACGTCCGCGCCCACGTCGAGCAGCGCGACGAGCGCGGGGTGCGCGAGGTCGGCGAGCACGCGTGCCTCCTGCGCGTAGCGCCGTACCTGGTCGGGGTCCGCGTCGGCGAGCCGGAACAGCTTGACTGCGACCGGTCTGTCGAGCCGCACGTCCAGCGCGCGGAACACCTGCGCGGAGCCCCCCTGGCCCAGCGGGGTGCCGAGCACGTAGCGCCGCGCCAGGCGCGGTGCCGCGTGGCGTCCGGTGCGCGTCACGGCGTGGTCATCGCTCTCGGGGTCTGCCTCTCGGTGTCCGGCCGGTCGGTCGTCCGGGTGCGGTCGCGCCCGGCGGCGTCGTGCCGGGGCGAGGTCGTGCGCGGTGCGCGGGGCACCACGAACGACGGTAGGACCCGCCGGGCGGCCCTGCACCCGGAGGTGCCCGCGCGGCGGTGGCGAGGGGCGGGTGAGACGCGGCGCGTCCGAGGGGCGTCGGGCCGCCGACGGCCGGGCCGACGAGGTGACACGGCGTCGCGACAACGTCACGTGGTGAGCGGGCCCGGTCGACCTGACCGGCCCGCGGCGCGGTGCGATGATCGGACCGTGCCCCCCGTGACGCCCCCCGCCACCGCCCTGACCACGACGGCCGGCCTCGCGCCCTACGACGCCGTCCTGCTGTTCTCGTTCGGAGGCCCCAACGGTCCCGACGACGTGCTGCCCTTCCTGCGCAACGTGACCGCGGGCAAGGGCATCCCCGACGAGCGGCTCGCCGAGGTCGCCGAGCACTACCACCACTTCGGCGGGCGCAGCCCGATCAACGAGCAGAACCTTGCGCTGCAGGCCGCGCTGCGCTCCGAGCTCGACCGTCGTGGCCTCGACGTGCCGGTCGTGTGGGGCAACCGCAACTGGGAGCCGTACACGCGCGACGCGCTCGCGGAGCTGCACGCCGCGGGCGCGCAGCGCGCCGTCGCGCTCGTCACGTCCGCCTACTCGTCGTACTCCGGGTGCCGCCAGTACCGCGAGAACCTGTGGTCGTCCCTGGACGCGCTGAGCGTGCAGGTCGGCGCACCCGAGGGCACGCACCTGGTCGACGTCGACAAGTGCCGCTCGTACTTCAACCACCCCGGGTTCGTGCAGGCGAACACCGACGCCGTGGTCGAGGCCTACGCGGGGTTCGACGCCGACGCGGCGTGGCCCCGTCTCGTGTTCGTCACGCACTCGATCCCCGAGACGATGGAGGAGGCGTCGGTCGTCGCCGGCGCGTCGTACCGCGAGCAGCACCTCGACGTCGCGCGCAGCGTCGCCGCCGCGGCGTCCGAGCGGCTCGGGCGCGAGGTCGAGTGGGACCTCGCCTACTGCTCGCGCTCGGGCCCGCCGAGCCAGCCGTGGCTCGAGCCCGACGTCAACGACCACCTGGAGGCGCTGTCCGCGGCCGGCACCACGTCGGTCGTGCTCGCACCCATCGGCTTCGTGTCCGACCACATGGAGGTCGCGTTCGACCTCGACACCGAGGCGCTCGAGACGGCCGCAGAGCTCGGCATGACGGCCGTGCGTGCCGACTCGGTCGGCGTGCGCGAGCCGTTCGTGCGCGGCCTGGTCGACCTGCTCCTCGAGCGCGCGGCGATCGCACGCGCCGACGACGCCGGCGAGCCCCGCCCCGCGCAGGAGACGGTCGGCGCGCTGCCGCCGTTCCGCTCGATCTGCGCGCCGGGCTGCTGCCGGCAGCGCGCGGGCGTCGACTCCGGACTGCCCGCGGCGTGCTCCGAGGACCCCTGGTCCTGACGGCGCCGAGCCCACCACCCGACCGCCCGCACGACCCGACGGAGACCCCGTGACCAGCACGCCCACGCCCACGCCCGACGCCGAGACGCTCAACGCGACCATCCGTTACACGATGTGGTCGGTGTTCGCGGTGGACGCCCCCCTGCCGGCCGACGCGGCCGTCCGCGCCGCGGTCGTCGCGGACGCCGAGCGCGCGGTCGGCGCGGACGCCGAGCTGGTCGTCCGCGGCTGGTACGACGTCGCGGGGCTGCGCGCCGACGCGGACCTCATGGTCTGGTGGCACGCCGAGACCGTCGAGCAGGTCCAGGCGGCGTACCACCGGCTGCGTGCGAGCGCGCTCGGCGCGCACCTCACGCCCGTCTGGTCGGTCGTCGGGCTGCACCGCCCCGCCGAGTTCAACCGCGCGCACGTGCCCGCGTTCCTCGCGGGCGAGCCCGCGGGGGACTACATGTGCATCTACCCGTTCGTCCGCTCCTACGAGTGGTACGTCCTCCCGGACGACGAGCGTCGCGCGATGCTGCACGAGCACGGCGCCGCGGCACGCGACTACGCCGACGTGCGTGCCAACACGGTGTCGTCGTTCGCGCTGGGCGACTACGAGTGGCTGCTGGCGTTCGAGGCGTCCGAGCTGCACCGCATCGTCGACCTCATGCGTGAGCTGCGGGCGACGCAGGCGCGTCTGCACGTGCGCGAGGAGGTCCCGTTCTACACGGGTCCGCGCGTCGCGCTGGGGGAGTGGGTCGAGCGCCTGCCGCGCGTCTGACCCCGGACCGGCCGTCGCCGGGAGGTCCCGGGCGCCGCGGTGCTGGACGGGACGGTGCAGGACGGGACGGTGCAGGACGGGACGGTGCCACCCGCACGCGTGCGGCGACGGCACCGTCCCGTCCCCGTCTCACGGGTAGAGCCCGCGGATCTGGTGCGCCTCGGCGACCCGGCGCACGCCGATCGTGAGCGCCGCCTCGCGCAGCGTCACGGACTCCGCGCGGGCGAGCGCGGACACGGACGCGTGGCTCGCGAGCATCCGCTGCTCGAGGCGCTCGGCGATCTCCTGCTCGGTCCACCAGTACGCCTGGTTGGCCTGCACCCACTCGAAGTAGCTCACGACCACGCCGCCGGCGTTCGCGAGGATGTCGGGGACGACCACGACGCCGCGCTCGGCGAGCACGCGGTCGCCCTCGCTCGTGGTCGGCCCGTTGGCGCCCTCGACGACCCACCGCGCCTTGACGCGCCCGGCCGTGTCGCCGTCGATCACGCCCTCGACCGCCGCCGGCACGAGGACGTCGACGTCCAGCGCGAGGAGGTCGGTGTTGCTCACGGCGTCGGCGTCGCCGAACCCCGTCACGGTGCCGGTGCCAGCGACGTGCTCGAGCAGCGCCGGGACGTCGAGCCCGTCGGCACGCTGCACGCCGCCGTACTGGTCGCTCACCGCGACGACGCGAGTGCCTGCCTCGTGCAGCAGCCGCGCGGCGTGCGAGCCGACCTTGCCGAACCCCTGCACGGCGGCGCTGACCTCGGCCAGCTCCACGCCGTCCGCGCGCAGCGCCGCGCGCGCGGTGTGGACGACGCCCTGCGACGTCGCGGTCGGGCGCCCCAGCGACCCGCCGACGGCGAGCGGCTTGCCGGTCGTGACCGCGGGGATCGTGAAGCCGCGGTTCACCGAGTAGGTGTCCATGACCCAGGCCATGGTGCGCTCGTCGGTGCCGATGTCGGGCGCCATGATGTCCCGCTCGGGTCCGATCATGGGCATGATCTCGCTCGTGTAGCGCCGCGTGACGCGTTCGAGCTCGGCCGCCGAGTGCGCGTGCGGGTCGATCGTGACGCCGCCCTTGGCGCCCCCGTACGGCACGTCGACGACCGCGCACTTCCAGGTCATCCACATCGCGAGCGCCCGGACCTCGTCGATGTCGACGCCGGGCGCGTAGCGCAGCCCGCCCTTGCCGGGCCCGCGCGAGATGTTGTGCTGCACGCGGTAGCCGGTGAAGACCTGCACGCGGCCGTCGTCGCGGCGCAGCGGCACCGCGACGCGCATCTCGCGGCGCGGCGTCGCGAGGACCTCGTGGAGGCCCTCGTCGTACGAGAGGATCTCGACCGCGCGCGCCAGCTGGTGCTGCGCGGTCGCGAGCGGGGCGGACGAGGCGGGAGGGTCGTCGGGCTCGGGGGAGCGGTAGTCGTGAGGCATGGGCCCACCCTGGCACGGGCGCGCCGCACGGTCGCGTCGTCGTGGCCGGTGGCGACGGCCCGTCGCCACCGGCGTCGTCCCAGGTGCCGTCTCTCAGGCGGAGGCGCGCACCACGAGCTCGGGCGCGAAGATCAGCGGGTCGCCCGCGGGTGCGCCGTTGAGCTGGTCCAGCAGCCGCGCGCCGGCGGCGCGGGCCATGGCGATGACCGGCTGGATGACGCTCGTGAGGGGCGGGCTCGTGGACGCCGCGACCCCCAGGTTGTCGTAGCCGACGACCTTGACGTCCCCGGGCACGTCGCGGCCGAGCTCGGTGATGACGCCGAGCGCGCCGGCCGCCATGAGGTCCGAGGCGATGAAGATGCCGTCGACGTCCGGGTGGGCCGCCAGCAGCTCGCGTGCCGCGGTGGCGCCGGAGGCGATCGTGAAGTCGCCGTGCACCACGGCGGACTGGTCGAGCCCGGCCGCGGACATCGCCTGCCGCCAGCCCGCGAGGCGGTCGATGCCGGCGGACATGTCCTGCGGACCGGCGATCGTGCCGATGCGACGGCAGCCGCGGTCGACGAGGTGCTGCGTCGCGAGGCGTCCGCCCTCGGTGTTGTCGGTGTCGACGTACTGCACGTGCTCGTCCGGCGCCGACAGCGGGCGCCCGACGAACACGTTCGGCACGGCGGACGCGAGCAGCGCGCGGTCGAGCTCGTCGTCGCGGTGGTGCGACACCACGATCGCGCCGTCGACGTGGCCGTTGCGCAGGTAGCGGATGGTGCGCTCGCTCTCGCCCGGGCGGGCGATGACGAGGACGACCTGGATGTCGGAGTCCGCGAGCGAGGTGCTCAGCCCGTTGAGGGTGCCCGCGAAGAACGGGTCGGAGAGCACGCGCTCGTCGGGCTCGGGGACCACGAGCGCGATCGAGTCCGTGCGTCGCGTGACGAGGGAGCGTGCGGCGCGGTTGGGGGTGTAGCCGAGGTCGGCGACGGCGGCCTCGACGGCCGAGAGCGCCTCGGGGGAGACCCGCAGGCCACCGTTGATGGCGCGGGACGCGGTGGAGCGCGAGACGCCTGCGCGTTCCGCGACCTGCTCCAGCGTGGGAGCGGCGGGACGGTGCGACTCGCCCCGCGTGCCGAGGTTGTTGACCACCGAGGTCTTCCTCCTGTTGCTGCCAGGCGACGGTGCCTGTGCACTGTCACGCTTCGCGCGCGGTGACGCACGCGTGAGATTACCTCCCGGCCCGGGGCGAGCGTGGGAAGCGCCCCGGGCCGGGTCGGGCTCAGCCCTTGACGGCGCCCGCCATGATGCCTGCCACGAGCTGGCGGCCGGCGAAGACGAACAGGATGATCAGCGGCAGCGTGATGAGGAAGACGCCCGCCATGACCAGCGAGTAGTCCACGAAGTAGTTCGCCTGCAGCAGGCGGACCGCGACGGGCAACGTCGGGTTGCTCTGGTTGAGCACGATCGACGGCCAGAAGAAGTTGGTCCACTGCGTGACGAACGTGAACAGCGCGAGCATCGCGGCGGCCGGGCGGGCCGCCGGCATGGCGATCGACCAGAACGTCCGGAACATCGACGCGCCGTCGACGCGCGCGGCCTCGATGAGCTCGTAGGGCAGCGCCTCCTCGAGGTACTGCGTCATCCAGAACACGCCGAACGCGGTGACCAGCGCCGGCACGATGACCGCCTGCAGGGTCCCGATCCAGCCGATCTTCGCCATGATGATGTACAGCGGGATGACGCCGAGCTGGGTCGGCACGGCCATCGTCGCGATGACGAAGACGAGCAGCGGTCGGCGGCCCTTGAACGTCAGCTTCGCGAACGAGAAGCCCGCGAGCGTCGAGAACAGCACCGTCGTCGCGGACGTGAAGAGCGCGATGATCAGCGAGTTGCCGAACGCCTTCCAGAAGTCGAACGCGTCGGAGTTGATGACCTTCGAGAAGTTCTCGAACAGGCTCGCGTCCGGCAGCAGCTGCGGCAGCGAGCTCTGCGCGATCGCGACCGGGTCCGACGAGCCGAGCAGCAGCGTGTAGTACAGCGGCCCGAGGCCGATGAGCACGGCCACCCCGAGCAGGACGTACGTGACGACGCCGGGACGGCGGTCGTACCCGCCGACCTTGCTGCGGCCGGCCCGACGGGCGGCTGCACGCGCGGCGCCGGCGCCCGCCGTCTGGCGGGTCGTGGGGACGGAGCTCATGCGGACCTCCTCGAGGAACGGGCGGCAGCGCGTCGCTGGCGACGGGTGCGCGTGGTGGTGCGGTCGGCACCCGACGTCGAGATCCGGTTGGTGATCGCGAAGTTGATGAAGCCGATCACGACGACGATGAGGAACAGGAGCCAGGCGACCGCCGCGGCGCGTCCCAGGTTCCGCTGCGTGCCCCAGCCGACGTCGTAGAGGTAGAGCGTGGTGGTCATCCACTGCTGGGAGGACCCGCCGCGGCCCGCCTCGTCGAAGACGCGGGGCTCGTCGAAGATCTGCAGGCCGCCGATGGTCGACGTCAGGACGACGAAGATGATCGTGGCGCGGATCTGCGGGATCGTGATCGAGAAGAACTGGCGCACGCGGCCGGCGCCGTCGATGATCGCCGCCTCGTAGAGCTCGCGCGGCACGGCCTGCATCGCGGCGAGGAAGATCAGTGCGTTGTAGCCGGTCCACCGGAAGTTGACCATCGAGGCGATCGCGACGTGGCTCGCGAGCGCGTCGACGTGCCAGCGGATGGGTTCGATGCCGAAGAACCCGAGGGCGCCGTTGATGAGACCCGACTGGTCGGCGAACATGCGGCCGAAGATGAGGCCGACCGCGACCGGCGCGACCACGTAGGGCAGCAGCACGCCCATGCGCCAGAACGTCTTGGCGCGCAGGTTCTGGTCCAGCAGGGCGGCGATGACGATCGCGACGAGCACCTGCGGCACCGAGGACAGCAGGAAGATCGAGAACGTGTTGCGCAGCGACCGCCAGAAGGCCGGCTGCGCGAAGATGTCGGTGAAGTTCTGGAACCCGATGTAGTCGCCCTGCCCGCCCAGCAGCGACCACTGGTGGAGCGAGACGTACGCCGTGTAGACCAGCGGGAACAGGCCCGTGATGGCGAACAGGATGAAGAACGGCGAGATGTAGAGGTACGGGGACAGCTTGACGTCCCAGCGGGACAGCCGCTGGGAGAAGCCGACCCGGCGCGGCGCGCGGGGCGTGCCCGCGGGCGCGATGCGCTCGGGCGCCGGTGACTTGACGGACATGACGGACCTCGTGGGGGTGGTGACCCGCGTGCGGGGGCTCAGGGTCGCGTCGTGCCCGCAGACCCTCGGACGTCAGATGGCGGACCGTGCGGTCACACCGGAGGGCCGGCCGGGGACCGTGTCTCAGGTCCCCGGCCGGCCCGGTGGGTCACAGACCCAGGTTGTCGTACGCCTGGACCGCGCTCGTCCAGCCCTGCTCGATCGACTCCGACTTGTCGATGTCGACCCGGTTCAGCGCGTCGCCGACCGTCTGGTGGATCTGGAAGTAGTTCGGGCCCTTGAACGGCGTGACGTCGATCGCCGCGGCACGCTTGGCGAAGATCTCACCGACCGGCGCGTTGTTGAAGAAGTCGTTCGTCGCGGCCGTCAGGTCCGCCGAGTCCCAGGCCTCGACCTGGCTCGGGAAGGTGCCCGCGTTGAGGAACGCCTTGATCTGCGTCTCGGGCGAGGTCAGCCACTCGGCGACCTTCTTGGCCTCGTCGACGTTCTTGCCCGTCGACGGGACCGTCAGGTACGAACCGCCCCAGTTGCCGCCGCCGCCGGGGAAGACGTCGGCGACGTCCCAGCCGGTGATGCCGCCGGCACGCTCCTCGATGGGACCGGTCATCCAGGCGGGGCACAGCATGGTCGCGAAGCCGTTCTTCTGGAACGCGGCGTCCCAGTCGCCCGACCACTGGCCGAGGTGCGCCGAGAGGTCGGCCGAGGCGTTGAGCGTGGCCTCGTACAGCTTCTTGACGTCCGCGTTGTCCGCGAGGGGCTTCGGCGTGCCGTCGCTCTCCTCGTACGCGTTCTCCAGCTGGTTGACCATGCCCTGGTAGATGGACGACGCCGAGTCGAACCAGGCGACGTCGGGGGACTTCGACTTGAACTCGCGACCGGCCGCGAAGTAGCTGTCCCACGTGGCGTTGTCGCCGCCGAGGAGCTCCTTGACCGACTCGCGGTCCGAGGGCAGGCCCGCGGCCTCGAACAGGTCGGCGCGGTAGCAGATGCCCTCCGGGCCGATGTCCGTGCCGTAGCCGATGAGCTTGCCGTCGGCCGTCGTCGCGGCCTTGACCTTCCAGTCCTCCCAGCGGCCCTCGACGGCCGAGTCCGTGAGGTCGGCGAAGGCGTCGGAGCTCTGGACGAGCTCGGGCAGCCAGTCGACCTCGATGGCCTCGATGTCGGCGAGGCCCGAGCCACCGGCCGCGAGCTTCGTCGTGAGGTTGGTGCGGGCGTCCTCGGACTTCGCGGCCCGCGTCTGCTTGACGACGACGTTCGGGTTCGCCTCGGTGTACTCGGCGAGCAGCTCGTCGGTGTAGCCGAAGTCGTTGAACGTCGCGACGGTGATGGTGACCTTGCCGTCGGCGTCGGTCGAGCCGCCGTCGGTGGAACCGCCGTCGTTGGAGCAGGCGGTCGCGAGCAGCGAGACGCTCATGACACCCGCTGCGAGCGCCCACGTCCTGCGTGTGGTCTTGCGCACTGTGACTCCCTTGTCAGTCGGACGGCGACACCGCCGTACGTCGATCCGCCCGGTGCCGCGCGTCGTCGACGTCGGGCATCGTGCGTGGGGTGGTCGGCCCCGTCGTGGGTGCGCTCTCGCCGTGATTGCGGGAGCGTTCCCACGCACTGCGGGACACCTTGCTGCGCCAGATGGTCAGGTGTCAAGGAGCGGGGATCGCGTCACCGTCGTGGTAGCGGTTCCATCTGAGCGTCGTTGCTGGTCACAGCGATTTCCCACGACTCCCACGTTACCCAATCGTTACGGCGTTCAGCCGTTCGTGACCTTCGCCCGCGGGGCGCTCGGGGGTCGTCCGCTCAGGTGGTCTGCGCGTGGCCGTCGGCACCGCTCAGCCACCGCGCCGCGACGGCCTGCTCGGTCGCCAGCGCGGCGCGCACGGCGCCCCCCGCGGCCTCCTCGACGGCCGCCGCGAACAACGGCACCGCGGCGCGCACCTCGCCGTCGTAGACGACCCGGCTCGTCCCCGGTGCCACGGGCTCGAGCGTCGTGCGGCCGGTGACGCGCACGGGTGCGCCCGCGATCTCGACGACCACCGTGCCCGCCCGCGCGCCGTCCTCGCGGGCCGCCTCCCAGGCCTCGACCTGGCGCACGTCGATCCGGTCGCCCACGAACGCCCGCAGGTGCGCGGGGATCTGACCCGTCGGCAGCTGGCGGCGGGTCGTGACGGTGAACGCGCCGTCGACCGTGCCGGTCACGTCCACGTGCTGGTCGACCGCGCCTGCCTCGCGGACCTTGGCGGCGACGTAGGCCGGGTCGGCGAGCAGGCGCGCGGCGCCGTGCGCGTCGGTGGGCAGGTCGATGGTCACGTGCAGGTGCACCGCGGGCTCCCCGGGCCGATGGTGACGGTGCCGCGCGACGGCGCGGACCCCTCGACGGGTCGAGCCGTGGCCGTCCCCCCGGTGCGTCGCCGCGGTGTGGACCCGTCGCGTCGAGCCTAGCCGTCGCTGCGTACCCTGGTGCGCGTGTCCACGCTGAGCGACCTGGTCGCGCGCCACGGTGCGCTCGAGCCCGCCGACCTCGAGTGGCTGCACCTCCTGGTCGGCGACTGGCAGGTCGTGTCCGACCTGGCCTTCGCCGACCTGGTGCTGTGGCTGCCCACGACCGACGACGACTTCGTGGCGATCGCCCAGTGCCGCCCGTCGACGGGGGCGACCGTGCACTACGACGACGTGGTCGGCTCGCACCCGCCCGAGGGGCAGCGTGCGCAGCTGCGGCGCGCTCTGGACGAGCGGGCGGCGCAGCGCTCGCGCGAGCCGCGCTGGTTCGGCTCCTACGCGGTGCGCGAGGAGGCCGTGCCGGTCGTGCGCGGCGGCCGGGCGATCGCGGTGCTCGCGCGGCAGACGAACCTCGGCGGCGCCCGCACGCCCTCGCGCCTCGAGCTCAACTACGTGGAGGCCGCCGACGACCTCGTGGGCATGATCGCGCGGGGCGAGTTCCCGTCGCCCGACGCGCCGACCGGTCCGCGCCGCGGCGCGCCGCGCGTCGGGGACGGGCTCGTGCGCCTCAACGCCGAGGGTGAGGTGCTGTACGCGAGCCCCAACGCGCTGTCGTGCTTCCACCGGCTGGGTGCGCTCGGCGACCTCGTCGGGCGGTCGCTCGTCGAGGTGACGTCGGACCTCATCGAGCAGGACGCGACGGTCGACGAGTCGATGCCGCTCGTGCTCATGGGGCGGGCGCCGTGGCGCGTCGACGTCGAGGCGCGCGGCGTCGCGCTGTCCCTGCGTGCCGTGCCGCTCACCGAGGGTGCCCAGCGCACCGGCGCGGTCCTGCTGTGCCGCGACGTCTCGGAGCTGCGGCGGCGCGAGCGCGAGCTCATCACCAAGGACGCGACGATCCGTGAGATCCACCACCGCGTGAAGAACAACCTCCAGACGGTGGCGGCGCTGCTGCGGCTGCAGTCGCGCCGCATGAGCTCGCCCGAGGCGCGCGACGCGCTCGCCGAGGCCATGCGACGCGTCGCGACCATCGCGCTGGTGCACGAGACCCTGTCGCAGACGCTCGACGAGAGCGTGCCGTTCGACGACCTCGTCGGGCGGAGCCTGCGGCTCGCGGCGGACGTCGCGACCGCGGGTGCGCACGTCCGCACCACGGTGCGCGGCTCGTTCGGCGCGGTGCCGGCCGAGGACGCCACCGCGCTCGCGCTCGTGCTCACCGAGCTCGTGACGAACGCGGTCGAGCACGGCCTGGCCGGGCGCGAGCAGGGCACGGTCGAGATCGTCGTCGAACGCGAGGGCAACCGCCTGCGGGTCGAGGTGGTCGACGACGGCGCGGGCCTGCCCGAGGGCAAGGGCGCCGGCACCGGGCTGGGCACGCAGATCGTGTCGACCCTGGTCCGCAACGAGCTGGGCGGCTCGATCGTGTGGCGGTCGGGCGACAGCGGCGGCACGTCGGTCGTCATCGAGGCCGTGCTGCGGCAGGGACGGGACG
The DNA here is from genome assembly GCF_004535805.1 of Cellulomonas sp. HD19AZ1. Classification (NCBI taxonomy): domain Bacteria; kingdom Bacillati; phylum Actinomycetota; class Actinomycetes; order Micrococcales; family Cellulomonadaceae; genus Cellulomonas; species Cellulomonas sp. HD19AZ1. The sequence continues at coordinate 292,121 of NZ_SPHX01000001.1, forward strand.
CGGCGACGGTCGCCTGAGCCGGGGGAGGTCGTGGTCGACCGTCACCCGACGAGGGTTCGGAGCGGCCAGGTGGTCCCGCACGATCGGGTCCCCTGACGCCCGAGCGTGGTGCGATCGGTCGTAGCCGGTCGTCCGGGCCCGGCGCGTGGCCGTGCGCCGGAACGACGACAGGGCCGCCGCGAACGGTCGGCCCTGTCGGGTGGTGCGGGAGGCGTCGCGGGGGTGCGACGCGGGTGCGGTGGTTCAGCCGGCGCGGCGCTGGCGCGCGGTGCGGCGCTTGAGCGCGCGGCGCTCGTCCTCGGACAGGCCGCCCCAGACGCCGGCGTCCTGACCGGTCTCGATCGCCCACTTCAGGCACGTGTCGACGACGTCGCACCGGCGGCACACGGCCTTGGCCTCCTCGATCTGCTGGAGGGCCGGACCGGTGTTGCCGATCGGGAAGAAGAGCTCGGGGTCCTCGTCGAGGCAGGCTGCGCGGTGGCGCCAGTCCATGGGATCTCCTTGGGCGCACGCCTGCCCGGCGCGCCCCGAGGGAGCGCGCGGCCGCAGGCATGGAGTCAGTGGTGGGGGGAACGTGCTTGCTCAAGCGTCACACCGGGTGCCGTCGACGCACAAGGGTTACGGCAACGTTTCATCATCGTGACCTCTGAGGCGTTGGTCACATTCTCGCGTCGTCGGGCTGTGACCCGTCGCGGGGGCGCGCCGTGACGGCGCGCCGAACTCGGCCGAACGTCCAGGTCAGAGCCACTCGTCCCGGTCCAGGCCCGTGACCTGGGAGATCGCTGTGTCGTTCACCCCGCCGTCACCTCGGCGCCGCCGTCCCGCGTCGCCCGCGGGTGGTCGGCCGCAGGCGTGCCCGAGTGATCGTGACGTGGTTCACGCGAGACCCGGGACGTCTTTCCCGGTCGCGTCGTCGAGACGTGTGGTCGGGCGGGCGCGCCGGATCTGGTATGGCCCCGCCGTGTCGTGGCGTGCGCGCTCCCGGAGGCCTGCCGCGGGCCCGCGCGAGCGGGTCGTGGGGCCGCGCAGGTGCGAGCCGGACCGCCGCACCCGGGTCCGACGACCGACGTCCGAGGTGCGACGTCCTAGGGTCGTCGCATGCCCACGCCCCCGTCGTCGCATCCCCCGTTGCTCGTCGTCGCGTGCGGCCTCGTGCTCCTCGAGGCGCTCGCGCTCGGGGCGGCGGCCGTCGTCGGCGTCGTGTCGCTGGGTGGCGGGGGCGACGTCGGCCCCGTCCTGTTCCTCGTCCTCCTCGCGCTGGGGGCGGCTGCGCTGCTCGTCGGTGCTGTCCGCGGGCTCTGGGGCGGGCGTCGCTGGCCCCGCGGACCGGTGCTCACGGTCCAGCTGTTCGTCGTGGTGGCCGCGACCACCTGGTGGCGTGCCGGCGGGGGAGCGCTCGCGCTCGTGCCCGTCGTCGTCGCCGTCGTCGTCGGTGCTGCGCTGCTCGTCCCCTCCGTCGTCGCCGCGACGTCGTCCACGGGGCGGCGCACGGACTGAGGCGCACGGACCGAGACGTCTCGGCCGGCGGCCCGTGATGCGTCCGCTCAGGACGTGCGCGGGTGGTCGTCGACCTGGACGCGGACGAGCCTGCGGTCGTGTCGCAGCACGCCTCGGCCCGGGACCCGCACGCCCGGGTCCGTGTGCAGCGCGGACCCCGCGCCGAGCAGGTCGGCCGCGGCCGGACCGTGTGGGTCGAGGACGAGCACCTGACCGTGCCGCAGCACCGCGGGCACGACCCCGCGGAACGCGGTCGCGGCGTGCTCGGTGGTGGTCGCGACCGCGGCGACGCGGGGCCGCCCCGAGCGCAGCGCGCGCTCGACGCCCGCGGCGGCCTCGGGTGCGAGGCGCTCCAGCTCGTCGAGGTCGTCGACGACGAGCAGCGGCCCGCCCGTCGTGCTGTCCCCGGGGTCGTCGAGCAGGTCCGCGAGGGCGTCGGGCCCGACCCTACGGACGGGCGACGCGTCCGCCGGCACGCACCGCGGCGCCTCCACCGGGCCCGGGTGGTCGGGCGGTGCTGCCGGGTCGGGCTCGCGCGTCGTCACCAGGACGACCCGTTCGCCGCCCCGGGCGGCGGCGAGCGCCCGGGTGTGCAGCGTGGTGGTGCGGCCGCTACCGTGCGGTCCCGCCACGAGCAGCGGCCGCGTGCCGTCGACGAGGACCGGTGCGCCGCCGTCCCCACCGGTGCCCAGCCGGCGGTCGCACGCCCCGGCCGGCGCGAGCGACCGTTCGGGAAGGAGAGCGATCCGCAAGGGTGCCGCGCGCGCGTGGTCGTGCGGCACCGGCGTCCGCGACGGCGTCACCACGTGGGCGACGGCCGTCCCGGTCGGCGTGGACGCGACCGCGCGGCCCGCGCTCGTGCGCGGCCCCGTCAGGTCAGGGGGCACGCCCGCCTGCGGGTCGAGGGCCGGGTCGGCGACGGGCAGGACGAGCCGGGTCGGGAACGTGCCCAGCAGGCGGGTGAGCGCCGCGACGACCGGCCCCGCCGCGGCGACGTGCACGCCCGCGGGCGGGCGCCGCAGGAGGGCGGCGAGCAGGTCGGCGCCGAGCCCGCGGGCGTGCCTGGCGAGGTCCTCGAGGAGGACGTCGAGGCCGTCGAGCAGGAGCACCTGCGGCGCTCCCGCCGGCTCGTGCGGGTGCACGAGCCGGTCGAGCAGCAGCAGGCAGCGGTGCAGGTCGTCCAGGGGCACGACGGTGCCGACGGCTCCGGCCGCGGCCGCGTGCAGGCCGGCGACGGCGCGGTCGGGGAGCCCGACGGCGTGCACGTGGGCGCCGGCGTGCAGCGCGTGCGTGCCGGCCGTGAGCAGCGTGGTGGAGCGGCCCGACCGGGGCCCGCCCAGCACGAGCAGCGGCCCGCCGTCGAGCCGCCAGCGGACCTCGGCACGGCGCTGCTCGTCGGGCAGGTCGGCGACCGCGACGAGCAGCCCGTCGTCGCGCGCGGGCGCACCCACGGCGTCGGCCGGCAGGTGCCGGGGCAGCGCCGGGGTCCACGGCACGCCGGGCCCGCGCTCCCCGGCCGCCGCGCGGCACGCGGCGACCCAGGCCGCGACGTCGTCGACGGCGCCCGGGGCGGTGTCGGGTCGCCACGTGCCGCCCGGGCGACCGGCCAGCCGGACCGGTGCCGGCGCGCGACCGTGCCGTGCACGCGCGACCTGGACCGCGACGGCGGGACGCCGGCCGACGCGCAGCAGCGCCCGGCCGGGCGCCGCCGGGTCCAGGGCGGCGGCGTCGGGGACGCCGAGCGCGTCGCGCGAGTCGGCCTCGTCCGCGACGCGCAGCGCGATCCGCAGGTTGACGTTGGCCCGCAGGTCGGCAGGGACCGCACCGGCGGGACGCTGCGTCGCGAGCACGAGGTGCACGCCGAGCGCGCGGCCCTGCGCGGCCAGGCGGGCGAGCGCGGCTCCCGCCTCGGGCAGGTCGTCGACGAGCGCGCGGAGCTCGTCGACGACGACGACGAGGCGGCCGGGCGTCGCCGGGTCGGCCGGGTCGAGGTCGGAGACGTCGGTGTGCCCGGACGCCGCGAGGAGCTGCTCGCGGCGACGCACCTCGGCGCGCAGGCCCGCGAGGGTGCGGCGTGCCGACGCGACGTCGAGGTCGTGGACGTGGTCGACGACGTGCGGCAGGCCCGCGAGCGGGCCCAGCCCGGTGCCGCCCTTGAAGTCCACCAGGAGGAGGGCGAGGCGCTCCGGCGGGTGCGTCAGCGCGAGTGCGAGCGCGAGCGTCGTGAGCAGCTCGGACTTGCCGGACCCCGTGGTGCCCGCGACGAGCACGTGCGGCCCGTCGCGCACCAGGTCGAGCCGGACCGGTCCCGCGGCGGGCGCCGCCGGGTCGACGCCGACGCTCGCGACCGGGCGGTGCCGGCGGGCGCCGCGGAGCCAGGCGCTCGACACGGCGTCGGCGGTCGCGGCGGGCAGGCCCGGCAGCGCGCCGAGCACGGGGGCCGCCCCGTCGTCGTGCGGTGCCACCGGGGGCCCGGCCGTCAGGGACCCGTCGTCGGGCCCGACGGTCCGCCCGGCCGCCGCGCTCCGCCACGCCAGCGCGGCGGCCGCACGCGCCTGCGCGTCGGCCACCGCGCGCGAGACACCCTCCACGACCGGCTCGACGCACGCCGCCGGTCGGGGCGCTCGCCGCCGTCGCGCGTCGTCGCACGCGTGCGGGCGCGACGGCAGGGCGACGACCGTCGGCACCCAGGCGGGGACCCGCTCGCCCGGAGGCACGACCAGGAGCAGCAGGGTGCGCGGTCCGGTCGACGCCCACCACCCCGCGAGGTCGCTGCCCGCGCCGTCGACGACGACGAGGGCGTCCGCGTCGGGACGGGGGAGGTCGTGCGACGGGTACCACCAGCGGGCCCAGGCCCAGTCGTCACCCGGGGCAGACCCGGCGGGACCGCGCAGGACGAGCGAGGTGCTCGTCGCGGCCCCCAGGCTGCGCAGCACCAGGGCGCGCGCGGTCGCCAGTGCCGCCGCGCGTGGCCCGACCAGCGCGATCGCGCGGTCGGCCGGCCACGAGCGGCGGTCGCCGGGAACGGGGGCGGGGCGACCGCGCACCGCGGCTGCCGTCGCGACGCGCAGCGCGGCCACGTCCCGTGCGGGGCGGCTCTCGTCGGCAGCGTGCGCCGGGGGCGCGCCATCCTCCGTGTCGTCGTCCGTGCCGCCGCGGTCACCGCGCGGCGCGTCCGGCGTCCGCAGGGCCGCGACGAGCGCGAGCAGCCCGACCCCGGCCGTGAGGAGCAGCAGCGGCTGACGCATCGCCACCGCGAGGCCGACCGCACCGGCGGTCGAGGCGACGGTGGTCCAGGCCCACGGGGGGAGCCGCCGGCGGCGGCCCGGCGGCGGTGCCACGCCCGGCCCGCGGACCTCGAGGACCGACGCCCCCACGCGGAGCGGGCGGTCGGCGCGCCACGCCGCGCCGCCCGGCGGTCCCGGCAGCCGCCACGCCGACGGGCGCGTCGACGCACCGAGCGTCGTCACGTCCCCGCGCGGGCGCGGACCACGACGGGTGCGGACCCTGACGCGACGCCCGCGACGGCGGACCCGCAGCACCAGGCCGGTGAGCGTCGGGTCGTCGACAACCAGGGTGGCGCCCGGGCCGGGGGGCGTCCGCCAGGTGTGCCGTCGGCCCGGCGTGCTCGGGCCGTGCGGGCCGCGGACCGCGATCTGCGCGCCGTCGGGCAGTGCGAGCACGCGACCCGCGTCGGGCCCGGCGACGACCGCGACGTGCGCGTCGGCGGCGACGGCCTCGGCCAGCCCGTCGGAGGCCGCGCGCGGGTCGTGCCCACGGGCGAGCCGCGCGCCGGGCAGCAGCGGCGGGGCGCCGACGGGGTGGTCGTCGGCGAGCGCGTGGCCGTCCACCGTCAGCGCGACCCCGGGGCCCGCCCACCCGGCGTCGCCCGTGAGCACCGCGAGGTGGCGTCGCAGGTCGCCCAGCGGCAGACCGGGCAGGGCATCGACGTCGAGCTCGTCGGGGCCGTCGAGGGGCGAGGACAACGAGAGGCGCACGTCGCCAGCGTCGCGCGCGCGGCGTGACGCACCACGGCCCGGTGCGGGACGACGTGGACGACGTCTTCCTGCACCGGGCCGTGGTCGGTTCGGTGCCGCGCCGGGCCCTCCACCCGTCGCGGCACCGGACCCTCAGTCGACGCCGAGGGCCGCCACGGGCGGCGTCCGCGCGGCCGACCGCGCCGGCAGCGCCGAGGCCACGAGCCCCGCCAGCAGCGCGACGACCATGACCACGGCGACGTGCGCCCACGGGACGTGCAGGCGCAGGTCCCCGAACTCGCCGAACACCGTCGCGGCCCCCGCCCAGCCGTAGAGCAGGCCGAGCACCGTGCCGATGAGTGCACCGACACCCGCGATGAGCATGCCCTCGGTCGCGAGCATCCAGCGCAGCCCGCGTCGCGACAGCCCCACGGCACGCAGCGTCGCCGACTCCCGGCGGCGCTCGATCACCGACAGCGACAGCGTGTTCGCGACGCCGACGAGCGCGATGATCACCGCGACGCCCAGCAGCCCGATGACGACCGCGAGCGTCACCTCGATGATCTGCTCGTTGCTCTGCCGCTCCGCGGCCGAGCTCGTCAGCACCACGTCCTGCTCGACGAGCAGGTCGTTCACGTCGAGCAGCGTCCGCGCGGCGTCCGCACCCGGGGACAGCCGCACGAGCACCGAGCTCGCCGCGTCCGGAAGCCCCACGAGGTCGGCCGCCTCGGGCGTCAGCAGCAGGTCGTCGACCCCGCGCGTCGTCACCGGGACGGTCTGCGTCCTGCCGCCCGGGCCCGTCATGGTCGCCGAGGACCCGGTCGCGTCCGCGAACCACGCCGGCACGACGCTGCGGCCCGCGGCGATCGCGTCGGCCGCGGGGGCGTCCCGCAGCAGGTGCGCCGCGCTCGCGTCGACCACGAACGCCTGCACGGGCGCCTCCTTCTCGCTCTGGACGACCGCGCTGCGCGTCGGCACGACCTCGGCGACCCCGTCGACCTCGGCGATCCCGCGCACCATGTCCTCGGGGAACGCCTCGCCGTCGGAGCCCTGCACCACGAGGTCGACGGGCCCGCGCTCGTCGAACTCGCGCGCGAGCGAGACCTGCGCCGACGTCGCGCCCGTGGTCATCATCACCACGAGCGTCACGCCGATGACCAGCGCGGTGCTGGTCGCGGCGGTCCGGCGCGGGTTGCGCACGGTGTTGGCGGCGGCGAGCCGCGCGCTCGTCGAGATCCTGGCGACGGGCCGGCCGACGGCCGACACGACCTTCGGGATCCACAGCGCCGCACCGACCAGCAGCCCGACGAACGACGTCGCACCGCCGAGCACGCCGACGGCCAGCGGCAGCATGCCGTCGACGCCGATGCCCTTGCGCGCGAGCAGGACCGCGCCCACGAGCGCACCCAGGCCGCCCACGGTGAGCAGCAGCGAGAAGCCGAACCGGATCCTGCCCGGGCGCGCCCGCACGCTCGGCGCGTCGGCCGGGCGCAGCGCGGCGACGGGGGCGACGCGGGTCGCGGCACGCGCCGGCACGAACGCCGCGCCCACGGTGACCAGCGTGCCCACCAGGATCGGCAGCAGCACGTTCGCGACCGTCGGGTGCGCGGTCGTGGGCAGCGGGACACCGCCCTGCGAGCGGGCCAGCAGCGACAGCGCGCCCTGCGCGAGCCCGAGACCCAGCAGCACGCCGGTCGCGCTCGCCGCGACCCCGAGGATCGCGGCCTCGAGGAGCACCGACGTGCGCAGCTGCCCGCGGCGCGCGCCGACGCACCGCAGCAGCGCGAGCATGCGCGTGCGCTGCGCGACGAGCACCTGGAACGTGTTCGAGATGACCAGGGCCGCGACCAGCAGCGCGACCGCCGCGAAGCCGAGCACGAGCATCATGATGGCGTTGCCGCCGCCCGTGTACTCCTTGACGGTCTTCTCGGCCGCCTCGTCCCGCGTCAGCACCTCGCCGTCCGGGAACGCGCTCGCGAGCGCCGTGCGCACCTGCTCGACGTCGCCGTCGACGGCCACGGTCATGCCCATGACCGCGAGCTCCGACGGGTCGTCCGCGCCGTTCCAGCGCGCGATGTCCTCGAACGTCGCGAGCCCGGCGCCGCCGTAGCCCGCCCACGCCCCGCGCGGGTCGTCGACCAGTCCGACGAGCGTGAGCTCGTCCGTCATGTCGACGGGCTCCGGGTCGGTCTGCGGCTCGTCCGTCCCGGCGGCGTCGACCGTGTCGGCGGTCTCTGGCCACACCGTCCAGCTCGTGGTCAGGGTGTCGCCGACGCCGACGCCGAGGCGTTCCGCGGTCGGTGCGGGGATCGCGACCTCACCGGGCGCGGCGGGTGCGCGGCCGTCGACGACCTCGACCGACGCGAGCCCGGGGTCGGAGGGTGCGGGCACGACGGTCTGCGAGGCCGTGCGGCGGCCGCTCTCGAAGCGCGCCCAGCTCGCGAGCAGCGGGTCGGCGGCGCGGACGCCGGGGACGTCGCGCACGCGCTCCGCCGCACCGGTCAGCTCACCGGAGTCGGACAGCAGCACGAGGTCCGCCGTGCCGTACCGCGCCGTGATCGAGTCGTACCCGCCACGCGTGATCGCGTCGCCGGCCGCGAGCGTCGCGGTCACGAACGCCGAGCCGAGCACGATGGCGATGCCCGCCGCGACGAGCCGGGGCAGGCTCCGCCGCATCTGGGCGAGGGTGAGGCGCAGCATCAGCGCAGCCCCCCCGCGGGGGCCTGGACCACGGGGGTCGCGCCGGTCGGCGTGCCGGCCGGCGCCTCGAGCACGCGCAGGCCCTCGAGGCCCGCGAGCACCGACTCGGGCGTCGGGTCGGCGATGTCGCCGGCGATGCGGCCGTCGGCGAGCAGGAGCACGCGGTCGGCGTACGCGGCGGCCGTCGGGTCGTGCGTCACCATGATGATCGTGCGGCCCAGCTCGCGCACCGAGCGGCGCAGGAAGCTCAGCACCTCGGCGCCCGAGCGGGAGTCGAGGTTGCCGGTCGGCTCGTCCGCGAACACGACCTCGGGCTGCGTGATCAGCGCGCGCGCGATCGCGACGCGCTGCTGCTGACCGCCGGACAGCTCGCTCGGCCGGTGCGTGAGCCGCTGCTGCAGCCCGAGGGTCGCGACGAGCGTGTCGAACCACGCCTTGTCGGGCTTGCGGCCCGCCAGGTCGAGCGGCAGCACGATGTTCTGCTCGGCCGTGAGCATGGGCAGCAGGTTGAACGACTGGAACACGAAGCCCACGCGGTCGCGGCGCAGACGCGTCAGCGCGTCGTCGTTGAGCGACGTGATCTCGGTCTGCCCGAGGTGCACCGTGCCGGACGTCGCGTCGTCGAGCCCCGCCATCAGGTGCATGAGCGTGGACTTGCCCGAGCCCGACGGGCCCATGATCGCGGTGAACGCGCCCGTGGCGAAGTCGACGTCGACGCCGTCGAGCGCACGCACGGCCGACGCGCCGGACCCGTAGACCTTGGTGAGCGCACGGGCACGGGACGCGGGGGTGCCGTCGGCCGGCCGGTCGAGCGGGCGGGGGGCGGAGGTGTCCAACGGGGTGCTCCTGTCTCGAAGGTGTGCACCCAGCCTCGCGTCCGACGACCCCGAGGCGCGTCCCGCCGTGGGTGGGTCCTGCGGCCGACCCCGTCATCCCACGGCCGCACGGGCGGTGCGACCAGGGGGCGGACCTGCGGCCCCGCGGGTCAGGCCCCGGGCCGGACCAGCCCGGTCTCGTACGCGGTGACGACCGCCTGCACGCGGTCGCGCGCGCCGAGCTTGGCGAGGATGCGGCCCACGTGCGTCTTGACCGTCGCCTCGGCGACGTACAGGTCCTGCCCGATCTCGGTGTTCGAGCGGCCGCGCGCCATGAGCACGAGCACCTCGCGCTCGCGGTCCGTCAGCTGTGCGACCGCCTGGTGCGCGGGGTGGTCCGCCGCGGCCGCCTCGTCCTCGGGCAGCGCCGTGACCAGGTGCTCCAGGAGCCGGCGCGTGCTCGACGGCGCGATCACGGCGTCGCCGCGGTGCACGGTCCGGATCGCCGCCAGCATTTCCTCGGGCGGTGCGTCCTTCAGCAGGAAGCCGCTCGCGCCGGCGCGGATCGCGGCGAGCACGTACTCGTCGAGGTCGAACGTCGTGAGCACGATGACCTTGGGGGCCGGCAGCTCGGGCGTCGCCCTCGCCACGATGCGCTCGGTCGCCTCGAGTCCGTCCATCGCGGGCATGCGGACGTCCATGAGCACGACGTCGACGGGCCCGGTCGCGGTGCGCGCCGCCGGGTCCAGCGCGCGCACGGCCTGCGCGCCGTCACCCGCCTCGACGACGACCTCGAGGTCGGGCTGCGAGTCGATGACCATGCGGAAGCCCGCGCGGACGAGCTGCTGGTCGTCGACGAGCGCGACGCGGACGGGCGGGACGGTGCCGCTGCTCGGGGTGCTCACGAGGGGGATCCTCCCGCAGGTGTCGTGGTGGGCTCGCCCGGCGCGCCGGGTGTGGGCAGCGTCGCACGCACGCGGAACCCGCCGCCGGGGCGGGGCCCCGCGGTGACGGTGCCGCCGAACATCGTCGCGCGCTCGCGCATCCCGAGCAGCCCCTGCCCGAGCCCGTCGGTGCCGGCCGACGCCCCGCGGCCGTCGTCGCTGACCTCGAGCGCGACGGCCGTGGGCTGCCACTGCAGCATGACCGTCACGGACGGGTCGGGGCCGGCGTGCTTGAGGATGTTGGTGAGGGACTCCTGCGCGATCCGGTAGATCGTCAGCCCCGCACCGGGCGGCAGGTGGCGCGGCTGCCCCAGCCGCACGTGGGAGATGCGCATGCCGCTCGCGCGCATCTGCGCGACGAGCTGCTCGACGTCCTCGACCGAGGGCTGGGGCGTCACGGTGGCGGTCGAGGCGCGCACGTCGGGCGCGTCGTCGGCGGTCGCGGTCGGCAGGACGCCGGGGGCGCCCGCCGTCGCGGGTGCCGGGGCCTCGCGGAGCACGCCCAGCAGGCGGCGCATGTCGGTCAGCGCGGCGCGGCCCGTCTCGGCGATCGTGCCGAGCGCGCGCGTCGCCGCGTCGGGGTCGTGCACGGCCGCGTACCGGCCGCCGTCGGACTGCGCGATGATCACCGAGAGGCTGTGCGCCACGATGTCGTGCATCTCGCGCGCGATGCGCGCGCGCTCGGCGGCCGTGGCGATGATCGCCTGCTGGTCGCGCTCGACCTCGAGCCGCTGCGCGCGGTCGACGAGCGCCTCGAGGTGCTCGCGACGGCTGCGCCGGACGAGACCGAACGCCCACGCGACGAGGAACAGGCTGCCCGCGAACATCGCGATGAACACGGCGATGCCGGGGGAGTACGGCATGCCGATCATGCCGCCCAGGACCGCCGACCCGACGAGTGCTCCCGCCATGGCGGTGCGGTGCGCCCAGCGCGGGCCGTGCAGCGCTGCCGAGTACAGCGCGAAGGGCACCACGAAGTCCGTCGGGACCATCGGGACCCGCGCGACCAGGTGCAGCAGCGCGCACGTGTAGACGATCGCGACGGACGCCGCGGGGCGGGTGCGGCGCCAGGCCAGCGGCACGACCATGCCGAACGTGCTCAGCGAGACGACGAACGCGGGCAGGTCCGACAGCTGGTTCGCCACGAGCCCGATCGACGGCGGCACCAGGACCACCGTGAGCAGGGCCGCCATCGTGAGGTCGACGCCGAAGCGGTGCTGGTCCTCCCACTGCCACATCCGGTCCCACCACGACATCCCACGAGCGTAGGCGGCGTCACGGCCGCGGTCGTGCGCCCGCGGGCTGATCGTGCGGCCGGGCGGCGTCCGTCCACGGGTGCAGCGGGCGCGGCGGCGACGCGGGCCGCGGCCGGCGTCGCGGCGTGGATCCTCTCGGCGCGTCGGGGACCTGGGGCTGGCGGGAGAGGGGAGTACGTGACCTAGCATGGCGGAATGACCCAGGTGCTGCTGGCCGAGGACGACCCCGCGATTGCCGAGCCTTTGGCGCGCGCGCTGGGGCGTGAAGGCTACGACGTGCGCGTGCAAGGAACGGGTCAAGGCGCGATCGACGGTGCGGCGGGCGCCGACCTCGTCGTCCTCGACCTCGGGCTGCCCGACATGGACGGCCTCGACGTCGCCCGGGCGATCCGGGCGCAGGGGCTGACCACGCCGGTCCTGGTCCTGACGGCCCGCGCGGACGAGGTCGACCTCGTCGTGGGCCTCGACGCGGGCGCCGACGACTACGTGACCAAGCCGTTCCGGCTCGCCGAGCTCCTCGCCCGCGTGCGGGCGCTGCTGCGGCGCACGGTCGGCGACCCGGGCGACGAGGAAGAGCTGCACGCGCAGGACGTGCGCGTCGACGTCGCGGCCCACCGCGCGTTCCAGGGCGAGCGCGAGCTGCACCTCACCGCCAAGGAGTTCGACCTGCTGCGCGTGCTCGTGGCCGCGGCGGGCACGGTCGTCGCGCGCGAGACGCTCATGCGCGAGGTGTGGGGCTCCGACCCGACCGGGTCGACCAAGACCCTCGACATGCACGTGTCGTGGCTGCGGCGCAAGCTCGGCGACGACGCGAACGCCCCGCGCTACGTGACGACCGTGCGCGGCATGGGCTTCCGCTTCGAGACCGGCGGCGCCGCGCCCGAGGTCGCGCCGCCGGGCCCGTTCGACCAGGTCTGACGTGCGTCGTCGGGTCCTGCAGGCGACCATCGCGGCGGTGACCGTCGCGGTCGTGCTGCTCGGCTTCCCGCTGGCCTTCCTGGGGGCGCAGCTGGTGCGCGAGAACGAGGTGCGCAACCTCGAGGTCCGCGCGGTCTCGGTCGCACGGACCGTCGACTTCCGCGTCGAGCGCGAGATCGCGCTGTCCAACCGCATGCTCGAGCCGTACACCGGCGGCGGGGGCGACATCGCCGCGACCGTCGTCGTGCGCACGGCCGACGGCGAGACGTACCGGGCCGGTCCGGCGGTCGACGGGCGGCGGCTCACGGTCCAGGACACGTCCGACACGGGCGCGACCGTCCTGCTGTACGTCTCCTGGTGGGACGTCTTCTGGCCGTCGGTGCAGGTCATCGCCCTGGTCGTGGTCGCGGCGGTGGTCGCGTTCGCCGCGGGCATCGCGATGGCGATCTGGCAGGCCAACCGGCTCGCCGCGCCGCTCGTGTACCTCGCGGCGTCCGCCGAGCAGCTGGGGTCCGGGCAGGTGCGGCCCCAGCTCGAGCCGTCGGGCGTCGAGGAGATCGACCTCGTGGCCGCCGAGCTCGCGCGCAGCGCCGACCGCATGGCCGGCCGGCTCGCCGCCGAGCGGCAGTTCGCGTCCGACGCGTCGCACCAGCTGCGCACGCCGCTGACCGCGCTGTCGATGCGGCTCGAGGAGATCATGCTCGCGGCGGGCGAGGAGGAGGTCCGCGAGGAGGCGCGCATCTCCCTCGAGCAGGTCGAGCGCCTCGTGCGCGTGGTCGACGACCTGCTGGCCAGCTCGCGCCGCGCGCAGGGCGGCACCACCGAGGCGGTGCCGCTCGTCGAGGTCGTGCACCAGCAGGAGGAGGAGTGGGCGCCCACCTTCGCGGCGGCCGGGCGTCGTCTCGTGGTCGACGTCGACCCGTCGACGCAGGTGCTCGCGACCCCGGGCGCGCTCGCGCAGGTGCTCGCGACGCTCATCGAGAACTCCCTCAAGCACGGGGACGGCACCACGACGGTGCGGGCGCGCGCCGGCGGGTCGTCCCACGCGGTGGTGGTCGAGGTCGGCGACGAGGGCGCGGGCGTGCCCGACGACCTCGCGTCCCGCATCTTCGAGCGCGACGTCACCTCGGGGGCCGGCACGGGTCTCGGGCTCGCGCTCGCGCGCGACCTGGCGAACGCCGACGGCGGGCGGCTCGAGCTCGCGCAGCGCCGCCCGGCCGTGTTCGCGCTCTTCCTGTCAGGCGTGCCGGCGTCCTTGCGTCCCGACGTGGTGCTCCCGCGCGGCGCGGTCGTGTCGGTGCGTCGCGACCGCCGTCGATGAGGGTGAAACGGGCAAAACGGGTCACACCGCGCGGTCGTCGGCGCGCTTCGCGGCTAGGCTCCCTGGCACGTCGTCAGGACGTCGCCGTGAGGAGGGGGATCCGTGCAGGAGCTCGCACCGTCGTTCCAGACCTACGCCTGGGGGTCGTCGACGGCCATCCCGGAGGCGCTCGGGACCGCTCCCGACGGCGGCCCGGTCGCCGAGGCGTGGTTCGGCGGCCACCCGTCCGCGCCGTCGCTCGTCGGCGGCCCCGCGGGTGAGCCGCTCGACGTCGCGATCGCGCAGGACCCGGCTGCGCTGCTCGGCCCCGACGTGGCGTCGCGGTTCGGTCCGCAGCTCCCGTTCCTCCTCAAGCTGATCGCCGCGGCACGTCCGCTGTCGTTGCAGGTGCACCCGAGCATCGAGCTCGCGCAGGACGGGTACGGGCGTGAGGACGCGCGCGGCGTCGCGCTCGACGACCCGCGGCGTGCGTACCGGGACCGCAACCACAAGCCGGAGCTCGTGTACGCGCTCTCGCCCTTCGAGGCGCTCGTGGGGTTCCGCGCACCTCGTCGGACCGCCGAGATCCTGCGCGGGCTCGACCACCCCGTCGCGCGGCAGCTGCACAAGACCGTGACCGCCGACCCGACGCCGTCCGGGGTCCGCGAGGCGTTCACGCGGCTCGTCGGCGAGGGCACGCGCCCGACGCCCCGCGAGGTCTCCGAGCTCGCCGACGAGTTCCGTGCGCGCCTCGTCGCCGGCTCGCCGTCGCCGCGCACCGACCGCGCGGTCGACGTGCTCGAGCGTGCCTACCCCGGCGACCCCGGCGCGGTGACCGCGGTCCTGCTCAACCCGGTCTCGCTGCGCCCGGGAGAGGCCCTGTTCGTCCCGGCCGGCGCCGTGCACGCCTACCTCGACGGCTTCGCGGTCGAGATCATGGCGAACTCCGACAACGTGCTGCGCGCGGGCCTGACGTCCAAGCACGTCGACATCCCCGAGCTGCTGCGCGCCGTCGACTGCGTGGCCGCGCCGCCCATCCGCATCGCGCCCGAGCGCGTCTACGACGCGACCGAGGTGTACTACGTGCCGGTCGACGACTTCGAGCTCTCGGTGACGCAGGTGCCGGGCGGTGGCGTCGTCCGCCTCCCCGGCGTCGGGCCGCGCGTCGTCGTCTGCCTCGAGGGCGACGTCGTGCTGCGGTCCGCCGCGGGTGCCGAGCTCGCCCTGCACGCCGGGCGCGCGGCCTTCGTGCCGGCCGCGGACGGTGCGCTCGTCGTCGCCGGTCACGGGCGCGTGGTCCAGGGCTCGGTGCCGTGACGTGGACAAGGACGGCGCGGCGCGCGACAGCGACTAGGCTCTGCGCCCGTGACTCCTCCGACCGTGGCCGTCGTCGGCGGCGGGCAGCTCGCCCGCATGATGGCAGGCCCCGCGACGGCTCTCGGGCTGCACCTGCGGGTCCTCGCTGAGTCAGCCGACGGGTCTGCGGCGCAGGCCGTGGCGGACGCCCCGGTCGGAGCCGCCGACGACATCGACGCCGTCCTGGCGCTCGTCGAGGGTGCTCACGTCCTCACGTTCGAGCACGAGCACGTCCCCGCGCCGGTGCTGGCGGCCGTCGCCGCGCGCGGCGTGCCGGTCCACCCCGGTCCGGACGCCCTCGTGCACGCGCAGGACAAGGTCGTCATGCGGCGGCGGCTCACGGCGCTCGGAGCGCCGTGCCCCCGCTGGGCGCCCGTCGCCGACGTCGCCGACCTCGAGCGCTTCCGCGCCGCGTCGGGCGGTCGTGCCGTGGTGAAGACCGCGCGGGGCGGGTACGACGGCAAGGGCGTCCGGGTCGTCGATGCCGGTCCGCTGCCCGACGACGTCCTGGCCTGGTGCGCCGCGGCGGCCGACGGCTCCGGCCCCGCGCTGCTCGCCGAGGAGCTCGTCCCGTTCACGCGCGAGCTCGCGGTGCTGGTGGCGCGCACGCCGTCGGGCCGGAGCGCCGTGTGGCCGGTCGTCGAGTCCCTCCAGCGCGACGGCGTGTGCGCCGAGGTCGTGGCGCCCGCGCCGGACCTCGACCCGGCCACCGCGGCGCAGGCCGAGCGCGTCGCGCGCACGGTCGCGGACGGGCTCGGGGTGACCGGCGTCCTCGCGGTCGAGCTGTTCGAGGTGGCCGACCCCGACGGCGGTGCGCCGCAGGTGCTCGTGAACGAGCTCGCGATGCGCCCCCACAACTCGGGGCACTGGACGATGGACGGCGCCGTCACCGGCCAGTTCGAGCAGCACCTGCGTGCCGTCCTCGACCTGCCGCTCGGGGACGTGACGCCGCGGGCGCGCTGGACGGTCATGGCGAACGTGCTCGGCAGCGCGCTCGAGGACCCGACCGACGCGCTCGCCGACGTGCTCGGCGCGGACCCGGGCGCGCGCGTCCACCTGTACGGCAAGCAGGTCCGCCCGGGCCGCAAGCTCGGGCACGTCAACGTGTCCGGCGACGACCTGGACGACGTGCGCGCACGCGCGCGCGCCGCTGCCGCGCGACTGCGCGGCGAGCGACCCCGGAACGGAGGCGCGGCATGAGCGAGGCACCCCTCGTCGGTGTGGTCATGGGATCGGACTCGGACTGGCCGGTGATGTCGGCGGCCGTCGACGCGCTCGCCGAGTTCGGCGTGCCCGTCGAGGTCGACGTCGTGTCGGCGCACCGGCAGCCCGACAAGATGGTCGCGTACGGGCGGGACGCCGCCGGCCGCGGCCTGCGCGTCCTCGTCGCCGGCGCGGGCGGGGCGGCGCACCTGCCGGGCATGCTGGCCGCCGTGACGCCCCTGCCCGTCGTCGGGGTGCCGGTGCCCCTCGCGCACCTCGACGGCATGGACTCCCTGCTGTCGATCGTGCAGATGCCCGCCGGTGTGCCGGTCGCGACCGTCTCGGTCGGCGGTGCGCGCAACGCCGGTCTGCTCGCGGTGCGGATCCTCGCCGCCGGCCCCGGTCCCGAGGCCGAGCGGCTCCGGGACGCGATGACGGACTTCCAGGACGGCCTGCGTGCGCAGGCCGACGCGAAGGGCGAGCGGCTCCGCGCGCGGGCTGCGGGACCCGCGACCGGCTTCACCGCCTGACCCGACGCGCCGCCGGTCCGCGTGACCGCTGGACGTTCGACCTGCGGACCCGGCGTGCCGCACCTACCGTCGGTGGGTGGTACTCGCACCGACCGCCGCGTCGACGGGCGCTCCCGCCGCTCCGTCGCCGCCGGCGCGCCTCGTCTCGCTCGACCTGCTGCGCCTCGTCGCCGCCGTCGGCGTCGTCGTCTACCACTTCACGGCGCGCCGCACGTCGGCGTGGGGCGACGCGCAGCCCGACCTCGTGCCCGACGCGGTGACCAGGTGGGCGTCCTACGGGTCGCTGGGACCGGAGCTCTTCTTCGTCATCTCCGGTTTCGTCATCCTCATGACCGCGTGGGGCCGCACGACGGTCGCCGTCGTCGCCTCGCGGATCGGACGGCTGTACCCGTCGTACTGGGTGGCGGTGCTGCTGACCGGGGCGCTGCTGCTCCTCGTCTGGCCCGAGGGCAAGCACGTGACCCCCGGGCAGGTCGCGGCGAACCTCACGATGCTCCAGGCGGTCGTGGGGGTCGACCACGTCGACGGCGTCTACTGGACGCTGTGGGCCGAGCTGAGGTTCTACCTGCTCATGGGGCTCCTGGTCCTGGTGGGTGTGACGCGGCGCCGGGTCCTGACGGTCGCGCTGCTGTGGCCGCCCGTCGCGCTGCTCGTCCAGCGGCTCGGCGCCGCCGACCTGGCCGAGCTGCTCGTGAGCGACTACGCGCCGCTGTTCGCCGCCGGCATGGCGCTCTACCTCGTGCACCGCGACGGGCACGCGGTCGCGCCGTGGCTGGTCGTGGTCGTGAACACGGCGCTCGCGGTCGTGCTGCGCACCCCGGTGACGGTGCGGGGGCTCGAGCACACCACGGGCGTGGTCCCGTCGACGGCGGGCGTCGCGGCCGCGCTCGCCGCGTGCGTCGTGCTCGTCGCGGTCGTCGCCGTCGTCCCCCTGCCGCGGCTGGACCGCACGTGGCTCGTGAGCGCCGCCGCTCTCACCTACCCGGTGTACCTGGTGCACCAGTACTGGGGGCTGTGGCTGATCTCGCGGACGGTCGAGCACGTGCCCGCGTGGCTGGCGGTGCTCGCCGCGGTCGCGTTCTCGTTCGGGCTCGCCTGGGTCGTGCACCGTCTCGTCGAGGCGCGGTGGGCACCGGTGCTGCGGCGGCGCGTCGAGGCGGCCCTCACCCGGGGTCGGGACGCGCTCCTCGCACGCCTGAACGCCGGCCCGAGGGTCCTCGGTGCCGCTGCCGGCGGGGCGGGCCGGGCGGTGCGTCGAGCGCCGCGGTCCGGCGCCTAGGACCCGGGCGGCCCGCCGACCTGGCCCGGGGGCAGCGTGCCGTCACGCAGGGCGACGAAGAAGTCGGGCGCGCGGTCCGGGTCGAGCAGGACGGTCGAGCCGACGTTGCCGGGTCGGTAGTCCATGCTCGCGATCGGCGGCGTGCCGGTGACGCCCCCCTCGGCGTTGGCGTCACGGAACGCGAGGGCGAGCCGGGCGACGTCGAGGACGTCGGCCTGCTCGTCGAACGTCATCGCCCCCGTGCCCGCCTCCGCGAGCGAGACCTGCGCACGCGGGTCGAAGGCCAACGAGCGCGGGCTGACCTTGCCCATCACGGCACCGATGAGCTGGCGCTGGCGCAGCGCACGTCCGACGTCGCCCGTCGGGTCGGACTTGCGCATGCGCGCGAACGCCAGGGCGGCGGTCCCGTCCACGTCGTGGCACCCCGCGGTCCACACCATGCCCGAGTCCGCGTCGTTCACGTCGGCGTCGTAGCAGAGGTTCACACCCCCGACCGCGTCGACGAGGTGCGCGACCCCGCCCATGCCGATCTCCACGTAGTGGTCGACCGTGAGACCCGTCAGGCCCTCGACGGTCTGCACGAGCAGCGGCGCGCCGCCCCAGGCGAAGGCGGCGTTGAGCTTGGACGCGCCGTGCCCGGGGATGTCGACGTAGGTGTCGCGGGGCAGCGAGATCAGCGCCGTCGGACCGTCGGCCGGCACGTGCAGCAGCAGGATGGTGTCCGTCCGCTGCCCTTCCGTGCCGTCGTCGGCCACGCCGCCGTCGTCCCCACGCGCGTCGGAGCCGGCGAGCAGGTACGTCGTCCCGGGGGTGTCGGGCGCACCGGACAGGGCCGGCGTGTGCTGCAGGCGTCCGTTCGCCCAGACGAGCAGGCCGACCGGCCAGGCGACGAGGACGACGAGCACCACGACGGCCACCAGCGCGGCGACGCGACGACCGCGGCGGCGGTGCGAGGCGCCGACAGGAGGTGCGTTGCGCGGGCCGGTCGGCGACGGGCGGGGCCCCGCGGGCCGGACGGACGGCCCGGCGGCGGGCCGGGTGGCCGTGGCGGCACGCGGCGCGGTGCGCCGCGCGGCGGGCGGGCGTGCCGGTGCCGGACGCCCGGCCGTCGTACGGCCTGGCACGGGGACAGCGCGGGCGCCGGACGGGCGTGCGGCACCCGACGGTGCGAACGATCCGGGTGCGTGGCCCGGGTCGTCGGGCGTGCCGGCCCCGGCTCGACCGGGTGCCTCGTCCACGCCGCGGGCGGGCCCGGGTGACGGCGTCGGCCGCTCGGCGCCGCGCGGGGCGGTCCCGCGGGCGCCGCGCGGCGGGGTGTCCGCGGGCACGGGCCGGGCGGGGGAGGGCGGGCGCCGTGCGCCGGAGCCGACGACGCGCGCGCCGTCCGCACCCGGGCGAGGGCGGCCGCCGTCGGGGGCGAAGCTGGGGGGCGGGTCGTCCCTGCGGTCGGCCACGTGCCCTCAGCAGGTCGTCGCGGTCGCGTCCGCGGCCGTGAACGCGTCGACGCCGGGCGTCTTGGTCTCGGTCGGCGTGGGCGCGGCCGGGGTCTCGGGCGCCGCCGGCGGTGCCGCCGGGTCGCTCGCCGGCGGGTCCTCGCCCGCCGGCTCCTGACCGGCGGGCTGCTCGGGCTGCCCGAGCATCGGCCGGTCGGCGGCGATGTTCGCCCAGATCTCGTGCGCCGCGGACGTCCACTCCACGCGGTTCTTGTCGCTGCGCGCAGGGGCCCACGGCACGGTCATGAGCGTGATGTTGTCACGGCTCACCCCGCGCAGGCTGAACGCCAGGCCGGTGAGGTCGGTGACCGACAGGTTGGTCGTGACCGACTGCGTCGCCGCCGACAGGAACTGCATGAGCTGCGCCCCGTCGGTCAGCAGGTTCTTCGAGAGCACCTCGTTCGCGACCGACGCGATGAGGACCTGCTGCCGGCCCGCCCGCATCGTGTCGGACCCGTCGAAGCCCGTGCCGTGACGCGCCCGCGCGTACTGCAGCGCCGTGACGCCGTCCAGCACGTGCGTGCCGGCCGTGATGTCGAGCCCCGTGTAGGAGTCCTTGACGTCGTGCGGGATGCACATCGGCACGCCGCCGATGGCGTTGATCATGTTCTGGAAGCCCGCGAAGTCGACGACCACCACGTTGTCGATCGCGACGCCCGTGTTGGCCTGGACCGCGTTGACGGCGCACGCGGCGGCGGACTCCAGGTCGCCGCCGTTGTCCCACCCGATCGCGAACGCCGAGTTGAACATCGCCTTGCTCTGCGCGCGCGTCGTCTTGCCGTTGGTGAGCGTGCACGACGGGATCTGCACGAGCGAGTCGCGGGGGATCGACACCATCTCGACCCGCGAACGGTCGGCGGACACGTGCACGACGATCGAGGTGTCGGAGCGCATGCCCTCCTCGGCGCCGCCGATCTCGGCGTTCACGCCGTCGCGCTGGTCGGAGCCGAGCACGAGGATGTTCACCGCCTGCCCGGCGTGCATGTCGTCCGGGTCGGGCGGGGTCGTCGGGGTCGGAGCGGCCGCGACGAGGTCGTCGAGGTCGAGCCCGGCGACGTTGTTCGTCAGCCGGGCCGCGAACGCGGCGCCCGACGCGACGCCGAAGACGACCACGCCGCTCACGCCGAGGGCCAGGGCGCGCAGCACGGTGTGACTGCGCAGCGTGCGGGCGTGTCGAGGCGCGCGGGCGCGCCGAGCGGCGGCGTGGCGGATGGTCACGGTTCGATCGTAGGAGAGCGGTCGGGGCGACGAGCGGGAGCGGCGCAGCGACCGAGTGGAGGATTCGTGGAGATGGCGCCGCGAGACGGCGCCATCTCCACGAAAGCGACGGTCAGCGTCCGAGCACCGCGTACTTCGCCTCGGTCGCGTCCTTCTGCGGGCGCCACCACGACTCGTGCGTGCGGTACCAGTCGATCGTCGCCGCGAGGCCGTCCTCGAACGTCGTGTAGCGCGGCTCCCAGCCGAGCTCGGTGCGCAGCTTGGTCGCGTCGATCGCGTACCGCAGGTCGTGGCCCGGGCGGTCGTTGACGTGGTCGTACGCGTCCGGCTGCTGGCCCATGAGGCGCAGGATCAGCTCGATGACGGTCTTGTTGTCCTTCTCGCCGTCGGCGCCGATCAGGTAGGTCTCGCCCAGCCGGCCGTCCTCGATGATCCGCCACACCGCGGAGTTGTGGTCCTCGACGTGGATCCAGTCGCGCACGTTCTCGCCGGTGCCGTACAGCTTGGGCCGCACGCCGTCGATCACGTTGGTGATCTGGCGCGGGATGAACTTCTCGACGTGCTGGTACGGGCCGTAGTTGTTCGAGCAGTTCGAGATCGTCGCGCGCACGCCGAAGCTGCGGGCCCACGCGCGCACCAGCAGGTCGGACGACGCCTTCGTGGACGAGTACGGGCTCGACGGGTTGTACGGCGTGTCCGGCGTGAACTTCGCGGGGTCGTCGAGCTCGAGGTCGCCGTACACCTCGTCCGTCGAGACGTGGTGGTAGCGCACGTCGTGGCGCCGGACGGCCTCCAGCAACTGGTAGGTGCCGATGACGTTGGTGCGCACGAACGGCCACGGGTCGTGCAGCGAGTTGTCGTTGTGCGACTCGGCCGCGAAGTGCACGACCAGGTCCACGTCCTTGACCAGCTGGTCGACGACGTCGGGGTCGGCGATGTCGCCCTTGGCGAAGACCACCTTGCCGTCGACCGGGTCGAGGCTGCGCTCGTCGCCCGCGTACGTCAGCGCGTCGAGCACCGTGACGTGCACGTCCGGGCGCTCACGCACGGTCTGGTGGACGAAGTTGGAGCCGATGAAGCCGGCCCCGCCGGTGACGAGCATGCGCACGGGAAGACCTCCGAGGGGAACGTGAGCACCCAGCCTACCGATGCCGCACGCCCACGTGTGTCGCGATCGACCGGACCCGTTCGCGGACACGCGCACGTCGTCCTTGACTGCCGTCACCCCGTGGCTGACGCTGCGGGGGTCCGACGTCATCCACCACGGGACGGCAGCCATGCCCACGCGTCTCCTCCTCGCCCTCGCCGTCTCCGCCGCGGTCGCCGTCCCCGGAGGCCCCCTCCCCGGGGTCGTCGCTGCGGCCGCCGCCCCGGCCGCGCTCGCGCCCTCCGCGACCTCCACGCCCTCCGGCGTGACCGAGAGCGCCCTCGCGGCGGGCCTCGGGGCGGCCGCCGAGCCCCCCGCGCCCGAACCGTCCGACAGCGCGGCGACGGTCGACGAGCTCCCCCTCGTCGTCGCACCCCGGGACGAGGCGACGCCGGTGGACCCCGACGCCGTGACGTCGGACCGCGACGCGCGGGCGTCGCAGCCCCTCGACGGGACGCCCGCCGGCCCCGAGGACCTGCCGCCCGTGGACGACGACGCACCGGTCGTGGCCGACCTCGTCGACGACGCCGCGCCCGACCGCGTCGTGACGCCCCCCGTGGACACCGCCGACGTGCAGACCGTCGGCGTCACGTGGCCCGCAGGGGTCGAGGCCGCGGACCTGGCGCCGCGCGCGCGCTCGCTGACGGACGGGCAGTGGTCGCCGTGGTCCGACCTCGAGGCGTCGGACCTCGCGCCCGACGCCGGCGGCGTGGACGCGGCGCACCAGCTGCGCGGTGGCACCGACGCCCTGTGGATCGGCGACGCCGACGCGGTCCAGCTCTCGTTCGCCGGCACCGCGGACGGTGGACCGGCGGACATGGTGCTCGCCCTGGTGGGGTCGCCCGAGGTGGAGCCGGACGCGCCGACCGCGACGTCCGCACCGGCCACGTGGCGCGGCGACGACGCCACCGGCGGCGGTGCGACCGTCGTGCAGACGGCGGACGTCCGGACCTCGGCCGTCGCGCCCGCGTCGGTGGCGGCGCCCCGCGTCTACTCCCGTGCGGAGTGGGGCGCGCGCGCCCAGGCCTGCGCGCCGGACGTCGCGCGGACGCTGCTCGCCGCCGTCGTGCACCACACCGCCGGCAGCAACGCCTACGCCTCCGTCGCCCAGGCGATGCAGCAGATCCGCAACGACCAGGCGTACCACATCACGGGGCGCGGCTGGTGCGACATCGGCTACAACTTCCTCGTCGACAAGTGGGGCAACGTCTACGAGGGGCGCGCCAACTCGGGCACGCAGCCCGTGATCGGCGTCCACGCCGGCGGCTTCAACACGTCGACCGTCGGCGTCTCCATGCTCGGCGACTACAGCAGCACGACGCCGTCGGCCGCGACCCAGGAGTCCGTCGCCCGGGTGATCGCCTGGCGTCTCGCGTCGTACCACCGCGACCCGATGAGCACGGTCGGCTACACGACGCAGGGCGGCGAGAACTCGCGGTTCGGGCCCGGGACGATCGCGCTCCCCGTCGTCGTCGGCCACCGGGACACGGCGTACACCGCCTGCCCCGGCAACGGCGGCTACGCGGTGCTCGGCGCCATCAAGAGCCGTGCACGGGCGCTCATCGGCGCCGGGTTCGTGAACCCGGCCACGACGACCACCTCGATGGGGATCGGCGGGTCCGTCTCGGTCACCGGTGGAGTCATCACGGGGGCGAGCTGGTCGCTGGCCGTCACCGACACCCGCACGGGGATCATCGTGCAGCGCGTGAACGGCAGCTCCGGCGCCTCCGGCGGCGGGACGATCGCGACGTGGGACGGCAAGGTCCCGGCCGGCACCGCCGCCGGCCCGGGGACCTACCGCCTCACCCTGACCGGCACCTACGGCGCGACCACGCTGGTCCCGTACGAGACCACCGTCACGGTGACGGGCAGCCAGAACCCGCCGACCGTCGCCCCGGTCCCGCTCACGGGAGACCTGGGGTTCGTCCCCATGACACCCGTGCGGGTCCTCGACACCCGCCCGTCGGCGGGCGCCCTTGGGCCGGCGTCCCGCGTGGACGTGCAGGTCGCCGGGGTGGCGGGCGTCCCGGCCGACGCCAAGGCGGTCGCCATGACGGTCACGGCCGTCAACTCGTCGACCATCACCCACGTGCGTGCCTGGCCCGCGGGCCAGGCTCGCCCCGACGCGTCGGTCCTCAACACCGACCCGGGGCGCACCACCGCGGGGTCGCTCGTGGTCGGCGTCGGCGGCGAGGGCAAGGTCAGCCTCTGGAACAACCTCGGCAGCACGCACCTCGTCGTCGACGTCACCGGGTACTACACGACGGCCTCGAGCACGGGGTACGCGGCGCTCGGAACGGCGACCCGTGTCCTCGACACGCGAGTCTCCGGCGAGGTCGTCCAGCCACGGGTCCGTCGCACCGTGCAGGTCGCCGGCGTCGGAGGGGTGCCGGCGGACGCCACGGCCGTGGCCGTCAACGTCGTGTCCGTCCGGCCGGGCGGGTTCGGCTACGTCGCCGTGGTGCCGAGCGGGGCTGCGGTCGGCACGACCTCGACGGTGAACAACCAGCCGGGGCGGGACACGGCGAACCGTGCCGTGGTCACGCTGACGAACGGCGGCCTCGACGTGTACGTGGACGGGGTCGCGCAGCACGTCGTCGTCGACGTGGTCGGCTGGTACGGGTCGGGCGCGACCACCGAGTTCACGCCCGTCGCACCCGTCCGGGCGTTCGACACGCGCTCCGGCGCGCCGCTCGGGGCGGGCGAGACGCGCTCGCTGGTGGTCTCCGGGTTGCCTGCGGACGCCCGCTCGGTGGCCATGAACCTCACGTCCACGGGCGCGACCTCGGCGGCGACGTACCTGACGGTGTGGGGAGCCGGCGGGCGGCCCGGCACGTCCGACCTCAACGCCGGTGCGGGTCGCGACCAGGCGAACCAGGTCTACGTGTCGCCCGCCGGGGGACGCGTCAACGTGTACAACGACCTCGGCAGCAGCCACGTGGTCGCGGACGTGTTCGGGTACTTCGCCGACTGACCGGGGGCGTCGGGCGCCGCGGGTATGCTGACGCGGCGCTCGCGTCCCCGGACGATCGGAAGTCTCCCCATGTCGCAGTACGACACGACGCTGGACCTGTCGGTGTCGAACACCAGCCACGCCCAGGTGGTCAGCCTGGTACCCGCCGGCAGCGACGTGCTCGACGTCGGCTGCGCCACCGGGTACCTGGCCGAGGCGCTCAACCAGCGCGGCTGCACCGTGAGCGGTGTCGAGTACGACGCGGAGGCGGCCGAGAAGGCGCGTCCGCACCTCGACCACCTCGTGGTCGGCGACCTGAACACGATGGACGTCGACGCTGCGCTCGGCGGCCGCACGTTCGACGTGCTCGTGCTCGCGGACGTGCTGGAGCACGTCCTCGACCCGGTGGACGTGCTGCGCCGACTGCTCCCGCTGCTGCGGCCCGGGGGCTCGGTGGTCATGTCGATCCCGAACGTGGCCCACGGCTCGTTGCGCCTGGCGTTGCTGCAGGGCCGCTGGCAGTACACGGACGTGGGGCTGCTCGACCGGACGCACATCCGGTTCTTCACGCGACGGTCGGTGCTCGAGCTGCTCGCGGACACGGGACTCGCGGCCGCCGAGCTGCGGACGACGACGCGCGATCCCCTGACCGCGGACGTCGAGATCGACGCCGACGCGCTCCCGGAGGGTGTCGTCGACTGGGTGCGGGCCCAGGAGGACGCCATGACGTTCCAGTTCGTGCTGCGTGCGGTCCGCGACGACGCCGAGGCGAGCCTCGGCCGCGCCGTCGCCGAGCGCGAGGCGCTGAGGTCCGAGGTCGCGGCGCTGCGGCGGTCCGCCGAGCTCGCGCACGCGCAGCGCGACGCCGCGGTCGCGTCGCTGCGCGAGGTGCAGGGGACGCGGGCGTGGCGCCTGCTGCGCGTGCCCCGGGCCCTCTACGGCAAGATCCGTGGGGGTGCCCGGTGATCACCATGGTGCGCGAGCTGCGGCAGGCGCCGGAGCTCCTCACGAACCTCACGCGGCGCGAGGTCAAGGGCAAGTACAAGCGGACCGTGCTGGGTCAGCTCTGGTCGCTCGTGAACCCGCTGGCGCAGATGCTGATCTTCACGGCCGTCTTCTCGTTCGTGCTCCGGGTCCCGATCCCGACCGGCAACCCCTCGGGGCTGCACAACTTCGCGGTCTTCCTGCTCTGCGGGCTCCTGCCCTGGGGTTTCTTCGTCAACGTGCTGAACGGCGGCATGGGCTCCCTGGTGGGCAACGAGAACCTCATCAAGAAGGTGGCGTTCCCGCGGGCCGCGCTGCCGCTGTCGAACGCGTTCTCGCTGGTGTTCTCGTGGTCCATCGAGATGGTCGTGCTGCTCGTCGCGCTGACCCTGCTCGGGGCCGCGTCGCTGCTGTGGACGCCGGCGGTGGTCGTGGTGATGGCGCTGCTGTTCCTGTTCGCGTTCGGCGTCTCGCTCATGCTGTCGGTCGCGAACGTGTACTTCCGCGACACGCAGCACTTCGTCGGCATCCTCACGCAGGCGTGGTTCTACGCGACCCCGATCGTGTACCCGACATCGTTGGTCCTCGAGCAGTCCGACAAGCTCGGGCCCCTGCTGGGCTCGTGGACGCTGTACGACTTCTACCGGCTGAACCCCATGGAGCGTTTCGTCGAGCTGTTCCGCGCGCCGCTCTACGACAACGCGTGGCCCCCGCTCGACTCGGTCCTGTACTGCGTGGCCTGGTCCCTGGTGTCCGTGGTCGTCGGCGTCTGGGTGTTCAGCCGGCACGAGAAGAAGCTGGCGGAGGTGCTGTGAGCGAGGCAGCCGTCACGGTCGACGCCGTGACGAAGAAGTTCCGGGTGTACCACGAGCGGAACCAGACGCTGAAGGCCGCCGTCATGCGGCGTCGGCGGTCGGTGTACGAGGACTTCCTCGCGCTCGACGACGTCGGCTTCGAGATCCCCCGGGGCAGCACCTTCGGCCTCGTGGGCGACAACGGGTCGGGCAAGTCGACGCTGCTGAAGTGCCTGGCCCGGATCCTGTACCCCGACTCCGGCACGGTCACCACGCGCGGTCGTGTGGCGGCCCTCCTCGAGGTGGGCTCCGGTTTCCACCCCGAGCTCTCGGGACGTGACAACGTCTACCTCAACGGCTCGATCCTCGGGATGAGCCGCGCGGAGATCGACCGGAAGTTCGACGCGATCGTCGACTTCTCCGGGGTCGAGCAGTTCATCGACCAGCCCGTCAAGAACTACTCGTCGGGCATGTACGTGCGGCTCGGCTTCTCGGTCGCGATCCACGTCGACCCCGAGATCCTGCTGGTCGACGAGGTGCTCGCCGTCGGGGACGCCGCCTTCCAGGAGAAGTGCACCGAGAAGTTCGTCGAGTTCCGCCGCGACGGTCGCACGGTCGTCGTCGTGAGCCACTCGATGCCGTCGCTGCGCAACATGTGCGACAGCGTCGCGTGGCTCTCGCACGGCCGGCTCGTCGAGACCGGCGAGGCGAAGCCGATCCTCGAGCGCTACCTCGACTCGACGCGCACCGACCAGCGGACGGGTGACGCGGGGGAGGTGCGCTGGGGCTCCGGCGAGGCGCAGATCGACGCCGTCGAGCTGGTCGGCCCGACGGGCCCCGCGGCGTCGTTCCGGACGGGCGACGAGGTCACGATCCGCATCAGGTACACCGCGCACCAGCCGATCGCGAACCCCGTCTTCGGGCTCGCGCTCGAGTCGCACGACGGCGTCTACCTGTGGGCCAACAACACGCGCGACCTGGGCCACCGGATCGACCGGATCCACGGGTCGGGCGTGGTCGAGTGCACGATCCCGCGGCTCGCGCTGCAGCCCGGCACGTTCCAGGTCATGGCGTCCGTCGTGGACGAGAGCACGACCCACGTGTACGACTACGTCCGTGAGGGGGCGCGGCTCGTCGTGGACTTCGGGACCCCCGTCGAGTCCGGCGGCTACCTCGCGCTCGACGGGCGCTGGTCGTGACGGCGCCGGCGGTCCCCGCGACGCGCCGACGCGTCCTCGTGGTCACGCTCGACACGATCGCCGACCGGATGGCCGGCCCCGCGATCAGGGCGTGGGAGATCTCCCGCGCCCTGAGCGAGGAGCACGACGTGCGGCTCGTCACGTTCGGGCGCTGCACCCGGGACGGTGACGGGTTCCGTGCGGAGCGTACGACGGTCGAGGCGTTCCGTGACGACGTGGACGCGTCCGACGTCGTGGTCGTGCAGGGCTTCGTCTTCAACGCGTTCGCGTGGTTGCAGGACTGCCCGCAGGTCATCGTCGTCGACCTGTACGACCCCTTCCAGATCGAGACGCTCGAGGTCGACCGGTACAAGCCCGCGGCGGAGCGTGAGCGTGCCCTCGCGTTCGCACTGGGGGAGCTGCGCGACCAGCTGCGGCGCGGCGACTTCTTCCTGTGCGCCTCGCGGCGCCAGCGCGACCTGTGGTTCGGGCACCTGTCGGCGGCCGGCCGGATCAACCCGGACACCTACGACGCCGACCCCAGCCTCGCGTCGCTGCTCACGATCGTGCCGTTCGGCACCTCGGCCGAGCCCCCGACGCAGGCCCGGCACGCGATCAAGGGCGCGACGCCCGGCATCGCTCGCGACGACAAGGTGGTCCTGTGGGGCGGGGGGGTCTACAACTGGTTCGACCCGCTGACGCTCGTGCGGGCGATCGACCGCGTGCGCGGCCGGGTCCCCGAGGTGCGGCTCTACTTCCTCGGCATGAAGCACCCCAACCCCGACGTCCCGGAGATGGCGGTCGCGTCCCGGACGCGCGAGCTCGCCGACGAGCTCGGGCTCACGGGGACGCACGTGTTCTTCAACGACGACTGGGTGCCGTACGAGACGCGCGCGGACTACCTCATGGACGCCGACGTGGGCGTGAGCTGCCACTACCCCCACGTCGAGACGGAGTTCTCGTTCCGCACGCGCATCCTGGACTACCTGTGGGCGGGCATGCCGATCGTCTCGACGGAGGGCGACGGGTTCGCGGACCTCGTGCGGGAGCGCGGCCTCGGGCGCGCCGTCCCGCCGGAGGACGTGGACGCCCTCGCGGACGCCCTCGCGGAGCTGCTCACCGACGCCGAGGCGGCGACCTCGGCGCGGGCCGCGGTCGAGGCGACGGCCCGGGAGTTCACCTGGCCGGTCGTCCTGGCACCGCTGGTCGAGTTCTGCCGTGCGCCTCGTCGCGCCGCCGACGCGCACCGGCTCGCGACGTCGGACCCCGCAGCGCCGGTCCCGGTCGCCGTCCCGCCCGTCGGGCGGTGGCGGGCGCTGCGTGCCGACGCCGGCGCGGTGTGGCGGCACCTGCGGGCGGGTGGCGTGCGCCAGGTGGTCGCGAAGATCCGGTGGCGCCTGGCCCGTCGTCGCTGAGGAGAGCGGGCGCCGGGACGTCGGCGCGCCGCCCCGTTCAGCGCACCGAACGGTGGTTGACGTGCGGGTCGTGCTTCGCCAGCTCGACCGTCTTGTCGACGAGGTACTGGCGCTCGAACGGACGCACGTCCGCGACGCGCGTCGAGCTCTCGTAGTGGTACAGCGTCGCGAAGGGCGTGCAGACGACCGAGCGCCCCGCAGCGACCACCTTGTGGCAGAAGTCCACGTCGTTGAACGCCATCGGGAGCTCCTCGCTGAAACCCCCCAGCTCGAGGTAGAGCTGCCGCGGGACCAGCACGCACGCCGCCGTCACCGCGAGGTAGTCGACGTCGACGATCTTGGCGCCGAAGTGGCTCGCGTCGTCGGCGCCCACCCGGTGCGCGTGCACCGGGAGCCACGCGTCGTCGTGGACGATCCCCACGTGCTGGATCGTGCCGTCCTCGAAGAGCAGCTTGGCCCCGACCGCGCCCACGGTCGGGTCCTGGGCGACGGCCACCATGCGGTCCAGCCACCGCGGCTCGACGACCTCGGTGTCGTCGTTCAGCAGCACGACGAGCTCGCCGCGAGCGAGCCGCACGCCCTCGTTGACCGAGTGCGAGAACGAGAACTCTCCCGAGACCGGGGCGACCGTCAGCCGGTCCCCGGCGATCTCCTGCACCTTGTCGACCACGTCCGCGGGCGTGTTCTCGCTCGTGACGAGGACGATCTCCCAGCGTGGGTACGTCGTGCGCTCGACGAGCGAGCGGACGGCGGTCTCGACGACGAGCACGGACTCGCCGCGCACCTCGCGTCGTCCGCCACCGGTCGGGATGACCACCGAGACCAGCGGGGGCGGGTCGGGGAGCGCTCGCCACACGCGCAGGTAGCCCGCCGGGTGGGCGACCTCGACGTCCGCGGCGACGCCGAGCCGTTCGTAGCGGGCCGCGACCGCGCGCCGTCCCGCCTCGACCACGTCGGGCTGCGTCGAGGGCGGCTGGAGCCGGGTCACGCCGATCACCGGCAGGTGCTCGACGCGGTCGGTCACCTCGGTGACCCGCAGGTGCAGGTCCCACTCGGCCGCCGGGCCGTCGCCGAGGCCTCCCACCTGCTCGACGAGCGTCGAGCGCACCAGGCACAGGCGACCGAGGTAGTCCCAGCCCTCGAGGTAGTGCGGCGCCCAGCCGGGCTTCGTGCAGATGCCCTCGATGCCCGGGGCAGCCCACTGCTCGTCGACGTACAGCACGTCGGTCGCGGGGCGGGCCGTGAGGTACTCGGCCACGGCCGACAGGACCCCCGGCTCGACCTCGTCGCCCGGGGCCAGGAGGCCGACGTAACGGCCCTGCGCTGCGGCGACCCGCGTGTGCAGCGGCCCGGACGTCCACTGCACCCGGCCGGGCAGTGCCGCGTCCACCGCCGCGCGACCGTCGGCGGAGACGCTCGCCGCGTCGGCGACGAGCCGAGCGGGGGCGTCGGGGTCGAGCGCGACGCTCCGGGCGGTGCGCAGGACCGTCGCGTCGTCGCCCCCGGTGAGCAGGACGACCGACAGGAAGGTGCTCATCGCTGGGAGAGGGCCGCGCGCACGAGCCGACCGACGCGTCGGCGCACCCGCCGCGCCACGCCCCGGAGCGTGCCGGACGCCGACCTCGGCGTGCTCTCGAGCCGTGCCTCCAGCTCGCGCACGTAGGCCTCGCGCTCCCGCAGCGCGGCCGTCTGCTCGCGCAGCAGCGCGTCGCGGCGGGCGACCGCCGCACGCAGCACGTGCAGCTCGGCCGTCACGGCATCGAACCGCTGCTGGAGCAGCGGCTCGGCGGTCGTGGCGGCGCGTTCGGCCATGCGTCGGTGCGCGGACTGGTCGTGTCGCGCGAGGTCGGCGTGCCACGTCGCACGGGTCGACGGTTCGGACATGGCCGGAAGACTAGAGCATCCGCGCCGTCCGGGCGTCAGCCGGTGGCGCAACGTCTAGACTCGTCCGGGTGCGTGTCGTCCAGGTGTCTGCCCACTTCCCGCCCAACCTGGTCAGCGGGGGCACGCTGGTTCCGCAGCGGATCGCGCGCGGGCTCGCCGACCGCGGCCACGACGTGCACGTGTACGCCGGGTACCTCGACGAGGACCGCGAGCCGCTGACCGTGTGGACCGAGGACGACGGGCACGGTGTCGCGGTCCGCTGGGTGGTCACCACGCCGTGGACGGCCTGGTCGGACCCGCGCAACAGCCTCAACCCCGCCGTCACGGACGACTTCGAGCGCTGGCTCGCCGACGTGCGTCCCGACGTGGTGCACCTGCACTCGCTGCAGACGCTCGGCGCCGGGCTCGTCGGTGCCGCGCACCGGTCGGGGGCGAAGGTCGTCGTGACGATGCACGACTTCTGGTGGTCGTGCGCGCGGCAGTTCCTCGTCGCGCCCGACATGCGGCCGTGCAGCCTGGTGGTGGACTGCGGGACCTGCCCCTGCGCGGTGGACCACGCGTGGCTCGAGCGCCGCAACGCGCTCCTGGCCGCGGAGCTCGTGCACGCCGACGTCGTGCTCGCGCCGTCGGCGAGCGCCGCACGGGTGCTCGCCGCCAACGGCGTCGACCCCGCACGCCTGGTCGTGGACGAGAACGGCGTGCCGGACGACGACCGTGCGCCGCGAGCCGACCCGGCCGCCACGAGCGGGTCGGACGGGTCGGTGCGGCTCATGTTCGCCGGCGGCAGCGACCCGATGAAGGGCCTGCCGGTCCTGCTCGAGGCGGTCGCGGCCCTGCCGCCCGACGGCTGGACGCTCGACCTGTACGGCGTCGACCCCCGCGTCGCGCGCGGCGCGGGTCCGCTGCCCGCCGCCGTGCGCTTCCTGCCGGCGTACGACCGCGCGTCCGTCGCGGGCGTCATGGCGACGCACGACGTCCTCGTGCTGCCGTCGGTGATGCGGGAGTCGCACTCGATCGTCACGCGGGAGGCGCTCGCCGCGGGGCTGGCGGTGGTGTGCACCGACACGCTCGGACCCGAGGAGGTCGTGGAGGACGGCGTCAACGGCGTCGTCGTGCCCGCGGCCGACGCCGAGGCGCTGGGCACGGCACTCGCGCGGCTCGCGAACGACCCGGCGCTGGTCGCCCGTCTGCGCGGCGGGAAGCGCGACGTGCCGATCCGCGACTTCACGGACCAGCTCGACGGCCTGGAGGGCCTGTACACCGACCTGGTCCGCCCGTCGCACGAGGAGGAGGACCGCGTGTCCGAGCTGGACGCCCTGGACGCGGAGGACGCGCTGCTGCAGCGCGTGCTGTTCGTCGTCGGGATCCGTGGTGCCGCGCTGCGGTACCGCGGGTTCCTGCCCGCCGAGGCGCTGCGCCTGCGTGGCGTGCACGCGGACGTCCGGCACTACCGCGATCCCGAGGTGCCCCGGCTCGCCGCCCGGGCCGACGCCCTGGTGCTGTATCGCGTGCCCGCGACCACGCAGATTCTGCAGGTCGTCGAGGACGTGCGCGCGCGCCCCCGACCGGTGCCCGTCCTGTTCGACATCGACGACCTGATCTTCGACCCCGCGCTCGAGGGCCAGGTCCACGGGCTCGACGTCCTGTCGCCCGAGGAGCACGCCCTGTGGTGGCGCGGCGTGGCGCGGTACCGCACCACCATGGAGCTCGCCGACGCGTACGTCGGGAGCACCGAGCGTCTGTGCGAGCACGCCACGGCGACGACCGGGCTGCCGGCGTTCCGGTTCGCGAACGGCGTCGGCGTCGACCTCGCCCGGCAGAGCGACCGCGCCCGCGGCCGCGCCCGCGCGGCGGGGCCGCTGAGGATCGGCTACTTCTCCGGGACGAACACGCACGACGCCGACTGGGCCGTCGTCGAGCCCGCGGTCGCGCGCGTGCTGGCGCAGCGTCCCGACGTCGAGCTGTGGATCGGGGGATTCCTCACCACCGGCGCCGCGCTCGAACCGTACGCCGACCGGGTGCGTCGCCTGCCGATGCTGCCCTGGTACGAGCTGCCCGGCCGGCTGCGGGACGTCGACGTCAACCTGGCCCCGCTCGTGCTCGACAACACCTTCAACGAGGCCAAGTCGGCCATCAAGTGGCTCGAGGCGGCGCTCGTCGAGACGCCCACCGTGGCGTCGCCGACGCAGCCGTTCCGCGAGGCGATCGAGGACGGGCGGACGGGGTTCCTCGCGGCCGACGTCGACGCGTGGGAGAGGGCGATCGGCGACCTGCTCGACGACGCGCTGCTCCGTCGCCGGGTCGGCGCCGCGGCACGTCGTGAGGCGTTGCTCCGCTGGGGACCGCACGCTCAGGCGGGCGCGTACCTCGACGCGCTCCGGGGGGCGGCGGCCGTGCGCCGCGCGCACGGGCCGCGCCGGTCCACGGGCTGGGTGCCGGTCCAGGACGACGAGCCGTTCGACGTCGCCGAGGGGTGGATCGACGCGCACCCCGGGATCCCCGACGACACGCGGGCGCGTCTCGTCGCGCGGGCGGCCGGGCTCCCCGGGGGACGGCAGGCCCTGGCCGCCGCGCGCGTCCTGCGCGCCGGCGGGCCGTCGGCGCTCGCCAGGAAGATCGCCGACCGGGCACGCGCCGCGCGCTGAGCGTCGGGTCGACCCTGCCGGACATGCCGGGGCGATCCGCCCACGTGCGGCGTGAGGTGCCCGACGGCGACCTGGGGTCCCTATCCTGGGGCATCCCCGCCGCCCCACCCCGAGGACCTGCCGTGAACCTCCTGCGCCGTCTGACCGCCACGGTGGTCGCCGCCGTCCTCACCGGGGTCGCGCTCGTCGCGGTCGCGCCGGCCGCACTGGCGGCCGAGGTGTACCCGGCCCCGGCGTCCGGGTCGTGGACCGTCGACGGGCGCGCCTTCGGGCACGGCCGCGGCATGTCGCAGTGGGGTGCGCAGGGTGCGGCGCTGCAGGGCCGCACCGCGGCCGAGATCCTGGCGTTCTACTACCCGGGCACGACCACGGGGTCCATCGCCGGCGAGTACGTCAAGGCGACGCTCGCGGCGTTCGCCCCCTCCGACACCGTGACCGTCTGGAGCCCCGCGAACCGCAGCATCCGCATGGGGGAGCTCAACAAGGAGGTGGTGCTGCCGCCCGGGCGGTGGACCATCACCGTGGCCGGCCAGGACATCACGGCGGTGAAGCGGGACGTCGTCAACGGGCCGATCGTCGACCGCCGGAGCTACCGCGGCGTGCTGCGCCTCGAGTCGCAGAACGAGGTCGGCATGATCATCGCGAAGAACCAGTCGGACACCACCGGGCGCTGGTACCGCGGGGACCTGCGGATCGAACCGACCTCGGGGGCCGCGTTCAACGTGACCAACAGCCTGCCGATCGAGGACTACCTGCGCAGCGTCGTGCCGCGCGAGTCGCCTGCGAGCTGGCAGCCGGCGGCGCTGCAGGCGCAGGCGGTCGCCGCGCGCTCCTACGCCTGGTGGAAGGTCCGCAACGGCCAGGTGCTGTGCGACACCACCTCCTGCCAGGTGTACTACGGGCGGGGCGTCGCGAACGCCGCGGGTGCGCTCACCACCTCGTACGAGGACGCGCGGACCGACGCCGCGATCGCGGCGACGGGCGGTCAGATCCGGCTGTGGAACGGTGCCGTCGCGTTCACCGAGTTCTCCTCGTCGAACGGCGGCTGGACGGCCGCGGGCTCCGTGCCCTACCAGGTGGCCAAGGCCGACCCGTGGACCGGGACGGCGCCCGGCGACACCGTCACCTCCTGGACGGCGGAGCTCTCGGTCGCGCGCGTGGCGCAGTCCTGCCCGGCGAACGGGACCCTGCGCACCATGGTCGTCACCGGGCGTACCGGCAACGGGCCCCTGGGCGGCAGGATCTCCCAGGTCCGGCTCGAGTGCTCGACAGGGAACGCGACGGTCAACACCCCCGCCTTCGGCCTGCGGTCGAGCTGGTGGCAGCCCCGCGCCACCGCACCGGTGCTGGGATCGCCGGCCGTGTCGGCGGCGACGATCGACCACGGCGGCCAGGTGAGCGTCGGCGTCACGCCGAACGTCGCGATGTCCTGGACGCTGACGGTCGTCGACCGCAGCACGAACCGCCAGGTCCTGCGCACGACCGGCAGCGCACAGGCCGGCGTCAGGTTCAACGCCACGTGGTTCGGCACGTACGACGGACGCGCGGCGTCCGACCCGCAGTTCGTCGGTCCGGGCAGCTACGCGCTGACGCTCGTCGGCACCGACGCCGCAGGCCGGACGTCGAACGTCGTGACCACGACGGTCGCGGTCCGCCAGCCCGCCGACGCGGCACCGCCCGCCGCCGTCCCGCTGGTCGGGGACGGCGGGTACGTCCCCCTCACCCCTGCTCGCCTCGTCGACACCCGGACGACCTTCCAGGCGCTCGGCTCCGGTGCGCGCGCGGAGGTGCCCGTGCTGGGGCGCGGGGGCGTGCCGACGTCCGGCGTGACGGCCGTCGTCCTCAACGTCACGGCGGTCGGGACGAGCGTCGCCGGGCACCTGCGGGTGTGGCCGGCGGGCAGCGCGATGCCGAACGCCTCCGTGCTCAACACGTCGCCCGGCCGCACGCAGGCCAGCCAGGTGACCGTCGGTGTCGGCGGCGCCGGCGCCGTCAGCGTGTTCAACGCGATCGGCACGACCCACTACCTGGTGGACGTGCTCGGCTACTACACGTCGAGCACCGCGACGTCGGCGCGGTACGTCGCGGTCGACCCGGTCCGGGCCATGGACTCCCGCACCGCCGCCGCGATCGCGCCCGGCGCGACCCGCTCCGTCGACGTCGCCGCCGCGCTCGGGCTGCCGGCCTCCTCGCTGAGCGCCGTCACCGTGAACGTGACGACGACCCGGGCCACCGGCAACGGGTACGTCGTGGCCTACGGCTCGGGCGCGCTGCCGTCGACGTCCACGGTCAACCTGGTGCCCGGCGCGGACATCGCGAACCGCGCCGTGGTCCCCGTCGTCGACGGCCGGATCACGGTGGCGGTGCAGGGCTCGTCCAGCCACGTCGTCGTCGACGTCGTCGGCTGGTACGGCACCCGCGGTGCGACGACGGGCGCGCTGTTCACACCGGTCCAGCCGGCCCGCGTCCTCGACACGCGCGCCGGAGCGCCGGTCGGGCCGACGGGCCAGGTGCAGGCCACGGTGACCGGCGGTGCGGTCCCCGTCGACGCGACGGCCGTCGTCGGCACCGTGACCGCCGTCGACCACACGGCGCCCTGGACGCACGTGCGGGTCTGGCCGGCGGGTCGCCCTCTGACCGGGACGTCGGACCTCAACGCGACGCGCGGGTTCACGCAGGCGAACGCCGTCGTCGTGCGCGTCGGGGACGGGGGAGCCGTGCGGCTCTACAACGACCAGGGCACGACCCACCTGCTCCTCGACGTGGCGGGCTACTTCCGCTGAGGCCGCGGGGCCCGGCGGGGACCCGACCGCGGTGCCGGGCCGCGGCCCGGCGGGACCCGGCGGGGCACCGCCGGTCGGCCGTGCCGGGCCGATCCCGACGGACCGACCCCGCCGCGGCGGTGTCCCGCGCCCGGTGGCCCGGGCCGGGGATCGGTGCCGACCGACCGACCGGCCGTGCCGACCGACCGTCCAGGCCCGCCGTCAGGCGGGCGGGGTGCCCGAGGGGCGGGAGTCCGAGTCGTCGGCGGGCTGCTGCTCGTCCTGCGACCGCAGGTCCTCGACGTCGAGACGCAGCAGCGCGATCTCCTCGGCGAGCGTCCGGGTCTCCTCCTCGAGCTGGGAGATCTCGACGCTGAACTGCACGCACACGATCAGCAGCACCACACCGCTGACGAGGAACAGCAGGTTGACGGGCGTCTGGACGCCGAGCAGCGTCGCGAGCCACGTCAGGACGGACGGCACGGCGCCGACGGTGACCACCGCCACGGCCAGTGCGATCCATGACGCGGCGTACTTCTCGCGGATGCGGCGTGACCGCAGCAGGTAGCCGATCGTGCCGACGGTCAGGGCGCACACGACGAGCGCCGTCAGGTAGCCCCTCACGCCTTCACCTCCGCCGCGGCGTGCAGCCGGGCACGTGCGGTGTGGCTCGACGGCCGGCTGAGCGCGATCACGAGGGCGAGCACGGCGCGCCCGAGGAAGATGGCCGCGTGCACCGGGCTGTGGGACGGCCTGCCGCCCTGCCGGGGCCGCATCGCGACGGGCACCTGCACGATCTCGAGGCCGGCGCGGGCGGCGATGACCAGGGACTCCACGGTGTCGCCGAGGTACTCGGCGGGGTACTCCGCGGCGAACAGCTCGACCGCGCGAGGCCCCGCGAGCTTGAAGCCCGACGTCGTGTCCGTCAGCCGGGTCCCGGTGACGCGTGACAGGACGCGCGCGAGGACACGCATCGCCGCACGGCGCGGGCCGCGGGCCTCGTACGAGCCCGCACCGGCGAACCGCGCGCCGATCACGACGTCGGCGCCGTGCTCGTGCGCCGCGCCGAGCAGCGCGGGGATCGCGGCCGGGTCGTGCTGCCCGTCGGCGTCCAGCTGCACGACCGCGTCGTAGCCGTGGCGCAGCGCGTACTTGAAGCCGGCGC
The DNA here is from genome assembly GCF_004535805.1 of Cellulomonas sp. HD19AZ1. Lineage (NCBI taxonomy): Bacteria > Bacillati > Actinomycetota > Actinomycetes > Micrococcales > Cellulomonadaceae > Cellulomonas > Cellulomonas sp. HD19AZ1. The sequence continues at coordinate 329,534 of NZ_SPHX01000001.1, forward strand.
GCATCGCACCGCCGACCCCGAGGTTGATGGGCAGGTCGAGCACGGGGACGCCTTCGGCGCGCGCGACCTCCGCGGTGCGGTCGCGGGACCCGTCGGAGACGACGACGACGTCCGTGGCGGACAGGGACTGCTCGGTGGCGCAGACGGCACGGACCTCGCGGAGGACACCCGGGAGAGCGTCCTCCTCGTTCCATGCCGGGATGACCACGAGCACGCGATCGAGGCTCGGGCGTGACACCCGTGCAGCGTACTCGTCACGCGGCGGCTGCGAGGCGTGGTCGCCGCTCACGCGGCTCGCCGAGCGCGCAGCACGGGTACCGCGGCGACCGCCGCCCCGGCCCCGGCGACCACGACGAGGCAGACCAGCGTCGTCCACCGGCCGTCGACCGCCCGGCTGACCACGAACGACAGGGCGCCCGTGCCGGCCGCGAGCGCGAGCGCGCGCAGCAGCTCCCGGGGGCCCACGCCCGACCCGGGCGCGACCAGGCCTCGCGAGCCGCGCACCAGGACCACGAGGGCGGCCACCGAGGCGAGGATGCCCGCGGCGGCGAGCCCGAGCATGCCTCCCACGACGGCCAGTGCCACACCGGCGACGATCTTCACGGCGGCGTACACGACGTACGAGCGCGTCTCGATGCCGGGGCGTCCGGCGGCGCGCACCACGACGGCGCGCGCGTTGCCGGCGAGCGTGACGACGAAACCGGCCGCCAGCAGCGCCGCGAGCGGTGTGATCGCACTGACCTCGGGACCGAGCCATGCCGTCGCCGCGAACGGCAGCACCCCCAGCGCGAGCGCCCCGAACGGCAGCACCAGGCGCAGCCACCCGCGCTCGGCGCTCGCTCCGGCGGCGGCCAGGCCGGCGGGGTCCCGGCCGGCCTGCACGCTCAGCGAGGTGAAGACCGGCGTGAGCAGCACGGTGGGGGCGAGGCACGCGGCCGCGACGAGCGGTGCGGCCGCGGAGACGCTCGCGAGCGCGGCGGTCGACAGCATCACGCCCGCGATCACCACGTCGAGCTCGCGCTGCGCCACGAAACCCAGCGCGGACAGCTGGTTCCGCCACGAGTACGCCCACAGCTCACGGGTCTGCGCGCGGTCGGTGGGGCGGCGGACCTCGCGCAGCAGGTGCTGCCGGCACAGGACGACGCCCAGGAGGACGGCGACCCCGGCGTCGGCGAACGACGCGAGGAGCAGGCCGGGCAGGCCCTGGTCGGTGAGCAGGGCCCACGCGATCCCCCCGGCCAGGACCGCACGCGCCGCGAGCGACTGCACCGCGACCGCGACGAACCTCGAGTGCGCCGCGAGGTAGGAGCTGAACGCGAGCGCCACGAGCTGGAGCACCGCGAGCGTGCCGGCGTGCCGGAAGAGCAGCGCGGCGTCCGCCCGGACGGCGTCGGGCACGTCGACGACCGCCAGGACGCCCCGCGAGATCCAGGGCCCCAGCGCGACGACCGTCACCAGCAGTCCGGCCAGCACCAGCAGCACGGACGCCGTGATGCGCCCGCCGAGCCGGGCGTCCTGCTGACCGCGTGCGATCCCGTGGTACCGCTGCATGATGCCCACGACGCCGAGGTCGGCCGTGAGCAGGAGGTTGATCGTCGTCATCATGAGCGCCCACGCGGCGTACGCGGAGTCCCCGAGCCGGTCGAGCACGAGCGGCGTCGCCAGGAGCTGCACGCCGAGCGGCGCCATACGCGCGACGGCGACCAGCAGCGCGTCCCGCCGGTACGAGGTGGCCGCGGCCGTCGGGGACGTCACCGTGCACCGCCCGGTCGCATCGCCGGGTCGGAGCGCCCCGACCACCCGTCCCGGGCGCCCCGCGCCAGCGTCGCCAGACGGCGGAGGCGGGGCGGCTCGAACAGCAGCACGGTGAGCGCGACGTACGCCTGCAGGGCGGCCGAGGTCGCGACCCACACCGGTTCGCGCCGCCAGTGCTCGCGCGCGAGGACCGTCCCGTTGCGGGCGGTCCAGTACAGACGCCACGTGGCGTGCGACGTCGAGCGCAGGCGGAAGGGTCCGACGCCGCGCCACCGGGTGTCCCCGAGGCTGTGCGGCAGCCGCACGGTCGCGTCCTGCACGACGCGCCAGCCCGCGCCGCGCACGCGCAGGCACAGGTCCTGGTCGACGCAGTCGACGAAGAAGTCCTCGCGGAAGGGGCCCACGGCGTCGAGCGCGGCGCGTCGGACGACCATGCCGGAGGTGATGACGACGGGCAGGTCGGCGAGCGGGGCGCGGTGCGTCGCTCGCGGGTCGAGCGGCCGGTCGGCGTCCGCGTCCCACGGCACCGGCCCGACGACCCCGATCCGCGGGTCCGCGTCCAGCCGGGCGGTGAGCCGCTCGACCAGTCCCGCGGGCACGGCCGAGTCCTGGTCGAGCAGCAGGAGGTCGTGCTCGGGCGACGCCTCGTGCACGCCGAGGTTGAGCGCCCCGGCGAGGCCCAGGTTCGTGCCGGGACGCAGGACCTGCGCGACGTCCGCGACGGCGGGCAGCGCGTCGACGCCGGGCTCGCCGGCGGGCGTGTTGTCGACGACCACGACGCGGGCGCACTGCGAGCCGGCCGACCGGACGACCTCCGTCAGCCGGTCGTCCGGCCGGAAGGCGGTGACGACCGCCGTGACCGCGGGGTTCACAGCACCCTCCGGACGAGTCGCCACCACAGCCGCAGGACGCCCTGCAGGGGCGCGGCGGCCGCGGGCAGGGGGAACTGCGCCGAGTCGAACGTGTCGGTCATGAGGTGCGCCAGGTCGCGGTCGGGCACCGTGCGGGAGCGCTGCACGGTGCGGCGCCGTCGCGCGACGACCCCGGGGTGGCGCAGCACCCAGCCCCAGCCGCGCAGCTTCTGCCGCCCCCAGCCCTGCGCGGTCGCGACCGCGAGCATGGCCACGTCGAAGGCGAGCAGCGGGACCGCCAGCAGCGCCAGGGTGCGGGCCTCGTAGGTCGTCAGCACGAACAGCAGCCGGTTGCGCTCGAGCAGGTACATCTTGAGGGGCGACCGGCCGAACTCGAAGTGGTGGACCGCGCTCGCCGCCGGCACGTACCGCACGGTGCGCCCGTGCTGCCACGCCCGCCAGGACAGCTCGAGGTCCTCGAGGTACGCGAAGTACTCCTCGGGGAACCCGCCGAGCTCGTCCCACAGCGCGCGGTCCACCGCGACGAGCGCGCCGCTGGCCGACGCGACCTCACGGCCGGTCGCGTGGGCCGCGACCGGCTCGTCGAGGCCACCGGCCCAGCACAGCCCGAGCACGTGCAGCGGGTTGCCCGCCGAGTTCACGCGGTCGGGGTCCGACGCGAGGCGCACCAGCCCGCCCGCGACGCCGAGGCGTGGGTCGTCCGCGAGGGCCGTGACAAGCGTGGCGACCGCGTCCGGCGCGACGACCGCGTCGGAGTTGACGAGCACGAGAGGACGGCCGGACGTTCCGGCCGCCGCGGTGTTCATCCCGCCCGTGAACCCGAGGTTGCTCCCCGGGACGACGAGCCGCACGCGCGGGTCCGGCGGGAGCGTCGCCACGGCGTCGGTGGTGCACCCGTTGTCCACCAGCGTCAGGCGGACGTCGACCCCCTCGGACGCGAGGACGGCGGCGACCGCCTCGTGGAGGTACGGCTCCGCGCCGAAGGCCAGCATGAGCACGTCGGCGGCGCCGGCGGTGGCCGTCGCGCCGTCGTGCCGTCGTGGGTCGGTCATCGGTCCTCCTGGAGCCGTCCCGTGCGGCCGCGGGCGCCGTCGAGCAGCCCGCGCAGCAGGAGCCGCGCGCGTCGCGCGCGCGGGGCCACCGCCAGCACGTAGAAGCCGGTGTACTTCGTGATCCACGCGAGGTAGCCCACGCGCCACGCCACGGGCAGCAGGCCCGAGCGCACCAGCAGCACGGTGTTGCGCGCCATGTAGTAGTTCCGCACGGGGGAGTGGATGTGCACGTCGCGCTCGCGCCCGGGGATCCGCTGCACGCGGTCGCCGAGGGCGTGGCCGAGCTGCGCGCCGACCACGCCGAACAGCCCGTAGCCGGCGTGACGCGCCCGCAGGCCCCACTCCAGGTCGACGTGGTCGATGAACCACGCGGCGTTCATCGGCCCCACCTCGTCGAGCGCGGCGACGTCCAGGAGGCAGCCCGAGGCGATGAGGAACGTCGCCGGTGCGAGCGCGCCGTCCTCGTCCGGGAGCAGCGCGCGTCGCGGGCCCCAGCGGTGGTCCGAGAAGAGCAGGGCGGCTCCGGCGTTGCGCTCGTCGACGGTCACGGGGCCGACGGCCGCGACGGGCCCGTGCTCGGCGCGCGCCCGCGCGAGGCCCGCGACGAGGCGCGCGACCATGTCGGCGGCCGGCACCGAGTCCTGGTCGGACAGCAGCACGGCCCGGGCCCCGAGCTCCCGCGCCCGCGCGATGCCGCGGTTCTGGGCCTCGCCGATGCCGAGGTTGGCGTCGAGGGTCAGCAGCTCTCCGCCGATGGCCGCGAGCTCGGCCCGCAGCGCGTCGACCGTCCCCGCGGGGCTGCCGTTGTCGACGACGACGACGTGCTCGACCTGCGGTGCGAGCGCGCGCAGCAGCACGGACGTGACGGCGACCTCGGGCTGGAACGTGACGACGACGGCGACGACCCCGCGGGCCGCCGTGTCAGGCACGCAGGCTCGCCAGGAACGCCTCGACGTCCGCGTGGCGGGGGAGCAGGCCGTCGGCCTGCGCCTGCACGAGCGTGGGGGCGGCCTCGTCCTTCTCGGAGAGCTGCGGCGTGAGCGGCCGTCCGTCGCGTCCCGTGGTGGGCCAGTCGATGCCGACGGTGGGGTCGAGCGGGTGGATGCCGTGCTCGCGCCCGGGCGCGTAGCCCGCCGAGCACAGGTAGAGCACCGTCGAGTCGTCCTCGAGGGACATGAACGCGTGGCCCAGGCCCTCGGCGAGGTAGATCGCGCGGCGGTCGACGTCGTCGAGCAGCACCGAGTCCCACTGCCCGAACGTCGGGGAGCCGACGCGGATGTCGACGACGACGTCGAGGACCGCGCCCCGCGCGCACGTCACGTACTTCGCCTGGCCGGGGGGGACGTCGGCGAAGTGGATGCCGCGCACGACGCCGGCCGCGGACACCGACAGGTTGGCCTGCTGGAGGTCGAACGCGTGGCCCGCGGCGTCCGCGAACGGCGCCGCCTTGAACCACTCGAGGAAGACGCCTCGCGGGTCGCCGAACTGCTTCGGGGTGATCTCCCACGCCCCGGGGACGGCGAGCTCGCGGTACTGCACGGCGGTTCTCCTTCGGTCGGTCGCCGCGCGGTCGTGCGGCCGGTCCAGCGTACCGGGGCCGACTAGGCTGGCCGCCGGACTGACGCCGACGAGATGAGGATGCGGTGCGCTGGTTGGTCACGGGTGCCCGGGGCATGCTGGGTCAGGACCTGGTCGCGCGGGTGCGTGCGGACGGGCACGAGGTCGTCGCGCTCGACCGCGACGAGCTCGACATCACCGACGGGGCCGCGGTGCTGGACGCCGTCGCCGGGTTCGACGTGGTGGCGAACTGCGCCGCGTGGACCGCGGTCGACGACGCGGAGACGCGCGAGGCCGAGGCGTTCGCGGTCAACGCCGTGGGGCCGCAGGCGCTCGCGCGGGCCGCGGTGCGGCACGGTGCGCGCCTCGTGCAGGTCTCCACCGACTACGTGTTCGACGGGCACGCGACCGACCCGTACGCGGAGGACGGCTTCGCCGCCCCGCGGTCGGCCTACGGCCGCACGAAGCTCGCGGGGGAGTGGGCGGTGCGCGCCGCGGGCGCCGACCACCTGATCCTGCGCACGGCGTGGCTGTACGGCGCGGGCGGCGGCTGCTTCCCCAAGACCATCGCCCGCGTCGCACGCGAGCGCGGCAGCCTCGACGTCGTGGACGACCAGGCGGGTCAGCCCACGTGGACCGTCGACGTCGCGGACCTCGCGGTGCGGCTGGTCGACGGCGCCGCACCCGCGGGCACCTACCACGCGACGTCGTCCGGCCGGACGACGTGGTGCGGCTTCGCGCGCGCCGTCGTGGCCGCCGCGGGGCTCGACCCGCAGATCGTGCGCCCGACCACGAGCGAGGGTGCCGCGCGGGCCGCCGAGCGCCCCGCGTTCTCCGTCCTCGGGCACGACGCGCTGCGCGCCGTCGGCGTCGAGCCGATCGGCGACTGGCAGCAGCGCTGGGCCGCGGCCGCGCCGGGGGTCCTCGGCTGATGGCGGACCGTTCGATCACCGTCGGCGCGCACGTCGTCGACGCCCACCACCGGCCGTTCGTGGTGGCGGAGATGTCCGGCAACCACAACGGCGACCTCGGCCGCGCGCTCGCCATCGTCGACGCGGTCGCCGCGTCGGGGGCGCAGGCGCTGAAGCTGCAGACCTACCGCGCGGACACGATCACCATCGACGCCGACGGCCCGGCCTTCCGCGTGTCCGCCGGGCACGAGCTGTGGGGCGGCAAGAACCTCTACCGGCTCTACGAGGAGGCGCACACGCCCTGGGAGTGGCACGCGCCGATCTTCGCCCGGGCGCGCGAGCACGGCCTCGTGCCGTTCTCGAGCCCGTTCGACGGGACCGCCGTCGACCTGCTCGAGGACCTCGACGTCGAGCTGTACAAGATCGCGTCGCTCGAGATCGGCGACCTCGCGCTGCTGCGCCGCGTCGCCCGCACCGGCAAGCCGGTCGTGATCTCGACGGGCGCCGCCTCGGTCACCGACGTCGACACCGCCGTACGGACGATCCGCGGCGAGGGCAACGACCAGGTCGTCGTCCTGGCGTGCACGTCGTCGTACCCGGCGTCGCCCAGCGAGTCGAACCTGCGCTCGATCCCGGTCATCCGTGACACGTTCGACGTCGTCGTGGGGCTGTCCGACCACACCAAGGGCATCGGCGCCGCCGTCGCGGGCGTCGCGCTCGGTGCGTGCCTCGTGGAGAAGCACGTCACGCTGGCGCGCGCGGACGGCGGGGTCGACTCCGACTTCTCGCTCGAGCCGCACGAGCTCGCCGCGCTCGCGACCGAGACCGAGGTCGCGTGGCAGGCGCTCGGGGAGGTGCGGCTCGACCCGACCGCCGGGGAGGACGAGAGCCGGCGGCTGCGCCGGTCGCTGTACGTCGTCGAGGACGTCCGCGCCGGCGACGTCGTCACGGCGGAGAACGTGCGGTCCATCCGGCCGGCGGGCGGGCTCGAGCCCGTGCACCTCGACGTCGTGCTCGGGCGCACGTTCCGCGCCGACGTCGCGCGCGGCACCGCGCTGAGCTGGGAGCTGGTCTGACCGCCGGTCGGTGACGCGCCCCCGGGGCGTCACCGACCCGTCAGCCGCCCGGGCGGACGTACCGGTCGAGCCCGTCGTCGCCGGGTGCCACGGGCCGGTAGCCCGCCGCCTCGAACAGCCGCGCCGACGCGACGTTGTCCGGACGCACGGACGCGAGCACCGCGGGGCCGGGGCCGACGCGGGCGCGCCACGCCCGCTCGCCCGCGGCGAGCACGTCGGGCGCGAGACCACGGCCCCGCGCGTGGGGCGCGAGCGTGATCGACACCTCCCACAGGTCGTCGTCCACGCGGTCGAACCGCACGGTCCCGGCGGGACGCCCGGTGCGCTCGACCACCAGCAGGAGCCTGTCGGGGGCGGCGAGCACGCGCGACAGCCACGCCACGTGCGCGTCGCGGGTCACGAGCCCCCGGTCGCGCGAGGCGGCGCGCGTGCCCGCGTCGTTGCGCCACCCGAGCAGCAGGTCGGCGTCGTCGGGGGTCGCCGTCCGGGCCGTCAGCACCGGGCGGCCCAGCGCCGCCCACCACGCGTCGAGCACGCGGTCGGCCCCGAGGCCGTCCACCAGACGGCGTCCCCGCTCGCCGAGCCGCGCACGCGCCCGGGGATCGGTCAGGAGCGCGCGCAGCGGGCCGACGGCCCGGTCGTCGCCCGCACGGACCGCGTCGAGGGGGCCGAGCCCCACGGCGATCCCCGCCGCCACCGCCCGCTCGTAACCGGTCCGCTGGTTCTCGGTGACCGCCACGACCGCCGTGGCGGCACCGACGCACGCGAGCTCCCACACCGACGTGCCCGCGGCGCTGACGACGACGCCCGAGGCCGCCGCGAGCGCGGGCAGGTCGTCCTGCGGCCCCAGGACCTCCGCCTCCGGGACCCGCGCACGCACCTGCGCGGCGCCCTCGCCCGTGGCCACGACGCGGACGCGAGGCGCACCCGCGGCGACCGCGAGGCGCGCCGCTGCGGCGCTCACCCCGAACGCGTCCGTGCCGCCCATGACGACCAGGACGTCGTCGCGCCGCTCGGCCGGCGCTGCGCGGCGCGCGGCGCGGACGGCGTCCCGCAGCGGCGCGTAGCGCACGCCGCGCAGGACCGTGCCGGAGCCGTCGGCGGGCCGGTCCGCGTGCTCCGCCCCGAGGGTGGAGTCGACGACCACGTCGGCGGGACGGCGGCCGAACGTGCCGTCCTCCATCGACGAGACCAGCGGACCGCCCGCGCGGCGCAGGTCGCCGTGCACGTCGTAGTGGTCGACGTGCAGCACGTCGGCCCCCACGAGGTCCGGCTGCTCGCGGACCGCGCGCGGCAGGTCGGCCGGGGCCGGGCGCACCTCGACGCCCGCCGCGGCCACCAGCCGCCGGCCGAGGGGTGCGTCGACGTCGCCGAGCAGCACCACGTCCCAGTCCCGCGCCCGCGCGGCCTCCGCGAGCGCCAGGCAGCGCACCAGGTGCCCCACGCCCGAGCCGGCGCTGGCGTCGCAGCGCAGCAGCACGCGCATCACGCCTCCTCGAGGGCCTTCTGCCGGACCTCGGCGTTCAGGGCGACGAGCTCGGGCCGCGACCGGAGCAGCGCCACGAGGTCGCGCCACGCGGGCGGCGCGTCGCCGAGCGCGGCGGTGACGGCCTCGAGCAGCGTCGCGTCCTGCGCGGTGTCGAGCGTGACCCGCAGGTCGTGCGCGTCCGGCGCCACGACGAGGCCCAGCGTCCGGTACGCGCCGGGCTCGGCGTACAGCGCGGAGGTCACGTGCACGCGGTGGTGGTCCCGCGCGACGGCGTCGGCACGGTCGAGCGCGTCGGAGGACACCAGCTCGACGTCGAGCCCGCGCGGCAGCGTGCGCACCAGCGTGGTCGCGACGTAGTCGAGGGACGGGTCGGCCCGCCACGCGCCGACGACCGCACCGACGAGCGCGGGGTCGAGCAGCGGGCAGTCGGCGGTGAGCCGCACGACCGCGTCGGCGGCGGTCGCGTCACGTGCCGCGACGAACCGCGACAGCACGTCGAGCTCGCTGCCGCGGACGACCCCGACGCCCAGGTCGGCCGCGAGGTCGGCCACGGCGTCGTCGCCGTCGGCCGTGGACGTGGCCACCACGACCTCGTCGACGCCCGGGGCGGCCAGGGCCGCGCGGACCACCCACCCGAGCACGGGACGGCCGGCCAGCGGCAGGAGCACCTTGCCGGGCAGCCGCGACGACCCGGTCCGGGCCTGGATCACGGCGACGACGCGAGCGGGGTGGGCGGTGGGGTCCGGGCGCACCGTGCCATGATGCTCTATCTGGCGTGCGGCCCCGTCGGCCCGCTGCCCGTCCACCGACCCGATCCGTCTGGAGTTCCACGGCATGTCTCTGCTCTCGGGAGCCTCGATCCTCGTCACCGGAGGCACCGGGTCCTTCGGCAAGGCGTTCCTCCGCGAGGTGCTGGAGCACCACGACCCTCGCCGCCTCGTGGTGTTCAGCCGGGACGAGCTCAAGCAGTACGAGGTCCGCCGCGAGCTCGACGACGACCCCCGCCTGCGCTGGTTCATCGGCGACGTCCGGGACCGCCAGCGCCTGACGCGCGCGATGCACGGCGTCGACTACGTCGTGCACGCGGCCGCGCTCAAGCAGGTCGACACCGCCGAGTACAACCCGTTCGAGTTCGTGCAGACCAACGTCAACGGGTCGCAGAACGTCATCGACGCCGCCATCGACGCCGGTGTCAAGAAGGTCGTCGCCCTGTCGACCGACAAGGCGTCGAGCCCGATCAACCTCTACGGGGCCACGAAGCTCTGCGGCGACCGGATGTTCGTGTCGGGCAACCACTACGCGGCGTCGTACGACACGCGGTTCTCCGTCGTCCGGTACGGCAACGTCATGGGCTCGCGCGGCTCGGTCATCCCGGTGTTCCGCCGGCTCGCCGAGCAGGGCGAGTCCCTGCCGATCACCGACCTGCGCATGACGCGGTTCTGGATCACGCTGCCGCAGGCCGTCCAGTTCGTCCTCGACTCGTTCGAGCTCATGACCGGTGGCGAGCTGTACGTGCCGCGCATCCCGAGCATGAAGGTCACGGACCTGGCGCAGGCCGTCGCACCGGGCTCCGCGATGCACGAGATCGGCATCCGCCCGGGGGAGAAGCTGCACGAGGAGATGATCGCGCCCGACGACTCGCGGCGGACCGTGCGCCTGGGCGACCGGTACGTCGTGATGCCGTACGTGAGCGGCTGGGGCTACGAGGCGCCCGAGGGCGGCGAGCCGGTCGAGGACGGCTGGACCTACCGCTCCGACACCAACGACCTGTGGCTGGGCCCCGACGAGCTGCGCGACATGGTCGCGCGGTTCGCCTGAGGCGGCCGGCGTGCTGCCCTACGGTCGGCAGTCCGTCGACGACTCCGACGTCGAGGCGGTCGTCGCGGCGCTGCGCAGCGACTGGCTGACCACGGGCCCCGCGGTCGAGGCGTTCGAGCGCGCCGTCTCGGCCCACGTGGGGGGCGGTGCGGCCGTGAGCGTGACCTCCGGCACGGCGGCGCTGCACGTCGCGTACGCGGCCGCGGGCGTCGCCCCCGGCGACGAGGTCGTCACGACGCCGCTCACGTTCGTCGCGACGGCCGCCGCGGCGGCGCTGCACGGCGCGACGGTCGTGTTCGCCGACGTCGAGGCGGACACCGGCAACCTCGACGTCGAGGCCGCACGCGCCGCGCTCACCGACCGCACGCGCGTGGTCGCCGCGGTGGACTACGCGGGCCTGCCCGCGAGCCCCGAGGCGTTCGCCGCGCTCGCGCACGAGCACGGCGCGCTGTACCTCGAGGACGCCGCCCACTCGATCGGCTCGCTGTGGCGCGGCCGGCCCGTCGGCTCCTTCGCCGACCTCACGACCCTCTCGTTCTTCCCGACGAAGAACCTCACGACCGCCGAGGGCGGCGCGGTCGTCACGTCCGACCCGGAGCTCGAGCGGCGCGCGCGCGGCTTCAAGAACCACGGCCTGGTGCGCGACCCCGCCCTGCAGCGGTTCCCCGACGAGGGCCCGTGGCACCAGGAGGTGCACGAGTTCGGCCTGAACTACCGGCTGCCCGACGTGCTGGCCGCGCTCGGCACGTCGCAGCTGCGCCGCCTCGAGGCGTTCCGCGCCCGGCGCGCCGAGATCCACGCCCGGTACGACGAGGGCCTGCGGGACCTGGACGGCGTGCTCACCCCGGCGCGCCGCACCGAGGCGGAGCCGGCGTGGCACCTGTACCCGCTGCGCGTGCTCGACGGCCGCCGGCGCGAGGTGTTCGAGGCGCTGCGCGCGGCGGGGATCGGCGTGCAGGTGAACTACGTGCCCGCCTACTGGCACCCCGTCTTCGCGGACCTCGGCTACCAGCGCGGCCAGTGCCCGAACGCCGAGGCCTACTACGCGCAGGAGATCTCCCTGCCGCTCTTCCCCGACCTCACGGACGCCCAGGTGGACCGCGTGATCGACGAGGTGCGGCGCGCGGTCGCGGGGCGCTAGGCCGTGACGGTCCCGGACCCGGGGGTCGGCGTGCCGCCGGCCGGGCCGGCTCCCGCCGCGGAGCCGTCCGCCACCCGCGCCGTTCTGGGCCGCGGGTCGCTGTACACGATCGCGACGGCCGGCCCGGCGCTCGCGTCGCTCGCGGTCATCCCGGTCGTCACCCGGCTGCTGCCGGTCGCGCAGTACGACCTGGTCGCGGTCGCGACCGTCGTCCTCCAGGTCGCCTACATCCTGGTCGCCCTCGGGCTCGGCGCGGCGATCACCAGGCAGTACATCCTCGACGCGGACGGCGCCGCCGGCGCGCGCGGCGTCGTCGTCGCGGGCGCGGGCATCGCGACGGTCCTGACCGCCGTGGTCGCGGCGACCGGGCCGCTATGGGCTCCCGTGCTGCTCGGACGGCCGTTCACCCTGGAGGTGCTGCTGGCGCTGGTCGCCGGGGCCGGGGGCGCGTGGATGGTGCTGGCGCAGGCCTTCCTCCGCGGCGCCGACCGGCCGGGACCCTTCGTGCTCCTCGCCGTCGCCGCCAGCCTGGTCGGGCCCGCCGCGGGTCTCGTGGCCGTCGTGGTAGCGGAGCGCACGGCGGCCGTCTACCTCGCAGGCGTCGCCGGCGGGTACCTGCTGGCCGGGGTCGCGGGCCTGGCGCTGGTGGCACGCTCGGGCCGGCCGCACCTCACCCGGCACGGGGTCGCCGCTGCGCTGCGCGTCGGCGCGCCGACCGTGCCGCACCAGGTGTCCCTCTACCTCGCGCTCGCCGGGCTGGTCGTCGTGGCCGACCGGGTGCTCGGCGACGGCGGGCGTGCGAACGTGGCGCTGACGGTCGGTGCCGGCGCCACCGTCGTGACCGCGGGGCTCAACAACGCGTGGGCGCCCGTGGTCTACCGCGCCGCGCGGACGGACCGCGCCCGAGTGCTCGACGAGACGACGCGGGTGATCGCGTTGGTCGCGGCGGTGCTCGCCGGCGGCGTGGCGCTGCTGGCGCCCTGGCTGGTCCGGCTGGCGGCGCCCGCCGCGTACGGTCACGCGGAGCTGGTCCCCGCCGTCGCGCTGGCCTCCGCCGCTGCGCTCCCGTCCGTGGTGTACCTGGCGAGCGGCCACCTCGTGTTCGCGCGGGGTCGCACCGGCTGGCTCGCGCTGAGCACCCCGTTCGCGGTGGCGGTAGGGCTGGGCGCGGCCGCGGCGCTCGCCGCGACCACTGGCCTGGCCGGGATCGGCGCCGGCTACCTGGTCGCCTACCTGCTTCTCGCCGCCGGGACCACCGCAGTGCAGCGACGGGTCGCGGAGTACCCCTGGTGGCCGCCGGCGATGCCGCTGGTGATGCTGCTCTGGGCGGCCGTGAGCGCCCTCGGGGCGCTCCTGCCGGTCGACGGGGCCTGGTCGGCCACCCGGGTCGCCGCGGCGGCGGTGATGGCGGTCGCGGGGCTGCTCGTGGTGCGTCGGTCCGCGCGGGCGGGCGCGGCGACCGCCTGAGCCTGCCCGCCGGAGCCCGACACCCGCGCCCGGCTGGCGGGGTCAGCCGATCCGGTAGACCGCGGCGTCGTCGAGCTCGAGCTCGAGCGCGGCGTGCTCCCGCAGCTCCGGGCTCTCGACGCCCATCGTCCGGTCGACCACGAGCCACCGGACGCCCCACTCGTTCCGCAGGCGGGCGACCGCCGCGTCCGACGGGTCGTCGAACACGGCCTCGTTGGCCTCGTAGCGGTCCGTGTCCCAGAACGGGCTGGTGCGCGTCAGGCCGGGCCGGAACCCCTCGGGGTACGCCCAGCCCTCCACCAGCACCCGGCGCTCGGTGAGCCCGGAGACCCAGAAGTGCCGCGCGTCGCAGGCGTCCTCGGGGCCGTAGCAGTGCGCGTTCGTCGCGACGACCTCGTCGGTGCCCGAGTGGTCCCGCACGTACAGCGCCGCCAGCGCCCCGTCGCGGGGGACCAGGTAGCCCTCGCCGGGGCCCTGGCCGTCCCGGACCACGGAGACCGCGGCGTGCGCCGTCTCGAGTGTCCGCTGGTAGAGGGAGGTCCCGGCCAGGAGCACCGCGAAGGTCAGCAGCCCCGCGGTCACCGGTGTGACGGCCGATCCCTCGCGGCGGCGCAGGCGCACGACCAGCGCGACGAGCGCGGCGGCGACGAGCGCGGCGCCCAGGAGCCAGAGCCATGGCCAGAGCATGGCCCGGTAGGGGAACGCGGGGGCGGGTGCGGCGGTCGGGGCCTCCAGACCGTCAGCGCGGCGCACGGCCCACACCAGCGCCGCGCCGGCGAGCAGGCCCACGGGAACGAGCGTGCGCGTCCACCGGGGCCAGGTGCGGGTGGCGGCGACCACGCCCCACGCCGTGAGGATGCCGAGCGCCGGCCAGGACGCGTACAGGAAGTACAGCTGGCTCAGCCCGTTGGCCGTCGTGAGCAGGCAGGCGCAGATGCCCGAGCCTGCGACCCCCAGCAGCAGCCAGAACGTGACGTCGCGCAGCGTCTCGCGCCGGGCCAGCAGCAGCACTCCCGCGCTCGCGCACAGCCACGACGCCAGGCCGAGCCCCGTGATCAGCAGGGTGTGGCGCGTGCTGGCCGGGTCGGCGACGAGCTGGGCAGCCGCGAACGCGCGCGTCGTGGTCAGCGGCGTGATCGCGAGGCTGCCCGACTGCCCACCGAGGACCACGACGAGCAGCAGGCCGAACCCGGCGACGCAGAGCCCCAGCAGCGCCGCGGCGACGCGTGCGGCACGGTCCCGCCGCACGAGGGCCGCGACGAGCGCGAGCCCCAGGCCGGCACCGAGCACCGGCAGGAACGTCGACTTCGACCCGCCCGCGCCCCAGGCGAGGACGGTGAAGACCGCGACCAGCGGCAGGTGGCGGCGGAGCCCTCCCTCGTGCAGCAGGACGACGGCCGCGGTGATCGCGGCGAGGAACAGGGTGAGGCCGAATGTCTGGGTGGGGCTCCGGTACACGGCGAAGTGCAGGAAGCCGGGGTTCTGGAACGGGAAGGGCGTCCAGCCGTACACGTTGGCGGCCGAGGAGGCTGTGACGACGGCAGCCGCGAGCGGGGCCGACCACGCGGACCCGGTGAGCCGGCGCGCGAGCACGCCGACCAGGACAACCCCCAGCGCCAGCAGCGCGGTGGGGGCGAGCCGGTACAGCAGCCACGTGAGGTCGAGCCCGGCCACGTGCGAGGCGGCCGCGAGGTGCTCGTACACGAAGAGGTGGTAGTGCAGCGGCTCGTCGTACAGGTACGGGTAGACGAGCGGGTAGTGGGCGTCCACGCCACTGGCGATGGCCTGGTGGAACGGGAGGTCGACGTACACCGAGACGGGCACCGCCCGGCTCCACGGGCCCCAGCCGTCGACGTAGGTCACCGGGTTCGCGGCCAGGGCGGTTGCGCCGAGCCACACGGTGGCGGCCAGGACGGTCGCCGCCTGCACCCACGCCGACCACGTCGCGGTCGAGGGGGTGGCGGGACGGCGCCAGGCGCGCGCTCGCCAGCCGGGCACGGCCACCGACGCGACGACGATGGCCGGCGCCCACAGCCAGGACCAGGTCGAGAGGTGCAGGGGCGCCAGAGCGAACGCCAGCAGGACCTGCGCGGCGAGGCCGATCGCGGTGCCGACCGCCAGGTCCTCGGTGAGCGAGACCCGTCGGCCGCGCACGGCGCGCCAGACCAGCGCGCCGGGCAGCGTCGCCGCCAGCCCGAGGTACGCGAGGTAGCCGAGGGTCACCGGCACCGGCGTGCCGTAGCGGTGCAGGACCGCCGCGATGCCGGCGAAGGCCACCACCGCGGGCAGGAGCGCGAGCGCCAGCGCCGGGAGCCCGTCGGTGCGGGGCGCGGCGTTGCGCCGGGACCGGCGCGTGGCACCCGCCCCGGGGGAGGGCAGGACCTCGGTGGACCGGTCCAGGGTCATGCGTCGCGCCCCTGGAGGTCCTCGTCTGCAGGCGCGGGCCCGGTGTCCCGCCGGACCGCGTAAGTCGGCTTGCCCATGCTCCGGGTGTGCAGCCGGCCGAGGTACTCGCCGATGACGCCGAGCGAGAGCATCTGCGCGCCGGAGAACAGCGCGACCATCGCGGCGATCGTCGTGAAGCCCGCGACGGTCGTGTCGCCCGCCGCGAACTTCCACACCACGACGGCGCCCAGCACCACGCCGAGCGCGGCGCAGAACCACCCGAGCCACGCCACCATCCGCAGCGGGACGTTGCTGTACCCGGTGACCATGTTGAGCGCGTGCCGCACGAGCGAGCGCAGCGTGTACGACGAGGTGCCGACCGTGCGCTCGTCCATGCGGACGACGACCCGGCCGATCGAGGTGGTCGCCCAGGACAGCAGCACGTCGAGCGACGAGTACGGGTCGGTCACGTGCCGGAAGGTGTCGCGCAGCGGGGTGCGGAACGCGCGGAACGCGGACACGTCGTCGGCCTTGGGAACGCCCGCCATCGCAAGGGTGCGCTTCACCATGCGGGAGGCGAGCGAGCGCAGCGCGCCGTGTTCCTCCTCGACCGCGACCCCGTAGACGAGGTCCACGTCGTCGCCGAGCGCGGCGAGCAGCAGCGGTATCTGGTCGGCGCGGTGCTGACGGTCGTCGTCCATCGTCACGACCACCGGGAAGCGGGCGCGGCGGATGCCCGCGATCAGGGCGTTGTGCTGGCCGTAGTTGCGCCGCAGCTCCACCGCGCGGACCCGGTCCGGGCGGGCCGCCGCGAGGTCGCGCGCGACGCGGGCGGTGCCGTCGGGGCTGCCGTCCACGACGAGGACGACCTCGAAGTCGTCGACGCCCGAGCCAGGGGAGCCGAGCAGCTCGACGACGTCGGCCACGACGTGGGGGACCGTGTCCTGCGAGCGGTAGCACGGGATGACGACGCTGACCTGCACCGGACCAGGATGCCGCACCGACGCGTCCGCCCCGGTCACCGGCGGCCGCCGAAGCTCAGGTACCGGTGGCCCAGGTAGGACAGCACGGCGACCACCACGACGGCGATCACCTGGGCGGGGAGCGGCGGGACGCCGGCGAGCTCGACGAGCGCGGGCGTCGCGACGACGCCCGCGACGAAGCCGCCGCCCCACACGCCCACGAACCGCGGCAGGTCGCGGCGCCACGGGTTCGTGGACCGGAAGACCAGCCGGCGGTAGGTGGGGAACGCCACGGAGATGGTGACGGCCTGCGCCAGCAGGATCGCGTACATGTACGGCAGCCCGGTGGCGAGCAGGCCGGCCAGCAGCGCGAGGTACCCCAGCGTCGTCGTCCCCGCGACCAGCAGGTAGCGGACCTGCTCGTGGCCGAGGGCGCTCCGGACGAGCCCCCCGAGGGTCGCGGTCACGCGAGCGGGCGCGCGAAGACGCGCGCGGACGAGCTGAGGGGCACGCGCCGAGTGTACGGGAGCCCCCGCCTGCGGGGGCCTATCCTCGTCAACCATGACCGACGCCTGGATCCCGTTCTCCAAGCCGTTCCGCGCGCCTGGCGAGCTGGAGTACCTGGACGCGGTGCTCGAGAGCGGCCACACCCACGGCGACGGCCCGTTCACCTCCCGGGCCGCCCGCGGGATCGAGTCGATCACCGGCTCCCCGCACGCCCTGCTCACCGGTTCGGGCACGCACGCCCTGGAGCTGGCGAGCTGGCTGCTCGACCTCGGCCCCGGGGACGAGGTGGTCGTGCCGAGCTTCACGTTCTCCACGACGGCCGCGTCCATCATCATGACCGGCGCCACGCCGGTCTTCGTGGACATCGACCCCCGTACCGGGAGCCTCGACGTCGACGCCATGGAGGCGGCGGTCACCGAGCGCACCCGGGCCGTCTCGGTCGTGCACTACGGCGGCGTCGCGCCGGACATGGACCGGGTGCTCGCGATCGCGCACGCGGCCGGCATCGCCGTGGTGGAGGACAACGCCCACGGGCTGGGCGCCCGCTGGGCCGGTCGGTCGTGCGGGACGTTCGGCGTCCTGGCGGCGCAGAGCTTCCACGCGACGAAGAACATCCAGTGCGGCGAGGGCGGTGCCCTGCTGATCAACGACCTCGCGCTACGCCCGCGGGCCGAGGTGCTGCGCGAGAAGGGCACCGACCGGTCTCGGTTCCTGCGCGGTGAGGTCGACAAGTACTCCTGGATCGACCGCGGCTCCAGCTACCTGCCGAGCGAGCTGACGGCGGCGGTGCTCACCGCCCAGCTGGAGGCGTTCGACGACGTCCAGAAGCGTCGGCACGCGATCTGGGACGCCTACGCCGAGGGCCTGGCGGACTGGGCGGACGCCTCCGGGGGCACGCTCATGTCACCGCCGGCGGAGGCCGAGCACCCGGCGCACGTGTTCTGGCTGCTGGCGCCGAGCAGGGGCTCGCGCGACGCGATGCTGGACCACCTGCGGGCGGCCGGTGTCGGCGCGACGTTCCACTACATCCCGCTGCACTCGTCGATCGCCGGCCGGCGGTTCGGCCGCACGCCCGCGCCGTGCCCGGCGACCGACGACTTCGCGGGGCGCCTGGTGCGGCTGCCGCTGTGGGCCGGGATGCCGGATTCCTCGGTCGAGCGCGTGCGGGACGCCGTCGTGGCGTTCCGCCCCGCGGCGGCCTGACCCGTGGCCTGGGACGCGCTCGCCGCACCCGGCGTGGTCTGCGCGCCCTCGCCCGCGGACACCGCCCGGTTCGGCGTCGAGGTGCACCGGCTGACGGTCGGGCCCGGGGAGGTGCGGGGGACCGAGCTGGTCGACCTGGTCGAGTCCTCGACCGCGGACGTGCTCGTCGCCCGGTACGACGTCGCGCGCCAGGACGTCCCGGCGCTGCTGGCCTCGACCTCGCGCGCGGTGCTGCCGGCCGGGGCGCTCACGTACTGGGAGAAGCCCGTCGTCGGCGGCGACCCGCCGACGCGGACGGACGTGGTCCCGTCGGGTGACCTCGACCGCGCGGCCGCCGAGGCGGCGGTGCGGTCGGTCGTGCGGGCCTCGTTCACCGCCTACGGCAACCACTACACGGCAGACCCGCTGCTCGACCCGGACGCGGCCCTCGCGGGTTACGAGGAGTGGGCCACCGGCACCGTGCGCCGCAGCCCCGACGACGTGCTCGTGCAGATGCTGGACGGGGAGCCGGTGGGCGTCGCCACCCTGGCGGAGGGGGACGACCACGTCGAGGTGCTGCTGGCGGGTCTCGTCCCGTCGGCGCAGGGCCGAGGGCTGTACGGCGACCTGCTCGCGGCCGTCGAGGACCGGGCCGCGGCGGCCGGCGCCGCGCGGCTGGTGATCTCGACGCAGGTGCAGAACGTGCGCGTGCAGCGCGCGTGGGCCCGCCGCGGCCTGCGCCCGTTCGCGGCGGTCGAGACGGTGCACCTCGTGCGCCGGGCGGCGCTGGCCGCGGCGACTGCGCGCGGCTGACCGCCGCGGCGCGCGTCCGTCAGTCGGGGACCGGCACCGCCAGCGGCTCCCCGGGTACCGCCGGGGCGGATCCCAGCGGGCGCGGCAGGTACTCCGTCGCGGCGGCGAACCACCGCCCGAAGGACAGCGAGGGTGCGTCCCCGGCGGGAGCGTCGGAGGCCGAGCCGGACGCCCGCCTGCCCAGCTGCGTCGCGGCGCGGTGCGCCGGCGCCCGCAGCCAGTGGTCCAGCCACGGGCCGGGACGTCGGCGGTCCCAGCCCAGCAGGGCGCGAAGGTCGTCGGGCGTGAGCACGGCGTCGGCGCCGGTCTCGTCGCGGGCGACGCTCGTGCGCTCGGCGATCGTGCTGCCCCGTTCGTAGAACTCGGGCCAGCGGGCCGCCACGGCGGCGGCGTCGTCCGGGCGCTCACCGGCCAGGCGCATGGCGTCACCCGAGACCACGGCGTCGACACCCACAGCGGCGGCGTACACCACCGGGGTCGACAACCGGTTCGACACCACGCGTGCTGCACCGGTCAGCAACGTGTGGAGCCGTCCGAGGAACGCCGGGTCGGTGCGACGCCCGAGCGTGACCACCCGGTGACCTGCGTCCGCGTAGGCGCGGACCACGCGGGGGTCGTCGGCCTCGACGTGGTACAGGCACACGGTGGCCGGGCCCTCGGTCTCGGCCCACGCGCGAGCCACCGCGGCGTGGTCGCCGAGCAGCGGCTGCGTGGCGATCCCGTGCACCGGCAGGATCACGGTGCCCGAACCGGCGGGCCGCGGCCCGAGCGTCGCGCACAGGTAGTGCCACGGGGCGCCGATCGCGACGCTGCGCCGGCGGGCGGTGCGCGGGTCCCACGCGCGCGACGTGTGGGACCACACGAACAGGGAACGTCCTCGCCGACCGCCCGGGGCGCCGACCGCCGGGAAGTCCCGGAAGTGCGTCTCGAGCGGGGACGTCGCCGTCCAGCCGTGCTGCACGAGGCCGGGCAGGTGCCGGGGCCCTGGCAGCCCGGCGTACCGCGCGAGCGCGCTGCTGTGGCCGTAGTAGTGATTCTGGGACTCCACGCACCGAGCCTACGAGGCTCGGCTTCCCGGTCGGGCACGGGTAGGCTGTGCCGTCCGCTCCGTCCGAGGGAAGAGTCTGCACCGTGGCCCACCAGGCCCTCCACGACGACACGTGCGTGGTCGTGCCCCTGTTCAACGAGAGCGCGGTCGTCGGGGACGTGATCCGGGACCTGCGCACGTCGTTCCCCCTCGTCGTCGCCGTGGACGACGGCAGCACCGACGACTCGGCCGCGGTCGCGCGCGACGCCGGGGCGCTGGTGGTGGAGCACCCGATCAACCTGGGCCAGGGTGCCGCGCTGCAGACGGGCCTCGAGACGGCGCTGCGGCTCGGGGCGCAGTACGTGGTGACGTTCGACTCGGACGGTCAGCACCAGCGGGAGGACGCCGTGGCGATGGTGTCGCGGCTGCGGACGGACGAGGCCGACGTCGTCTTCGGGTCGCGCTTCCTCGACGCGCGGACACGGCCGGGAGCGGTCAAGCGCGCGGTGCTGCGTGCGGCGATCGTGTACTCCAACGCCACCACGGGCGTCCGCCTCACCGACACGCACAACGGCCTGCGGGCCCTCAACCGACGGGCGGCCGCGACGCTGCGGATCCGCCAGAACCGGATGGCGCACGCCTCGGAGATCATCGAGCAGGTCGGTCGCGCGGGTCTGCGCTGGGTCGAGCACCCGGTGCACATCCTCTACACCGACTACTCGCGCTCCAAGGGGCAGTCGGTGTTCAACGCCGTCAACATCCTGACCGAGATGATCTACAGGTAATCGCGTGCTGATCAAGCTGCTGCTCGTGGTCGCGATCGCGGCCGTCTTCGTCCTGGGGCTGCGCCCGCCCTCGGGTGCGCGTCACCTCGCGCTGCGTCGTGTGACCGTCGTCCTCGCGGCGCTGCTCGCGACGCTGTCGGTGATCTTCCCCGACACCTGGAACCTCATCGCCGAGTTCGTGGGCGTGGGCCGCGGCACCGACCTGCTGCTGTACGGGCTGATCATCGCGTTCCTGCTGTACATGGTGACGACCTACCGCCGGTTCCGGGACATGGAGCAGCAGATCACGTCGCTCGCGCGACGGATCGCCGTCGACGAGGCCGTGCCGCGCCCCGCCGTGGCGCCCGTCCCCCTCGACGAAGGGGCACGCGATGCCGACGAGCGCTGAGCAGCAGCCGGAGCCGTCGGTCCCCGTCGGTGCCGGACGGTCCGCACGCCCACGTCGGCGCGCCCGGTCGCCGTGGTCCCCCCGAGCGGTGTTCTGGCTCTCGTGGGCGGTGCTCACCGCGCTGGGCGGGGTCTGGGCGCTCGCGAGCCCCATGGCCGCAGGCCCCGACGAGCCGGCGCACATCGTGAGGGCGGCCGCGCTCGTGCGCGGCGCGCCGCTGGAGGAGGCCCGTGTCGGGGTCTGGCGGGCGGAGCTGCCTCGCATCTACGGCCTGACCGGCGAGATGCCCGGCTGCTTCGCGTTCAGGTCCAGCGAGCCGGCCTCGTGCTGGGACGCCGACTGGGGGGACGTGTCCGCGCCGCAGGGCGCGACGACCTCGGCCGGGAACTACAACCCGCTCTACTACGCCGTCGTCGGGCTGCCGACGGTGCTCGAGCCGAGGCTCGGCACCCTCTACCTCATGCGCTTCATGAGCGCGCTCCTCGGGGGGTTCTGCATCGCGCTCGGCCTGCGGTCCGTCGCCGAGACGGCGCGTCGCCGCTGGGTCGTCCCCGCCGTGGCCGTCGCCACGACGCCCATGGTCGTCTTCATGAACAGCACCGTGAACCCCAACGCGGTGGAGGCCGCCGCCGGGATCGGTCTGTGGCTCACGCTGACGATCGCGCTGCGCGAACCGGACGACCGGCTGGTGTCCCGCCGCTGGTGGCGTGCCGGCGTGCTCGTGGTCCTGCTGGTCAACGCGAAGGCGTTCTCCCCGCTGTTCCTGGCGATCATCGTGCTCGCGGCGGCCGTGCTCGCCGGCTGGCGGTGCGTGCGCGCCGCTCTCGTGGACGCGCGCGCGTGGCCCGGCCTGGGCCTGGGTGTCGTCGGCTCGGTCGCAGCCGTGCTCTGGATCCTGCGCGCGGGTGCGGTGTCCGGGGCGGGCATCATCGCCTACCCGGAGCTGACCACGGCGAAGGCGCTGAACGACGTGCTGCGTCTGACCTCGTCGTACGTCGAGCAGCAGTTCGGCCGGTTCGGGTGGCACGACACGCCCTCGCCGGGCAGCGTCTACCTGCTGCTCGCCGCCGCGCTGGGTCTCCTCGTCCTGCTCGCGCTCGCCGTCGCGCGGGGACGGGAGGCGCTGGCGCTCGCCGGCGTCGCCGCTCTGGTCGTCGCGCTCCCGGTCGTGCTCCAGGTCCCGAACGCCACCCAGGTGGGGCTGCCCTGGCAGGGGCGGTACCTCATGGCCGTCTCGGTCGGGGTCCCGCTCCTCGCGGGCGTGCTGCTCGACGCACGGTCACCGGTCACGGGCGCGGCCGCGCGTCGCGTGTCGTCGCTGCTGCTGGCGGTCGTGGGCGTCGTGCAGGTCCTCGCCTTCGGCGAGAACCTGCGCCGGTACGTCGCGGGGACGTCGGCACCGTGGTTCGAGCCGGTGGTGGACCCGTGGCAGCCCCCGCTGCCCGTCGCCGTGCTGGTCGGCGGGGCCGTGCTGGCGGTCCTCGCCTGGGTCGTGCTGCTGGCACGGGTGGCGCGCGAGGCCGATCCGGTGCCGGCGCCGGCCGTCGACGTCCGGCCCGTCGGTGCCGGTGCGTCGCCCGAGCCCGCGGCGGAGAACCTCGCCCGCGAGCAGGACGCCTCGGTCGCGTCTCGCACCTGAGCCCGCGCGCGTCCCTGCCGACGGACTCCCGGCCTCCGCGCCATGGAGCGTGTGGCACCATGGCTGGCCGTGTGCGCCGCCGGGTGCCGCACGTGAGGAGGCAAGGTGTCGGCGACCGCTGACGAGGGCACGGTGGGCAGCGTGGGACGACGTGAAGGCGGTCGGTGGGCGGTCCGTGCGCGCCGGTGGCTGGCACCGGTGCTCTGCGCGGCGGTCGTGCTGCTCGGTCTGGTGCTGGCGCTGTCCGCGCGTGTCGGCCCGCAGCAGGGCGCGGTCACGCAAGGGTTCACCCTGACCGAGGGCGACGGCGTGCTCGCGACGGGCGAGCCGTTCTCGTTCGACCTCACGGCGACCGAGGACGACCTGAGCGCGGTCGGCATGGTGCTCGGCACGTGGATGGACTCGGCCGACTGCACGCTGACGACGACGATCGAGCGGGACGGCGAGCAGCTCGCGTCGCAGGACACCGCGTGCGACGACCTCCCCGACACGGTCCTCACCCCGCTCGTCGAGTTCGAGCCGATCCCCGACTCGCAGGGCGAGGACTTCACCGTCACGCTCAGCGTGACGGAGGACTCCCCGCTTCCCCCGGCGATCTGGGAGACGCTCGACGGCAACCCCGCCGCCGTCGCGCTGTACGGCGAGCGGGACCGCCCGATGCTCTCGGTGGTCGACGACGTCCTCGACCGTGTGGCGGCCTACGCGCCCGTGTGGGGATCGCCCGCGTGGGTCGTCACCCTGGCCGCCCTCGTCCTGGCGGGTGTGGCGCTGCTCGCGCTGCGCCCACGCTGGGGACTGGTGACCGTGATCGTCCTGGTGCTGGCGCGAGGGCTGCTCTGGTCGGTCCTGATCCCCCCGCTGCAGGGCATGGACGAACCCGCCCACTTCGCGAACGTGCAGTTCATCGCGGAGGAGGGGCGGCTCCCCAACTGGAACACCGACGAGCGTTCGCAGGCCTACTCCGACTCGCTCGGCGCGGCGGCCCAGGAGATGCGGGTCTCGCGGTTCGCGCCCACCGACCGCCCGGACTACGACGACGCGTCGGTCGAGCGGCTGCGCCGCGAGGACGCGGCGGCCGGCACCGACTCCGACGGCACCGGCCCGGCGGCGTCCTACCCGCCGCCGTACTACGCGATCGGCGCGCTGTTCTACCAGCTGGCCCCGGACGACACGGTCGCGCAGGTGCACGCCGTCCGGCTCTGGTCGGCGCTCCTCGGCGTCGCCGCGATCGTCTTCGCCTGGCTGTTCGCCGGCGAGGTGCTGCCCGGCCGACGCACGGCTCGCGCCGGTCTCGTGACCGCGATCGCCCTGCAGCCGATGCTCGCGCACCAGTTCGCCCTCGTGAACAACGACGGCTGGGTCATCGCCGCAGGCTTCGCGGCCCTGTGGATCGGCGCACGTCTGGTGCGCACGGCGCGCGGCCCGTGGTGGATGCTCGCCGCGGGAGCGGTCGCGGGCGCCGCCGCGCTCGGCAAGCCGTTCGCGGCGCTCATGGTCCTCCCGATCGCCCTCGGCTGGTTCCTGGGCAAGATCCGCTACCGGGTGCGCGACTGGCGGGTGCTGCTCGTCGAGCCGCTGCTCGCCGCCGTCGGCGTGGCACTGACCTACGGGGTGTGGCTGGTCGCTGCGCGCGTGCTCGGCATCGACACGGGGCTGGGCTTCCCGCAGGGCGCGCCCGACGGTCCGCGCGGCGTGCTCGACTACGTCCGGACGCAGGTCAGCACCGACCTCGCGGAGTTCCGTCAGCTCTGGGTCGACCAGATGTGGGGCAACTTCGGCTGGGTCAACACCCCGCTGCCGTTCGGCGCGCAGCAGGTGATCTGGGCGTCGTACCTGCTCCTCGCGGTGGCCACGATCACGTGGCTCGTGCTGCTGGTGCGGGACCGTCGCCGCGGGGTCGTGGACGAGGAGGTCCGGGGGATCGACCGCATGGTCGCGCTGTGCGTGCTGTCGGGTCTCGGGGCGCTG
This sequence comes from Cellulomonas sp. HD19AZ1, assembly GCF_004535805.1. Taxonomy (NCBI): domain Bacteria; kingdom Bacillati; phylum Actinomycetota; class Actinomycetes; order Micrococcales; family Cellulomonadaceae; genus Cellulomonas; species Cellulomonas sp. HD19AZ1. The sequence goes on from NZ_SPHX01000001.1 coordinate 354,328, forward strand.
CTCGGCATGTACGTGGTCGAGTACGGGTACTTCCGGTCGACGGGCCTGACGAACCTGCTGCAGGGCCGGTACCTGCTGATGATCGTGCCGGCGCTGCTGGCGCTGCCGCCGCTGCTGGCGGAGCGGCTGAGCCGTCGTCGGCCGGCCGCGGCGGTCGCCGCCTGGGTGGTGGCCGTCGGGGTGCTCGCGCTGCACGTCACGAGCGTGCTGGTGATCGCGCAGAAGTACTACCTCTGAGACGAGGGCGGCCCGGCCCGGCACCGTCGGTGCCGAGCCGGGCCGCCACGTCCGTGGGACCGCCCGAGGTCAGCGGTCGCCCGACTCCAGCAGGCTCAGCAGGTAGCTCCCGTAGCCGGACTTCACGAGCTTCTCCGCGCGCACGCGCAGCTCGTCGTCTGAGAGGAAGCCGCGCCGCCAGGCGACCTCCTCGGGCGAGCCGATCTTCAGGCCCTGGCGGCTCTCGATGGTCCGCACGTAGTCGGACGCCTCCAGCAGCGAGTCGAACGTGCCCGTGTCGAGCCAGGCCGTGCCGCGCGGCAGGACCTCGACCTGCAGGCGGCCCTGCTCGAGGTAGTGCCGGTTGACGTCGGTGATCTCGTACTCGCCGCGCGCCGACGGCTGCAGGTCGCGCGCGATCTCCACGACGTCGTTGTCGTAGAAGTACAGGCCCGGCACGGCGTACGACGACTTGGGGTGCGCCGGCTTCTCCTCGAGCGACAGCGCGCGGCCCTGGTCGTCGAACTCCACGACGCCGTACGCGGTGGGGTCCGCGACGCGGTAGGCGAAGACGGCCGCGCCGTCGATCCGGTCGAACCGCTGCAGCTGGGTGCCGAGACCGGGGCCGTAGAAGATGTTGTCGCCCAGCACGAGCGCCGCGGCGTCGGAGCCGACGAAGTCGGCGCCGAGCACGAAGGCCTGGGCGAGCCCGTTGGGCTCGGCCTGCACGGTGTACGAGATCGAGATCCCGAACTGCGAGCCGTCGCCGAGCAGGCGCTGGAACTGCTCCGCGTCGTGCGGCGTGGTGATGACCAGGACGTCCCGGATGCCCGCGAGGAGGAGCGTCGAGAGCGGGTAGTAGATCATCGGCTTGTCGTACACCGGCACCAGCTGCTTGCTGACGCCGAGCGTGATCGGGTGCAGTCGCGTGCCGGATCCACCGGCCAGGATGATTCCTCGCATGCGGCCTAGTCTGGCGCATCGGTGCCCCGGCCGGGGCGCGCGTTCCGGTCGTCGTCCCGCCCGGTCGCCGCGGGACGGGACGCGTCAGGAGGCGCTGGTGGTGGCGCGCTCGGACGCGGCGACACGCTCGACGTCGACACCCGCGTCGGGCGCGAGCAGCACGAGCGAGCCGTCGGCGGCGAGCACCGCGACCTCCCGCAGGAGCTCGGCGGGCGTCACGGCGCCGGCCGGCACGTGGTGCAGCAGCCGCGTGCCGGGCGCGACGTGGCCGTCGGCGCTCGTCAGGAGGCGGGCGTGCGGCACGCCGGGGAGCGCGTCGTGCGCCGCGTCGGGCTCGGGCACCCAGCCGAGCGCGTCGCCGTACGTCATGACCGCGGCCGCGGCGTCGACCGCACGCGGCGGCAGCGCGCCGTCGAACCGGCGTGCGAGCGCGGGGAGCGCGACGGCGACGACGTCGGCGGCGGCCGCGTGCGTCTCCGGGCGGTCGGTGACGACCACGTCGGGCGCCGGTGCGGGCGCGACGACGACGCCGGCCCCCGTGCGCCACGTCGCGAGGGCCCACACGAGGGTCCGCCAGTGCGGCGGGAGGTCCAGCAGCACCCGGGTCCCCGGCCCGGCGTCGAACTCCTCGACGAGCAGGTTGGTCGTCTTCGTCACCCAGTTCGCGAGGACCGCACCCGACAGCTCGACGCGTTCGCCGAGGCCGCCGTACCACGTGATCCGGGGGCGGCCGGGCTCGCGCTGCAGCTGCGTGAGCAGCGTCGCGACGTCGGACGGGGCGGGTGCGGCTGGTGTCTCCATGGGCCCTCAATCTAGACACGCGTGGACGCCACGCCGTACGCACGCAACTTTCACCCGGACAACTCGGGCATCTAGCACGCCTCCGGTTGACGATCGCGAACGACACGCGTGTAATTCCCTGAGAACTGACTCATGGAGCACGTCGGACGCGGCCGTCCGAGGGACCGGGCCGCACCGGCCGGTCCGTCGGATCAGGGACGAGACCCTGGCAGCCGGCCAGCACGAGCAGCACCGAGCACGAACACCCGCGGAGGCACGTATGTGGCACCTGCTCGACGACGAGAGCTTCCCGACCGACGCCGCGACCCCTGCTCCCGCGCCCGCGAACGGCAACGTGCTGTCGCTGTTCGGCACGCCCGAGGACGACGGCCCCATGGGGTGGCAGGAGCGCGCCCTGTGCGCGCAGACCGACCCCGAGGCGTTCTTCCCCGAGAAGGGCGGCTCGACGCGCGAGGCGAAGAAGGTCTGCACGCAGTGCGACGTGCGGTCCGAGTGCCTCGAGTACGCCCTGGCCAACGACGAGCGCTTCGGCATCTGGGGCGGCCTGTCCGAGCGCGAGCGCCGCAAGCTGAAGCGGCGCGTGGTCTGACGGCCCGCACGCACGGCACGTCGCGCCACGCCGGGGCGACCTGCCGTCGTGGACCCGCGCCGTCGCGCATCATGGCGCGAGCATGACTGACACGCTGTCCCCCGTGGACCCCCTCCTGACGACCGCTGCGGTACCGGTGACCACACCCGTGACCGCCGTGGTGGTCACCCGCGGACGCACGGGCTACCTCACGACGACGCTGCGGGCCCTCGCGTCGCAGACGCGGCGTCCGATGCGCGTGCTGCTCGTCGACGTCGCGCCGGGGGAGGACCAGCACGTCGGGCTCGTGCTCGACCAGGTCTTCGCGACCGCCCCGCAGCCGGTGCCGCGCCTGGCGACCGTGCGCGCCCCGCACGCGCGCACGTTCGGCGAGGCCGTGACGGCGGGCCTGACGACGCTCGCCGACGCGGTCGACGAGCGGCCCACGCCGTGGTTGTGGCTGCTGCACGACGACAGCGCCCCCGCGCCCGAGGCGCTCGCGCGCCTCGTCCGGACGGTCTCCAACGCGCCGTCCGTGGCCGTCGCGGGCTGCAAGCAGCGCACCTGGACCGAGCCCGAGCGCCTGCTCGAGGTCGGTGTGCGCACGACGCGCTCGGGCCGCCGGCACGCCGACGTCGAACCGGGAGAGCTCGACCAGGGGCAGCACGACGGCCGGACCGACGTCCTGGGCGTCGGCGTGGCCGGTGCGCTCGTCCGCCGCGACGTGTGGGACGCGCTGGGCGGCACCGACCCGGCGCTGGGGCCGTTCGGCGACGGGCTCGACCTGTCGCGCCGAGCCCGGCTGGCGGGCCACCGGGTCGTGGTCGTCCCCACGGCCGTCGTCCGGCACGCGCAGGCCGCGTACCACGGGCTCCGGCCCGCCCGCGGCGGGGCGCGCGACGGCGACGGGCCCGCCCCTCCCGAGGTGGACCTCGACGGCGACGGCGAGCCCGACTCGGCGGACCCGACGCGGTCGTTCGCGGCGCGCCGGTACGCCCTGCTGCACTCGCGGCTCGCGGGCGCCCCGCTCGCGCTGCTCCCCGCGGTCGTGGTCATGGTCGTCGCGGCCGCCGCGCTGCGGTGCCTCGGGCAGATCGCGCTCAAGCGGCCCCGGCTCGCGCTCGCCGAGGTGCGGGTCGCGCTCCTCGTGCTGCTCCGGCCGATGCCCGTGGTCCGTGCGCGACGCCGGGCGCGGGCGAGCCGGGCCGTCTCCCGCCGGACGCTGCGGCCGCTGCAGGCCGGGTGGCGCGACGTCTGGCGGCAGTCCCGCGACCGCCGGCTGGCGCGCCGCGAGGCGCGTCGGGTCACGTCGGCGCCCAGCGAGCTCGAGCTGCGCGAGCTCGCGGCGCTCGCGACCCGCCGCCGCGTGACGGCCGCCGTCGTCCTGGTGCTGCTCGTCGCGGCCTCGGCGGTGGCGCTGGGGCGGCTCGTCGGCCCGGTGGTCGCGGGCGCCCCGCTCGTGGGCGACGCGCTCGCGCGTGCCACGACCTCGCTCGGCGACGTGTGGGACGCCGCGACCTCGGGCTGGGTCTCGGGCGGCGTGGGCTCCCCGGGGCCGGCGGACCCGCTCGTCGTCGTGCTGGCCGCGCTGGCCGCCGTGCTGGGCGGTGACCCGGGTGCCGCGCTCGCGACGGTCGTGCTGGGCGGGGCCGTGATCGCGGGCGTCGGGGCGTGGTTCGCGGCCGGCGCCGCGACGCGCTCGGTCGGCGTGCGTGCGTGGGCCGCGCTCGTGTGGGCCTCGGCCCCGACGCTGCTCCTCGCGGTCGGGGACGGCCGGGTCGGTGCCGTGCTCGCGCACGCCGCGCTGCCGTGGGTCGCGCTCGGCCTCGCGCGCGCCGTCGGCGTGCAGCGCGTCGACCAGGTGCTGTCGGGGATCTCGACCGCGCGGCGTGACGAGCGCCTCGACGCGGACGCCGAGGCGGAGGCCCGGGCCGCCGCCGCCGCGGAGCGCTGGGACACCGCGTCCCACGCACGCGTGGGCGGCGGTCGGTCGACCGACCCCACGGCAGGTCCCGCGACCGCCGCGCCGCCCTCCCCGCCCCCGGGGGACGAGGCGCACGTCGAGACGCCGGTGCGCGGCGTGCCCGAGGTGCCGGCACCCCGTGGTCCCGTCTCGGGCGCCGTCGTCGCTGCCGCGCCGGTCACGCACGACCCCGCGCCCGCGTCGACCGACGAGGAGCGCGCGCCGGCGCTCGTGGGTGCGCCCGACCCCACGGGCTCGGTGGCGGCCGCCGCGGGTGCCGCGCTCGCGCTCGCCGTGGTGACGGCTGCAGCGCCCGTCCTGCTCGTCCCCGCCCTCGTGCTGCTCGTCCTGGTCGCGACCGTCGTGCCGCGGGCCCGGCTGCGCGTGCTCGCCACGGCGGTGCCGTCGCTCGTGCTGCTCGCGCCGCTCCTCGCCGAGGCCGGCGCACGAGGCGTCGAGGGCGTCCGGCTGCTGCTCGCCGACCCCGGTCCGGCCGCCGCGGCGGCGCCCGCGACCACGCTCGAACGTCTCCTCGGGGTGCCGACCGACCCCGCGGCCCTCGTCCCCGCCGCGCTCCCCGGCGTGCTCGCGCAGGTCTGGCCGTACCTCGGCGGAGCGGTGCTCCTCGCCCTGGCCGCCGCGGCGCTGCTGCGCGGCCGTGCGGTCGCGCGCGGCGTGCGCACGTGCTGGGCCGTCGCCGCCGTCGGGGTCGGTGCCGGCGTGCTGGTCCAGGCGCTGCCCGCCACCGTGACCGCGGACGCCGTCGCGCCGGCCTGGACGGGTGCGACCGTGTCGCTGACGCTGCTGGGGCTGCTCGGCGCCGCCGTTCTCGGTGCGGACGGCATGACCGACCGGCTCGCCCGCCAGACCTTCGGGTGGCGGCAGGCCGTCGTCGCCCTGGGCACGGCCGCCGGGGTCGTGGCCGTGACCACCGCGCTCGTCGGGTGGGGCTGGTCGGCCCGCATGAGCGACGCGGCGACCCTGCGCGCGCTGTCCGCACCGGTGGTCCCGGTCGTGGGGCAGCAGGGCGCGCAGTCCGACGCGGCGTCACGGATCCTGTCCCTCGAGGCGCGTGCGGACGGCACGGTGGGCTGGGCGCTCCTGCGCGCCGACGGCGACCAGCAGGTCGACCACGCGGCGGCCGTCGCGACCCGCGGCGTCACGGGGCCGCTCGACGCGCCGTCCGCCGTCGAGCGCGACGACGCCGCGACCGAGGTCGACGCGCTGGCGGCGCGGCTCGCGCAGGGCGCAGCGGGCGACGTCGCCCCCGACGTCGCCGCGCTCGGCGTCGCCGACGTGCTCGTCCCGGGGGTGCGCGAGGACGCACCCGCGGCACGGGCCGCGCGGTCCAGGCTCGTCGGCGTCCTCGACGCCACCGCCGGGCTCGAGCGCGTCACGCACGACGGCTCGGGCACCCTGTGGCGTGTCCGCGCGGCCGAGGGGACCGCCGTGGCCTCCTGGGCGCGTGTCCTCCCGGCGGGGGCGGACGTCGTCGACCCGGTCGCCGAGCCGGTCGCGGCGGACGCGCGTCGGGGCGGCACGACGCTCCCCGCGGGCGACGGCGACCGCGTCCTGGTGCTGGCCGAGCGCGCCGACGCGGGCTGGCGCGCGTGGCTCGACGGGCGTCCGCTGCCGGCGGCCGACGCGGGCTGGCGGCAGGCGTTCGCGCTGGGTCCCGACGGAGGCACGCTCGAGATCCGCCACGTCACCCCGCTGCGCACCCCGTGGCTCCTGGCCCTCGGGGCGACGACGCTGGTGACCCTGCTGCTCGCGCTGCCGCTACGACGACGTCGAGGGGTGCGGACGTGACGCACGAGACCACCGCACCGGAACCCGAGGGCACGACGCGCCGCGAGCGTCCTGCCCGGCGGGGCGGGCGCGCCCTGCGCATCGTGTCCGGCGTCGCGGTGCTGGGCCTGACCGCCGGCGCCGTCGTCGCGGGCACGCAGCTCGGCACGGCCGACGCGCGCGCCCTGCCCGCGGTGGACGTCGAGGTGGCGCCGACCCCCGTCACGCTCGAGTGCCCGGGGCCGGTCCTGCTCCCGCAGCGCACGGTCCGTGGCGACGCGGCGTTCGACCCGGCCCCCGTGGCACCCGTGGTCACGGTGGACGCCGTCACGGCGGAGGGCTCGGGCGCCGGTGCGCTGGCGGTCGCGCCGCTGGGCGGGGGCACCGCGCTCGCGGACCTCGTGGCCGGCGGGGGCGCTGCCCACCTCGCCGACGTCGCCGGTCCGCTGGTCGTGCGCGCGGAGCCGCGGGACGACGCGCCCGTGGCGGCCGCGACCGGCGCGTCGGTCGTGACGGACGGCGACGCGCGCGGTCTCGCGGCCGCCTCGTGCCGGGCGCCGTCCTCCGACGACTGGCTCGTCGGCGGCGCGACCGGCATCGGGTCCACGTCGACGCTCGTGCTGAGCAACCCGGGTCTCACCGCGGCCCAGGTCACGCTCGAGGTCTTCGGTCCGAACGGACCGGTCGAGCAGACGACCGCGCAGCACGTCGTGGGGCCGGGCGCGACCCGCACGGTCGACCTCGGAGGTACGGCCGCGGGGCAGTCGGCCCTCGTGGTGCACGTCACCGTGGCCGGCGGGCAGGTCGCCGCGCGCGTCCAGGACACCGCGGTGCTCGGTTTCACGCCGGCGGGCACCGACCTCGTCGTCCCGGGGGCCGCACCCGCCGCGCGGCAGGTCGTCACGGGTCTCGACGTGGAGGCCTCGGCCGTGGGGGCGTCGGACGCGCCGGTGCTGCGCCTGCTGGCTCCCGGTGACGCGGCGACGACGGCGCGCGTGTCGCTGCTGGGCGCCGACGGGCCCGTCGCGCTGCCCGGTGCGGACGAGGTGCCGCTCGCGCCCGGCGAGGTCGTGGACGTGCCGCTCGGAGGTCTGCCGGCGGGGACCTGGACCGCGGTGGTCGACGCGGACGTCCCGGTCGTGGCCGCGGCGGTCGTGTCGAGGTCGGGCGTGCCGGGCGCGTTGGACGACGAGGCGCGTGTCGAGCGCGCGTGGTCGGCGTCGACGGCGACGGACGTGCACGGCGTCGTCGCCCTGCCCCGGGGGATCGCGGCCCGGCTGGTGGTGGCCGCGGTCGGTCAGGACGACGAGGACCGCAGCAGGACGCGCGCGACGCTGCGTGCTCTGGACCGTGACGGGGCGGTCCTGTCGGAGGTCCCGGTGACGGTCGACGCCGGCACGACGGGCGCGTGGGACGTCGCCGACGTCGCGGCGGGTGCGGTCGCGCTGGAGCTCGAGCCGGACGGCGGCACGCCGCTCGCGTGGGGCGTCACGCTGACGGTCGCGCAGGCCGACGGCGACCTGGTGGCGGTGCTCGACCCCGTGCCGGTCAACGGCCGGGCGAAGGACCGCACCGTCCGGGAGGACCCGGCCGCCGCGCGCGGCTGACGCGGCGCGCGGGACGTCCCGCACGCCGCACGCGCGGGACGCGTCAGGGGGCGCGCAGCTGCAGCCGCTCGCGCAGCGCGAGGCCGATCCGCAGCGCCAGGCGGACCGGTGCCTGGTACCAGTGCGCGTACCGGCGCTCGAGGTACTGACGGGCGCTCGCGTGGTGCGCGCGGATCATCGGTGCCGGCCGGTCGCGCCAGGAGGTGCCGCCGACGTGCGTCACCTGCACGTCGGGGACGTACAGGTTCTCCCAGCCGGCGCGCCCGAGACGCTCGCCGAGGTCGACGTCCTCGAAGAACATGAAGTACGACTCGTCGAACCCTCCGACCTGCTCGAACGCGCTGCGGCGCAGCAGCAGGCAGGCGCCCGACAGCCACCCGGCCTCGCGCAGGTAGCCGCCCACGGACTCCTGGCGCGCGTGGTACGCGCGGGTCCACGGGTTGCCGGGCCACACGCGGCCGAACAGCGCGTGCCCCGCGCCCTGACGCAGCGACGGCAGCGCTCGGGCGGACGGGTACATCGTGCCGTCGGTGTTGAGGAGCATCGGCCCCAGGGACCCGGCACTGGGCTGCTCGTCGCCCGCGGCGACGAGGCGGTCCAGCGACCCGGGGGTCCACTCGATGTCGGAGTTCGCGACGACCAGCCACGGTGCGCCCGCACCCGCGGCACCGCGGTTCGCCGCTGCGCCGTAGCCGAGGTTGCGCCCCGGCACCAGCAGCCGACCGCCGGCCTCGTCGGCGGCGGCCTGCGCGACGGTGTGGTCGGTGCCGTTGTCGACGACGACGAGCTCGACGGGGTGCGTCGACGCGCCCGCGAGCGTGCGGACGAAGCGGACCAGCTCTTCGCCGGGGTGGTAGACGACGCAGACCACGCGGACGCGAGGGGCCTCGTCGTCGGCGGGGTGGGCCGGGGCGGGACCGGGAGAGGGCGGCGTGCTCATCGTCCGCTCACCTTAGTGCGCGCAGCTCAGTGCCCGTCGTCGTAGCCGGGGTCGACGTCCTGCGGGCTGCGACCGAGCAGGTCCGCGACCTGCTCGACCACGACCTCGTGCACGAGGTCCGCGAGGTCGTGGTCGTCGTTGGCGCGCGCCTCGACGGGGCGGCGGTACACCACGATCCGCGGGGGCAGCCCGGCGTCGGCGGGGAAGTACCGACCCAGCGGGACGCCGCCGTGCTCCCAGGGCGCGGGGTTGGACGGCGGTACGTCCTCGACCGCGAACTCGGCGCCCTCGAGCTCGCGCGCCCAGCGGCGCTCGAGGTCCTCCACGGTGTCGAGCACGAGGTCGTCGAAGCGCTCCGCGCGCGTGCGGTACGCGGGCACGCCCAGCGGCAGCACGGGACCGCGGGGCCCGCGCCCGCGGCGGTCCCGACGCCGAACGGCGACCGCGGGGCGGCCGAGGGGTGCGGGGTCGTCGGTCCCGGCACCGTGGCGCCGCCCTGCGGGCGGCCGCGAGCCGTCGGGCGGGGCGGGGCGCTGCGGGCCGGACGGACTCACGTCGCCACTCTAGCCAGCGGCCCGGTGCGACGCGGCGACGGCCGGCCGGGGGAGCGGCACCCGGGTCGCGCGCCGCCCGACACGCGGCCCCGACGCGCCGCACCGGGTGCGTGCCGGGGGGGTACGGTCTGCACGTGAGATCCGTCCGGCAGTGCTCGCGCACGGCGTGCCCGCACGCTGCGGTCGCGACGCTCACCTACGTCTACGCCGACTCGACCGCGGTGCTCGGGCCGCTCGCGCAGCACGCCGAGCCGCACTCGTACGACCTGTGCGTGGAGCACGCCGAGCGGCTCACGGCTCCCCGCGGGTGGGAGGTCGTCCGGCTGCTGCCCGACCTGCAGGCGGCGGCCCCGAGCCACGACGACCTCGTCGCGCTCGCCGAGGCGGTGCGCGAGGCGGGGCGCCGGCGCGCACCCGACCCGGTGCCGGACCTCGCACCGGCCGCACCCGCCGGCGTCGACGCCGCCCGCCGTCGGGGGCACCTGCGGATCGTGCCCGGCGCCGCGACCGACGGCGGCGCGTGAGCGCGCCCCGGGGCCGCCGGCCGCCGCCCGACGAGCCGCTGGGCTCCGTCGTGCGGCCCGTGGTGGACGACTCGGCGACGGCGCCCGCGTGCCACCGGTGCGCCGACACCGACCTCACGCGTGTGCGTGTCGCGCTGCCCGACGGTCGCCCCGCGGTCTTCGCCGCGTGCGCCGCCTGCGAGACGACCGCCTGGTACGTGGTGGGTGGCGACGGCAGGGCGCTGGGGCCCGACGGCACGCCCCGCTGAGCCCGAGGCCGCTGAGCCCAGGCTGCTGAGCCGGAGGTCGCGCGCGACGTCAGCGCGAGGAGTCGGTGAGCTCCGGCGTGAGGCCGGCGTCGCAGCGGACCGCGTCGGCCGCGATGTCCTCGAGGCGCAGGCGTGCGCGCCAGCCCAGCGCGGTGCCTGCCAGCGTCACGTCGGCGACCACGCTGACCGGGTCGCCGGCGCGGCGCGCCACGACGTCCACCCGCGGCTCGACGCCGAGCACGCGGGCGACCGCCCGGACGACCTCCAGGACCGTCGAGCCCTCACCCGTGCCGAGGTTGACGACCGCGGGCACGTCACGGCCCGAGCGGAGCGCGTCGAGCGCGACCACGTGCGCCTCGGCGACGTCCACCACGTGCACGTAGTCGCGCACGGGCGTGCCGTCGCGCGTGGTCAGACCGCCGCCGAACACCTCGACCGCGCGGTCCGCGCGCAGGCGGTCCAGCACGATGGGGACGAGGTTGGACGTGCCGCGGTCGGCGAGCACGGGCCGGGCGGCGCCGGCCACGTTGAAGTAGCGCAGGCTGGTCGCCGCCACGCCGTGCGCCCGCGCGTGCGCCTCGAGGAGCCACTCGCACGCGAGCTTGGACGTCCCGTACGGGTTCTCGGGGCGCGGGGGCGTGCTCTCGTCCACCGGGGCGCCCGCGGCGTCCGGCGTGCCGTAGACGGCGGCCGTCGAGGACAGCACGACGGTCCTGGCGTCCGCCGCCGTCGCGGCGTCGAGGACGTTGGCCAGACCGGCGACGTTGTCGCGCAGGTAGCGCGTGGGGTGCGCGACGGACTCGTCCACGCGCTTGCGCGCCGCGAGGTGGACCACGGCGTCGACCTCGTGCTGCCGGAAGGCCGTCGCGAGCGGGGCCACCTGCGTGGGGTCGGTGACGTCGATGCGCGTCAGCGGCAGCCCGGGAACGCGGTCGGCGTCACCCGTGCTGAGGTCGTCCACCACGAGCACGTGCTCACCGCGGGCGCGCAGCACGTCGACCACGTGGGCACCGATGTACCCGGCCCCTCCGACCACCGCGACAGACACGCGTGCCACTGTAGCCGGGCGCCCGGGACGGGTGCCGCGCCGTCGGTCGGGCGGGCCGGGCTACGATCGAGCCGCCGACCACCCGAGGAGACCGCACGTGCCTGGAGACCGAACGACCGCGACCGATCTCGAGCCCTGGGCGCGCGCCCTGCTGCGGTGCCCGCTGACGGGCGCCGAGCTGGTCGACGCCGTCGCGGCGGACGGCTCGCCCGTGCTGCGGTCGACGGACCCGGAGCGGCCCGTGGAGTACCCGGTGCTCGACGGCATCCCCGTGCTGCTGGTCGACGAGGCACGCCCCGTCTGACGGCGCACGGACGACGTACGCACGACGGAGGCCGGCACCCCGCAGGGTGCCGGCCTCCGTCGTGCGCGGGTGCGTCAGACGCCCGCCTTCTCCTTGAGGTCGTCGACGAACGTCGGGTTCGCCTCGAGCCAGGCCTGGACGGCGGCCTGCTCGTCGGCGTGCTCGTCGGAGTTGAACATCATGTTCTCGAGCGAGAACAGCTGCTCGTCGGTCAGCGTGAACGCGCCCACGAGCTTGGTGAGCGTGGGGTAGCGCTCCTCGAAGTCGCCGGAGCCGAAGGTGTGGATCTGCTCGGCCTCGCCGAGCGCACCCTTCGGGTCCTCGAGGTCGCGGATCGGGAACGCGTCGTACGCCCAGTGCGGGCGCCACAGCGTCACCGCGACGTTCTGGCCCGCATCGGTCGCCCCCTTCAGCTCGGCCAGCATCGCGGGCGTCGACGACGTGACGTAGTCGAGGCCCTCGAGGCCGTACTCCGGAATCACGGCGTCCTGGGTCACCTGCGTGAGGCCGGCGCCCGCCTCGATGCCGACGAGCCGGTTGCCGTACGCGTCGCCCATGGTCGCGAGGTCCTCGAGCGTCTGGGCCGGGGAGTCCTCGTTGACGGCGATCGTCAGCTTGGCGTCGTCGTACCAGACGCCGAGGTCCGTCAGGTCGTCGCCGTACTTCTTGAAGTACGACTCGTGCGTCAGCGGCAGCCAGGCGTCGAACATCAGGTCGAAGTCGCCGCCCGCGAGACCCGTGAACAGGATGCCGATGTCGGCGGTCTGCGTCGAGACGTCGTAGCCCTCGTCCTCGAGGACCGCCTGCCACAGGTGCGACACGGCGATGCCCTCGTCCCAGCCGGACGGGATGCCGATCGAGACCTTGGTCTCGTCGGAGCCGTCCCCGGTCGCGTCCGGGGTGGCACCGGCGTCGGCGTCCGACGCGCAGGCGGCGAGCGTGAGGCCGAGGACGGCAGCGGCGGCTGCGGCCACGGTGCGGCGGCGGGCGGTGGAGCGCGAGAGTGCGGGAGTCATGCTTCCTTTCGTGGCGGCGGCACGGTGCCGTCGCCGGGGTGGGAGGGGTCGTGCAGCCCCGCGAGGGGGCCGGATCAGGCCTTCGCGGCGGCGAGGGCCCGGGACACGGGGGACCGGGTGCCGAGCGCGGCGGTCACGCGGTCGAGGAACATCGCCAGGATGACGACCGCCAGCCCGGCCTCGAAGCCCAGCGCGACGTTGACGCGCTGCAGGGCTGCGACGACGTCGGAGCCCAGGCCGTCGGCGCCGACCATGCCGGCGATGACGACCATCGAGAGCGCGAGCATGATGACCTGGTTGACGCCCGCCATGATCGTGGGCAGCGCGAGCGGCAGCTGGATCTGCCGCAGGATGCGCCCGGGCGTCGAGCCGAACGCGTGCCCGGCCTCGACGACCTCGGGGTCGACCTGGCGGATGCCGAGCTCGGTGAACCGCACGCCGGGGGCGAGCGCGAAGATGACGGTTGCGACGATGCCCGGCACGGGACCGGTGAGGAAGATGACGACCGTCGGGATGAGGTAGACGAACGCCGGCATGGTCTGCATGAAGTCGAGCACGGGGCGCACGACGGCTGACACGCGGTCGTTCCGCGCGGCCCAGATGCCCAGCGGCAGGGCGATCGCGAGCGCGATCGCCGACGCGAGGATCACGAGCGCGAGCGTGTCCATCGCGTTGCCCCACTGCCCGACGGACGCGATGACGACGAAGCCGACGAGCGAGCCGACGGCCAGGCGCCAGCCCTTGGCGAGGAACGCGAGGCCTGCGAGCACGAGCGCGACGGCCCAGAACGGCGGGCCGGACAGGACGACGTCGAGCATGTCGTAGATGCCGACGAGCACGTCCTTGATGAACGAGAACAGCGGGCGGAACGTGTCGGTGACCCACGCGACGCCGCCGTCGACCCACTGGCCGAGGGGGACGCGGGGCACGAGCGTGTCGGTCATCGGGCACCTCCCGCGGTCGTGGCGTGCGCGTCGACGGCGTCGAGCACCTCGGCGGCGGGCGCGGCGTCGGTGGGTGCGTCGACCGGGGCGTCGTCGTCCGTGGTCCCGGTCGTCTCCGGGGGGACCATCGCCTCGAGCAGCGTGACGCGCGGCACGACGCCGACGAGGCGGCCGGCCTCGTCGGTCACGGGCACGGGCAGCGCGGACTCGGCGGCGGGCGCGAAGACGTCCGCGAGCGCGGTGTCCGGGCTCACGGGGGCGACGCCCTCGTGCACGAGCCCGTCCATCGTCTCGCGGCCCGCGCGGACGGCCGCGACCGCGTCCTCGTCACGCACGATGCCCGTGAGCCGACGCTGCCGGTCCACGACGTACGCGGCCGACACCTGCGCCTCGCGCATCGTGCGGCTCGCCTGGCGGGGTCCGCCGGCGTGCGGCACGACCGCGCGCGGCGCGACCATGACCGACGACGCCGTGAGGACGCGCGTGCGGTCGACGTCCGCGACGAACTGCGCGACGTAGTCGTTGGCGGGGTCGGACAGGATCTGCTCGGCCGTTCCGGTCTGCACGATCCGGCCGTCGCGCATGACGGCGATCCGGTCGCCCAGGTACATCGCCTCGTTGAGGTCGTGCGTGATGAACACGATCGTCTTGCCGAGGTTCTGCTGCAGGTCGAGGAGCTGGTCCTGCATCTCGCGGCGGATCAGCGGGTCGAGCGCGCTGAACGCCTCGTCCATGAGCAGGACGTCGGTGTCGGCGGCGAGCGCGCGCGCCAGGCCGACGCGCTGGCGCATGCCGCCCGAGAGCTGCGAGGGAAGCGAGTCGCCCCAGCCCGACAGCCCGACGAGCTCGAGCGCCTCGCCGGCGCGGCGCCGGCGCTCGGTGCGGTCGACGCCCTGGATCTCCAGCGGGTAGGCGGCGTTGTCGAGCACGGTGCGGTGCGGCAGCAGCGCGAAGTGCTGGAAGACCATGCTGACGCGGCGGCGGCGCAGGTCACGCAGGCGCCGGTCGTCGACCGTCGCGAGGTCGTCGTCGCCGATCACGACGCTGCCGGCGGTCGGCCGCCACAGCCCGTTGAGCATGCGGATGAGCGTCGACTTGCCGGACCCGGACAGGCCCATCACGACGAACGTCTCGCCCGACTCCACCCGGAGGTCGGCGTCGATCACGGCGGCCGTCCCGAACGGTCGGACGTCCTCGCGGGTCGCGCCTTCGCGCAACCGGCGGACGGCCTCGTTCGGGCGCCGTCCGAAGACCTTGAACACGCCCTCGGCGCGTAGTGCTGTCACATCCACCTCGTGCGTCCACGGGCCCGGGCCGTGCGCTGCGCGCTCGGCGTCCGCGGGGCGCGCTGGGCGCTCCGCGGTCTCGGGCCCTCCACGGCAGCTCCCGGCCCGCTCGTGCGGGCACAGCCGTCCCGGCACGTGGTGACGGGAGCGAGGACGCCACAGGGCGCACCTCGGGAGCCGGTCCCGGCCGGTGGACCGGGACCGATCCACCCTGCCCGGCGTGCTCGGATGCCGCAAACGTGCCGTTGGTCGGATGTCCGGGTCCTCCGGGGTCAGGATGCGTCAAAGAGATGGCAAAAA
Organism: Cellulomonas sp. HD19AZ1; assembly: GCF_004535805.1. NCBI lineage: Bacteria > Bacillati > Actinomycetota > Actinomycetes > Micrococcales > Cellulomonadaceae > Cellulomonas > Cellulomonas sp. HD19AZ1. The sequence continues at coordinate 369,398 of NZ_SPHX01000001.1, forward strand.
CCGCATGTGACCAGGGGACTCGTGCAGGCTGGGCGTCGTTATCGAATCGTGATCGAACGTACGCGCCGAGAGGTGGGCGCGTCGGCGGTCCGACCCTCAGGACGTGACGGGGATCACGCGCCCGGTGCCGTGCAGGTCACACCTCGGGGTCGGGGACGCCGTGCGGCAGCCGCCGCAGCAGCACCGCCTCCGCCTGCTCGCGGCGCACGCGCTCGAGCTCGACCAGACCCTCCCGGCGGCCGCGCTCCGCGAGCACCGCGGCCAGGAACGCCTCGGGGTGCGTGCCCGCGGGCGGCGGCGGGCTGACGAACGGCTGCAGGTCGCCCGCGAGCCGCACGGCGAGCTCGGCCCGCGACGCAGGGTGCAGCCGCGGCGCACGCGCGACGAACTGCCGCACCGCGAGCGCGAGCCCGTCGGGCAGGCGCGCGACGTCCGCGTGCGTCGCCCAGCCCGCCAGGTGCGGCGGCATCACCGCGGACCCCGTGTCGGGCCGCGCCGAGCGCACGCGCGAGCCGTACGTCCCCGCGAGCACGTCACCCACCCGCTTGCCGCGCGGGTGGAACAGCGAGCACAGCAGCGCGACCGAGCCGGCGGTCAGCCACAGCTCGCCCACGCCCGTCAGCGCGCGCACGAACGCCTGCCGGAACGTGATCGGGCCGCCGTCGTCGCGCACGATCCGCACGCCCGCGACCAGCTTGCCCACCGACCGCCCGCGCGTGAGCGTCTCGACGGTCGTCGGCAGCACGAGCGTCACGACCGCGACCGCGACGATCCCGAGGACGCGTCCCGAGTGCTCGTCGAGCGGGACGTCCAGCCCCCCGAGCGTGAGGATCGCGGCGATCCCGGCGACGAACAGCACGACGAGGTCGACGATCGCCGCGAGCAGGCGCGACGCGACCGACGCCGGCCGGGTGTCCAGCACGACGCCCTCGCCGATGACGACCCCGTCCTCCAGGTGCGTCGCGCGTGCGGTGGCTGCCACCCGCGCAGACTAACCGGCGGCACGTCGGCCCCGCGCGCACGCCACGGGTGGCAGGCTGGGGGCGTGGACCTCGACGCGTACACCCGGGCCCGCACGCCCACCTGGCAGCGGCTCGACGAGCTCACGCGGCGTCGCTCGCTCACGGGCGCCGAGGCCGACGAGCTCGTCGCGCTGTACCAGGCGACCGCGACCGACCTGTCCGCCGTGCGCTCGGCGGCGCCCGACCCCGCGACCGTGACCCGGCTGTCGCACGGTCTCGCACGCGCCCGGGGCCGCCTCGCGGGGACCCACGTGCCGTCCTTCGGCGAGGTCGCGGCGTTCGTGACCGTCCGGCTGCCCGCCGCGCTGTACCGGGTGCGGTGGTGGACCGTCGGCGTGACCGTCGCGTTCCTCGTGGTCGCGGTCGCGACGGGCGTGCTCGTCGCGACGTCGCCCGACGCGCTCGCGCTCATGGGCACGGCGGCCGAGCAGGAGGCCTACGTCAACGAGGCCTTCGAGGCGTACTACGCGCCGGGCGCGGGCTTCGCGGCGATGGTGTGGACCAACAACGCGTGGATCGCGGCCGTGTGCGTCGGCACCGGCATCACCGGCCTGCTGCCCGCGTACATGCTGCTGACGAACGCCGTGAACGTGGGTGCGGCGGGCGGGCTCATGGCCGCGCACGGGCGGCTCGACGTGTTCCTCCAGCTCATCGCGCCGCACGGGCTCCTCGAGCTCACCGCGATCTTCGTGGCCGGCGCCGCGGGGCTGCGGCTCTTCTGGACGTGGGTCGACCCCGGCCCGCGCCCGCGCGGACGCGCGCTCGCGCAGGAGGGACGTGCGCTGTTCACGGTCGCGCTCGGGCTCGTGGGCGTCCTCGCGGTGTCCGGCCTGGTCGAGGGGTTCGTCACCGGCACGGCGCTGCCCTGGCCGCTCAAGGTCGGCGTCGGCGTCGTCGCGCTCGCGGCCTTCTGGGCGTACGTGCTCGTGCTGGGCCGGCGCGCCGTCGCGGCGGGGGAGACGGGCGACCTCGACGCCGACCGCGCGGGCTACGCGGTCGCCACGGCGGGCTGAGCCCCTCACCGGCCGTCGCCGGCACGGACGAGCCCGCGTCAGCCGGTCAGTCGGTCAGCCGCACGGCCCACGCGTCGGCGTCGTCCGCGACCAGCCGGACCGCCCGCTCGCCCTCCGCGAGCACGTCGCGCCGCTCGGTGCGCGTCAACGGCTCGAGCGGCTGTACCGTGAGCGTCGCGGTCGTGCGGCGTGCACCTCGCGCACCCGTGACGGTGCGCGCCACCTCCCACGTCGCGCGCACGCGCCCGTCGACCAGCACCGCCGCCGGCATCCGCCCGTTCGGGGTCTGCAGACGCGTGCGGTGCGCGTCGTCGATCACGCGCGTGCGCTGCGCGTGCGACAGCCACAGGTCGTCGAAGTCGGGCAGCAGCCGCACGGGAGCCGGGACGTCGGGGTCGGGACGCGGCGCGTCGGGCAGGTCGAGCAGCTCGCGCACGCGCCCGCCGGGCCGCACCGGCGCCGCGGGCACCACCACGAGCCGGTCGCGCAGCGCGTCGACCACCGGGCGCAGACCCGTGAGCCCCGACCACGCCTGCACGTCGGCGACGCTCGCGGGCCCGTAGGCGGCGAGGTAGCGCAGCACCACCGCCTCGAGCGCGCGGCCGCGCACGGCGTCGTCCCCCAGGTCGCCCGCCGCGGCCACCGCGTCCGGCACCCACGCGTCGAGCGTCGTCCACGTGGTGGGCGCCGAGCGGCGCCACAGGCCGCGCGGCGTGACCTGGACGAGCGGCAGCAGCGCGCGGGCGAACGCCGACAGGTCCTGCGGGTGCGCGTCCGGCCACGAGCGGGCGAGGTGCGCACCCAGGTCGGTCGTGACGCGCGGCTCGGCCCGCACGTACGCGGCCGCGACCTCGCGCAGCCGCTCGAGGTCCGTCGCGTCGGCCGACGCGCGCCGGCGTGCGTTCGCACGCAGCTCGCGCGCCATCACCGGCAGCGCGAGGGCCGCGAGCACCGGCGCGTCCCGCGCGGTCACCAGGTGCACGGTCGAGCGCTGGCACGCGATCCGCAGCACCGTGCGGTCCAGCAGCGCCGCGTCCAGCGCGGCGGTCGTGAACCCCTCGACCCGGCTCCACAACCCGAGGAACGGCGACCACGGGTTCTGCGCCTGCAGGCCGAGCAGGTGCGCCACGACGTCGGGCAGCGCGTCGGACGTGCGCGTCAGCAGGTGCTGGCGCGCGAGCAGCGCGCGGTTGAGGCCGCGGTCGTCGAGCACGGGACGACGCTAGCGGCGACCACCCACGTCCCGCCTACAGCCGTCCCTGGGCCTTGAGCGCGAGGTACGTGTCGGCGAGCCGTGGCGCCAGGTCGTCCGGCAGCGCCTCGACCACCTCGACGCCGCGCTGCCGCAGCCGCGCCCCGACGGCCGCCCGCTCGAGCGCCGTGCGCTCGGCCGCCGCGGCGTCGAACACCTCGTCGACCGTCGAGCGCGCCGCCCGCAGCTGCTCGAGCTCGGGGTCCGCGACCGCCGCCAGGACCACCTGGTGCCGACGCGTCAGGCCCCCGACCACGTCGAGCAGCCCCTGCTCGACGGACGCCGGGTCGAGCGACGTCAGCAGCACCACGAGCGCGCGCCGGCTCAGCCGCGAGCGCACCTGCCCGACCAGACCCGGCCAGTCGGTCTCCACGAGCGCCGGCTCGACCACCGCGAGCGCGTCCGCGAGCGCCGGCAGCACGCGCGACGCGTGGCTGTCCGCGACACGGGCACGCACCCGGCGGTCGTACGCGACGAGCTCGACGCGGTCGCCCGCGTGCGCCGCGAGCACGCCCAGCAGCAGCGCCGCCTCGACCGACGCCTCCAGGCGCGTGCCGTCGAGCACGCGCGCCGCGCTCGTGCGGGACGTGTCGACCACGAGCAGCACGTGCCGGTCGCGCTCGGGGCGCCACGTGCGCACCACGACCTCGTCGCGGCGGGCCGTCGCGCGCCAGTCGATGGACCGCACGTCGTCGCCGTCGACGTACTCGCGCAGCGAGTCGAACTCGGTGCCGCCGCCGCGGACCTGCACGGCCGCCCGCCCGTCGAGCTCGCGCAGCCGGGCCAGCCGGGACGGCAGGTGGCGCCGCGACGCGAACTCGGGCAGCACGCGCAGCCGCCCGGGCACGTCGAGCGAGGCCTGCCGCCCCGCGACGCCGAGGGGGCCGACCGTGCGCACCGTGACGCTGCCGGCCTCGGCGTCGCCGCGGCGCGTGGGGACGAGCGTCGTCGTGACGCGGCGGGCCTCGCCGGGGGGCACGTCGACGCGGTGCCGCGGCGTGCGCGCACCCGTCGGGGCGTCGCCGCCGGGCAGGGTCGACGGCGGCCACGCGTCGCGCACCAGGACGCGCGCCGTGCGGCGCCCGACGTTGCGCAGCGTCAGCACCGAGTCGGCGGTTCCGGTCAGCCGGACCGACGCCGGCAGCCGCCGGGACACGGCGAGCTCGCGCGGCGACGCCGCGAGGGCGACGTCGACCGCGCACAGTGCCGCCACGACGACGGCCCACGCGACGACCGTGATCGGTGCCGGCAGCAGCGCCACCGGGACGAGCCCGGCGAGCGCGACCAGCACCGCGCGGGAGGTCAGCGCCACGGGTCAGCGGGGGACCGGGACGGACGCGAGCACCGTGTCGAGCACGGTCTCGGCGGTGACGCCCTCGATCTCCGCCTCGGGCCGCAGCTGCACGCGGTGCCGCAGCGTGGGGTGCGCGAGCGCCTGCACGTCGTCGGGCGTGACGTAGGAGCGGCCCGAGAGCCACGCCCACGCGCGCGACGTCGCGAGCAGGGCCGTCGCGCCGCGCGGGGACACCCCGAGGCTCAGCGACGGCGACGTGCGGGTCGCGCGGCACAGGTCGACGACGTAGCCGACGACCTCGGGCCCGACCTGCACGCGCGCGACCTGCTCGCGGGCGCGTGCGAGCGCGTCGGCGTCCGCGACGGCGCGCACGCCCGCGGCCCGCAGGTCCCGCGGGTCGAAGCCCGCGGCGTGGCGGGTCAGCACCTCGACCTCGTCGGCGCGCTCGGGCAGCGGCAGCAGCAGCTTGAGCAGGAACCGGTCGAGCTGCGCCTCCGGCAGCGGGTAGGTGCCCTCGTACTCGACCGGGTTCTGCGTCGCGACGACCACGAACGGGTCGGGCAGCCGGCGCGGCTGGCCGTCGACCGTGACCTGACGCTCCTCCATGGCCTCGAGCAGCGACGCCTGCGTCTTGGGGGGCGTCCGGTTGATCTCGTCGGCGAGGAGCAGGTTCGTGAAGACGGGGCCCTCGCGGAACGAGAACTCGGCCGTCCGCGCGTCGTACACGAGCGAGCCCGTGACGTCGCCCGGCATGAGGTCGGGCGTGAACTGCACGCGCGTCGTGCCGAGCTCGAGCGCACCCGACAGCGAGCGGACCAGCAGCGTCTTGGCGACGCCCGGGACGCCCTCGAGCAGCACGTGCCCGCGGCACAGCAGCGCGATGATGAGGCCCGTGACGGCGGCGTCCTGCCCGACCACCGCCTTGCCGACCTCGGTCCGCACCGCCGCGAGCGCCGTGCGCAGGTCGTCGCCGGGGGCCGCGGCAGGGGCGGGCGGTGCGACGTGCGCCGGCGGGGTCGGGGAGGCCGGTGCCGGGGCGGGCGACGGCGCGGCCGTCGGCGGCGCGTACGGCGAGGCGTCCGCGGGAGGCTGCGGGCCCGCCGGTGCGGCGTGCGCCGGGGTCGGCGCCGGGGCGTCGCCGCCGGCGTCGTGGCCCGGCCAGGGCGCCGGCGGCCGCTCGGGCCCGGGAGCGGGCGTGGCCGGGGGGTACGGCGTCTCGTCGGTCACGGTCGGTGTACCTCGCTCTCCAGGTGGTGCAGGTCGTCGGCGAGCCGCAGCAGGGCCGCGTCGTCGGTCGGGGGCGGGCCGTACAGCAGCGTCTCGACACCGCGCGCGTCGCGCCCGGTGGCCCGCACGAGCGCGTCGATCAGGGTGGGGGCGTCCGCCGAGCGCGGCAGGCCGAGCCGGTGCGCGACCCGCGCCGCCGTGCCCGCGCGCAGCGCCGCTCCCGCGTGGCCGTGTGCGCGCGCCCGGCGGTACAGGCGCCCGCGCCCGCGCGTCGTCTCGGCCGAGCGCACGACGACCGGCAGCGCCTCGGCCACGACCGCGCCCAGCCGTCGTCCGCGCCACACCACCGTGACGGCCAGCACGAGCAGCAGCCACGCGAGGACCGGCCCCACCCACGGCACGAGGTCCGTGAGCGAGGCGCCGGCCGCGCCGTCGGGCACGAGACCGGCGTCGTCGAGGCTCGGGACGTACCAGACGAGTCGGTCCGTGCGTCCGAGCATGCGCAGCACGAGCGCCGCGTTGCCCTCGTCGGCGAGCGCCTCGTTGGTGAGCGGCTCCATGTCCGCGAGGGCCACGAGCCGCCGGCCGTCCTGCTCGACCACCACGTACGCGCCGTCGCCGGCGCCCGGCGACGACGGGAAGCACAGCACCGCGGAGCCGGTGACGTCCTCGTAGCCGCCGGCGGCGGTGATCGTGCCCGCGGCCGTCGCGTCGGGGTCGTCGCACGCGGCCTGCCGGGCGGCCCGGGGCGCTGCGGCGCCGGTCGCGACCACGTCGGGGGCGAGCGAGGTGAGCGCCCACCCGGCGTCGACCAGCACGAGGTCGTTGTCGAGCGCCGCGAGCGCGTCGACCTGCTGCGCCGACAGCCACTGGTCGCCGACCACGAGGACGGTGCCGCCCGACGCGGCCGCGCCGACGGCCGCGCGCGTGGTCGTCACGTACCGCACGTCGACGCCCTGCCGCTCGAGGACGCGGGCCGCCGCGCGCGCACCGGACGCGGTCGGGTTGTCGGGTGCCCCGGGCGTCGTGCTCGTCGGGGGCGAGGGCAGGGCCAGCACGAGCGCGCCGACGACCGCGACCGCGAGCACGACGAGCCACGGGCGCCACCGGCGCCAGCGCTCGGCGCCGCGGCTGCGCGCGGTCGAGCCGTCGCCCAGCACCTCGCCGGTGGTGAGGCCGGGGAGCGTCGTCGGGGGCGCGCTCACGCGTCCACCGCCACCGGGCGGGCCGCGGCGACGGCCGTGTCGAGCGCACGCATCGTGGCGTCGTCCTCGGCGGTGGCCGGCCGCTCGCCGTACACGACGTCGTCGAAGAGGTCGCCGCCGCGGGCCAGCGCCGCGGCGTGCGCGGGCAGCGCCGCACCCGCGTCCCGCGCGGCGGCGTGCGCCGTACGCCCCGGACGCTCGTCGAGCAGGGCGCGCTCCTCGAGCCCGCGGACCACGGCGCGGTAGCGGTCCGCCACGGCCGCGGACCACGCGCCCTCGCGCGCTGCCGCGTCGGCCGCCGCCCGCAGCTCGTCGGCCGTGCGGCGGTCGTCACCGCGTCGCAGCGGTGCGCTGCGCCGCCGCGCGGCGCGGCGCACGGGCCCCGCGACGCGCAGCGCGACGAGCACCACGACGAGGACCACCACCGTGACGACCAGCAACCACGTCCCGCCCGACATGCCGATCGAGGGCAGCTGCTCGAGCTGCTCCCGGATCCAGCCGATCACGCGCTCGAGCAGCGACTGCCGCTGGTGGTAGACGGGGTCGAGCAGCTCCTGACGCGCCCAGCCGCGCGCGGTGGCGGCGTCGGGCTCGACCGGGACGCCGAGCCTCATGCGGTGCCGACCCGACGTCGCGCCCGCCGCGGGGCCTCCCGTGTCACGCGTCCGCCGTCGCCGCGCGCGCGAGCTCGAGGTCCAGGCCCTCGCGGCGGATCCGCACGTCGACGTAGAGCAGCGCGACCACGGCCGCCATGAACGTGGTCGACAGCGTCATGCCGACGATCTGACCGAGCGCGGTGACCAGCACCAGGACCGCCTGCGAGCCCGTCGCCGCGGACACCAGGCCCGCCACGACGCCCGCCGGCAGGACGAACAGGTACATGAGGACGGACACCAGGACGCTCGCCAGCAGGTAGATGCCGAGCAGGCGCCAGAACGAGCCCCGCGTGAGCCGCCACGCGCGCGCGACGGTCGGCCAGAAGCGGCGGCCCTCGAGCATGAGGGCGGGCGGCACCAGCAGCGTGCGGGCCGTCACCCAGACCGTCCCGACGGCGAGCGCGAGACCGCCCACGAGCGTGAGGAGCACGGCACCGCCGGGGGTGCCGGCGGCGGCGAGGCCCACGACCCCGCCGATCCACAGCCCGACCGCGACGACCGACGCGAGCAGCTGCAGCAGCCCGGAGCCGACGACGAGCCACACGCGTCGCGTGCGGGTCACCTCGCGCAGCGCGACCCGCTGCCCGATCACCGAGCGGCTGACCGACACGATCAGCAGACCCGTCAGGACGGAGGTCACCGGGACCAGCAGGGGGGCCGTCAGCGCGGCGCCGGTGTTGGTCGAGAGCATCTCGGACAGCGCCGCGGACTCCGCGGGCGTCACGCCGTCCATCCGGAACGCGTCGCCGATCGCGCCGCTCAGCAGGCCGGTCACGTACAGCTGCACGACGGTCTGGATCGCGACGGCCACCGTGACGACGACCGCCGAGAGCCCGAACATCACCGACGGGTTCGCGCGCACCGCACGCACCGCGCCGTCGAGGATCTCGCCGAGGCCCAGGGGGCGCAGCGGGACGATGCCGGGCTGCAGCGAGGGCGCGCGCCACCCCGTGGCGCCCGCGCCGCCCGGTGCGCCGCCCTGCCAGCCGGGACCGGCCGGGGGCGGCGCCGCGCCCCAGGCGGGCGGCGTCGGCGCGGCGCCCCACCCGCTCGCGGGCGGCGGGGGCGCACCCCACGCGCCGGCGGCCCCGGGCGCCGGCCCCCACGCGGGCGCGCCCGGTGCGACGGGGGCGCCGCCCGGCGGTGCGGCGGGCGGGGGTGCGGCGGGCGGGGGTGACGCCGGACCGTGGCTCGACGCACCGGCGGGGCTCGCCCAGGGCGCCGGCGGCGGGGCGTCGTCCTGCGGTGCGGTCATGCGTCCGGCTCCTCGGGTGTCCGTGTCGGCCGCGCGGCGGTGCGCCGCTGCTGGTCGGGGCCCATCGTGCCACGCGGCACCCCTGCGACGACCGGTGCGCGGCGCCGCGGCGGGCACGGCGTCCGCGCGGTCCCGGCGGTGGCGCCCGCACCGCGGTCCGCGTCACCCGGGTGCGCGCCGCGGGGCGCCCCGGGAAGTGCCGTGACGATGAGAGGATCATCACCATGAAGGGACGCGTCCTGGTGGTCGACGACGACACCGCTCTGGCCGAGATGATCGGGATCGTGCTGCGCTCCGAGGGGTTCGACCCCGTCTTCTGCGAGGACGGGGACGAGGCGCTCGGCGTCTTCCGGCAGTCGCAGCCGGACCTCGTGCTGCTCGACCTCATGCTGCCCGGCAAGGACGGCAACGAGGTGTGCCGGCTGATCCGTGCCGAGTCGGGCGTGCCGATCGTCATGCTCACGGCCAAGAGCGACACGGTCGACGTCGTGCTGGGCCTCGAGTCGGGCGCCGACGACTACATCTCCAAGCCGTTCAAGCCCAAGGAGCTCGTGGCGCGCGTGCGCGCCCGGCTGCGGCGCAGCGACGAGCCGGCGCCCGAGCACCTCGCGATCGGCGACCTGTCGATCGACGTCCCGGGCCACCGCGTCGAGCGTGCGGGGCGCCCCATCGCGCTCACGCCGCTCGAGTTCGACCTCCTGGTCGCGCTCGCGCGCAAGCCCTGGCAGGTCTTCACGCGCGAGGTCCTGCTGGAGAAGGTCTGGGGCTACCGGCACGCGGCCGACACGCGGCTCGTGAACGTCCACGTGCAGCGCCTGCGCTCGAAGATCGAGACCGACCCCGAGCGTCCCGAGATCGTCGTGACGGTGCGTGGCGTCGGCTACAAGGCGGGCGTCGGCGGCGCGTGAGCGCGTCCCCGGCCACGGTCGAGCGCACGCCGCGCCGCGGGGCGTGGCGCCGGCTCGGCCGCGCACGCGCCGGGCGTCGTCTGCGCGCCCTGGCGGGCCGCTGGCGCTCGTCGCTCCAGCTGCGCGTGCTCGTCTCGACGCTCGGGCTGGGGCTCGTCGCGCTCGCGCTGATCGGCGTCTACGTCGGCGACCGCATGAGCGCGGGACTCTTCGAGGCGCGCCGCGACCAGGTGCTCGCCGAGAGCGCGCGCAGCACGCAGCAGGCGCAGGACTCGCTCGCGGCGTCGACCGCGAGCACGCCCGGGGACGTCGCGATCCTGCTCGAGGACGTGACGAACGCGCAGCGCGCCGGCGGGTCGGGCGACCGTGACGTGTTCCTGCTGCGCGCGCCGGGCCAGGCGGGGTTCGGCGTCGGCGCGACGGCGAGCGACCTCACGCTCGTCGACCTCGTCAGCCGCGAGCTCAAGCAGGCGACCGCGGGCGACGGCCAGCAGTGGCAGTCCGTCGCGATCCCCGTGGGCGACCGCGTCGAGCCGGGGATCGTCGTCGGTCAGGACGTCGAGGTGCCCACCGCGGGCACGTACCAGATGTTCTTCCTGTACTCGTTGCAGGCCGAGCAGGACCGGCTCGACTTCCTGCTGCGCACGCTCGGGTTCGCGGCCGCCGCGCTGGTCGTGCTGCTCGGCGGCATGACGTGGCTCGTGACGCGCCGCACCGTGCACCCCGTGCGCCGCGCCGCGCACGTCGCCGAGCGCCTCGCGGACGGGCACCTGTCGGAGCGCATGGCCGTGCACGGGCAGGACGAGATGGCGACGCTGGCGCGGTCGTTCAACGAGATGGCGGGCAGCCTGCAGGACCAGATCCACCGCATGGAGGAGCTCTCGACGCTGCAGCGCCGCTTCGTGTCCGACGTGTCGCACGAGCTGCGCACGCCGCTCACGACCATCCGCATGGCGGGCGAGGTCATCCACGGTGCGCGCGACGAGTTCGACCCCGCCGTCAAGCGCTCCGCCGAGCTGCTGGCCACGCAGCTCGACCGCTTCGAGGACCTGCTCGCCGACCTCCTGGAGATCAGCCGCTTCGACGCGGGCGCCGCCGTCCTCGACGCCGAGGGCCGCGACCTGCGGGACATCGTCATGCAGGCCGTCGACAACGCCGTGCCGCTCGCCGCGCGCCGCGGGTCCTGGCTGCAGGTCGAGCTGCCCGACCAGCGCGCCGACGCCGACGTCGACCCGCGCCGCGTCGAGCGCGTCCTGCGCAACCTGCTCGTCAACGGCATCGAGCACGCCGACGGCTCGGCGGTCGAGGTGCGCGTGGGCGTCGACCCGACGGCCGTCGCGGTGACCGTGCGCGACCACGGCGTCGGCATGACCGCGGACGAGGCGCTGCACGTGTTCGACCGCTTCTGGCGCGCCGACCCCGCGCGGGCGCGCACGACCGGCGGCACGGGGCTCGGCCTGGCGATCTCGCTCGAGGACGCGCACCTGCACGGCGGCACGCTCGAGGCGTGGGGGCGGCCGGGGCGCGGTGCCTGCTTCCGTCTCACGCTGCCCCGACGCGCCGGCATCCGGCTCTCGGGCTCGCCGCTGCCCCTCGTCCCCGGCCCCGACGCCCCGGTCGCCGACGCGGCGCCGCTGCGCAGCACGGACCCGGCGGCGCTGCCCGAGCTGCCGCCCATGACGGGGGAGATCGCGATCGTGAGCAACGCGTCGGACCCGGCGCGCACCGACGTGCGCCTCGACGACACGGCCGACGTGCCGGCCCACGGACGGAGGCAGCCGTGAGCCGGGTCCGGGGCGCGGCGCCGGCCGTCGTGCTGGTCGTCGGCGTGCTCGTCGGGTGCGCGGCGATCCCCACGTCGGGGCCCGTGACCGAGGGCGACGGCGTGGTGCGCGAGCAGGAGGGGGTCGTGGTGCTGGCGCAGGGCCCGCAGGCGGACGCCGACCCGGCGGCCATCGTCGAGGGCTTCCTGCTCGCGAGCGACGCCGAGGTCACGGGCGACTTCGAGGTCACGCGGCAGTTCCTCGCGGCGGACGAGCGCACCGAGTGGGACCCGGGCGCGTCGACCGTCGTCGCGAGCCGCACCAAGGTCGAGCAGACGGGGGAGGCGCAGGTCACGGTGTCCGTCGACGTGTCCGCACGGCTCGACGCCGACGGGCGGTACGCCGAGGCGCCCGCCGACGCGCGCGAGACCCTGCGCTACGAGCTCGTGCAGGACGCGCGCGGGCACTGGCGGATCGCGCACGCACCCGACGGCGTCGTGGTGACCGCGCGGCGGTTCGAGCAGCAGTTCCGCGCCACCTCGCTGTACTTCCTGTCGCCGGACGAGAAGATGCTCGTCCCCGAGGTCCGATGGTTCCGCGACCGCAACGTCCCGACCGCCGTGGTCCGGGCTCTGCTCGCCGGCCCGTCGCCGTGGCTGCGGGACGCGGTGACGACCGCGGTGCCCGCGGGCGCCGAGCTCAAGCCCGAGGCGGTCACGCTCGAGCAGGGCGGGGTCGCCGAGCTGACGCTCGAGCCCGCGCAGGCCGTGCAGGACGCCGACCGTGGCCTGCTGCTGGCGCAGCTCGAGGCGTCGCTCCGCGCGCTCGGCATCACGACGGTCCACGTGCAGGCCGGCGCGACGGGGGCGCCGCTCGAGGGCCGTGCCGCCGACCTGGTGACGCCCGACCCGGGGGAGCTCGAGCTGCTCGTCGACGGCCGCACGCTCGCGCTCGTCGACGGCGTCGCCGCTCCCGTGGACGGCGTGGGGGCCGTGGCCGGTGCGGCGCCGCGCGCGATCGCGCGGTCGGCGGACGGGTCCGTGCGCGTCGCGCTCGCCGACGCGAGCACGCTCGTCGCCCTGCCGGTCGGGGCCGCCGCGCAGCGGACGCTGCTGACGGGAGCGGGGCTCGCGGCACCGTCGGTCGACCGGTTCGGCTGGGTGTGGACCGCGCGCGTCTCGGCGCCGGGGCGCCTCGACACCGTGCGGCTCGACGGGACGACCACCGAGGTGGCGGCCGAGTGGCTGCTCGGGCGCACGGTGCGCGCGGTGCGCGTGTCGCGCGACGCCTCGCGCGTGGCGATCGTCTCGGACGGTCCCGACGGGACCACGCTCGACGTCGCGGGCGTCGTGCGGGACGACGACGGCGCCCCGGTCGCGATCGGCCCGGCGCTGCGCGTCGGGGCGCCGCTCACGCCGACCGGCCCGGTCGTGTGGGTCGACGACGTGACGCTCGCGGTGCTCGCCGACGGCGACGCCGGCGCGGCCCCGTACCTCGTGACGGTCGCGGGACGCAGCACGTCGTTGCCGGCGGTCGCCGACGCGGTCGCGCTCGCGGCGGACCGGGGCGAGCGCACGCTGTACGTCGTGACCGCGGAGGGGGAGCTGCTGCGTCACCAGGGCGGCACGTGGGTCGCAGTCCCGGGCGTGACGGGCGACCTCGACGTGACCGGGGTCGCGTTCCCCGGCTGACGTGCGGCCGGGCCCGGGCCGAGCCGCCCACGGCCCCGGGACCCCCGGCGTCGGTCCCCGACGACGGGGGTCCCGGGGTCGTCGGCCGCCGTCGGCACGGGAGGCTGCCGGTGTGCACGACGAACCCCGGCGGACGCGCCACGACCCGGCCGCGCAGCCCGCGTCGAGCGCCACGGTCTGCGTGGCGCTCGCGGTCGCGGCCGCGCGCGACCTCGTGCGGCTCGTGGTGCCCGTCGCGTGCGCCGGCTGCGGGCTCGCCGACGTGCCGTGGTGCGACGCGTGCGCCGCGCACCTGCACGGTCCGCCGGTCCGCCGCGACCACGGCGCGGGGCGGCTCGACCTGCTCGAGGGGCGGACCCTGCTGCCGGTGCTCGCGCCCGCGGCGTTCGCCGGGCCGGTCCGGCACGCCGTGACCGCGTGGAAGGACGGCGGACGCGCCGACCTCGACCGTCCGTTCGCGGCGGCGCTGCGCCGGACGGGTCGGCACCTCGGCGGCGCGGCGGACCGCGGCGGGTCGGACCCGTCGGTGCCGTCGGCGTCGCGCCCGTCGGGACGCCGGGCGTCGGCGTCGCAGGCCGGTGCCCGGCGGGTGGCGGGTGCCGTGCTCGTCGTCGCGGTGCCGTCGTCCGCCGCGGCGCGCCGGCGCCGCGGCCGGGCCCCCGTGGACGTGCTCGCGGGCGCCGTCGCCGCGGGGCTGCGCGACGTCGGCGTCGAGGCGCGCCGCGCCGCGCCCCTCGTGCGGGCAGCGGGCCCCGACCTCGCCGGCCTCGGGGCGCGGGCGCGCGGCGCGGCGCTCGTCGGGCGCGTCCGCGTGCGCCGGGCGAGGGCGGTCCGGGGGCGGGAGGTCGTGCTGGTCGACGACGTCCTGACCACGGGTGCGACCCTCGCCGCGTGCCACGCCGCGCTCGTCGCCGCCAGCGCCCGCGTGCGGGCCGCGTGCACGCTCGCCGCGACGCCGTCGCCGGACGACCCGGCGGCCGCGAGGGTCCCCCGGACGGCCGTGGCGCATGTGCGTTCCGGTGCCCGCTCGGGATAGCGTGGGGTCCTGGGAACGACGCCGCGAGGCGCCCGCCGCAGCAGTCGAGCGGTGGTGCGTGCGCGCGGAGGAGGTGATGCCGCCCGTGCCCCCGTCGTGGGGCCGCAGACGTACTCGTCCGGGCGGGCGGCGCCCGCCCCCGACCTCTCAGGAGGCCCACATGGAGATCGTGGTTGCAGGCCGGCACACCGAGGTGACGACGCGGTACCGCGAGCACCTCGCGAACAAGCTCGCGAAGATCGAGCAGCTGGCCCCCCGCGCGCAGCGCGTCGACGTGCTCGTCTCGCACGAGGCGAGCCACAAGCAGTCGGGCAGCAGCGAGAAGGTCGAGCTCACGGTGATCGACAAGGGGCCCGTGATCCGGGCGGAGGCGTGCGCGGACGACGCGTACGCGGCCCTGGACATCGCGATGGGGCGCCTGCTCGAGCGGCTGCGGCGCGCGCGCGACCGGCGCAAGGACCACCGCAACCACACTCCGCTGACGCCCGTCGACGTGCGTCCGCCGAGCCCCCCGCAGGAGGAGGCGGACGCCGCACCCGAGCCCGGGCCGGACGGCGTCGTCGAGACGCCGCTCGGCGACTCGCCGGTGCTGATCCGCGAGAAGGTCCACCGGGCCGAGCCGATGACGGTCGACGACGCGCTGTACGAGATGGAGCTCGTCGGGCACGACTTCTTCCTGTTCGTCGACGCCGAGACCGCGCAGCCGTCGGTGGCCTACCGTCGGCGCGGCTGGAGCTACGGGGTGATCAAGCTCGACGTGCCGGTCGCCACGACGCAGGCCGCCGCGGGCTGACGCGGGCTGCGCCGCGCGACGTGCGGGGACGGTCGCCGACCGTCCCCGCACGTGCGCCCGGCCCGGTGTCGGTGGTGACCGGCAGGATCGGCGCATGACCCGCGTGCCACCGACCGAGCGGCTCACGCCCGCGCAGGCCCGCCGGGCCGTGCTGCGCGCGTCGGGGCTGCACCGCCGCCGCCCCGAGCGCCCGACGCCCGCCGGCACGCGCGCGCTCCAGCAGGTCGTCGACCGGCTGGGGCTGCTGCAGATCGACTCGGTCAACGTGCTCGCGCGCGCGCACCTGATGCCGGTCTACGCGCGGGTCGGCCCGTGGGACGTCACGGCGCTCGACCGCGCGACGTCGCGCCCGCCGCGCCGGCTGGTCGAGACGTGGGCGCACGAGGCCTCGTTCGTGCCGCCCGCGACGTTCCGGGACCTGGCGTTCAAGCAGGCCGCGAACCGTGCGCGCGTCGAGCGCCGCGGCGACGCCCTGCACGGCGTCCCCATCGCAGACGCGCCCGAGGTCGCGCGCGTCCGCGCGGTGATCGACGAGCGCGGGCCCCTGACCGCGCGCGAGGTGCGGGCCGTGCTCGGCGGCGACGGCCGCCGCGCGCAGGCGTGGGGCTGGGCGTGGACCGACGCCAAGCGCGCCCTCGAGCACCTGTTCCTCGTCGGCGAGCTCACCAGCGCCGGACGCAACGCGCAGTTCGAGCGGCGCTACGACCGTCCCGACCGCGTGCTCCCGCCCGACGTGCTCGCGGCGCCCCCGGTCGACGAGCCCACCGCGCGCCGACGGCTGGTCGAGCAGGCGGCGCGCGCGCACGGCGTCGCGAGCGTGCGCTGCCTCGCGGACCACTGGCGCACGGCGCTCGCCCCGACGCACGCGGTGGTCGCCGAGCTGGTCGACGACGGCACGCTCGTCCCGGTCGAGGTGGCGGGCTGGCGTGGGCCGCTGTACCGCCACCGCGACGCGACGGTCCCGCGACGTGCGCAGGGCCGCACGCTGCTGAGCCCGTTCGACCCCCTCGTCTGGGAGCGCACGCGCACCGAGTCGCTGTTCGGCCTGCGGTACCGCATCGAGATCTACACGCCGGCGCACGCGCGCGTGTGGGGCTACTACGTGCTGCCGTTCCTGCTGGGGGACCGGCTCGTCGCGCTCGTCGACCTCAAGGCCGACCGGCGTGACGGCGTGCTGCGCGTCCACGCCGCCCACCGTGCGCCCGGCCCGGCGGGCGACGTGGCCGCCGGTGCGCCCGCCGACGGCGAGGTCGCGCACGAGCTCGCCGCCGAGCTGTGGTCGGTCGTGCGGTGGCTCGGGCTCGACGACGTGCGCACGGGCCCGGACGCGGCGGGCGACCTCGTCGCACCCCTCGCCGGCGCGCTCCGGCCGACCGCGCCCTGAGGGACGCTCACGCAGGTCGCGCGGCTCGCCTACGATGGTCGGGCCCCGGCCGAGCGGTCGGGTGACATGCGCCGCCCCGATGCCGCGAGCGGACGGGCGCCAACGACGTCGGGAGAGTTGCGTGACGGCGATCCTCGAGAAGGTCCTCCGGCTGGGCGAGGGGCGGATCCTCAAGAAGCTGTCCGGCATCGCCGCCCAGGTCAACGCGCTGGAGGACAGCTTCCTGTCGCTGTCCGACGCCGAGCTGCGCGAGGAGACCGACCGGTTCCGCGCCCGGCTCGCCGACGGCGAGAAGCTCGACGACCTGCTGCCCGAGGCGTTCGCCGCGGTGCGCGAGGCGTCGCGCCGCACGCTCGGGCAGCGGCACTTCGACGTCCAGCTCATGGGCGGCGCCGCGCTGCACCTCGGCAACATCGCCGAGATGAAGACCGGTGAGGGCAAGACCCTCGTCGCGACCGCGCCCGCCTACCTCAACGCGCTGACCGGCAAGGGCGTGCACGTCGTCACGGTCAACGACTACCTCGCCGGCTACCAGGCCGACCTCATGGGGCGGGTCTACCGCTTCCTCGGGCTGACGACCGGCACGATCCTGTCGAACCTCACGCCGGCGCAGCGCCGCGAGCAGTACGCCGCGGACATCACGTACGGCACGAACAACGAGTTCGGCTTCGACTACCTGCGCGACAACATGGCGTGGAGCGTCGACGACCTCGTGCAGCGCGGCCACCACTTCGCGATCGTCGACGAGGTCGACTCGATCCTCATCGACGAGGCCCGCACGCCGCTCATCATCTCGGGCCCGGCGTCGGGCGACGCGAACCGCTGGTACGGCGAGTTCGCCAAGGTCGTGCGCCGCCTCGAGCGCGAGCGCGACTACGAGGTGGACGAGAAGAAGCGCACGGTCGGCGTGCTCGAGCCGGGCATCGCGCGCGTCGAGGACTACCTCGGCATCGACAACCTCTACGAGTCGCTCAACACGCCGCTCATCGGGTTCCTCAACAACGCCATCAAGGCCAAGGAGCTGTTCCGCCGCGACAAGGACTACGTCGTCCTCAACGGCGAGGTGCTCATCGTCGACGAGCACACGGGCCGCATCCTGCCCGGCCGTCGCTACAACGAGGGCATGCACCAGGCCATCGAGGCGAAGGAGGGCGTGGCCATCAAGGCCGAGAACCAGACGCTCGCCACGATCACGCTGCAGAACTACTTCCGCCTCTACAGCAAGCTCGGCGGCATGACGGGTACCGCCGAGACCGAGGCGGCCGAGTTCCAGGGCACCTACAAGCTCGGCGTCGTCCCGATCCCCACCAACCGGGACATGGTCCGCATCGACCAGAAGGACCTCGTCTACAAGAGCGAGGAGGGCAAGTTCGACGCGGTCGTCGCCGACATCGTCGAGCGGCACGCCAAGGGTCAGCCCGTCCTCGTGGGCACGACGAGCGTCGAGAAGTCCGAGCTGCTGTCCGCCAAGCTCAAGAAGCAGGGCGTGCCGCACGAGGTCCTCAACGCCAAGCAGCACGCCCGGGAGGCCGCGATCGTCGCGCAGGCCGGCCGCAAGGGCGCCGTCACGGTCGCCACGAACATGGCCGGTCGAGGCACCGACATCATGCTCGGCGGCAACGCCGAGTTCACCGCGATCGCGGAGATGGCGCAGCGCGGTCTCGACCCCGCCGAGAACGCGGAGGAGTACGAGGCCGCGTGGCCCGAGGTGCTCGAGAAGGCGAAGGCGTCGGTCGCGGCCGAGCACGAGGAGGTCACCGAGCTCGGCGGCCTGTACGTGTTGGGCACCGAGCGCCACGAGTCGCGCCGCATCGACAACCAGCTGCGCGGCCGCTCGGGCCGTCAGGGCGACCCCGGCGAGTCGCGGTTCTACCTGTCGATGCAGGACGACCTCATGCGCCTGTTCAACTCCGGGCTGGCCGAGTCGATGATGACGCGCGCGGGCTTCCCCGAGGACATGCCGCTCGAGTCGAAGATCGTGACGCGGGGCATCCAGTCCGCGCAGTCGCAGGTCGAGGCGCGCAACTTCGAGATCCGCAAGAACGTCCTCAAGTACGACGACGTCATGTCCCGCCAGCGCGAGGTCATCTACGACCAGCGGCGGCGCGTGCTCGAGGGGGAGGACCTGCAGGAGCAGGTCGCGCACTTCCGCACCGACGTGCTGACGGACTACGTGCAGCTCGCGACCGCCGAGGGGCGCCCCGAGGACTGGGACCTCGAGGCGCTGTGGACGTCGCTGCGGGGCGTGTTCCCGATCACGATCACGCCCGAGGAGGTCGTCGAGCAGGCCGGCGGCGAGACGCGCCTGTCGTCCGAGCTCATCCTGCGTGAGGTGCTCTCGGACGCGGAGCACGCGTACGCCGAGCGCGAGGCCCAGCTGGGCGAGGCGAACATGCGCCAGCTCGAGCGGCGCGTCGTGCTGTCGGTCCTCGACCGCAAGTGGCGCGAGCACCTCTACGAGATGGACTACCTCAAGGAGGGCATCGGGCTGCGGGCGATGGCGCAGCGCGACCCGCTGGTCGAGTACCAGCGCGAGGGCTTCCAGCTGTTCAACGCGATGACCGACGCCATCAAGGAGGAGTCGGTCCAGTACCTCTACAACCTCGAGGTGCAGGTCCAGGAGCCCACGGACGCCGCGACGCCGGGTGCGCCGGTCGTCAGCGCCGACTCGGCCGCGCTCGCGGCGGGTTCTGCGGGTGCCGCGGCGGCCGCGCAGCGGCCCGCCCCGGCGGACGCGGGCGAGGGGCGACTGGTCGCCAAGGGGCTCGACGGCCCGGCCGAGCGGACGCCGCTGCAGTACACGGCCCCGTCGGCCGACGGTGACGGCGCGGTCGTCACGAGCGGCGAGGACGGCGCCCCCGCCCGCAGCGCCGCCTCGGGCGACGGCAACCGCGCGGACCGTCGCAAGAAGGCCAAGGGCCAGCGCAAGCGCTGACCACGTGACGACGCCCGCCGCGGGGAGACCCGCGGCGGGCGTCGTCGTGCTCGGGCGGGTCAGCCGATGTCGAGCGTCGTGACGCGCCACGTCCCGCGGTGCGCCTCGATCCGCAGCGCCACGGCGCGGACGCGGACGCCGTCGTCGACCACGAGGCACGCCTCGGCCGCGTGCGGGTCGACCGCGCACACGCGCACCCGGCGAGCCGCCGGCTGGCGCGCGTGGGTCAGCACGCCGGTGCGGCGCACGAGGTCGGCGCGCCGCTGCAGCGAGTCCAGCACGCCCGGCGCGACCCATCGCGCGAGCTGGGCCGCCGGGCGCCGCCCGAGCGCCGCCTCCACGCACGCGATGCCCACCCCGTGCGCGAACCGCCGTGGGTCGGTCGTGGGAGGCGCGCCCCTGTCGTCCTCGTCGACCACCAGCGAGCGGTCCACGACCGAGAGTCGCCGGACGCGCTCGGTCAGGGTCGGCGGCGGCTCGGCCCGCGGTGCCGCACGCACGGCGGCGGGCTCGGGCGCCGGGACCAGGCGCAGGCGGGGTCGAGACCCGTGGGCGGCGCCGGGTGCGTCGGGCGGCGGTCCTGCCCGGTGGGCGACGGTCACGTCCGGGGCGGGCGCGACCAGGTGCGCGGCCCGCGCGGTGTCCCGTGCGGCGAAGACGGCCTCGAGCGGCGTCGGGAGGTCGTCGTGCGAGAGCTCGCTCATCGGGCGGCCCCCTCGAGCGGGCCGGGGGCGCGCAGCACCTGGCCGGGACGCAGGACGTCGGGGTCCGGCCCGATCGTGGCCTCGTTGGCGCGGTACCAGCGCGGCCACTCCGCGGCGATCTGCGCGTCCGTGGCGCCGGGCCCGAGCTGACGTGCCGCGACGGCCCAGAGGCTGTCACCGACGGCCACGACGACCGTCCCCTCCGTGTCGTGCTCGAAGGTAGTGAGCGTTGACGGGTCCCCGGGCGAGGCGCCGGACGGCCCGTCCGACGCCTCCGTGGCGCTGGGCGCCGCGTCACGCGCGTTCCCGGCCACGGCGGCCGGTGCGTCGGAGCGAGCCTCGTCGGGGTCGTCGTGCGTGGCGGTGCGGCCGTGCGCGGGGGACGCGTCGTCGCCGTCCGCGCGCTTCGCGGGCGCCGGAGGGGACGGCGTGCGCCCCTGCGTGGCGTCGTGGGTCCGTGAAGGCGCACCGACGGTGCCCGGTGCGTCCGTGGGTGCCCACCCCAGGTCGACGACGGTCGTGACGGCGGCGGCCGGGGGAGCGGCGTCGGTGGTCGCGTGCGCGCCGGTGGCGGCTCCGAGCCCGACGCCCGCGGCCACGGCGAGCGCGAGCGAACGGCGCACGAGCCCGGGCGCCCAGCGCTGCACCACGCGCTCGCCGGAGCGCCAGACGCCACCCGTCGCCCGCGCGAGCGCGCAGACGGCGGCGGCCAGCGCGGAGGCCCCCACCCACGCCGCGGCGGCCGCCCCGGCCGTCACCACGCCCGGGCCCACGAACGACTCGACCCGCCACAGGCGCGTGCTCGTGACCTGGTCGAGCGACCACCACGCGAGGAGCAGCGCGACGGCGAGCGCGGCCGTCCCCGTCAGCAGGAGGGTCGTCGCCGCGACGACCGGACGGCGGGCGCCCGATCGGGTGGGTGTCGTCGTCGTCTCCACGTGGCATCTCCCCTGATGGTGTCGTTTGATGTCGTTTGATGAAGCGAGGTGCCGTTAGGTGTAGTCCATGCGGGGGGATATGTCCAGTAAGGTCCGGCGCGTGACGAGCGACCACCCGGTGCGGCAGCCCCTCCCAGGTCGCTGGGAGCAGCTGTTCGCCGACCTCGAGGCGCAGCTCGCGGCCGGCCGCGAGCAGGACGCCCGCTGGGACGTCGCCGAGCTCACGCGTGCCGAGCGGTCACGGGTCCGGCTGGTCGACCGCCTGCGCGCCTCGGTGGGGAGCGGGGTGCGCGTCGTGACCGGGGGCGGTGACGCCGTCGACGGCCTCCTCGTCGAGGCCGCGGACGAGTGGCTGCTCGTCGACCTCGGGGTCGGGCGGCGCGCCGTCGTGCCCACGGCGGCCGTCCGCGTCGTCGAGGGCGTGGGTGCCCACGTCGCCCCGCCCGCGACGCGGACCGCGTCAGCCCTGGGGCTCGGCCACGTGCTGCGGGCGCTGGCGCGCGACCGCGTCGTCGCGTCGGTCCGCACCGAGGCGGCCACCCTCGTCGGCCGCCTCGAGAGGGTCGGTGCGGACCACGTCGACGTCGCGCTCGAGGCGCCCGCCTCGCGCGTCGCCGTGGTGCCGTTCGGCGCGGTGCTGGCGGTCGTCTCGCGATGAGGCCGCACGGGCGCGCGGGCTCGGCCGGGGGGACCGCGCGACGACGGCCCGGGGAGGCAGCCTCCGAGCGCGTGAACGGGTCAGACGGCGCCGTCGGAGGTCGCGCCGTGCGCGTTGCGTGCGCGCGTCTCGGCGTACATGCGCTCGATGTACCGCTCGAGCTCGGACGCCTCGACGCGCCACTGCATGCGGCCGCCGATCTGGATCGCGGGCAGCTCGCCCGACCGCACGAGCGCGTACGCCTGCGGCGCCGAGACGTTGAGGATCTCGGACACGTCGGCGAGCGTGAGGAACCGCGGTGCCATGGCGGCAGTCTCGCACGGGCACGCGCCGATCGGCAGTCGTCCACAGGCCTGGCCTCCGCATCCCCGGGCGCCGCGCCGACGCGCCACACTCGACCCTCATCCGCCGCTCCTCGCCGTCCGTGCCCGGGCGCCGAGGGCGCGGGTGCGCCACCCGTTCGACCCGACCGACCAGGAGCCGCCGTGGACACCTCCGTGCTCGACCTGCCCACCCCCGTCGCCGCGCGCGTCCGCCGGCCGGGCTGGCGCGACCCGCGCCTGCTCGTGGGGATCGCGCTCATCGCGGGATCGGTCGCGCTGGGCAGCTGGGTCGTGACCGACGCCCAGCGCACCGTGCCGGTGTACGTCGCCCGCGACGCGCTCGTGCCGGGCGCCGCGCTGACGGCCGACGCGATGGTCGTCGCGGACGTCCGGCTCGGCGACGACGTGGAGGCCTACCTGCGTGCCGACCGCCCCCTGCCGCCCGACGCGGTGCTGCTGCGCACCGTCGGCGGCGGCGAGCTCGTGCCGTCGGCCGCGGTCGGCGCGGCCGCCGAGCTCGACGTGCGCGCCGTGCCCGTGCCGCTCACGGGGCCGGCGCCCAGCGGGCTGGTCGCCGGTGGGCGGGTCGACCTGTGGTGGACGCCGGCCGACGTCGCGGAGACGGGCAGGGCGGCGCCCGAGCAGCTAGCGGACGGCCTGACGGTCGCCGAGCTCAGCACGTCGGACGGCGCGTTCGCCGCCGGCGGGGCACGGACCGTGCACGTCCTCGTGCCGCGCTCCGAGCTCTCGACCGTCCTGGGCGCGCTGGCCGGCGAGGGCACCGTCGGCGTCGTGCCGGTGCCGGGGGCCTGACGTGGGCGTCGGGGTGCTGTGCGCGGTGCAGGGGGCCGCGGAGACGGCGATCGTGCAGGCCGTCGAGGGATCGGGCGGGCTGCTGTCCGTCACGCGGCGCTGCGCCGACCTCACCGAGCTGCTCGCGGCCGCCGAGGCCGGGCTCGGCGGTCTCGCGGTGGTGTCGGGCGACCTCGACCGGCTCGACCGTGAGGCGGTCGCGGTGCTGCACCGCTGCGGCGTGCGCGTCGTCGGCCTGGGCGACCCGGCGCGGCCCTGGCTGGCCGAGCGGCTCGCGGCGCACGGCGCCGACGTCGTCGTCGACGTCGCGGCCGACGACGACGGCGCCGACGTCGTGAGCCGTGCGCTCGGGGTGCTGGGGGACGGCCCGCCCGTGGTCGCCGAGCCCGTGCCCGTCGCGGCGACGCGCCGCGGTGCGACCGTCGCGGTGTGGGGGCCCACCGGCGCGCCCGGGCGGACGTTCGTCGCGGTGAACCTGGCGGCCGAGATCGCGGCGCTGGGGCGCGCCACGCTCCTCGTCGACGCCGACACGTACGGCGGGGTCGTGGGGCAGGTGCTCGGCGTCCTCGACGAGGCGCCCGGGCTCGCGGCGGCGGCGCGCGCCGCCGGCCAGGGCGCGCTCGACCTGCCGACGCTGGCGCGGCTCGCGCCCGTCGTGCTGCCCGACCTGCGCCTGCTGTCGGGCATCGCCCGGGCCGACCGGTGGCCCGAGCTGCCCGGCAGTTCGCTCGAGGTCGTCCTCGGCCAGGCACGTGGTCTCGCCGACCTGACGGTGGTCGACACCGGGTTCTGCCTCGAGCAGGACGAGGTGCTCAGCTACGACACGCGTGCACCCGCGCGCAACGCGGCCACGCTCACGGCGCTCGAGCAGGCGGACCTCGTCGTCGTGGTCGGCGCGGCCGACCCGGTCGGCGTCCAGCGCCTCGTGCGGGCGCTCGGGGACGCGGCCGACGCCGGGCTCGCCACGACGCGCCGCGTCGTCGTCAACCGCGTGCGCCCGACGGTGGCCGGTGCGCGACCGGGGGAGGCCGTGGCGGCGGCGCTCGCGCGGTACGCCGGTGTGCAGGACGTCGTGCTCGTGCCCGAGGACCGTGCCGCGGTCGACGCCGCGATGCTCGAGGGGCGAGCGCTGCGCGAGGTGGCGCCCGGGTCGCCCGCGCGGCGCAGCGTCGCGGCGCTCGCGGCCGAGGTCGTCGCGGGGCTGACGGTCGACGCGCCGGAGGTGCGCGTCCCCGTCGCCTGACGCCGCGCGGCGGCACACTGGTCCCGTGCGCGTCTACCTGCCCGTGACCCTCGACGAGCTGCAGCACGGGTCGCCCGTGCTCCTGACCCCGCGCGTCGCGCACGCCGTGACGCCGCAGCTGCGCGCGACGTGGCCCGACGAGGACGAGGAAGGGTGGGAGTACGCCGCGCAGGCGGGCGCGGCCGACGACTCCCTCGTGCGTGTCGCCGGCAGCCCGGACGCGCCGCCGCTGCGCGTGGTCGTGGCCGCCGACGTGCCCGACGCCGCGGTGCGCGCCCTGACCGATCCTCCGGTGCCGTCGGCGGTCGAGCTGACGGCGGCCGTGGACCTTGCGGCGGTCGTCAGCGTGCACGTCGACGAGCCCGAGGCCGCCGCCGACGTGCGGGCCGTCGTGGACGGCGACGAGGCGGCGCTCGAGCGGCTCGAGGAACGCGACCTGCTCTGGTACGACGTCTCCGAGGTCGCCGACATCCCGTCGGTGTGACGTGCGTCGCGGCCCGGTGACGGACGGTCCCGTGACGTGATCCGCACCACCCCGGGCCGGTTGGACCGCACGCCCTCGGCTCGGGTAATGTTCACGGCCGGTGCGAGGCCGCGAGGCGCGCACCGCAGGAGCCGTGGTTTCCCCGTCGGGGCAGGTCACAGCCCTTGGGGTATGGTGTAATTGGCAGCACGACTGATTCTGGTTCAGTTAGTCTAGGTTCGAGTCCTGGTACCCCAGCGTTTGCACGGAGAGCTTCGGCTCTTCGTGCTGCACGAGCGCGTCCATCCTGGTGGTGGGTCCGTGGGCCACGGCGAGTTTCGACTCGGCGAGGTCATCGGGTAGAGTGCTCACTCGGCACACGGCCTTCGGGACGTGAGCAAGGCCCCCGTTGTGTAGCGGCCTAGCACGCCGCCCTCTCACGGCGGTAGCGCCGGTTCGAATCCGGTCGGGGGTACGGTCGAAGGCCCGGTCACCACAGGTGACCGGGTCTTCTTCGTGTCCGCTTCACTGCGTGCCGGGTGCTGCGCGCCCTCGGGGCGTCGTGTCCCGTGACGTCGCACCCCGGGGGCGTGCCTCTCCCGCGGGGTGCGACGCGTCGTGTCCCACGTCCGGGCCGCCCGAGGACGGACCGGCCCCGCCGAGGGCGCTCCGACCGTGGTCGGGACGCCCGCGACGGGGCCGGTAGCGACGTGCTCAGTCGGCGGTGCGCCGCAGCACCTCGGTGAGGCGGTTGGCGGCCGAGACGACCGCGGCGGCGTGGAGCCGGCCCGGCTGGCGCGACAGGCGCTCGAGGGGGCCCGACACGGACACGGCGGCGACGACGCGCCCCGACGGGCCGCGCACGGGCGCCGAGACCGACGCGACGCCCACCTCGCGCTCCGACACCGACTGCGCCCAGCCGCGGCGCCGCACACCCGACAGGATCGTCGCGGTGAACTTGGCGCCCTGCAGGCCGCGGTGCAGCCGGTCGGGCTCCTCCCACGCGAGCAGGACCTGCGCGGCCGACCCGGCCTGCATCGTGAGCGTCGCGCCCACGGGGATCGAGTCGCGCAGCCCGATCGGCCGCTCGGCGGCGGCGACGCAGATGCGCTGGTCGCCCTGGCGGCGGTAGAGCTGCGCGCTCTCGCCCGTGTGATCGCGCAGGAGCGTGAGCACGGGGCCCGCGGCCGCGAGCAGCCGGTCCTCGCCCGCGGCGGTCGCGAGCTCGGAGAGACGGGGCCCGAGCACGAACCGACCCTGCAGGTCGCGGGCGACCAGGCGGTGGTGCTCGAGCGCGACGGCCAGCCGGTGGGCCGTCGGGCGGGCAAGATGGGTGGCGGCGACCAGCTGTGCGAGGGTCGCGGGTCCGGCCTCCAGAGCGCTCAGCACCGACGCGGCCTTGTCCAGGACGCCGACTCCGCTAGAGTTGTCCATAGGTCGATATTGGCGTCTCGCAGGCTGAGATGCAAGCCGGAGGGCGACACACCCCCCGGCGACGAGGTCGACAGCCACACCGGGAGGCCCCCGCCCCGGACGAGAGGAAACGAACTGACATGGCCCGCACGCTCGCGGAGAAGGTCTGGGACGCGCACGTCGTGCGGCGCGGCACGGACGGCGCACCCGACCTGCTGTACATCGACCTGCACCTCGTGCACGAGGTCACGAGCCCGCAGGCGTTCGAGGGTCTGCGGCTCGCGGGTCGTCCCGTGCGGCGCCCCGACCTCACGCTCGCGACCGAGGACCACAACACGCCCACGCTCGACATCGACCGGCCCATCGCCGACGCGACGAGCCGCACGCAGATCGAGACGCTGCGCGCCAACGCCGCCGAGTTCGGCGTGCGCATCCACTCGCTCGGCGACGCGGACCAGGGCATCGTGCACCAGGTCGGCCCGCAGCTCGGGCTCACGCAGCCCGGCCTCACGGTCGTCTGCGGCGACTCCCACACGTCGACGCACGGCGCGTTCGGCGCGCTCGCGTTCGGCA
This sequence comes from Cellulomonas sp. HD19AZ1, assembly GCF_004535805.1. NCBI lineage: Bacteria > Bacillati > Actinomycetota > Actinomycetes > Micrococcales > Cellulomonadaceae > Cellulomonas > Cellulomonas sp. HD19AZ1. Next base: position 395,960 of record NZ_SPHX01000001.1, read on the forward strand.
TCGGCACGTCCGAGGTCGAGCACGTGCTCGCGACGCAGACGCTGCCGCTCGCGCCGTTCAAGACCATGGCGATCACCGTGAACGGCGCGCTGCCCATCGGCGCGACGGCCAAGGACATCATCCTCGCCGTCATCGCGAAGATCGGGACCGGTGGCGGGCAGGGGTACGTCCTGGAGTACCGCGGCGAGGCGATCCGCAGCCTGTCGATGGAGGGCCGCATGACGGTCTGCAACATGTCCATCGAGGCCGGTGCGCGCGCGGGCATGATCGCGCCCGACGAGACCACGTTCGAGTACCTCCAGGGCCGCCCGCACGCGCCCGAGGGCGCCGACTGGGACGCCGCGGTCGAGTACTGGCGCACGCTGCGCACCGACGACGACGCGCAGTTCGACGCCGAGGTCGTGCTCGAGGCCGCCGACCTCGAGCCGTTCGTCACGTGGGGCACCAACCCCGGCCAGGGCCTGCCGCTGTCGGGACGCGTGCCCGTGCCCGAGGAGATCGCCGACGCCAACGAGCGCGTCGCCGCCGAGCGCGCGATCGAGTACATGGGCCTGACGCCCGGGCAGCCGCTGCGTGACATCAAGGTCGACACGGTCTTCATCGGCTCGTGCACCAACGGGCGCATCGAGGACCTGCGGGCCGTCGCCAAGCTCGTCAAGGACCGCACCAAGCACGAGGACGTCCGCGTGCTGGTCGTGCCCGCGTCGGCGCGCGTGCGGCTGCAGGCCGAGGCCGAGGGGCTCGACAAGATCTTCCTCGACTTCGGTGCCGAGTGGCGCAACGCCGGCTGCTCGATGTGCCTGGGCATGAACCCCGACCAGCTCGCACCGGGGGAGCGCTCGGCGTCGACGTCGAACCGCAACTTCGAGGGCCGGCAGGGCAAGGGCGGGCGCACGCACCTCGTGTCGCCGCTCGTCGCGGCCGCCACCGCGATCCGCGGCACGCTGTCCTCGGTCGCCGACCTCGGCGACGACGTGCCCGTGCCCGACGGCAGCCCGCTGGCGCCCGACGCCACGCTGCAGACCGTCTGACGCCCCCGCGACCCCCCGACAGGCAGGCTCATCATGGAGAAGTTCACCCAGCACACCGGGGTCGGCGTCCCGCTGCGCCGCAGCAACGTCGACACCGACCAGATCATCCCGGCCGTCTACCTCAAGCGCGTCACGCGCACGGGGTTCGAGGACGCGCTGTTCGCGGCGTGGCGCGGCGACCCGGAGTTCGTCCTCAACCAGGACGCCTACCGGTCGGCGTCGGTCCTCGTGGCCGGCCCCGACTTCGGCACCGGCTCGTCGCGCGAGCACGCCGTGTGGGCGCTCAAGGACTACGGCTTCCGCGTCGTGATCTCCTCGCGGTTCGCGGACATCTTCCGCGGCAACTCGGGCAAGCAGGGGCTCCTCGCGGCGCAGGTCGCGCAGGAGGACGTCGAGCTGCTGTGGAAGGTCCTCGAGACGCGTCCGGGCACCGAGGTGACGGTCGACCTCGACGCGCGGACGGTCACGTGCGACGACGTCGTCGTGCCGTTCCAGGTGGACGACTACACGCGGTGGCGCCTCATGGAGGGGCTCGACGACATCGGCCTGACGCTGCAGCACGCCGACGAGATCACGCAGTTCGAGCAGCGCCGCGAGGCGTGGCGCCCGGCGACCCTGCCGGCCAAGCACCTGCCGCCGGTGCCGGTGCGTCCCGCGCGCCCGGTCGTGCCGCTCGGCCTGGGTCCCACGCAGACGGCCTGACACGGCCCCCGGGGCCGCGTGACCAGCGGCCCGACCCCTCGGCGGGCGCACGGACGACCGTGCGCCCGCCGAGGTGCGATGTGAGGGTTCTGGGTGGACGCTGGACGCGAGGGGGCGCGATGGCGTCGCCACGCCCGCGCGTGAGGGACGATGTGCACATGACCGACCTGCTGTACGTCGACGGCGGCAACCCGCTGCGCGGTGAGATCACCGTCCGGGGCGCCAAGAACTTCGTCTCCAAGGCGATGGTCGCCGCGCTCCTCGGCGAGACGCCGAGCGAGCTGCGCAACGTCCCCCAGATCCGTGACGTCGCCGTGGTCTCCGGGCTGCTGCGCCTGCACGGCGTGAGCGTCGACATCGACGACGACGCCGGCACGCTGCGGCTCGACCCGACGGACGTCGAGTCCGCGCACGTCGCGGACATCGACGCGCACGCCGGCTCGAGCCGCATCCCGATCCTGTTCTGCGGCCCGCTGCTGCACCGGCTCGGCGAGGCGTTCATCCCCGACCTCGGCGGCTGCCGGATCGGCGACCGGCCGATCAACTACCACCTCGACATCCTGCGGCAGTTCGGCGCGGTCGTGGACAAGACGCACAACGGCATCCACATCCGTGCCCCGCACCGCCTGCAGGGCACCAAGATCGCCCTGCCGTACCCGAGCGTCGGGGCGACCGAGCAACTGCTGCTCACCGCCGTGCGTGCCGAGGGCATCACCGAGCTGTCCAACGCGGCCATCGAGCCCGAGATCATGGACCTCATCAACGTCCTGCAGAAGATGGGCGCGATCATCTCGGTCGCGACCGACCGCGTGATCCGCATCGAGGGCGTCGACCGGCTCGTCGGGTTCCAGCACACCGCGCTGTCCGACCGCATCGAGGCCGCGTCGTGGGCCGCGGCCGCGCTCGCGACCGGCGGCGACGTCTACGTGCGCGGTGCGACGCAGCCCGAGATGACGACGTTCCTCAACACGTTCCGCAAGGTCGGCGGCGAGTTCACGATCGACGACGAGGGCATCCGGTTCTTCCACCCCGGCGGCGACCTCAACTCGATCCAGCTCGAGACCGACGTGCACCCGGGCTTCATGACCGACTGGCAGCAGCCGCTCGTCGTCGCGCTCACGCAGGCGCGCGGGCTGTCGATCGTCCACGAGACCGTGTACGAGAACCGCTTCGGGTTCGTCGACGCGCTGCGCGGCATGGGCGCGACCATCCAGGTCTACAAGGAGTGCCTGGGCGGGCGGCCGTGCCGGTTCGGGCAGCGCAACTTCTACCACTCGGCCGTCATCTCGGGCCCGACGCCGCTGTCCGCGGCCGACATCGAGGTGCCGGACCTGCGCGGCGGCTTCAGCCACCTCATCGCCGCGCTCGCGGCCAAGGGCCAGTCCGCGGTGCGCGGCATCAGCCTCATCGACCGCGGCTACGAGCACTTCACCGAGAAGCTCGACGCGCTCGGCGCGCAGTTCAGCCGGGAGGCCGACGTCCGCCGCTGACGGACGCCCGTCCGGGGCGCGGCGGCACGCGGCTACCATCGGTTCCCGTGCCGTCGCCGTCGCGCTCCAACCGCGCCTACCGCAACGTCGCCCGTGTCGTGCGCACGTTCCTGTTCGCGACGACCCGACCCGACTGGCACGGTGCCGAGCACCTGCCCGTCGAGGGCGGGTTCGTCGCGGCCGCGAACCACATGACCGAGGTCGACCCGCTGACGTTCGCCCACTACCTGTGGGACAACGGCCACGTGCCGCGCGTGCTCGCCAAGGCGTCGCTGTTCTCGGTGCCCGTGGTCGGCCCGGTCCTGCGCGCGACGGGCCAGATCCCGGTGCACCGCGACACGGCCGCGGCGGGCGACTCGCTGCGGTCCGCGGTCACGGCCCTCGAGGCGGGCGAGTGCGTCGCGGTCTTCCCCGAGGGCACGCTCACGCGCGACCCCGACCTGTGGCCCATGAAGGCGCGCACGGGTGCCGCGCGGCTCGCGCTCACGACGCGCGTCCCGCTGGTCCCGGTCGCCCAGTGGGGGCCGCAGGACCTGCTGCCGCGCTACGGCAAGCTGCTGCGCCCGTTCCCGCGCAAGAAGGTCACGGTCGTCGCCGGGCCGCCCGTCGACCTGTCGGACCTGTACGACCGCCCCCAGGACGCCGCGACGCTGCGCGAGGCCACCGAGCGCCTCATGGCGGCGATCACGACGATGCTCGCCGACATCCGCGGCGAGGAGCCGCCCGCCGAGCGGCACGACATGCACCGGCGGCCCGCTCCGGGCGGCGGCGCGCACGACGAGGGGAGTGCGGCGTGACGCCGCCGGCCGCACCCCTGCGGGCCGCCGTGCTCGGCTCCGGCAGCTGGGGCACGACCTTCGCCGCCGTGCTCGCCGACGCGGGCTGCGCGGTCACGGTGTGGGGCCGCGACGCCGCGACCGTCGAGGAGATCACGCACGAGCACCGCAACTCGCGGTACCTGCCGGGTGTCGAGCTCCCCGCGGGCGTGTCCGCGACCACGGACCCGCGCGCCGCGGTCGCCGGCGCGGACGTCGTCGCGGTCGCCGTGCCGTCGCAGCGGGCGCGCGACGTGCTCGCGCCGCTCGCCGACGCGCTGCCCGACGCCGCGGTGGTCGTGTCGCTCATGAAGGGCGTCGAGCTCGACACCGACCAGCGCATGAGCCAGGTCGTCGCGCAGAGCCTCACGATCGACCCCGCCCGCGTGGCCGTGCTGTCGGGGCCCAACCTCGCGCGCGAGATCGCGCTGCGCCAGCCGACGGCGACGGTCGTCGCCTCGACGAGCGCCGACACCGCGCAGCTCGTGGCGCGCGCGTGCGCGTCGTCGTACTTCCGGCCGTACACCAACCCCGACGTCGTGGGCGTCGAGCTGTGCGGCGCCGTGAAGAACGTCATCGCGCTCGCGGTCGGCATCTCGCAGGGCCGCGGCATGGGCTACAACACGATGGCCACGGTCATCACGCGCGGGCTCGTGGAGATCACGCGGCTCGGCCTGGCGCTCGGTGCCGACGCCGAGACCTTCCCGGGCCTCGCGGGCATGGGCGACCTCATGGCGACGTGCGCGTCGCCCGACTCGCGCAACCACACGCTCGGCGTGCACATCGGCCGTGGCATGTCCCTCGACGACGCGGTCGTCGCGACCGGCGGCACCGCCGAGGGCGTGAAGTCGTGCCGGTCGGTGCTCGAGCTCGCGACGTCGCTGGGCGTCGAGATGCCCATCACGTCGGCGGTCGTGCAGGTGCTGCACCAGGGCCTGCCGGTCGACGAGCTCGCCGGGCTGCTGCTGGCGCGCCCGCACCGGGCCGAGGGCGTCTAGCGGCCGGCCGACGGCCGCTCGGCAGGGCGCGCCCGGGCCGTCCGGCCGGGAGGCTCAGCCGGCCGACGGCACCGCCGCCGCGAGCGCGGCGTCGAGGTCGCGCCACAGGTCCTCGACGTCCTCGACGCCGACCGACAGCCGCACGAGGTCCTCGGGCACGGTGGGCGACTCGGTCGCGAAGCGGCGACGGCGCTCGAGCGTCGACTCGACGCCGCCGAGGCTCGTCGCGGGCACCCACAGCGCCACGGCCGCGACGAGCGCGTCGGCCGCCGCGGCGCCGCCCGCGGGGCGCAGCCCGATGATCGCGCCGAAGCCGTCCATCTGCGCGGCCGCGCGCGCGTGGCCCGGGTCGCCGGGCAGGCCCGGGTAGCGGACCTCGGCGACTCCCGGGTGCGCGGCCAGCCGGCGCGCGAGCTCGCCCGCGTTCGCCTGCGCGCGCTCGACGCGCAGCGCGAGCGTCCGCAGCCCGCGCAGCGCGAGCCACACCTCGAACGGTCCGGCGATCGCGCCGTGCGTCGTGCGGTGCGCGACCAGGCGTGCGTGCAGCGCGGGGTCGTCCGTCACCGTGGCGCCGAGCACGACGTCCGAGTGGCCCGCGAGGTACTTGGTCACGGAGTGCACGACGACGTCGGCGCCGAGCGCGAGCGGACGCTGCACGAGCGGCGTCGCGAACGTGCTGTCGACCACGACGAGCGCACCGACGTCGTGCGCCGCCGCGACCAGCGCCGCGACGTCGGCGACCTCGAGCATCGGGTTGGTCGGCGACTCGAGCCAGAGCAGCGCCGCGGGCGCGTCGTCGCCGGTGCCGCGGACGGCCGCCACGACGGCGTCGGTGTCGGCGACGTCGACCGCGTCGACGCGCAGCAGGCCCCGCTCGGCCTGCTCGCGCAGCAGCACGAGCGTCACCTGGTACGCGTGCCGCGGCACGACGACGCGACCGCCGAGCGGCACGAGCGACAGCGCGGCGTCGATCGCCGCCATGCCCGACGCGAACACCGTGGCCGGCGGCCCGTCGGTGCGGCGGCCGGTCGCGACGTGGTCGATGCGCTCGAGCGCCGCGAGCGCCTCCTCGAACGGCTCCCACGCCGGCGTGCCGATGCGGCCGTAGAGGTGCTCGCCCGCGGTCGGGGCGCCCTGCGACACGAACGTCGAGGTCAGCACCACGGGCGGGTTGAGCGCGCCGCCGGGCGCGCGCGGCGGGCGCCCCGCGCTCACCGCGAGCGTGCGCGGCGACACGTCGGACGCGTGCGGGGCGGGGGACTGGTCCGGGGAGGCGGGCGCCGGGGTGGTCACCCGGGCAGGTTACGTGAGGGCGCGACGCCGCCGCGCCCGCGGTCCGCGCGGGCGGACGCGCCGGTGCGCGGGCGTGCGCCGCGGCGCGGCGCGGCGGGAGCGGGCGGCGGGTGGCGGGGGTGACGAACCGGACGTGCGCCGTGCCGGGCGTGCGGCGGTGCGGGCGGTAGGGTCGGTCCGCGATGGACGCCACCAGCACACCCCTCAGCGACGACGCCCGCCCCGGCGCGACCGACCCGCGTCGGCCCCGCGTCATGGTGCTCTTCGGCGGCCGGTCCGGCGAGCACGCGATCAGCTGCGCCACCGCCGGCGGCGTGCTGCGCGCGATCGACCGCGACCGCTACGACGTGCTCGCGGTCGGCATCACGCGTCGCGGCGAGTGGGTCCTCGCGGACGACGACCCGGACCGGTGGGCGATCCGCGACGGGCACCTGCCCGAGGTCGAGGACACCGCGACGCGCGTGCTGCTGCCGCAGGGCACGGCCGAGCGCGACGTCCAGGTGCTGCACGAGGGCCGGCTCGGTGCGCCGCTCGGCGCGGTCGACGTCGTGTTCCCGCTGCTGCACGGGCCGTTCGGCGAGGACGGCACGCTGCAGGGCATGCTCGAGCTGGCCGACGTCCGCTACGTCGGCTCGGGCGTGCTCGCGTCGGCGGTCGGCATGGACAAGCACATGATGAAGCTCGTCCTCGCGGGCTCCGGCCTGCGGGTCGGTGCGTTCCGCGTGGTCCCGGCGGGTCCGGCCCCCGATCCGGCGGTGCTCGACACGATCGTCGCGGACCTCGGGCTGCCGCTGTTCGTCAAGCCCGCGCGCGCCGGCTCGAGCCTCGGCATCACGCGCGTCGCCGACGCGGCGGACCTGCCCGCGGCGATCGCCGCGGCCCGCGAGCACGACCCCAAGGTCGTCGTCGAGGCCGCCGTCGTCGGGCGAGAGGTCGAGTGCGGCGTGCTCGGGGGACGCGGCGGCGCGGCACCGCGCGCGTCGCTGCCGGGCGAGATCGTCGTCGCCGAGGCGAGCCACACGTTCTACGACTTCGCCGCCAAGTACCTCGACCAGACCGGCGTCACGCTCGCGTGCCCCGCCGACCTGCCCGCCGACGTCGTCGCGCGCGTGCAGGACGCCGCGGTGCGTGCGTTCGAGGCGGTCGGGTGCGAGGGCATCGCGCGCGTCGACGTGTTCGTGACGGACGACGGCGAGGTCGTCGTCAACGAGATCAACACCATGCCCGGGTTCACGCCGTACTCGATGTACCCGCGCATGTGGCAGGCCAGCGGGGTGGACTACCCGGAGCTCGTCGACGAGCTGCTCGCGCTCGCGCTCGAGCGGCCCACCGGGCTGCGCTGAGCCGCACGGCCGCGCACGCCCGGCGTCCGCCGGTCCGGCGGGTTCGCGTCAGAGGCACTGCCGCAGCTGCTCGGTGCGGGCGACCGCCGGGCCCAGCGCGTCGACGAACGACGTCGACCGGGACTCGGCCACGGCGCCGGGCACCAGCAGCTGCACCGCGGGCTCGCGCCCGTAGGTCGTGAACGTCCAGTCGCCGTCGTCCTCGACGATCACCCAGTCGATCGTCGGCCCGTTCGGCGTGGTCACCGACTCGCACCGCTCGGTCGTGGGGCCGAGGGGCTCGACGCCGCAGCGCAGCACGACCGCGTCGCGCGGCTCGCCCCACGCGGTCGTCGCCTGCGCGTCGGTCGCGACGCGGTCGAGGCCGTCGCCGAGGGAGTCGGGGGTCGCCAGCACGACCGCCGCGCACACGGGGTCCGTCGCGTACGGCGCGGCCGTCACGGGCACGGTGGGCGCGCAGGCCGCGAGGAGCAGGAGGGCGCCGGTCGTGGCGGCCGCGGGGACGACGGGACGCGGGAGCACGCCGCCACGGTACCCGCCCGGGTGAGGTGCGCCGTCGGCACCGGCACCTGCCCCGGTGCACCCCGTGCGCCGCGGACGGTCTAGCGTGGGCGCGTGCCCGCCGAGAGTCCCGTCGTCGCCGACCTGACCGAGCAGGACCTGCTCGACCGGATCTTCCCGCACCTACCCGTCGGGTCGCGCACGCTCGTGCCGCCGGGCGACGACGCCGCGGTCGTCACCGCGCCGGACGGCCGGTTCGTCGTCACGTGCGACGTGCTCGTCGAGGACGTGCACTTCCGTCGGCGCTGGTCGACCGGGCAGGACGTGGGGCGTCGCGCAGCGATGCAGAACCTCGCGGACGTCGTCGCGATGGGCGCCCGACCCGTCGCGCTCGTCGTCGGTCTCGTCACGCCCGGTGCGACGCCCGTGTCCTGGGTCGAGGGCCTCGCGCGCGGCCTCGGCGACGCGTGCCGGCCGCTCGACGTCGGCGTGGTGGGCGGCGACCTGTCGTCCGGGCCCGTCGTGATGGTGTCGATCACCGCGCACGGCGACCTCGAGGGCCGCGCGGCCGTGCGGCGCAGCGGGGCCCGCGCCGGCGACGTCGTGGCGTACGCGGGACGGTGCGGGTGGTCGGCCGCGGGCCTTGCGCTGCTCACGGCGGAGCGACCCGACGTCGACCCCGGGCTCGTCGCCGACCACCGGTCGCCCGAGCCCGTGCTCGCGGCAGGCCCCGACGCCGCGCGCGCGGGCGCGACCGCGATGATGGACGTGTCGGACGGTCTCCTGCGCGACGGCCGACGGCTCGCGCGGGCCAGCGGGGTCACGCTCGACCTCGAGGACGTACGCGTCGCCTTCGCTGCGGACGCCCGACGGCTGGCCGCGGCGGCCGACGCGCTCGGCGCGGACGTCGCCGAGTGGCTGCTGACGGGCGGCGAGGACCACGGCCTGCTCGCGACGTTCCCGGCGGGCGTGCCGTTGCCGGAGCCGTTCCGACGCATCGGCGTGGTGTCGACGCGCTCGGCGGACCTCGTCCGCGTCGGGGGCGAGCCGCCACGCGCCGCGGGGTCCGGCTGGGACCACTTCCGCGACCGAGGTCAGCCGCGGCGGTAGCGCACCTCGAGCAGGTCGACGCCGCCCCGGTTCTCCAGGCGCTCGACCCCGTCGGGCGTGAACCCGTGCCGCCGGTAGAAGTGCCGGGCGCGCGCGTTGTCGGCGAGCACCCACAGCGACACCGGCGTGCCGTCGCCGAGCTCCGACAGCACGGTGCGCATGAGGTCCCGGGCCACGCCGTGGCCCCACGTCCCCGGGTCGAGGTAGATCGAGTAGATCTCGCGCTCGCCGCGGCGCGCGTCCTCGTCGCGCGCGGGACCGTACGACGCGAAGCCCAGCAGCCGGGGCCCCGCCTCGGCGACGATCGTGCGGACGTGGTCGGCCGGGCCCTGCGCGAGCAGCTGCGCCCAGCGCTGCGCACGCTGCGCCGGGTCGAGCGCGCGCAGGTAGTCGTCGGGCACGATGCCCGCGTAGGCCTCCTGCCAGGAGCGGACGTGCACGCCCGCGATGCCGGCGGCGTCGTCGGTGGTCGCCGGGCGGATGGTCACCTCGTCGATCTGCTCGACCATGCGTCCACCCTGCCACACGGCCCCGCGCGCTTGAAGGGGTCGTGCCGATCCGGACGTGCCGGGCGCGCGTCGCGGCCGCGGGACGGTCAGGGGCCGTCCGACAGAGCGACGAGGAGCGCCGTGACCGCGTCCGGACGGTCGCACATGAGCAGGTGGCCCGCGCGGCGCACCGCGACCGTGCGGGCGCCCGTCCGGGCCGCGAGGCGCCCGTCGGCCCGGCGCTCGCGCGCGGCGCCGCGCACCGGCACCGCGAGCACGACCTCCGCGCGCGGCGGGCCCGTGGCCAGGAGCGCGTCGACGCGCGCCGCGCGGTCCCAGCCCGCCGCCAGCGCGTCGACGCCGTGCCGCCACGCCTCCGGCCCCCGGTCCTGAGCGGTCCGCACGACGCCGCGGCGCGCCCACCAGCGGTCGATCCGCCGCTCGACGGGCGCCGCCGCGCGTGCCGCCCCCGGCGCACGCGTCACCGCGCGGGCCACCGCGAGCAGGCCGCGACGGAACGGCGCCGGCGGTCCCTGCTCGTGCAGGCGCGTCGGGTCCAGCAGCAGCACGCGCGGCACCCGGTCGGGGTGCGTTCGCGCGGCCTCCAGCGCGAGCAGCCCGCCCAGCGAGTGACCCACCACGCCGTGGTACGGCCCGTCGGCGAGCGCCTGCGCGGCGGTCGTGGTCAGGGCGTGCGCGCGCACGTCGAGCGACACGTGCGCGGGCAGCAGGCGCCGCACGGCGTCGAACGACGACGCCGGGCAGGCGAGGCCGGGCAGCACGAGCCAGCGCGAGGCGCTCACGGCCGGCCCGCACGGCGCGCGACGCGAGCGGCGCGCAGCAGCGGCACCAGGACGACGAACGTCGCGCACGCCGCGAGGGTCTGCGCGCGCTGCCACAGCCCGACCGGCGGCGCGTCGGCGCCCAGCGTCGAGGCGACGGCGATGGTGCCCACGACCGCGCTCGTCGCGAGGACCACGAGCGGCGCGAGCGCGTGCCGCACCACGCGCGAGAGGCTGTCGCCGCGGGCGCCGCGCACCAGGGCGAGCGCGGCCACGCACGCGGCCACGAGCGCGAGGGACACGAGGCTGCTCGACACCTCGTGGACGGTGTGCTGCGCGCCCAGCGTGCGCGCGGCCTCGGCGGAGGCGCACCAGGCGTCGGCCGACGGCGCGCAGGCCATCGGGCTCAGCACGTCGACGACGGTCGCGGCACCGGCGACCACGAGGGCGACGGCGAGCACGACGGCCCACCGGCGCGGGCCGTCGGGGGTCGCCGGCAGCGTCGCGGCGCGGGCTCCCAGGAGGGTCGCACCGGCCGTGGCCACGGCGAGGCCGGCCAGCGCGTCCGCGGTGACGAAGAGGCCGCGCCACGCCTGGCCGCGCGCGGCGTGCTCCGACAGGTACGACGTGACGGGGTCGAGCGGGAAGCCCGTGAGCACCTCGAGCGGCAGTCCCGCGTAGGCGACGGCGGCGACGACGAGCAGCACGTGGACGGTTCGCAGGGTGCGTCCGGGGACGACGGCGGGGACGGCGCCGGGAGGTGCGTCGCCGAGCGTGCGGGCCGGCGTCACGGCGCGACCCAGCCGAGCTGCCCGGCGCACCACACGAGCCCGTAGGGCAGCATCGTGCGCGCGCCGACCCACGTGTGCCCGAGCCCGGGGTACACCCGCAGGGTCGTCGGCTGGTGCGCGTCGCGCAGCGCGCGCGCCAGCGCCTGCCCCGCGGCCGGCGACTCGGCACCGGGGACGCCGAGGAAGACCGGCTGCACGGTCGCGGGGTCGCGTCGACGCAGCACGGACGTCGGCGTCGACCGCTCCGCGGCCTGCGGGTCGGCGACCACGGCCGGCGTGTCCGGCGCGGCGTACGGCATGAGCGCGACCACGCCGCCGAACACGTCCGGGTGCCCCAGGCCGGTCACGAGAGCGCCGAGCGACCCGGCGGACATCCCGACGACGAGGCGCCCGGCCGGCTCGTCGCGCGTGCGCAGCGTCCGGTCGGCCCAGGCGACGACGTCGGTCCGCAGGTACGTGCCGAGCTGCGGCCCGCCGGGGACGTCGAGCGGCTCGGTGCCCGCGGGCGCGGCCCCCGCGTTGAGGTCGGGCGCGACGACCACCACGGGCGGCAGGTGACCCGTCGCCACGAGCTCGTCGACCGTGGCGTCGGCACGACCGCCCGCGAACCAGTCGGCGGCCGTCCCGGGCGCGCCGTGCAGCGCGTAGACGACCGGGAAGCGCGCCGTGCTCCCGGGACGGTCGTACTGCGGGGGCAGGTACACCCAGGCGGGGGAGTCGGGCACGCCCGGGCTCGTCGACGGGACGGTCACGTGGAGCACGCGCCCGTGCCGCGGGTCGCGCGCGTGCGGGGGCGCGGGCACCTCGGGGCTCGTGGCGTGCGGCGTCCACGTGCGGGTCTGCACCCAGCGTGCGGCGGTCTGGACCGACGGCAGGTACCCGACCCACAGGTTGACGCCCAGCACGGCCGCGAGCGCGACGAGCGCCGAGGCCCCGCCGACGGCGGCGGCCGTGCGTCGGCGGGTGGGCCCGCGGTGCGCGCGGCGGGCGTGCACGAGCAGGACGACGGCGACGCCGAGGGCGAGCACGACGGGGACGGGGGAGCCCAGCAGGAGGTCGCCCTCGACGCGCCCGGGGAGCGTGGTCGGCAGGTCGATCGGCGCGTCGGGGCTCATGCGGCCACCCGGCGGCGGGCGGTCACGGGCGCCGCGCGGTCGCCTGCGGCGAGCGCGCCCGGCGCGTCGGGCTGGGTCGTCGTCGTGCGCATCGCTCCGCCGGGCGTCGGGACCCGGCCGCCCGGCACCGGGGCGGTGCGGGCGGGCCACGGGTCGGGCCGCGTCGAGTCAACCCCGCCGAGGTGGCGCGTGTCGTCGGAGCAGGGGTGGGGTCGGGTCGGTCGCGCGGCGGGTGCGGGTCAGCCCCGGGTCGTACGTCGGCACGGCGCGTGCCCGTGCCCCGCCGTCGTCGCCGGGTGCGGTGCCGTGGCTGCCGGGGCAGCACGAAGGCCCGTGAGCGCTGCTCACGGGCCTTCGACGTGCGGGTGCCGGTCGCCGTGCGGGCGGCCGGGGTCTCGGTCAGACGGCGCGCTGCACCTTGCCGGCCTTGAGGCACGACGTGCAGACGTTGAGACGCTTGGGCGTCCCCGCGACGACGACGCGCACGCGCTGGATGTTCGGGTTCCAGCGCCGCTTCGTGCGCACGTGCGAGTGCGAGATGCTGTGCCCGAAGCTCGGGCGCTTGGCGCAGACGTCGCAGTTGGCAGCCACGGTCTTCTCCTGGTTCTGATTCCTGTCGGGCCGACGAGCGGCCCCGTGTCGTGCACGTCCCGCGCACACGTCGACGGACCGGACCCGGAGGCTCGGACCGCGCGACGGTGCATCGGAGGTCTGTGAGGGTGCCGGACGTGGTCCGGGCAACCGGGCAAGACTAGCCCATCGCGTCCACGTCACCCAAATGTGGGTCCCGTGCGGCAAGGTGGGGCGGCGGCGGACGCGTGCCCCGGCGCTGCGACGGTACCCGTCACGGCCGGCCGCGGTCGCGTCGGCGGCGGCACCGGCCCGGGCCGCCCCCGGGCGGCGACCCGCCGCCCGCACGGACGGCACGGCAGGCACTCGGACAGGAGGAACGGCGTGGACGTGGTCGCGCGGCGTGCCCGGCTGGACGTCGATCTCGTGCGCGGCTGGGCCGCGACGGCGGCCGCGGCGTGCGCGGCGGCGCGGGACCGCATCGACGCCGTCAACGTCTTCCCCGTCCCCGACGGTGACACCGGCTCGAACGTCGCCCTGACGGTCGCGGGCGGTCGCGACGCCGTGCGCGACGTCACGGGCGTGCCCGTGCAGAGCGCCGCGACGGCGTTCGCGCACGGAGCGGCGCGGTCCGCGCGCGGCAACTCGGGCGTGATCCTCAGCCAGTGGCTCGTCGGGTTCGCCGCGGGCATCGGCGAGGACGGGCCCGACGAGGGCGGCCGGGCCGACGAGCCGGACGAGCCCGACGAGCGCGGTGCCGTCCCGGCCGCGCGCGACGCCGTGCGCCTCGTGCGCGCGCTGACCGCCGCGGCCGACGCCGCGACGACGGCCGTGCCGGACCCGCAGGAGGGCACGGTCCTCACGGTCGCGCGCGACGTCGCACGGACCGCGCGCGCGGCGGTCGGCGCGGACGACGACGCCCCGACGGACGGGCCCGACCCCGCAGAGCTGCTCGCGGGCGCCGTCGACGCCGCGCGCGGCGACCTGCGCCGCGTGAGCGCCGCGCACGACGTGCTGCGCGCCGCGCGCGTGGTCGACGCGGGCGCGTGCGCGCTGCTGGTCGTGCTCGACGCGCTGGTCGCGGCGCTGCGCGGCGCGACCGGCGCAGAGGTCGACCTGTCCTGGCTGCCGGCGGCGTCGCCCGAGGTCGTGGCGGGGTGCTCACCCGGCGCGGGCGGCGCGTTCGAGGTCATGATGCTCGTGCGCGGCGTGCCCGCCGACCGGCTCGTGGGCGCGCTGCGGGGGGTCGGCGACGCGGTCGCGGTGGCCGACGCGGGCGGTGCGCTGCACGCGCACGTGCACGCCGACGACCCCGCCGCGGTGCTCGCGCTGGTCCCGGCCGCCGACCGGGAGCGCGTCGTCGTGCGACGCGTCGAGGAGGGGCCGCCCGAGACCCGCGGGCTCGTGGTGCTCACGCGGTCGCCCGGGCTCGCGGCCTGGTACGCGACGTGCGGCGCCGTGACGCTCGTCGGCGACGTGCCCGACGCCGACCAGCTCGCGCGCGCCACCGCCGACGCCCGGACCGGCCGTGCGGTGGTCGTCGACGCCGGGACGGGCGCCGACGTGCGCGACCACGACGTCGTCGCCGCGGCGGGGGACGGCGCGGCCGTCGTCGCGTGCCTCTCGCTGCTCGCCGACCCCGACGTCGACCCGGCCGCGGGGCGGGCCGCGCTCGGCCGGCTGCGCACGGGCACGGCGCACGACGCGTCCGGCCTGGCGGCGGTCGTGGACGGTCTCGTGGCCGCCGTCCCCGCGGCGCAGGCGGTGACGCTCGCGCACGGGCTCGACGCCGTCGAGGCCCGCGCCGCCGCCGACGTCGTCGCCCGTGCCCACCCCGAGCTCGAGGTGCTGCTGGTGGGACCCGTCGCGGGCGAGGCGTGGTGGGCGGGGGTCGACTGACGTGACCGCCGTCGACCCGCTCGCCGTGCCCCTGGCCAAGCAGTTCGGGGCGCGCACCGCCAAGCCGCTCGCCAAGCTCGGCCTGGCCACGACCGGCGACCTGCTGCGGCACTACCCGCGGCGGTACGCCGAGCCCGGCACGCTGACCGACATCGCGAGCCTGCGCGTGGGCGAGCACGTCACGGTGATGGCGGAGGTCCTGCGCAGCTCGGCGCGGCCGACGTCGCAGGGCCGCGGGCTGCTGCAGGCCACGATCACGGACGGCACGCACCGCCTCGAGCTGACGTTCTTCGCGTCGAACGTCCACAAGCTCGAGTGGCGCAAGGCGCAGCTGCGCCCCGGTCGGCGGGGCCTGTTCACCGGCACCGTCTCGGTGTACCGCGACACGCTCCAGCTCACGCAGCCCGAGTGCCACCTCGACGAGGACGAGGAGGCCGCGCTCGAGGAGGCCGAGCGGCCCATCCCCGTGTACCCGGCGGTTGCCGGCTTCGAGTCGTGGAAGGTCGGCAAGGCGGTGCGCGCGGTCCTCGACCCGCTGCGCGAGGAGGACGTCCCCGACCCCGTGCCGGCGCACCTGCGCGAGCGCGACGACCTGCCCACGCTCCTGGAGGCGCTGCGCCTCGTGCACGTGCCGCACGACGAGGCGCAGTGGCGGCGCGGCCGCGCGCGGCTGCGCTACGAGGAGGCGCTCGTGCTGCAGGCCGAGCTCGCGCGCCGCCGCGCGCGCGTGGCCCGCACCGAGGCCGTCGCGCGCCCGCCCCGGGCCGGCGGGCTGCTCGACGCGTTCGACGCGCGCCTGCCGTTCACGCTGACCGACGGGCAGCGCGCCGTCGGTGACGAGATCGCCGCCGAGCTCGCGGCGGCGCGCCCCATGCAGCGCCTCCTGCAGGGCGAGGTCGGCTCGGGCAAGACCGTGGTCGCGCTGCGCGCGATGCTCCAGGTGGTCGACGCGGGCGGGCAGGCCGCGCTGCTCGCACCCACCGAGGTGCTCGCCGCGCAGCACGCGCGCACGCTGCGCGGGATGCTCGGCGACCTCGCCGACGGCGGGTTCCTCGGCGGTGCGAGCGACGCGACGCGCGTCGCGCTGCTCACCGGGTCGCTGCCGACCGCGGCGCGCCGTGAGGCGATGCTCGACGCCGCGAGCGGCGCCGCGGGCATCGTCGTCGGCACGCACGCGCTGCTCTCGGAGCACGTGCAGTTCGCCGACCTCGGCCTCGTCGTGGTCGACGAGCAGCACCGGTTCGGCGTCGAGCAGCGCGACGCGCTGCGCGCCAAGGCCGCGCGCACGCCCCACACGCTCGTGATGACCGCGACCCCCATCCCGCGGACCGTCGCGATGACCGTGTTCGGCGACCTCGAGACGTCGGTGCTCGACCAGCTGCCCGCCGGGCGCCAGGGCATCACGACGCACGTCGTGCCGGCCGACAACCCGCGGTGGACCGACCGCACGTGGCAGCGCGTGCGCGAGGAGGTCGGCGGCGGCGGCCGCGCCTACGTGGTGTGCCCGCGCATCGACGGCGACGACGACGCGGCGGCCGCCGCGCGAGCGGTCGAGGAGGACGGCACCGACCTCGTGACCGACGCGGCCGACGCGTCCGACGCGTCCGACGCCGCGCAGCGTCGCCCGCTGCGCGCGGTGCTCGACGTCGCGCAGGAGCTGCGGGCGCGCCCCGACCTCGCGGGCGTCGGCATCGGCGTGCTGCACGGTCGCATGGCGCCCGACGACAAGGAGCGAGCGTTCGCCGACTTCGCGTCGGGCGCCGCGCCCGTGCTCGTCTCGACCACGGTCATCGAGGTGGGCGTCGACGTGCCCGACGCCACGGTCATGGTCGTGCTCGACGCCGACCGGTTCGGGCTCTCGCAGCTGCACCAGCTGCGTGGCCGCCTGGGTCGTGGCACGCGCCCGGGCCTGTGCCTGCTCGTCAGCGCGGCCGAGCCCGGGACCGACGCGCGCACGCGGCTCGAGACGCTCGCGAGCACGACCGACGGCTTCGAGCTCGCGGCGCTCGACCTCGAGCTGCGCCACGAGGGCGACGTGCTCGGCGCCGCGCAGCACGGCCGCTCGACGTCGCTGCGCCTGCTGCGCGTCACGCGCGACGCCGCGGTCATCGAGCGCGCGCGCACCGACGCGCGTGCGCTCGTCGAGCAGGACGTCGACCTCGCGCCGTGGCCGCACCTGCGTGCGGCGATCGAGGAGTCGCTTACGGGTGAGCGTGAGGAGTTCCTCGAGCGCGCGTGACTACCCTGGCGCCATGGCTCCCGTGGTGCGCGCGCGCAACCTGCAGGTCGGCTACGGGGAGGCACCCGTGTGCGCCCCCGTGTCGTTCACGCTCGGCGAAGGACGCGCCGTGGCGCTCGTCGGGGCCAACGGCTCGGGCAAGTCCACGGTCCTCAAGACCGTCATCGGCCTGCTCACGCCGATCGGCGGCTCGGTCGAGGTGCTCGGCCGGCCGGTCGACGAGCGGGACGTGCGGTTCCGCCGCGAGGTCTCGGCCGTGCTCGACGACGACGCGTACTTCCCGGCGCTGACGGTCGCCGAGCACCTGTACCTCACGGCCCGCGGCCACGGCGTCATGGGTGCGCAGCAGGAGGTCGACGTGCTGCTCGAGGAGTTCGGCCTGGCGGACCACGCGCGCGCGACGCCCGTGTCGCTGTCCTCCGGCCAGCGGCGGCGCCTGCTGCTCGCCGCGGGGTTCGCACGGCCGCGCTCGCTGATCGTGCTCGACGAGCCCGAGGCGCGGCTCGACCAGCGCATGCGGGCCCGGCTCGCGGACCGGCTGCGCGCCGAGCGCGAGGCCGGCGGTGCGGTGCTGCTCGCGACGCACGACCCCGACCTGGTCGCGGCCGTGTGCACGCAGGCCGTGCTGGTCGACGACGCCGCCTCGGTCGTGCTGCCGGCGGCCGAGGCCGCCGACCGCATCGCGCGGGTCGCGCTGTGA
Source organism: Cellulomonas sp. HD19AZ1 (assembly GCF_004535805.1). Taxonomy (NCBI): domain Bacteria; kingdom Bacillati; phylum Actinomycetota; class Actinomycetes; order Micrococcales; family Cellulomonadaceae; genus Cellulomonas; species Cellulomonas sp. HD19AZ1. The sequence goes on from NZ_SPHX01000001.1 coordinate 413,827, forward strand.
GCTCGGGCGTGCGCGAGCCCGACGACCCGGACCTCGACACCGACGCCGTCGACCTCGACGAGGCGGACGGCGACCACGACGACCACGACGACCCGCGCGTCGGCGACTTCGAGCTCGGCGAGGTCCCCTCGGCGAGCTCGATCCGCCGGTTCACGGCCCGGGCCGCGCGCTCCCGGGCGGGCGCGAGCGTCGGGTCGCTGCTCACGGACGTGTACACCGCCGTCACGAGCGTCGTCATCTCGGTGCTCATCGTGCTGGGCGTCGTGCAGCAGCTCGGCGAGGCGCTGCCGCCCGCACCGCCCGTGCACGCGCCCGGCGGCCTGAGCCTGCCCGCGCTCGTCGCGGTGCTGCTCCTCGCGGGCGTCGGCGCGCTGCTCTCGACGGCCGGCCGTCTCGGACCCGTCGGGGCGGAGGGACCGCAGGCGGCGTGGTGGCTCCCGCTGCCGGTCGACCGTCGGGGCCTGCTGCGGCCCGCAGCCGCGCGCGGCCCGCTGGTCGCGGCGCTCGCGGGCGGCGCCGTCGTGGTGGTGCTCGACGCCGGGCTGCTCGCGTCCGGCGGCGGCGCGCTCGTGCGGTCGGGGCTGCTCGGCGCGCTGGTCGCCGCGGTCGTCGTGCTGCTCGCGGCGGTCGCGCAGTCGCGCGGGGTGCCGCGCCGTCGCACCGCGGTCGTGGGTGACCTCGTGCTCGTCGCGGCGCCGGTCGTCGCGCTCGTCCTCGTGCTGACGAGGCGCACGCCCGCGTCGCTGCCCGCACCGTCGTGGGTCGCCGTCGCGGGCGCCGCCGTCGTGGCCGGGCTGCTCGCGGCGCTCGTCGACGCGCGCCTGGGCGCGCTGCCGGGCCGCACGCTCCGGGAGGGCGGCTCGGCGGCGACGCAGGCCGTCGGCGCGGTCGTCTCGCTCGACTCGCGCGAGCTCGGGCGCGCGCTCACGGGCGGCGCCGCGGCGTCGTCGCACCGCCGGGTCTCGCGCCTGCGCACCGCGCGCGGCCCCGCCACGGCGCTCGTCACGGCCGATCTCGTGGTGCTGCGCCGGTCGCTGCGGCACGTCGTGCAGCTCGTGGTCGCGGCGGGCCTGCCCGTGCTCGCGACGGTCGTGCCGCAGCTCGCGAGCACGGTCGGCGTGCTCGTCGCGGTGCTCGTGGGCGGCTGGATGGCGGCGAGCGCGAGCGCCGAGGGCGCCCGCTGGGCGGAGATGGCGCCCGTCGTCGACCGGCTGCTGCCGCTCGAGGCGCGGACCGTGCGACGCCTGCGGATGGTCGTGCCGGGGATCGCCGTGCTGCTGTGGACGGTCGTGGCGCTCGGCGCGGTGGGCGTCTGGGCGGGCGCGCCCGTGGACTGGGTGCTGCTCGGCCTCGCCGCGGTGCCGGTGTGGGCGGCGGCGGCCGTGCGCGCGGCGTACCGGCCCGCGCCGAGCTGGGACAAGCCGCTGGTCGCGACGCCCGCCGGGGCGCTGCCCACCGGTGTGCTGCAGGTCGTCGCGCGCGGCCCGGACCTCATCGCGTTCTGCCTGCTGCCGCTGTGGATCGCGATCGGCCTGCACACGGTCACGACGGTCATGGTGACCGCGCAGGTCGCGCTCTCGGCGATCGCCGTGACGATCGCGTCGTCGGTCCACGACAAGGGATGGCTGGAGCGCATGATGGAGGAGCAGGACGAGCGCAAGAAGGCCGGCGCGTGACGCGCGTCGTCGCGGGCTCCGCGGGCGGTCGCACGCTCGTCGTCCCGTCGTCCGGCACGCGCCCCACCAGCGAGCGCGTCCGCGAGGCGCTGTTCTCCCGGCTCGAGCACCTCGACGCCGTCGACGACGCGCGCGTGCTCGACCTCTTCGCGGGGTCCGGCGCGCTCGGGCTCGAGGCCGTCAGCCGCGGTGCGCGCAGCGCCGTGCTCGTCGACAGCGCGCGCGTCGCGGTCGACGCGTGCCGCCGCAACGCGCGCACGCTGGGCCTCGCCGACCGGGTCGACGTGGTCGCCGACCGGGTCGACCGGTACCTCGCGCGCCTCGCCCCGCCGGCGGACGGGGTCGCGCCGGGCGAGGCGTTCGACCTCGTGCTGCTCGACCCGCCCTACGACCTGCGCGACGACGTCCTGCAGGGCGCCGTCGACGCGGTCGCCCGGTGCCTCGCCCCCGGTGGGGTGGTGGTCGTCGAGCGGTCGGCGCGGGCGTCGGCGCCGGCGTGGCCCGCGCCGCTCGAGCCGCTCGACGACCGGCGCTACGGCGAGACGCAGGTGTGGTTCGCCGAACGGCCCGCGTGACGCGAGCGGGTGCCGCCGGCGCGCCGTGCCGTGCGCGTCAGGCCGCGTGCAGCACCGTCAGCGTGGGCCCGCCGGGCGCGAGGTCGACCGTGCCGGCCGCCGTGCACCCCCGGCGCGCGTAGAACGGCAGGTTCGCCGGGTCGGTCGTCGCGAGCCACGGCGTCCCCGCGCCCGGTGCGCGCAGCGTGGCGAGCCCGGCGTCCAGCAGCGCTGCGCCGACGCCGCGGCCCTGGTGCTCGGGGTCCACCGCGAGGTAGTTGAGGTACGCACCGGGCGTGGTCGGCGCGAGCGGAGCGGAGCGCGCGAGGGCCGTCAGCACCTCGTCGGCCCGGGTCGCTCCCACCAGGGCGCGCAGGACGCCCGCCGGGCTCGGCAGGACCGGTGCCCCGGCGCCCGCCAGGTCGACGCCGGCCGGGCGCCAGGCGGCCACCGCGACGACGGCATCCCCCGCGACGGCGACGTCGACGCGTCCGTGCGCGACGTACCGCTCGAGCGCCGGACCGAGCCACGCGGCGCACGCGTCGGCGCGCGTCGCGTCGTCGGGCAGCACCCAGCGCATCAGGGGGTTGTCCCGGTAGGCGAGCGCGCACACGGTGCGCAGCGTCGGGACGTCGGCCGCGGTCGCGGGGCGCAGGCTCACCACGCCCGACACGGTAGCGCCGGAGCGTCGCGCCGGCCGGTCCGGCGCGGGTGCGTGACGTAGGTTGGCGTCCGTGAGCACAGCGGTCTGCCCGGGGTCGTTCGACCCGATCACGCTCGGCCACGCCGACGTCGTGCGCCGCGCGCGGTCGATGTTCGACGAGGTCGTGGTGGCCGTCGCCCACAACGCGTCCAAGCGTGCGCTGCTGACGCCGGACGAGCGGGTCGCGCTCGCCGCCGACGCGCTCGCGGACCTCGACGGCGTTCGGGTCGTCGCGACGAGCGGGCTGCTGGTGGACCTCGTGCGCGACGTCGGTGCGAGCGCCGTCGTCAAGGGGCTGCGCAGCGGGGCCGACCTGGACGCCGAGCACGCGATGGCGCTCATGAACCGGCACCTGTCGGGGGTCGAGACGGTCTTCGTCCTCGGCGACCCGGCGCTGGCCCACGTCGCGTCGTCGCTCGTCAAAGACGTGGCGCGGCACGGGGGGCGGATCGAGGACATGGTGACGCCGGCGGTCGCGGCGGCGGTGCGCCGCGCGCTCGCGGCCGGGGGAGAGGACGGACGATGACGGAGCAGGACGACACGCAGGAGCGCGTCGAGGGCGTCGGCGGCGTGCTCGACGCGATCGAGCAGGCGGTGGTGCAGGCGCGCGCGATGCCGATGTCCTCGTCGGTGCTGGTCAACCGCGCGGAGCTGCTCGAGCTGGTCGACGAGGTGCGCGCGGCCCTGCCGGCCCAGCTGCACCGCGCGGACGAGGTGCTCGCGGACGCGGACGCGGCGCGTGCGCAGGCCCAGGCGGACGCGGACGCGGTGCTCGCCCGGGCGCGGGCGCGCGCGGCCGAGCTGGTCGACCAGGAGAGCGTCGTGGCGCAGGCCCGCGAGCGGGCCGCGCAGATCGTCGCGGAGGCGCAGGAGACCGCCGAGGGGCTGCGCCGCGACGCCGACGACTACTGCGACCGGCGGCTCGCCGACTTCGAGATCGACCTGGGCAAGGTGCTGTCGCAGGTGCAGGCCGGGCGCGCGAAGCTCGCCGGGCGGCTCGCACCCGGTGACGGGGCCGTCTCGGTCTGACCCGACGCGCACCGGCCGTTTGGGCGGGGCTCGCGGGTGCCGTACAGTTGTCCGCTGGTCCTGCCTGTCGTGGGCGCGGGCCGAGTCAGTCATGTCGCCACAACAGCCGTGCCGCGCACCCGCGGGGCACGGCCGGGAACGAGGGGAACGGACCGTGCGCCCATCCCACCTCGATCCCCGCTCGCCGTTCGTGCTCGAGACCCACGAGCTCGGCCGACGTCCGGGATCGATGCGGACGGTGCAGCGCACGGTCGCGGCCCCCGACGAGCTCGGCAGCGGCATGATCGGCATCCCCTCCGGGAGCGACCTTGAGCTGGACCTGCGGCTCGAGGCGGTCATGGAGGGGGTCCTGGTCACCGGTTCGATCCGCGGCGAGGCCGTCGGGGAGTGCGTGCGGTGCCTGGAGAAGGTCGTCGAGCCTGTCGATGCACCGATCCAGGAGCTGTACGTCTACCCTGAGCGGGCGCAGGCCGCGGTCGCGAGCGGGGACGACGAGGACGAGGACGTGCGCGAGCTGGAGGGCGACCTGGTCGACCTCGAGCCCGCGCTCCGGGACTCGGTCGTCCCGACGCTGCCGTTCCGGCCCCTGTGCCGGCCGGACTGCCCGGGCCTGTGCTCGCAGTGCGGTGCACGGCTCGCGGACGACCCGGACCATGCGCACGACCTGATCGACCCCCGGTGGGCGGCCCTCGGCGGCCTGGCGGGTTCTGACGACGAGAAGAGAGAGAGCTGACCGTGGCGGTTCCGAAGCGCAAGATGTCGCGCAGCAACACCCGTGCGCGTCGGTCGCAGTGGAAGACCACTGCCACGACGCTCACCACCTGCCCCCAGTGCAAGTCGCAGACGCGCCCGCACGTGGCGTGCCCGACGTGCGGTGCGTACAACGGCCGTCGCTACGTCGAGGCCGTGCGCAGCGAGCACGAGGCCGTCTGACCCTCGCGGCCACGATGACCGGCACACCCGTCGACACCGGCGTCGCGTGAGCACGGCAGCGCAGTCGCTCCTCGAGAAGCTCGGGGTCCACCTGGACCCCGAGCTTCTCGTGCTCGCCCTGACGCACCGCTCCTTCGCGCACGAGGCCGGGGGCATCCCGACCAACGAACGTCTCGAGTTCCTGGGCGACACCGTCCTGGGGCTCGTCGTCACCGAGCACCTGTACCGCACGTACCCCGCGCAGTCGGAGGGCGACCTCGCGAAGATGCGTGCGGCCACCGTGTCGCAGCGCGCGCTCGCGCACGTCGCGCGCGACCTCGAGCTGGGCGACTTCGTGCTGCTCGGCAAGGGCGAGCTCGCGACCGGCGGCAAGGACAAGGACTCGATCCTGTCCGACACGCTCGAGGCGCTCTTCGGTGCCGTCTACTTGTCGCACGGCCTCGAGACGGCGCGCGAGCTCGTGGACCGTCTCGTGAGCCCGACCCTCGCGGCCGCCGCGGGGCTGGGCGCCGGGCTCGACTGGAAGACGTCGCTCCAGGAGCTGTCGGCCCACCTCGGCCTCGGCGCGCCGTCGTACGACGTCACCGGCGAGGGCCCCGACCACGCCCGCACGTTCACCGCGCACGCGGTCGTGGGCGGTCAGGTGCGGGGCAGCGGCACCGGCAGCGCCAAGAAGATCGCCGAGCAGGAGGCCGCCGCGGCGGCCTACGCGACGCTGTCCGAGCTGCGCGACGCCCAGGACGCCGGCAGCACGGCCGACGTCCGCTGACGCGTGCCCGAGCTCCCCGAGGTCGAGACCGTCCGTGACGGTCTGGCCCGCCACGTCCTGGGCCGCACGGTCGAGGCCGTCCGCGTGCACCGCGACTACTCGGTGCGCCGCCACGACGGCGGTCCGTCCGACTTCGCCGCCCGGCTGACGGGGCGCCGGTTCGAGGCCGCCGTGCGGCGCGGCAAGTTCCTGTGGCTGCTGCTCGACGAGGGCGCCGGGCGCGGCGACGACGCGCTGCTGGCGCACCTCGGCATGAGCGGGCAGCTGCTGGTGCGCGGGCCGGCGGCGCACGCCGACGGGGGCGCCGCCGTGGACCCGGTCGCGGCACCGGGGCCGCACGGGTGGGTCGACCACCCGCACCTGCGCGTGCGGTTCGAGCTCGACGACGGCTCGGCGCTCGACTTCGTCGACCAGCGCACGTTCGGCCACCTCGCCGTGCCGGACCTCGTCGCGACGCCGGACGGCGCCCCCGGCGGGCTCGGGTCCGACCGCGCGGTCGTGCCGCTGCCCGTCGCGCACATCGCGCGCGACCTGCTGGACCCCGCGCTCGACCGCCCCGCGCTCGTCGACGCCGTGCGGGCGCGCCGCACCGAGCTCAAGCGCGCGCTGCTCGACCAGACGCTCGTGTCGGGCGTCGGCAACATCTACGCCGACGAGGCGCTGTGGCGCGCGCGGCTGCACGGTGCCCGCCCCACGGCCACGGCCCGCCGTGCGGACGTCGGACGCCTGCTCGACGCCGCCGCCGAGGTCATGCGCGAGGCGCTCGCGCAGGGCGGCACGAGCTTCGACGCGCTCTACGTCAACGTCAACGGGGCCTCGGGGTACTTCGACCGCTCCCTGGCCGTCTACGGCCAGGAGGGCCGCCCGTGCCGGCGCTGCGGCGCGCCCGTGCGCCGCGACGCGTTCGCCAACCGGTCGTCGTTCACGTGCCCGGTGTGCCAGCCGCGGCCGCGCGCACGTCGCACGTGAGCGGCGCGCCCCTCAGCGGGTGACGACGTTGCGCAGCGGCTCGCGTGCCACGAACCGCGCGACGTTGTCCGCCACGAGGTCCTGCCACCCGACGGGTCGGCCCCCGGCGGCGTGCGGGCTGACGAGCACGCGCGGCTCGTCCCACAGCGGCGACCCGGGCGGCAGCGGCTCGGTCTCGAACACGTCGAGCGCCGCACCCGCCACGGCGCCCGTCCGCACGGCGGCGAGCAGCGCCGCCTCGTCGAGCGTCGTGCCGCGCCCCGCGTTGACGACCCACGCGCGCGACGGCAGCAGGTCCAGCACGCGCGGTCCGATCGCGTGGCGGGTCGCGTCGAGCGCGGGCAGCAGCCCGATCAGGACGTCGGTGCGCGGCAGCACGTCGGGCAGCACGGCGGGCGTGACGACGGGGAAGCCGTGCCGCTCGCCGGGCGTGGTCGCGACGCCCGTCACGCGAGCCCCGAGCCCCGCCAGCAGGGGAGCGAGGCGCGCGGCGATCGACCCGAACCCCCAGACCGTGACGTGCGCGCCGACGAGCGTGCGGACCTCCCCGGCGGGGTGCAGCGGCTGCAGGCCGCCGAGCTCGCCCGCCCAGCGGTGCTCGGCCTGCGCGCGCAGCAGCTCCGGCACGCGGCGCACGCACGCGAGGGTGAGCGCGAGCACGTGCTCGGCGACCGTCGCGTCGTGCAGCCCGCGGCCGTTCGTGACGACGACGCCCCGCCCGAAGCCCGCGGCCAGGACGGCGTCCGGGCCGGCCGCGAGCGTCTGCACCCAGCGCACGCGCCGGGCCGCCGCGGCCAGCTCGGCGAGGCGGTCGGCCGGGTTGCCCCACACGACCACCGCTTCCGCGTCGGCCGCCGCGGACGGCGGGGGCGCGTCGACGTCGTAGGGCACGACGCGCACGCCGTCGGGGACGGGCGGCACGCCGTCGACGGTCCGGGGGACGAGGATCGTGGTCACGGTCGATACGATGCCATCGTGTCAGCCACGAGCCAGTCGACGCCTGCGCCCGGTCCGGGCGCCCGCACGGCGCCCATCTCCGTCATGATCGTCGACGACCACGAGGTCGTCCGCCGCGGCATCGCCGAGGTCGTCGAGCGGACCGACGGCATGACCGTCGTCGCCGAGGCGGGGTCGGTCGCCGACGGCGTCCGCCGCGCCACGCTCGTGCGCCCGCAGGTCATGCTCGTCGACCTGCAGCTGCCCGACGGCACCGGGATCGACCTCATGCGCGCCGTCAAGGAGACGCTGCCGACCGCGCGCGCGATCGTGCTCACGTCGTTCGACGACGACGACGCGCTGGCCGCCGCGCTCGACGCGGGCGCGTCCGCGTACCTCCTCAAGAGCGTGCGCGGCGCCGAGATCACCGACGTGATCCGCGCGGTCGCGGCCGGTCGCACGCTGCTCGACGACCGCACGGTCGCGCGGCGGCGCGCGGGCCACGAGGACCCGACCGAGAGCCTGACGCCCAGCGAGCTGCGCGTGCTCGACCTCATCGGCGAGGGCCTGTCGAACCGCGAGATCGCGGAGCGGCTCGGCGTCGCCGAGAAGACGGTGAAGAACCACATCACGTCGCTGCTCGCCAAGATGGGCCTGCAGCGGCGCACGCAGGTCGCGGCGTGGGTCGCGTCCCGCAAGAACTCCGGCTGGCGGGCCGAGCCCGGCCACTGAGCCGCCGGCCCACCTCGCCGACGTCGCGCCCTCCCGGACTCCCGGACTCCCGGCACGGCGACGTCACGCGTCTGCGACACGACACCCCTGCGGCGTCACGACGTGCCGGGCGACGCCGCCCGGCACGTCGTCGCGCCACGCGGGCGTCGTCGGCGCCCGCGACCCGTCAGGCGAGCGGGGCCTGCCAGGTGAGCAGGGTGCCCTTGCCGCTGGGGGCGACGCCGAGGCTGAACGCGCCGCCGTGCTGCCGCGCGCGCGACGCGAGGTTGCCGGTGCCGGAGCTGCGCTCGCGGTCGGCCGGCAGCCCGACGCCGTCGTCCTCGACGTCGACCGTCACCGAGCCCGTGTGCCCCGACCCGCGCACGCTCACGCACACGCCGACGGAGGACGCGTGCGCGTGGCGTGCGGCGTTCGCCAGCCCCTCGCGGACCACGGCGACCACGTCGTCGGTGAGCTCCTGCTCGAGGCGCTCGTCGATGCGGTCCTCGCCCTCGCCGTCGCCGGGCGTGAGCACCTCGCCGTCGAGGGACAGCACGAGCGACGGCGCGAAGCCCAGGCCCGTGCGCGCGAGCGACGTCTCGCGGCGCAGCCGCTCGACGAGGCCGGTCGCCGCGTCGGGGTCGCGCAGCGCGTACACGATCTGGCGGATCTCGCGCACCGAGCTGTCGACGTTGTCGAGGGCCTCCTCGACGATGCTCGTGAGCTCGTGCGCGTCGACCCCGCGCGCCGAGCGGCGCCGCACGGTCTCGAGCTGCATGCCCGTCGCGAAGAGCTGCTGGATCGCCAGGTCGTGCAGGTCGCGCGCGATGCGCTCGCGCTCGTCGAGCAGCGCCGCGAGGTCCTGCGCGTGCCGCGCCTCGGCGAGCACGTACGCGAGCGCGGCCTGCGCGGCGAACGACTCGGCGGTCGCGAGGTCGCCCTCGTCGAACGGGGTCCGGCCGATGCGGCGCAGCAGCAGCAGCACGCCGACGCCGCGCCCCGAGGAGTGCAGCGGCGCGAACATCGCGGGCCCGAACGCGCGCATCTCCTCGAGCTTGACGGTCCGGGACGCGCTCAGCGAGGGCGTCAGCAGGCCGTGGCCCTCCTCGAGGACGGTCCACGCGCGCCCGCCGCGCGGCATCACGAGCCCCGTGAGCACGTCGGCCTGGTAGCCGTCCGCGAGCTCGAGGTAGAGCTCGCCGCCCAGCCCCGGCAGCGCGAGCGCCGCGGTGTCGGCCCCCGCGACCTCGCGGGCCGTGCGCGCGACGTGCTCGAGCGCGGACTCCTCGTCGACGCCCTCGAGGAGCATCGTCGTGATGTCCTGCCCGGCCTGCAGCCAGTGCTCGCGGCGCTCGGCCTCGGCGTAGAGCTGCGCGTTGGAGATCGCGACGCCCGCGGCGGCCGCGAGCGCGACGACCATCGACTCGTCAGTGTCGGTGAACGAGCCGCCGTCGACCTTCTCCGACAGGTAGAGCTGGCCGTACACGTGCTCGCCGACCTTCACCGACGCGCCGAGGAACGAGCCCATCGGCGGGTGGTTGGCGGGCCAGCCCTGGAACGCGCGGTGCTGCGTGAGGTCGTCGAGACGCAGCGCACCGTCCACGGGGATCTGCCCGAGCACGCCCTCGGCGTGCGGCGGGCGGCGCAGCATGCGCGCGACGGCCGTCGGGATGCCGGTGTACACGAAGGTGGTGGACGCGCCCTGGTCGTCGAGCACGTTGATCGCGCCGTACCGGGCACCCGTGAGCTCGGCGCTGACCTGGACGAACCGGTCGAGGACCGTCGTGAGGTCGAGCTGCCCGGCGACCGCGAGGATCGCGCTCAGCAGGTCCGTCAGCGCGTCGCCCGTCAGGGGCGTCTGCGTGGGGCGGGAGTCGACGAGCACGCCGCGCTGGAACGGCGCCCCCGCGACGGGCGGTGACGCCGTGACCTCGCGCATCTCGCCCCGGTGCTCGTTCACGTCAGGTCCCGCTGCTCGGCTCGCACCGCCTCACCGTAGCCCGGGACGTGCGCCGCGAGGTGCGCGTGCGTGCCGCGCGCCGCGACCCGCCCACCCGTGAGCCACAGCACCTCGTCGGCCGCGGCGAGGGGTGCGAGGCGGTGGCTCACGACGACGAGGCCGCGTGCAGCCCCCTCGCGGGTCGCCGGCGCGTGCCAGAGCTCGTCCAGCACGGCGTCGGCCGTGCGGGGGTCGAGGTGCTCGCCCGGCTCGTCCACGAGCAGCAGCGGGGCGTCCGAGAGCAGCGTGCGCGCCAGCAGCAGGCGGCGACGCTCACCGCCCGAGACGGTGCGCGCGTCGGAGCCGAGGACGGTGTCGAGGCCGTCGGGGAGACCGGCGAGCCACGTGCCGAGTCCCGTGCGCCGCAGCGCGTCCGTGGCCTCCTCGGGCGTGACGTCGCCGCGCGCGACGCGCAGGTTCTCGAGCACCGACGTGCCGAAGACGTGCGCGTCCTCGCCCGTCACGACGACGCTGCGCACGACGTCCGCGCGGTCGGCGCGGTCGAGCGGCACGCCGTCGAGGGTCACCGTGCCGGCGACGGGGGGCAGCAGGCCCGCGAGCGTGAGGAGCAGCGTCGTCTTGCCCTCGCCGCTCGGGCCCGCGACGGCGAGCCGGGCGCCGGGCGCGAGCACGAGGTCGACGCCCGCGACCGCCGGGCCGCGCCCGGGCCAGCCGCACGCGAGTCCGCGCGCGACGAGCACCGGTCCGTGCTCCGACGGGTCCGGGGCGCCGTCGTCGTCGACGGACGTGCGCGTGGTGCCGCGGGGGCCGGTCGCGGCGACGGGGGCGTCAGGTGCCGCGCCGCGCGCCCGTGCGGGGGTCGCGGCGTCGTCGAGCAGCGCCAGCACGCGCGCCGCGGCCGCGCGCGAGCGCTGCACCTGTACCGCCGCGGCGGGCAGCAGCGAGGTCGCCTCGAACGCCGCGAGCGGGGTCAGCACGACCACGGCGAGCTCGACGGGCGCGAGCAGCCCGGCCCGCACCGCGGGCACGCCGGTGACGAGCGCCGCGAGCACCGCCACGCCGACCGCGAGCTGGCCCACGGCCGCGGCGAGCGCCGCGGGTCGCGCGCCCGCGTCCGTCGCGCGCGCGAGGTCGGCGTCCGCGTCGCGCAGGGCCGCGAGCTCGTGCGGCAGCCGGCCCGACACCGCGAGCGGGCCTGCGTCGTCGAGCACGCCCAGCGACACCGCGCTCATGCGCGCGCGTGCGGCCACGCCGCGCTCCTCGGCCGTGCGTGCGCCGCGCGCCGCCAGCCACGGCGCGAGCACGCCGGCCGCGAGCAGGCACAGCGCGAGCGCGAGCCCCGCCGGCGGCCAGAACAGCGCCATCGCGACCGACGTCCCGACGCCCAGCGTCACCGCGACGCCGGCGGGCAGCAGGCCGCGCACCACGACGTCACCGACCGCGTCGACGTCGGCGCCGACGCGCGCGAGCAGGTCGCCGCGCCGCACCGCGAGCAGCGCGCGCGGCGAGCCGGCCGCGAGCCGGCCGTACAGCGTGGTGCGCAGCGTCGCCATGCCGCGCAGCGCGACGTCGTGCGAGACCAGCCGCTCGAGGTAGCGCATGAGACCGCGCCCGATGCCGAACGCGCGGACCCCGACGGTCGCGACCGAGAGCTGGAGCACGGGCGGCATCTGCGAGGCCCGCGCGATCAGCCACGCGCTCGCGGCGGCCAGCGCGACCGCCGAGCCGAGCGCGAGCGTGCCCAGCAGCACCGCGAGGGCGACGCGGCGCGGGTCGACCTCGAGCAGCGCGACAGCGCGCCGCAGCGTCCCGCGCGGCGGTCGTGCGGCGGTGGCTGCGGTCGCGGGGACCGTGGTCGGTGCCGCGGTCATCGGGTCCCTCCGGTCGGGTCGGTGGGGACGGGCCCGGTGGCGCGCGCGGGAGCGACGCCCGCGGCGGTCCCGCCGCGAGCGGTCGGGACGTCCCGGGGCGACGGTGCGCCGCCGCGCGGGTCCGACCCCGTCGGGTCGGGGGCCGACGTGACGTGCACGACGTCGTCGGCGCGCGCCGCGAGCGACGCGCGGTGCGCGACGAGCAGCACCGCGCTGCCCGCGTCCCGCAGCGCGGCGAGCGTCGCGAGCACGACCCGCTCGCCGGCGGCGTCGAGGTGCGCCGTCGGCTCGTCGAGCACGACGACGGGGCTGGGGCGCAGCAGCGCGCGCGTCAGCGCGAGGCGCTGCCGCTGGCCGACCGACAGCCCCGTCCCGCCCGTGCCGAGCGCGGTGGACCAGCCCTCGGGCAGCGTCGCGACCACGGCGTCGAGGCCGGTGAGCGCGGCGGCGCGGTCCCGGTCGGCCGGGTCGGGGGAGCCGAGGACCTCGTGCACCGTGCCGGGCTCGAGCACGGGGCGCTGCGGCAGCCACGTGACCTGGCGCCAGTAGCCGTGCACGTCGACGTCGGCCAGGTCCGTCGCGGTGCCGTCGGCGGCGACCAGCTCGACGCGCCCCGCGTCGGGCGTCAGCAGGCCCAGCAGCACCTCGACCGTCGTGGACTTGCCGGCGCCCGACGCACCGACCAGCGCGACGACGCGCCCGGGCGCGAGGTCGACGTCGAGGGGCGCCGGGGCCCAGCCCGACCGCGCCCGCACCGCGACGCCGCGGGCGCGGACCGCACCGCCCGCGAGGTCGGGCGCGGGGCGGGTGCCCGTGGGCGGGACGGGGACCTCGAGGACCGCGAACGCCCGGTCCGCGGCGGCCACGCCGTCGGTCGACGCGTGGAACTGCGCACCGACCTGGCGCAGCGGGTTGAACACCTCGGGGGCGAGCACGAGCACCGCGAGGCCCGTCACCAGGTCCATCTGCCCGTAGACCAGGCGCATGCCGATCGCGACCGCGACGAGCGCGACGCACAGCGTCGTCAGCAGCTCCAGGACCATGCCGGACAGGAACGCGACGCGCAGCGTGCCCATGGTCGCGCGCCGGTGCGCGTCGCCCAGCTCGCGCACCCGCGCCACCGGCCCCCGCTCGCGGCCGAACGCGCGCAGCGTCGTCAGGCCCGCGAGCAGGTCGAGCACCTGCGCACCCAGCCGCTGCATGGTCGCCAGGCCGCGCTCGGAGCGGCCCTGCGTCATGACCCCGACGAGCCACATGAACACCGGCACGAGGGGGATCGTGCCGGCGATGATCGCCGCCGAGACCCAGTCGAGGCCCAGCACCACGAGCAGCGTCGCCGGGGTCAGCGTCGCGGCGAGCACGAGCTGCGGCAGGTACTTCACGAAGTAGGGCTCGAGCGCGTCGAGCCCGCGCGTCGCGAGCGTCACGAGGCTCGCGCCGTCGGCCGGCGCGGCTCGGCGCGGCCCCACCGCGGCCGCGTGCGCGACGACGCGCTCGCGCAGCTCGGCGACGGCGCGCGTCGCGGCGCGGTGCGCGTACCGCTCCTGCACCCCGGCCACGAGCGCGCGCACCGCGACGACCCCCGCGAGGCCGCCGACGAGCGGCAGCACGCGGGGGAGCGTCGCGCCGTCGGCGACGGCCGAGCCGAGCGCGTGCGCGAGCAGCAGGGCCTGCGCGACGACGAGCGCGCCGGTGACGACGCCGAGCGCGACCGTCAGCGCGAGGTACCCGCGCGCCGCGCGTGCGTACCGCAGCAGCCGGGGGTCGAGAGGCTTCACGCGGTCCAGGAGATCACGAGCGGGCGCACGGGCGGCGTCACGCGCGGGTCTTCGGCAGGACCTTGTCGAACGTGAGCCCGATCGAGTCCGGGATGTGCTCGACGGTCAGGCGCTTGCGGAACACCCAGTACGTCCAGCCCTGGTAGAGCAGCACGAGCGGGGTGAGGATCACCGCGACCCACGTCATGACCGTGAGCGTGTAGTCCGTGGACGACGCGTTGTCGACGGTGAGCGAGTTCGCCGCGTCGAACGCGGGCATGACGTCGGGGAACATCGAGCCGAAGATCAGCACGACGGCCGCGACGATCGCGACGGCCGAGGCCGTGAACGCGATGCCCTCGCGGCGCACGCGGGTGGCACCCACGACCAGCACGAGCGCGACGGCGGCGACCGCGACGGCCGCCCACGTCCAGGGCTTGCCGCTGAACTCCAGCTGCGCCCACACGGCCCACACGCCCGCCAGGACGAGCGTCACGACCGAGCTGCGCGCCGCGAACGCGCCGGCCCGCTCGCGCACGTCCCCGTCGGTCTTCATCGCCAGGAAGATCGCGCCGTGCGTGAGGAAGATCGTCAGCGTCACGAGGCCGCCGAGCAGCGCGAACGGCGACAGCAGCGCGAGGAACCCGCCGACGTACTGGTGGTTCGCGTCGAGCTCGACGCCGCGCACGAGGTTCGCGAACGCCACGCCCCACAGCAGGGCCGGCACGAACGAGCCGAAGATCAGCGCGCGGTCGGCCCAGGCCCGCCACACGGGCGAGTCGATCTTGCCGCGCCACTCGAACGCGACGACACGCACGATCAGGGCGACGAGGATGATGAACAGCGGGATGTAGAAGCCCGAGAACAGCGTCGCGTACCACTCGGGGAACGCCGCGAAGGTCGCGCCGCCCGCCGTGAGGAGCCACACCTCGTTGCCGTCCCACACGGGTCCGACGGTGTTGATCATGAGGCGGCGCTCCTTCTCGCGCCGCGCCTTGTCGCCCTTCGGCAGGATCGCCAGCAGCATGCCGACGCCGAAGTCGAAGCCCTCGAGGACGAGGTAGCCGGTCCACAGGACGGCGATGAGGAGAAACCAGACGGTCGACAGGTCCATGGTGGCCGCTCTCCTCAGTACGCGAAGGACAGGGGACGGTCGGTGCCGTCCGCGTCGGGGGCGTTGTCGGGGTTGTCAGGGCTGGGGTCGTGCTCGGTGTCGGCGACGCCCTCGACGGCGTAGCGCTTCATGAGCCGGAACCACACGACGGCGAGCACGCCGTACAGCAGCGTGAAGCCGATCATCGAGAACCAGACCATGCCGGGGGAGACGACCTCGCTGACGCCGCGGGCGGTCAGCAGCCACACACCGTCGACGCCCGAGCTGTTCGGGTTCGGCGCGACGACCCACGGCTGGCGGCCCATCTCGGTGAAGATCCAGCCGAACGCCGACGCGAGGAACGGCGTGGCGATCGCGGCGATGCCGAGCCGGCCGAACCACGGCTTGCCGGTGACCGAGCCCTTGCGGCGCAGCAGCCACAGGGCGGCGAGCGACAGCGCGGCCGAGCCGACGCCGAAGCCGATCATGAGCCGGAACGACCAGTACGTGACGGCGAGGTTGGGGTAGAAGCGCGTGTCGGCGGGGTCGAACGTCGCCTCGACGCCGTTGTCCTGCTCCCACTGCGTGACCCACTGCGTGTAGTGCTCCTGCAGCTCGTCGACGCCGCGGATGCGGGCGTTGAAGTCGCCGGTCGCGAGGAACGACGTGAACCCGGGCAGCTCGATGAGGTGCTTGACGCCGTCGCAGTCGTTGGTGAGGTCGCCGATCGCGAGGATCGAGAACGCCGCGCCGTCCTGCGTCTCGCACAGGCCCTCCGCGGCGGCCATCTTGGCGGGCTGCTGGTCGAACATGAGCTTGGCCTGCCAGTCGCCGGTCAGCGCGACGCCGGCGCCCGAGACGAGCATCGTCACGAGGCCCAGGATGACGGCGGGGCGGTAGACGTCGCGCGCCTTGGCGGTGTCGCCGCGGCGCACCAGCCGGACCATCCACCAGGCGGCGATGCCCGCGACGAACGTGCCGGCCGTGAGGAACGCGGCCGCGATCGTGTGCGGGAAGGCCGCGAGCACGGTCGGGTTGGTGAGGACCGCCACGATGTCGGTCATCTCGGCGCGGCCGGTCTCGAAGTTGTAGGTCGTGCCCACGGGGTGCTGCATCCACGAGTTCGCCGCGAGGATGAAGAACGCGGACAGGTTCGTCGCGATCGCGACGGCCCAGATGCACGCGAGGTGGATCTTCTTGGGCAGGCGGTCCCAGCCGAAGATCCACAGGCCCAGGAACGTCGACTCGACGAAGAACGCGGCGAGCGCCTCCATCGCGAGCGGCGCGCCGAACACGTCGCCGACGAACCGCGAGTACTCGGACCAGTTCATGCCGAACTGGAACTCCTGGACGATGCCCGTGGCGACGCCGATCGCGAAGTTGATCAGCAGGAGCTTGCCGAAGAACTTGGTCAGCCGCAGCCACCGCTCGTTGCCCGTGCGGACCCACGCGGTCTGCATGATCGCGACGAGCGGGGAGAGCCCGATCGTCAGCGGGACGAAGATGAAGTGGTAGACGGTCGTGATGCCGAACTGCCACCGTGCCAGGTCGAGGACGTCCACGCGGTTCTCCGTGCTGGTGCGAGGCGGGCGGGCTGACGGGGGTCGGACGGGTCGCGGTGGGGGCCGCGACGGTGCGCACGCCGGGTGCGAGTCCTGCCCCTCGAACCGTAGGCCGGGAGGCCCCGGAGCGACAGGACCAACGTCCCGGGTGCTGACGTCTCGTCGTGAACCTCGCCCCGTGTCGGCGGGGCTGTCGCGGCCGTCTGTGCGATACTGACCACAGGTCCTGACGCCCACACCGTCGGGGCCGACGAGCTCGCCGTCACGTGATCGTGCAGGCCAGCCGCCGCCCCGCCCTCGGCGGGCTCCCCCGGGAGCCCCGAGACGGCCCGGCAGGCGATGGCGCCGAACGCCGCGGCGGGCCCGACCGACGACTTCCGTCGCCGCACCGGGCAGCCGGACGTGAGCGACGACCGACCGCCCGGGGGCGTACGACGTGTGGACGGGGCCCCGGGGTACCCAGGAGCACCCCGCTTGTCTCCCGCGAACACCCCCGAGAACACCACCGACGCCTCCGAGGCCACGCAGAAGGCGCCCGCGAAGCGCCGCCGGCGGGTCGTGCGGGACGTCGTGACACCCCCCGAGGCGTCCGCCGCGCCGCCCGTCGCCGACGACGCGCCGGCCACCGATGCGCGGTCGGCGGCGACGCCCGCCGAGGCTCCCGTCGTCGAGCCGCCCGTCGCCGAGGAGCCGCCGGTCGCGGTCGAGGCGGCCGAGAAGCCCGCCGCGCGCGCCCGGCGCTCGCGCCGCGTGACCCGCACCGTCGTCCTGGACGACGCCACGCCCGTCGCGCCGCCGGCCGAGCCCGAGCCGGCCGCGGTCGAGCCCGCGGCCGACGAGACCGACGAGGACGTGCCGGCGGACGAGGTCGTCGACCCCGCACCCGCCGACGAGGCCGAGGCGCCCGCGGACGAGCCCGAGGCCTCGGGTGTCGCCGAGTCCGTGGCCGAGGACGCCGAGGAGCGCGCGCCGCGCCGGCGTCGTCCGAGCCGTCGTGGCGGCCGGTCCGCGCGCACCGCGAAGGACGCCGACGAGGCCACCGCCGACGCGCCGCAGGAGGACGCCCCGGCCGCCGCCGAGCCCGTCGCCCCCGCGGACCGGGGCGCGCTCGACGTGCTCGCCGAGCTCGGTGCGGTCCGTCCTGCCGGACGTGCCGCGCAGCCCGCGTCCGACGGCACGGCCGAGCGCAGCGCCGGACGCGGAGCCGAGCGTGGCGCCGACCGCACCGCGGAGGAGGCGCCCGCGCGCGCCCGCCTCGCGACCACCGCCCTCCTCTTCCAGGCGCCCGACCCCGCCGTCCGCCCCCGGCGTCGGCGCGCGCAGGCGTCCACCGGCTCGCCCGAGGAGATCTCGGAGGCCGCGCGCAGCGACGAGGAGACCGCCGTCGAGACGGTCGAGGAGGTCGTCGTCGACGACGCGCCGGTCGCCGAGGAGGCCGCGCCGCGCGCGCGCCGTCGTCGCGGCCGGGGTCGCAAGGCGTCCGCGGACGACGCGACCGCGGACGACGCGACCGAGGACACGCAGGACGAGACCGAGGACGCGGCCGACGGCGCCGCCGAGGCGGCCGACACCGCGGAGACCGCCGACGACGAGTCCGGCGACGAGGACGGCGGCCCGCGCCGTCGTCGGCGGCGGGGCGGCCGCGGCCGTCGCGGCCGTGCCGAGCAGGCGGGCGACGACAGCGCCGAGGACGCCCCCGACGCGGGCGACGAGGACGAGGACGCCGAGCAGGAGCCCGAGCAGGACGCCGGCGACGACGAGTCGACGGGCGGCTCGAGCCGACGCCGTCGACGCCGCCGCCGTGGCGCCCGCGCCGAGGGCGGCGACGAGCCGCGCCGCCGCTCGGGCGGCGACGAGGTCACCGCGCTGCGCGGGTCGACGCGCCTGGAGGCCAAGCGCCAGCGCCGCCGCGAGGGACGCGACGCTGGCCGCCGGCGCCAGATCATCACCGAGGCGGAGTTCCTCGCGCGCCGCGAGTCGGTCGAGCGGTCGATGGTCGTGCGCGAGCGCGACGGCCGCACGCAGATCGCGGTGCTCGAGGACGGCGTGCTCGTCGAGCACTACGTGTCGCACCAGGCGCAGGCCTCGATGGTCGGCAACGTCTACCTGGGCCGCGTCCAGAACGTGCTGCCGTCCATGGAGGCCGCGTTCGTCGACGTCGGCAAGGGCCGCAACGCCGTGCTGTACGCCGGCGAGGTCAACTGGGACGCGGCCGGCCTCGAGGGGCAGCCGCGCCGCATCGAGCAGGCCCTCAAGTCGGGCGACTCGGTGCTCGTCCAGGTCACCAAGGACCCCATCGGGCACAAGGGTGCGCGCCTGACCAGCCAGGTCACGCTGGCCGGCCGGTACCTCGTGTACGTGCCGGGCGGCGGCATGACCGGCATCAGCCGCAAGCTCCCCGACACCGAGCGCTCGCGCCTCAAGAAGATCCTGCGCGACGTGGTGCCGGACTCCGCGGGCGTCATCGTGCGCACCGCCGCGGAGGGTGCGAGCGAGGACGAGCTGCGCGCCGACGTCGTGCGCCTGCAGGGCCAGTGGGAGGCGATCGAGCGCAAGACGAAGACCGCCAACGCGCCCGCGCTGCTGCAGGGCGAGCCCGACATGGCGATCCGCGTGGTCCGCGACATCTTCAACGACGACTTCTCCTCGCTCGTGGTCCAGGGCGACGACGCGTGGACGACCATCTCGACGTACGTCGGCGAGCTCGCGCCCGACCTCGCCGCCCGCGTCGAGAAGTGGACCGGTACGCAGGACCTGTTCAGCGTGCACCGCATCGACGAGCAGCTGGCCAAGGGCATGGACCGCAAGGTCTGGCTCCCGTCGGGCGGCTCGCTCGTGATCGACCGCACCGAGGCCATGACCGTCGTCGACGTCAACACCGGCAAGTTCACGGGCGCCGGCGGCACGCTCGAGGAGACGGTGACGCGCAACAACCTCGAGGCGGCCGAGGAGATCGTGCGCCAGCTCCGGCTGCGCGACATCGGCGGCATCATCGTCATCGACTTCATCGACATGGTGCTCGAGTCCAACCGCGACCTCGTGCTGCGCCGCCTCGTCGAGTGCCTGGGGCGCGACCGCACCAAGCACCAGGTCGCCGAGGTGACCTCGCTCGGCCTCGTGCAGATGACGCGCAAGCGGGTCGGCCAGGGCCTGGTCGAGGCGTTCAGCGAGACGTGCGAGCACTGCCACGGTCGCGGGTTCATCGTGCACACCGACCCCGTGTCGAAGAGCTCGCGCCAGGACGCGGGCGCGCAGCCCGCACCCGAGCAGGGCGAGTCGAAGCGCTCGCGCCGCAAGCGGGCCACCGCCGAGCAGGGGAGCGCCGCCGCCCCGGTGGCGGCCGCGGCCGTCCCGGTGCTGCCCGAGGCGCGCGAGGCCGTGAAGGCGACCCTCGCGACGATCGCGGCGGCCGCCGCGCACGCGCACGACCACGACCACGAGCGGACCGAGGATGCGGACGCCCCGGAGCAGGACGGCACGGACGCGGCGGCGCAGGCCGACGCCGCGCCCGAGGCCGCCCCGGCGCCGGCGGCGCCCGTGCTGGACGTCCTCGCGGAGCTCGGTGCGGCGCGCGCGGCGGCTGCGCCGGTCGTCGAGACCGACGCGCCGCTCGAGCTGCACGCGGTCGACCCCGACCTGTTCGCGTCGTTCGAGGACGACGAGCCCGCGCAGGCCGGGGCCGCGCCGGCGGACGGCGAGGGCGACTGACGCCCGGGAGCCACCCGGACCCGTCCGTGCGCGTTTGACCCGGCGCGGACGGGTCCGTACCCTAGAACGTCGGTGCGTCGCGTGCGCGCCGTGGCAGTGCCGGTACCGCACCGGGCTCGCGAGAGCCGGGGCCGCCGGCAGGCACCACGGTCGGGCGCCGCGGACGACCTCGCCGACGCGAACCCCTCGCCCCCGTGGCGGGGTGGTGCGCGGGCCTCGGCGGGTCACGGGCACCGAGTGCAGTACCGATGAGCAGTGACGTGCAGGTCCGACGAGCAGAGATGAGCAGCAACGTGGTGTACGCGATCGTGAAGGCTGGCGGCCGCCAGGAGAAGGTCGCCGTCGGCGACGTCGTCGTCGTCGACCGCCTCGCCGCCGAGGCGGGTTCGTCGGTCCAGCTGCCGGCGCTCCTGCTCGTCGACGGCGAGAAGGTCACCACGGACGCCGCGGCGCTCGCGAAGGTGACGGTCACGGCGGAGGTCGTGCGGGACGAGAAGGGTCCCAAGATCGACATCCTCAAGTACAAGAACAAGACCGGCTACCGCAAGCGCCAGGGTCACCGCCAGAAGCTGACCCGCCTCAAGGTCACCGGCATCAAGTGAGCTCGCGCCGCCTCGGCGGCTGCACCCCGTACTCCGGAACACTGAGAGCAGGTCTGTCATGGCACACAAGAAGGGCGCGAGCTCCTCGCGCAACGGTCGCGACTCCAACGCCCAGCGCCTGGGCGTGAAGCGCTTCGGCGGTCAGGTCGTCAAGGCCGGCGAGATCATCGTCCGCCAGCGCGGCACGCACTTCCACCCCGGTGACAACGTCGGCCGGGGTGGCGACGACACGCTGTTCGCGCTGACCGCCGGTGCGGTCGCGTTCGGCACGCGCCGCGGCCGCAAGGTCGTCGACATCGTGGCGGCCGACGCCTGAGGCGCTGCCTCACCATCGACGTCGGAGGGGCGCACCGGTGCGGTGCGCCCCTTCGTCGTTGCACGACCGAGGCGGGCGCCTGCCCGCACCCTGAAGGACGAGGAGGACACCCGTGGCGACGTTCGTCGACCGAGTCGTGGTGCACGCGACCGGCGGTGACGGCGGGCACGGGTGCGCGTCGATCCACCGCGAGAAGTTCAAGCCCCTGGCGGGCCCCGACGGCGGCAACGGCGGCAACGGCGGGTCGGTGATCCTCGAGGTCGACCCGCAGGTGACCACGCTGCTGCCGTACCACCACCTGCCGCACCGGCGCGCCGCGTCCGGCACGCAGGGCATGGGCGACCACCGCAGCGGGTCGACCGCCGAGGACCTCGTGCTCGGGGTCCCCGACGGCACCGTCGTGAAGTCGCCCGACGGCACCGTGCTGGCCGACCTCGTCGGCGCGGGTGCGCGCTACGTCGTCGCCGCGGGCGGTCGCGGCGGGCTCGGCAACGCGGCGCTCGCCTCGCCGCGCCGCAAGGCGCCCGGGTTCGCGCTGCTCGGCGAGCCCGGCGAGTCCGCCGACGTCGTGCTCGAGCTCAAGACGATCGCGGACGTCGCGCTCGTCGGCTACCCCTCCGCGGGCAAGTCGAGCCTCGTCGCGGCCGTGTCCGCCGCGCGCCCCAAGATCGCCGACTACCCGTTCACGACCCTCGTGCCGAACCTGGGCGTCGTGCAGGCCGGGGACGCGCGGTACACCGTCGCGGACGTGCCGGGTCTGATCCCCGGGGCGTCGCAGGGCAAGGGCCTCGGGCTGGAGTTCCTGCGGCACATCGAGCGCTGCGCCGTCATCGTGCACGTGCTGGACTGCGCGACGCTCGAGCCGGGACGTGACCCGCTCACCGACCTCGACGTCATCGAGGCCGAGCTCGCCGCGTACGCCGAGGACCTCGAGGTCGCCGCGGGCGGCGTACCGCTCACGCAGCGCCCGCGCGTCGTCGTGCTGAACAAGATCGACGTGCCCGAGGCCCGCGAGCTCGCCGACCTCGTGCGCCCCGAGCTGGAGGCGCGCGGCCTGCCGGTGTTCGAGGTGTCGACCGCGAGCCACGAGGGCCTGCGCCCGCTGACGTTCGCGCTCGCCGAGCGCGTCGTGCAGGCGCGTCGCGACGCGCCGCCGCCCGAGGCCACGCGCGTCGTGCTGCGCCCGCGCGCGGTCGACGAGACCGGGTTCACGGTCACGCGGCGCGAGGGCAACGGCCAGGTGTGGTTCGTGGTGCGCGGCGAGAAGCCCGAGCGGTGGGTGCGCCAGACGGACTTCTCCAACGACGAGGCGGTCGGCTACCTCGCCGACCGGCTCGCGCGCGCGGGCGTCGAGGAGCGCCTCTACGCGGCGGGCGCGGTCGCGGGCGACGAGGTGCGCATCGGCCCCGACGAGAACGCCGTCGTCTTCGACTGGGAGCCGACGCTGCTGACGGGCTCCGAGCTGCTGGGTGGCCCCCGTGGCACGGACGCGCGTCTCGACGACCAGTCGCGCCCCACGCGCGGCCAGAAGCGGCGCGAGTACACCGAGCGGATGGACGCCAAGGCCGCCGCGCGCGCCGAGCTGTGGACCGAGCGCGAGAAGGGCGTCTGGACCGACCCCGACGCGTGACGCGGGCGGGCCGCGCGCACGCCGTGCGGCCCGCACCCGTCCGGCGCCGGCCCGCGGCCCGTCCGCGGGGCGGGCGTCGCACGGGCGACGGCGCTCGGCGCGGCATCATGGCCTGCGTGAGTGCCGTCGCCCTCCAGGGCCGAGACCAGCTGCCGCACGCCGGGCGCATCGTCGTCAAGGTCGGGTCGTCGTCCCTGACGACCCCGGACGGTCACCTCGACCCGCAGCGGCTCGCCGCCGTCGTCGACGTGCTCGCGGCACGGCGTGCGGCGGGCACGCAGGTCGTGCTCGTGTCCTCGGGTGCGATCGCGGCGGGCATCGGCCCGCTGGGGCTGCCTGCGCGCCCGCGGGACCTCGCGACGCAGCAGGCCGCCGCGTCGGTGGGGCAGGGCCTGCTCGTCGCCGACTACGAGCGCGCGTTCGCCGCGCACGGCCTCACGGTCGCGCAGGTGCTGCTGACCGCCGAGGACACGTGGCGGCGCGGGCGCTACCGCAACGCGCACCGTGCGCTGACGCGCCTGCTCGACCTCGGCGTCGTGCCGATCATCAACGAGAACGACGCCGTCGCGACCGACGAGATCCGGTTCGGCGACAACGACCGGCTCGCGGCGCTCGTGTCGCACCTCGTGCACGCCGACGCGCTCGCGCTGCTGACCGACGTCGACGCGCTCTACACGGGCCCGCCGTCGCGGCCCGGGTCGCGACGCATCGCCGAGGTGCGCGCGCCCGGCGAGCTCGACGGCGTGGACGTGACGGCCCGCGGCAGCGCGGTCGGCACGGGCGGCATGGTCACCAAGATCGAGTCGGTCGCGATCGCGACGCAGTCGGGGATCCCGGTGGTCCTCACGTCGGCCGCGCAGGCGGCGGCCGCGTTCGCGGGGGAGGACGTCGGCACGTGGTTCGCCGCGACGGGCCGGCGGCGCTCGATCCGGCTGCTGTGGCTCGCGCACGCGGCGCGCACGCGCGGGCGGCTCGTGCTCGACGACGGTGCGGTGCGTGCCGTCGTCGAGCGTCGCACGTCGCTGCTGCCCGCGGGCGTGACGGCCGTCGAGGGCGCGTTCGAGGCCGGTGATCCCGTCGAGCTCGTGGACGCCGCGGGCGGCGTCGTCGCGCGCGGTCTGGTGGCCTACGGCTCGGACGAGGTGCCCCAGCTGCTGGGGCACAGCACGGGCGACCTGCGCGACACGCTCGGGCCGGGCTACGACCGTGAGCTCGTGCACCGCGACGACCTCGTGCTGGTGCGTCGGCGGCGGTGAGGTGCCGCGGTCGGGCGCGCGTGACGGGCCCGGCGTCGTGCCGCCCGCGCGGGGCCGGTCCGCGAGGCGGGCGCCCGGCACGCACGCGCCCGTGCGCGACTAGCCTGGGCGCATGACCACGTCCCTGGAGCAGTCGACGCCCGCGCTCGCGCAGGACGACCCCGAGGTCGCCGTCCTCGAGGTCGCGCGCCGTGCCCGCGAGGCGTCGCGCGCGCTCGCGACCGCGACACGCGCGACGAAGGACGCCGCGCTGCGTGCGCTCGCGGACGCGCTGGTCGCGGCGACCGACCGCGTGCTGGCCGCGAACGCCGAGGACGTCGCCCGCGGACGCGCCGGGGGGATGTCCGAGGGCCTGCTCGACCGCCTCGCGCTGACCCCGGAGCGGGTCGTCGCGATCGCCGACGCGCTGCGCGAGCTCGCGGCGCTGCCCGACCCGGTGGGCGAGGTCGTGCGCGGCTCGACGCTGCCGAACGGCCTGCGGCTGCGTCAGGTGCGCGTGCCCATGGGCGTCGTCGGCATGATCTACGAGGCGCGGCCCAACGTGACCGTGGACGCGGCGGGCCTCGCGCTCAAGAGCGGGAACGCGGTCGTGCTGCGCGGCGGGTCGGCCGCCGCGAGCAGCAACGCGACGATCGTCGAGGTCCTCGCCGAGGCGCTCGCCGCGCAGGGCCTGCCGCGCGACCTCGTCCAGTCGGTCGACGCCTGGGGGCGTCCCGGCGGCGTCGCCCTCATGCACGCGCGCGGCCTGGTCGACGTGCTCGTGCCGCGCGGCGGTGCCGACCTCATCGCGACGGTCGTGCGCGAGGCGACCGTGCCGGTCATCGAGACCGGCGTCGGCAACTGCCACCTCTACGTCGACGCGAGCGCCGACCTCGCTGACGCGCTGCCTATCCTGCTCAACGCCAAGACGCAGCGCGTCGGGGTGTGCAACGCGGTCGAGACGCTGCTCGTGCACCGCGACGTCGCCGACGCGTTCCTGCCGTCCGCGCTGGCCGCGCTCGGCCAGGCCGGGGTCACGGTGCACGGCGACGCCGCGACGCTCGCGCACGCGCCGCAGGGCGTGGCGACCGTGCCGGCGACCGAGGCCGACTGGGGCACCGAGTACCTGTCGCTCGACCTCGCGGTGCGGGTCGTCGACGACCTCGACGCCGCGATCGACCACGTCCGGCGCTGGTCCACGGGGCACACCGAGGCGATCCTCACGCGGGACCTGCGGGCCTCCGAGCGGTTCGTCGCGGAGGTCGACGCGGCCGCCGTGATCGTCAACGCCTCGACGCGCTTCACCGACGGCGGCCAGTTCGGGCTGGGCGCCGAGATCGGCATCTCGACGCAGAAGCTGCACGCCCGCGGCCCGATGGGGCTGGCGGAGCTCACGACGACCAAGTGGGTCGTGCACGGCGACGGGCACGTGCGCCCCTGACACCCGTCGCGTGCCCGGTCCGCACGGGCGGGCATGCGACACTGGGTGGCTGCGGCGTCGGGCGGCCTCCGTCCGACGTGCCGCCCCCGCACCACCCCCGTCCCCGCACCACCGACGACCCCCAGGAGGATGCCGTGCAGGCCACCCTGATCGCCGCCGCCGAGGAGACCGCGGCCCACGCGAGCGAGCTGCCGTTCCCGCCCGTCGTGTTCGGCGTCGGCGCCTTCGTGGGGCTCCTCGCGATGCTCCTCGTCACGTACGCCTTCCGGTCCGTCGGGACCCGCCACTGACCGTGCCGGTCTCCGCGGGGGTCCCTGCCCGCCCACGCCTCGGGGTGATGGGCGGCACGTTCGACCCCGTGCACCACGGCCACCTGGTCGCGGCCAGCGAGGCCGCCGCCCGGTTCGACCTCGACGAGGTCGTGTTCGTGCCGACGGGCAAGCCGACGTTCAAGCAGCACGTCGACGTCTCGCCGGCCGAGCACCGCTACCTCATGACGGTGATCGCCACGGCGTCGAACCCGCGCTTCACGGTCAGCCGGGTGGACGTCGACCGCACGGGCCTGACGTACACGGTCGACACGCTCCGGGACCTCAAGACCGCGCGCCCGGACGCCGACCTCTTCTTCATCACCGGTGCCGACGCGATCGCGCAGATCCTCACGTGGAAGGATGCTGCCGAGCTCTTCGACATGGCGCGGTTCGTGGCGGTCACCCGCCCCGGGCACACGCTGTCGGTGGACGGCCTGCCCTCCGGGCGGGTCGACGTCCTGGAGGTCCCGGCCCTGGCGATCTCCTCGACCGACGTCCGCGCACGAGCGCGTGCGGGGGAGCCGGTGTGGTACCTCGTCCCCGACGGGGTCGTCCAGTACATCGCCAAGCACAGGTTGTATCGAGGTCCTGATGAGTGAACCCGGAGAGCGTCGCCGCCGTCGTGAGATGGAGCGCGCGGTCGAGGACGGAGGACAGGGCGCCGGCGCCCCGGCGTCCCCGGCCTCCGGGGGCGGTGCCCCGGCGCCCGGCTCGCGACGCGCCCTGCGCAGCCGTCTGGTGACCCCGCCCGCGGGCACGGGCGGCGCCGCACCGTCCGCGTGGTCGGCCGCGCCGACACCGCAGGCGTCGGTGCCCCGGCCCGGCCCGGTCCCGGCGGGTCCGACGCCGTCGGCCCCGGCGGCGCCCGGTCCCGCGGCGTCGCCCGACGGTGCGCGCTCGCGCCGCTCGTACCGCGACTCGGCGCTCGACCCGACCGCCGCCCCGCGTGCGGCGACGCCTCCCGCGGCGGCACGTCCCGCCGCCCCGACCGCACGCTCGACCGCGCCGGTGGCGCCGCGCCCGGCCGCCCCCGCGCCCCGCCCGGCGACCGGTGCGGGACCCGTGCCGGCGTCCGGCGGCGCCTGGGGTGCGGCGTCCGGTGCCGGGTCGACGGACGCCCGCGTCACGTCGCGACCGTCCGCACCCGTGCAGCCGCCCGCCGCGACGCGCCCCTGGGCGCAGCCCCCGGCGGCCTCGTCCCCGGGTGGTGCCCCGACGCCACGTCAGGCGTCCGAGGGTCCGGCCTGGGCCCGGGAGAGCGGCCCCGCGCCCGCCCCGGCGTCCGGGGGGCCGAGCTGGGCGGCCGCGGCGGCCTCGCCGGCGGCCCCGTCGGCACGGCCGACGCCGTGGGGCGGCGGTGCTCCCGCGGCGGCTCCCCATGCGTCCCCCGCACCCGCACCCGCACCCGGGCGGTCGTGGACCCCCGCGGCACCGGCCGAGGCGCCGCGGCCGGCGGCTGCCGAGGCAGCGGCTCCCGCGCTGAGCTCCTTCCAGACGGCCGCGCCGCAGCGCACCGACGCCGACGGGCGCGCGTGGCCCGCCGTCCAGGGCGCGGCCGACGCCGGGGGCACGACGTCCGGTGACGCGTGGCCGCGGCCGGCCGCGACCCCCACGCCCGCGGAGCGCGCGTCCGACGCACCCGCGGCGACGCCGTGGGGCTCGTCGCGCACCGCGTCGGCCGTCGCGCACGACGAGGACGAGGACCTCGACGAGGACGACGAGCCCACGACGCGCCGGCACCCCTACACGTGGCTGCACCTGCTGGTGCTCTCGCTCGTCGCGTTCGTGCTCGGCTTCCTCGCGATGCTGCTCTACATCCAGGCGAGCGGGAACGACGAGCCCGCCGCGGGCGCCGCCGTCCGCGTGGTCGACGGCGTCGTGGTGCACGACGGCTCCGGCCCTCTCTGACATCCCCCTCGCGTTCGGCGCCGCCCCGGCGACCGCGCGCACCGACACCACCCCGAGGAGCCCCGTGACCGCGAGCCCCCGTGCCGTCGAGCTGGCCCACGCGGCCGCGCGTGCGGCCTCCGACCTCAAGGCGCAGGAGATCATCGCGCTCGACGTGAGCGAGCAGCTCGTGCTCACCGACGTGTTCCTCATCGCGTCGGGGACGAACGAGCGCCAGGTCGGCGCGATCGTCGACGCCGTCGAGGAGGCGCTGCACACGCTGGGCGCGAAGCCCGTGCGCCGCGAGGGCAAGTCCCAGGGGCGCTGGGTGCTCATCGACTTCGGCGACGTGGTCGTCCACGTGCAGCACGCCGAGGACCGCGTGTACTACGCCCTCGAGCGGCTGTGGAAGGACTGCCCGGTCATCGAGCTGCCGCCCGAGGCGCGCGGCGAGCAGGCCGACGCATGACCCAGCAGCACCTCCTGCTGTGGCGGCACGGCCGCACCGCGTACAACTCCGCCGCGCGCCTGCAGGGCCAGGTCGACATCCCGCTCGACGAGGTCGGCCACTGGCAGGCGCGCACGGCGGCGTCGCGGCTCGCGCAGCGGGCGCGCCCCGCGCGCGTCGTGTCGTCGGACCTCACGCGTGCGGTCGAGACGGCGACCTACCTCACGCGCGCGCTCGACCTGCCCCTCGAGACCGACCCGCGGCTGCGCGAGCGGTCGTTCGGCGAGTGGGAGGGCCTGACGGGCGCGGAGATCGACGCGCGCTGGCCGGGGGAGTTCGGCGTGTGGCGCGCGGGGGGCGACCCGACGGGCGTCGGCGCGGAGACGCGCGCGGACCTCGCGGCGCGGCTCACGGGCGCGGTCGCGGACCAGCTCGAGCGGACGCCGGACGGCGGCGGCCTGGTGGTCGTGTCGCACGGCGCGGCGATCGGTGCGCTCGTGGCGGCGCTGCTGGGGCAGGACCCCGCGTGGCGCGGGGTCGGCGGGCTGCACAACGCGCACTGGGTCGAGCTCGTGCGCTCGGGCCCGGGCGTCGACCCGGCCTGGCGCCTCCTGGGCTTCAACGTGGGCCCGACGGACGCGTCGTCCGACTGGAACGCGGGCCCCGACCCGGAGCCGGCGGGGGACGACGACGACGCGGTCCGCGACCCGGACTGACGTCACGCCCGTCGCCCCGGCGCCCGATTCGCTTTCGACGCTCGGATCGTCGTAAACTCTCCGGGCGCCCCTCGGGGCGACGGGGTCCTCTCGGGGACCACGGGGCTGTGGCGCAGCTGGTAGCGCACCTGCATGGCATGCAGGGGGTCAGGGGTTCGAGTCCCCTCAGCTCCACCGGAACGAAGGCACCGTCCAGGGACCTGGACGGTGCCTTCGTCGTTCCCGGTGCCGCCGTCGTTCGCGCGGCGCCGCGACGTCGACGACGTCGCACGCGGCACGCCCCTTGACCTCAACCTCTGTTGAGCACCGAGCGTGGGGGCATGAGCACCTCACCACCCCTGACCGACCGCCTGCCCGACACCCTGCTGCGCCACCTCACGCGCGTCACCGGCGACGAGAAGCACGACGCCGCCGCGCAGTCCACGCTCGACGTGCTGTGGGTCCTGCACGACCAGGTCCTGCGGCTCGACCCCTGGTCCGAGCGGGACCGGTTCCTGCTGTCCAAGGGGCACGGCCCGGCGTCGTACTACGCGGTGCTCGCGACGAAGGGCCTGATCCCCGCGTCGTGGCTCGACGACCTCGCGGGGCCCGGCTCGCCGCTGGGGCACCACCCGGACCGGCTGCTCGTGCCGCCCGTGGAGATCTCGTCGGGCTCGCTCGGGCACGGGCTGCCGATCGCGGTGGGGCTCGCGCGGGGCCTGGAGATCGCGGGTGCGCCCGGACGGGTCGTCGTGCTGGTCGGGGACGCCGAGCTGGACGAGGGCAGCAACCACGAGGCGATCGCGGTCGCGGGCCGCTGGGGGCTCGGTCGCCTCGCGTGCGTCGTCGTCGACAACGACTCGGCGACGCTCGGCTGGCCCGGCGGGATCGTCACGCGGTTCCAGCACGAGGGCTGGACGGGGGCCGTCGTCGACACGGCCGACCACGACGCGCTGCGCGACTCGCTGCGCGTGCACGGCGACCGCCCGCACGTGACGGTCGTCCGCACCGCCAGGAAGGGGTCGTGATGCGCGCCCGGTTCTACGCCACGATGGCCGACCTGCTGCGCACGGACGAGCGGACGGCGCTCGTGCTGGCGGACATCGGCCCCCTCGGGCTCGTCGCGGGCGAGCCGGCCGACGAGCGCGTGCTCAACGTCGGGATCCGCGAGCAGACCATGGTCGGCGTCGCCGCGGGGCTCGCGCTCGCGGGTCTGCGCCCGTTCGTGCACAGCTACGCGCCGTTCCTCGTGGAGCGACCGTACGAGCAGGTGAAGCTCGACCTGTCCCACCAGGACCTCGGTGCGGTGCTCGTGTCGATCGGTGCGAGCTTCGACGCCGCGAGCGAGGGGCGCACGCACCAGAGCCCGGCCGACGTGGCGCTGCTCAGCGCGCTGCCCGGCTGGCGCCTGCACACCCCGGGGCACCCCGACGAGGTCGAGACGCTGGTGCGTGCCGCGGCGCGTGCCGACGACCGGCAGTACGTCCGGCTGTCGTCGCAGGTGAACCCGCAGGCGTGGCCCGCCGACGGCGGGATCCACGTGGTCCGGCACGGGCGCGGGACGCTCGTGCTCGCGGTCGGGCCCGCGCTCGCGGCCACGCAGCAGGCGGTCGAGGGGCTCGGCGTGACGCTCGCGTACACGGCCACGCCGTTCCCGCTCGACCGCGGCACGCTGCGCGCGCTCGCCGAGCACCACGTGCGGGTCGTGGTCGTCGAGCCGTACCTCGAGGGGACGACCGCCCCCGAGGTGGCCGCCGCGCTGCGGGGGCGGCGCGTCGAGGTCGAGCACGTCGGCGTGGGGCGCGAGGAGCGGCGGACGTACGGCACGCCCGCCGACCACGCGCGGCTGCACGGGCTCGACGCGGCGGGCGTCCGTGCGCGCGTGCTGGGGCACGGGGGTGCGGACGCCTGACCGCGGGCGGCCCGGAGGCGGGCGGGGCGCACGGCGTCCCGTCCGCCTCCGCGTGCGTGCGCCGTCGGGGTGGTCAGGCCGCCGCGCGCCACGTATGTTGATACGTATCAAGCCGCGCGCGCCCCCCGACGGGCCGGGCGGCTGCCCGTGGGCAGAGCGGCCCGCGCGCGATCGGGAGGACGACGATGCTGAAGGTCGGGATCATCGGCGCCGGAGGGATCTCCGGCGCCCACCTGCAGGGGTACGGCCGGTTCGGCCAGGACTGCGAGGTGGTGGCGCTCTGCGACGTCCAGCCGGAGCGGGCCCGGACCCGGCGCGCCGAGTTCGGGCTCGACGGCGCCCGCGTCCACGACGACGCGCGTGCCATGCTCGCGGCCGAGGACCTCGACCTCGTCAGCGTCGCGACACCGCCGGCGACCCACCGCGACCTCGCGGTCGCCGCGCTCGAGGCGGGCGTGCACGTGCTGGTCGAGAAGCCCATGTCGCCGTCGCTCGAGGACTGCGACGCCATGATCGCGGCCGCCGAGCGCGCGGGCCGGATCTGCTCCGTCGTCGCCCAGAACCGGTTCCGGGACGACATGGCGACCCTCAAGGCGGCGCTCGACTCGGGCCTGATCGGCACGGTCTCGCACGCGCGGGTGGACTCCGCCTGGTGGCGCGGCCGGGCGTACTACGACCTCGACTGGCGCGGCACCTGGGCGTCGGAGGGCGGCGGCTGCACGCTCAACCACGCGATCCACCACCTCGACCTCACGCTCTGGCTGCTGGGTCGCCCCCGGGCCGTGACCGCGGTCCTCACCAACGCGCAGCACGACAACGCCGAGGTCGAGGACCTCTCGGTCGCGGTCCTGGCGTACGAGCGCGCGCTGGCCACCGTCACCGCGTCGGTCGTCCACCACGGCGAGGAGCAGGGCATCGTCGTCCAGGGTGAGCGGGCGCGCGTGTCGCAGCCGTGGAAGGTCGTCGCCGACGTCGCCGCGCCCAACGGCTTCGGTGCCCCCGGCGGCGACCCGGAGCTGGTCGAGCGGCTCGAGGCGCTCGCGGCGGCGCTCCCCGCGCTGCCGCACCAGGGGCACACCGGCCAGATCGGCGACGTCCTCGCCGCCGTGCGCGACGGGCGCGCCCCGGCGATCGACGCGCAGGACGGCAGGAACGCCGTCGAGCTGGTCACGGCGATCTACGCCTCCGGCATCGAGCACCGCACGGTGCCCCTGCCGATCACGCCCGACGACCCGTACTACCGCGCCGGCACGCTCGTCGAGCGCGCGCCGCACTTCTACGAGAAGACCGGGTCCGTCGCGGGCCTGCCCGGCCAGATCCGGGTCGGCGGCGCCGCCGCGGACGCCCGGTGACCGGACGAGACCGAGGAGAGACCATGAGCACCGCCGACGGGGCCGCGTACGCCCCGGAGCCCGTGCCCGCGCCCGTCGTCGAGCCGGGGGAGTTCCCGTTCGCGGCCGTCGGCCTCGACCACGGCCACGTCTACGGCATGTGCGAGGGCCTGATCGGCGCGGGCGGCACCCTGACCTGGGTGTGGGACCCCGACCCCGTCAAGGTCGAGCGGTTCCGCGCGCGCTTCCCGCAGGCGCGCGCGGCGCGCTCCGAGGACGAGGTGCTGGGCGACCCCGCCGTGCGGCTCGTCGCCGGCGCCGCCGTGCCGTCCGAGCGCTGCGCGCTGGGCCTGCGGGTCATCGCGGCGGGCAAGGACTACTTCACCGACAAGGCACCCCTCACGACGCTCGACCAGCTGGCCGCCGCGCGCGAGGCCACGGCGCGCACCGGGCTGAAGTACGCCGTCTACTACTCCGAGCGCATCCACGTCGAGGCGGCGGTGCTCGCCGGCCAGCTCGTCGAACGGGGCGCGATCGGGCGCGTCGTGCAGGTGCTCGCGCTCGGGCCGCACCGGCTCGGGTCCGGACGTCCCGACTGGTTCTTCGACCGTGAGCGGTACGGCGGGATCCTGTGCGACATCGGCAGCCACAACATGGAGCAGATGCTCCACTACACGGGCGCCTCCGGCGGCACCGTCGTGAACGCCTCGATCGCGAACTACGCGAACCCGCGCACGCCCGGGCTCGACGACTTCGGCGACGCGAACGTCGTGCTCGACAACGGCGCGACCGGGTACTGCCGCGTGGACTGGTTCACGCCCGACGGCCTGCGGACCTGGGGCGACGGGCGCACGCTGCTGCTGGGGACCGACGGCTACATCGAGCTGCGCAAGTTCGTGAACGTCGGCACGGACGAGGGCCCGGGCCACGTGTTCCTCGTCGACGGGACCTCCGAGCACCACCTCGTCACGCGCGGCGACGTCGGGTACCCGTTCTTCGGCCTGCTGATCCGCGACTGCCTCGAGCGGACCGAGACCGCCATGACGCAGGAGCACGCGTTCGCGGCGGCCGAGCTGAGCATCCGCGCGCAGCTGGGCGCGCGCGACCTGACGCCGGGCCCGGGTCGCGGGACGGACCGGGCCGGGGCGTGACGCGATGACGGACGGGTCCGGGACGCCGGCGTCCCCGCTGACGTTCGCGATCGTGGGCTGCGGGAACATCGCGCGGACGCACGCGCGGGCGCTCGCGGGCCTCGCGGCGCGCGGCGGCGCGACCGCGGCGCGCCTCGTCGCGTGCGTCGACGTCGTCGAGAGCCGCGCGCGGACCCTCGCCGACGAGCACGGGGCGCAGGCGCGGTCGTGGGGCGACGTGCTCGCGGACCCCGCGGTCGAGGCCGTCAGCGTCTGCACGCCCAGCGGCGGGCACGCCGCGCTCGCCGTGGCGGCGCTCGCCGCCGGCAAGCACGTGGTCGTCGAGAAGCCCGTCGACGTCACGCTCACCGCGGCACGGGACCTCGCGGCGGCGGCCCGCCGGTCCGGGCGGACCGTCGCGGTGGTCAGCCAGCACCGCTTCGACGACGCCACCGCGCACGTCGAGCACCTCGTCGCGACGGGCGCGCTCGGCGTGCCCGTGCTCGTCGACGCGCGCGTGCCCTGGTGGCGCGACCCGGCGTACTACGCGGCGGACGCGTGGCGCGGCACGGTCGACGGCGACGGCGGCGGCGCGCTCGTCAACCAGGCGATCCACACGGTCGACCTCATGCTCGCGACCGCCGGTCCGGTCGCGCGGGTCCAGGCGGCGGCGGCCACGCGGCTGCACGACATCGAGGTCGAGGACGTCGTGTGCGCGACCCTGACCTTCACGAGCGGGGCGCTCGGCACGCTCGCGGCGTCGACCGCCGTCGCCCCGGGGTTCCCGGCGCGCCTCGCGCTGCACGGCACGGCCGGGTCGGTCGTCGTCGAGGGCGACCGCGTGGTGGTCGACGCGCGGCTCGGCGAGGTCCCGAGCCCGCGGGCCGAGGTGACCGCGGACGCGCTGGCCGTGGCGGGGACCGGCAGCCGCACGGCCGAGCACGAGGTGGCGGGCGGCTGGGGCGTCGCGCACGAGCGGCAGCTCGCCGACGTGGTCCGTGCCGTGCGCGAGGGGCGACCCCCGCGCGTCGGCGTGGAGGACGGGATCCGCGCGCTCGAGGTCGTCGACGCGGTCTACCGCTCGGCGCGGTCCGGGTCGCCCGTCGACCTGACGTGACCTGACCCGGCCCGGTCCGACTCCGGGGGCGGCCCGTGCGGGTGACCGCCGACGGCGGGCCCGGGCCGCGCGTCGTGCGCACTAGGGTGGCGGCAGCGCGGACGGGCGGTCCTCCGCGGGCCCCGCCCGGTGCGGGCCGGTCGGTGTCCGGGAGGTGACGGGGCGTGACGCGGCAGCCGACCAGCCGGGACGTCGCGCGGCTCGCGGGCGTCGCGCAGGCGACCGTGTCGCACGTCCTCACGGGGCGGGTCAACGTCGCGCCCGCGACGCGCGCCCGGGTGCTGCGGGCGATCGACGAGCTCGGGTACCGCCCGAACCTCGCGGCGCGGTCGATGCGCACGCGCCGGACCGGTCGGCTCGCGGTCGTCCTGGGCGTCGTCATGTACCGGGCGACCGACGTCCTGTCGGGTGCGGGCGCCGCCGCGCGGGAGGCGGGCTACGTGCTCGAGGTCCACGACGCCGGGCCGTCCGCGGCGTCGTGCACGGAACGGGTCGTCGAGCTCGCGCGCTCCGGGAGCTTCGAGGGCGTCGTCGTGTACGCGCCGGTCGAGGTGGACGCGGTCGTCGACGGCGCGCTCGCGTGCCCGGTGGTGGTGTCCGACGAGTTCGACGCGCGCACGCGCCCCGCGGGCTCGTTCACCGACGCGTCGGCGGTGCGCACCCTCGTGGAGCGGCTGGCGGACGCGGGCTACCGGCGGTTCCTGCACGTCGGCGGGCCGGCCGACCACGCGGCCGCGCGGTCGCGGCGCCGTGCCTACCTCGAGGCCGTCGACGCGCTCGGCCTGGAGTCGCTCGGTGCGGTCGAGGGCGACTGGGGCGGACGCGCCGGGTACGCCGCCGTCCGCGACCTGCCGGGGGCGGTCCGGCCGCTCGGCCTCGTCGCGGCCAACGACCTGCTGGCGGCCGGGGCGGTGCGCGCGGCCCGGGAGCGGGGCTGGGCGGTGCCGGGCGACCTGGGGGTGAGCGGGTGGGACGACATGGACATGGGGCGCTTCATGACCCCGTCGCTCACCACGGTGGCCGTGGACCGCGTCGGGATCGGCCGACGGGGCGTGCGGCGGCTGGTCGCCGAGATCGACGGGGCCGAGCCGGACCGGTCGGACGTCGGCGTGATGACGGTGGTCTGGCGTGAGTCCACGGGGGACGCCACGGCGTCGTGACCCGACGACGTGCGGTCGGGCGTGACCGTCGTGCTCGGTGCCGGGGCGTCGCAGACCCGGGCGTCAGCGCGAGTCACCGC
This sequence comes from Cellulomonas sp. HD19AZ1, assembly GCF_004535805.1. Lineage (NCBI taxonomy): Bacteria > Bacillati > Actinomycetota > Actinomycetes > Micrococcales > Cellulomonadaceae > Cellulomonas > Cellulomonas sp. HD19AZ1. The sequence continues at coordinate 449,353 of NZ_SPHX01000001.1, forward strand.
GGCGTGCGCCCCCCGGACGCCCGCGCCGGGCGGGCGGCGGACACCTGGCCCCCCGCGACGGCACCGAGCCGCTGCGGTCCCGTCCCGTCGGCTCCCAGCACGTCCTCGGGGTTGAGCAGGTCGCACGAGCGCATCGCGAGGCACCCGCAGCCGATGCACCCGACGAGCTCCTTCTCGAGCCGCACGATCGCCTCGCGACGCTGCTCGAGCCGGACCTTCCACACGCGGGACACCCGCTGCCAGTCGGCGCGCGTCGGCTCGTGGTCCATCGGCAGGTCGCGGAACGCCTCGGCGACCTCGCCCAGCGGGATGCCGAGCCGCTTGGCGACCAGCACCAGCGAGATCCGCCGCAGCATGTGCCGCGGGTAGCGCCGCTGGTTCCCGGCCGTGCGCGACGACGCGATGAGCCCCTCGCGCTCGTAGAAGTGCAGGGCGGAGGGGGCGAGGCCGGTGCGCGCGCCGACCTCGCCCACCGTGAGCAGGTCGTCGGACCGCACAGCGTCTCCCGTCGTGGACGTCGAGCCGACCCTAGACCTCAACCACGGTCGAGGTTCAAGCCTCGCCGTCAGACGTCGCGGCGCGCGGACGCGCAGCCCGCGGCCAGGACGGCCGCCGCGACCCACGCGACGAGCACGAGACCCCCGCCGACCGGACCGAGCACCGGGTCGCGGCCCGGCAGGTACAGCAGCGACCCCGCGCGGTCGGGCAGCCAGCGCGCGTGCTCGGTGACCGCCGCCACCAGCGGGGAGACGACGAGCAGGAGCGTGAGCGTCGCGACGAGCGCACCGACGAGCGACCGGGTGAGCACGGTCACCGCGTGCGCGAGCAGGCCGACGAGCACGAGCGCCACGAGGGCCCCGAGCAGCGGGCGGACGCCGGACCTCGCGCCGGGGACGCCGTCGCCCGGCCCCCACGCCGCGGCAGCCGTGAGCGCGGCGGCGAGCCCCGCGCACGCGGTCAGCGCGGACGTCGCCGCGACGGCCAGCGACTGCGCCGCCAGGTGGCGCCACCGGGCGGGCGTGACCGTCAGGGTCGTGGCGATCTGGCGTCCGGCGTGCTCCGTGCCCGCCGCGAGGACGCCGACGAGCACCGTCGCGACCTGGAGGTACGGCACCGTCGCCAGCGCGAGGCCGCCCGCCGAGGCCCCCGCGGCGGCGGCCGCCGCGTGCGCCGCCGCGAGCGTGGCCGCCACGACGGGCGTCCCGAGGACCACCCCCACGACCGCGGGCAGCCCCCGCAGCTTGACGAGCTCGGCGGTCACGACGCGGGCGAGCGGCGCGCTCACGCGTCGCGCCGCGTGAGCACGAGACCCGCGACCGCGAGGGCGCCCACGGCCCACGCCGCCATGACCAGGCCGCCGGCGAGCGGCGCGAGCGCGACACCGCCCGGCGGCTCCCAGTCGCGCGCGAACAGCGAGATCCCGGCCGCGTCGGGCAGGAACCGGGCCAGCGGCGTGAGGCGCCCGACGAGCAGCGAGAACGAGACCGTCGAGCTGTTGACGACGAGCACCACGAGGGGCACGAGACCGCTGCGCGTGACGACCGTGACCGCGAGCGCGAGGAGGGCGGTGAGGGCCCAGTAGACGGCGGTGCCCACGGTGCGCGCGACGGCGTCGTGCGGTGCGCCCCCGTCCGGGACGTCACCGACGAGCACGTGCGCGACCGCGAGGCACGCGGGCACCGTCACCGCGGCCACGAGGAGCACGAGCGCGCTGACGGCGAGCGCCTTCGCGACGAGCACGCGCCACCGCGAGGGCGTGGTCGTGAGCGTCGTGGTGATCTGCCGGCCACCGCCGGCCTCGGTGCCGTTCGGCGTGTACTCGCTGCTCATCGCGACGACGCCCAGGATCACGGCGCCCACGGTGCCGAGCGGGACGGCCGAGAACGCCGCCTCGACGGCCGACGTGTAGCCCAGGGCGGCGCTGTCGCCGGCCGCGACGGCGTCGCGCACGCCCGCGGCGTTGAGCACCGTGACGCCCAGCGAGCCCAGCGTCGCGACCGCGACCGCGACCCACGCCGCCGGCAGCGCCGCGAGCTTGCCGATCTCGGCGGTGAGCGTGCGCACCCCGCTCACCGCGTCGCCTCCGTCCTCGTCGTCAGCGCGAAGAACGCGTCCTCGAGCGACGCGTGCCCGGCGGTGACGTCGGCGAGTGGACCCGCCGCGACGACGCGTCCGCCGGCGAGCAGCACGACGTCGTCGGCGACGCCGGCCACCTCGCCCATGAGGTGGCTCGACAGCAGGACGGTGCCACCGGCGTCCGCGTGCCCGCGCAGCAGCCCGCGGATCCACCGGATGCCCTCGGGGTCCAGTCCGTTGACGGGCTCGTCGAGCACCAGCGCGCGCGGCTCGCCCAGGAGCGCGGTCGCCAGGCCGAGCCGCTGCCCCATGCCGAGCGAGAACCGCCCGACGCGCGTGCGGCCCGCGCCCGCGAGGCCGACCTGAGCGAGCACCTCGTCGACGCGGCGCTGCGGGACGCCGGCTGCGAGGGCCACCCACGACAGGTGGTTGCGCGCGGTGCGCGAGCGGTGCGCACCGGGTCCGTCGAGCATCGACCCGACCGTGCGCAGCGGGTCGCGCAACGCCCGGTACGGCCGCCCGTCGACCAGCGCCGTGCCGGCCGTCGCGCGGTCGAGCCCGAGCAGGATCCGCAGGGTCGAGGACTTGCCGGCGCCGTTCGGGCCGAGGAACGCGGTGACGCGCCCGGGCAGCGCATGGAACGTGACGTCGTGGAGCACCTGGTGCGGTCCGTGCCGCTTGGCGAGACCCGTGATCGAGAGCATGCGGCCATGCCACCAGGCGGGCTCACGGGGGCGCATCGGCCCCCGGCCCGGGCCGCGGACGGCCTCGCGGGACCCGGGTCCCTGCGACCCTGGTCCGATCCGTGCGCGGGGCCGGGTCCCTACGCTGGCGCCCATGGACACCGACCGGCCGATCTGGCGCTCCCGCGCCTGGACCGCGGTGGCCGCCGCCGTCGGGGTCGTGGTGCTCGTGTTCGCGACCGTCGGGGTGGAGGGACCCGGATCGGTCGCGGTCGCCTGGACCCTCGCGATCACCGTGGTCGGGGGCGCGACGCTCTCGGCGTCCCTGCGGCTGCGCGACGAGCGGCGGCGGTACGAGGACGAGCTCGCCGGGTGGGCGGCCGAGCGCGCCGCGCAGGCCGAGCGGCTGCGGATCGCGCGGGATCTGCACGACCTCGCGTCGCACGGCCTGGGGCTCATCACGCTGCGGGCCGCCGCCGCGCGCAGCGTCCCGGGCGTGGACGGTGCGGTCGAGCGGGCGCGTGCGCTCGCGGACATCGAGCACGCCTCGCGGCGGACCACCGACGAGCTGCGACGCATGCTCACGGTGCTGCGCTCGCCCGGTCCCGCGCCGTTGCGCCCGGCGGACACGCTCGCCGACCTCCCCGAGGTCGTCGAGGCCGCCGCCGCGGGCGTGACCGCCCCGACGCTCGAGGTCGACCTGGAGCGTCTCGGCGACGTCGCGCCGCTCGCTCAGCTCACGGTGTGCGCCGTCGTCCGCGAGTCGCTCCAGAACACGGTCCGGCACGCCGGGCCGACCGCCGTCTCCGTCGTGGTGCGCCGCGAGGCTGACGACCTCGTCGCGGACGTGCACGACGCGGGCCCCGAGGTCGGCTGGGAGCCGCGACCCGGTGCCGGTCACGGGCTCGCGGGCCTGCGGGAGCGGGTCGCCGTCGCGGGCGGCTCGCTGACCGCGGGGCCGCACGGCGACGGCTGGGCGGTGCGCGTGCGGGTGCCCGCCGGGGGTGCGGCGTGACCGGCACTGCGGGCGAGGGCGTCGCGCGCGACGACCCTTCCGGGCGCGACGGCGTCGCGGTGCCGGACGTGCGCGTGCTCGTCGTCGACGACCAGCCGCTGCTGCGTCACAGCCTGCGCGTCCTCGTCGACGGCGCGTCGGGCACGGTCGTCGTCGGCGAGGCCGCGACCGGCTCCGAGGCCGTCGCCCGGGCGCACGCGCTCGTGCCCGACGTCGTGCTCATGGACATCCGCATGCCGGGCGGCGACGGCATCGAGGCGACGCGTCGCATCACGGCCTCGCCCGCGCTCGCGGGCACGCGCGTGCTCGTGCTGAGCATGTTCGAGCTCGACGAGTACGTGTACGGCGCGCTGCGCGCGGGCGCGAGCGGGTTCCTGCTCAAGGACGCGCACCCCGAGCAGCTGCTCGACGCCGTGCGGCGCACGCACGCGGGCGACGCGCTGTTCGCTCCCGCGATCCTCGCGCGGCTCGTCGAGCACTACGTCGACCGGCCGGCCGCACGGCCCGCGCTGACGCCGCGCGAGACCGAGGTGCTCGCGCACGTCGCGCGCGGGCTGTCGAACGACGAGGTCGCCGCCGCGCTGGTGATCTCGGTCAAGACCGTGAAGACGCACGTCGGCAACCTGCTGGCGAAGCTGCACGCGCGCGACCGCGCCCAGCTCGTCATCGCGGCCTACGAGTCGGGGCTCGTCGGGGTGGCCTGACCGCGGTGGTCGCGGGTCGCGGTGGCCGCACGTGCCGGTCGGCGACCCGCCTCGGCCCGTGTGGGTGCCGGGCGCTAGCGTCGCGTCACCGACGGGAGAGGTGGGGCGCGTGGTCGAGGACGGTGCAGCGGGAGCGGTCGAGGACCGGCACGTGCCGGGCGGTGCTGCCGCGGTCGCGACGGTGGTGCTCCCGGGCGACGGCGCCGTGCTCGTGGACGTCACGGGGCCCGCCGACACCGTCACGGGCGTCGCCGCGACCCCCCGAACGCCGTTCCACCTGTGCTCCGTGGCCAAGGCCAAGACGGTGGCCGCGGTCGTCGTGCTGCGCCTCGCGGCGCGCGGCGTGCTCGGCCTGCACGACGACGTGCGCGCGCTCGTGCCCGTCGAGGTGCCGGGGGAGACCGGGCCGACGCCCTGGCAGCTGCTCGCGCACCGGGGTCGGGGCTTCCAGGGGCAGGTGCGCTGGTACCCCCGCTCGCGCGGTGCGGCAGCGGTGCTGGTCAACTGCGAGCCGGGCGTCGCGCAGACCGGCTCGGTGGTGGGGCGGCGCCTCGTGGCGCTCGCCGCGGTGCACGGCTGGGCGTGACACCCCGGTGCCGCGTGCGTCGGGGCCGCCGTGCTGTCGCGCCGCCGTCAGCGCAGGTCGCGCGACGACATCACGCGGTCCACGGCGAGGCGCAGCACGACGCGCTCGACGCCTGCGCGCGGCGGGCGGTACCGCTCGGCGTACCGGCGCAGGGCCTCGTCGAGCTCGCCGGGGTCGTCGGTGACGGTCACGGTGCCCTCGAGCGTGAGCCAGCGCCGGCCGTCGACCTGGCACAGCGCCGCGCGCGCGGGGCCGCCCCGGCCGTCCCCGCGGCGCGCGTTCGCGGCCTTGACGGTCGCGGGCCCGGTCGTGGTCCGTGCGACGCCCGCCGCCGCGTCCCACGTGAACGCCACGGGCACGACGTGCGGCGTGCCGTCGGCGCGCGGGGTCGTGAGCGTCGCGAGGTGGCGCTCGGTGACGAACGCCAGCTGGGGTGCGGTGAGGACGTGCACCGCCCGAGCGTACGGCGGACCGACCGGTGGGTCCCCTCGACCCCGGCGGCCGCCCGCGCGGGATCCGCGGCCCGGGTGAAGCGCCATCACGGGGTCGCGCGGGCCTCCAGCACGTGCAGGTCGCGCAGCGCGTAGCGCAGGTGCTCCCACTCCTCCTCGAGGATCGTGTGCAGGCACGCGAGCACGGTCTCGGGGTGGTCGGGCGCCCAGGGGTTGCGGCGGACGCCCGTGAGGTCGTCGGCGGTGACCGTCGCGAGGTGCTCGCGGACGAGCCGCTGACGGTCCGCGCGGGCCGCCAGCACGTCGGCGTACGGCGGGGTGCCCGGGTCGAAGACCGCGGGGTCGTGGCCGTCGGCGGCGTACTCGACGTTGGGCTGGCCGATCGGGTGGTACGGGTCGTCGACCTCCAGGACGGCGCGCCGCAGCCACGTGTCGGTGGCCATGACGAGGTGGCGCAGCGTCTGCGCGAACGACCACTCGCCGTCCACCGCGAGGTCGACGGACCCGGGCGGCAGCGCCGCGGCGCGCGCGAGCGCGGCGGCCCACGCGGCCTCGACCGTGGCCCACGCCTCGCGGAGCCCGTCCGGCGTGCCGGCCGAGCGCAGCGCCCGGCCCGGGAAGCGGCGGTCGAGCTCGGCGTCGACGTAGGGCGCGACGTCGACGCCGTTGACGAGCAGCCGGGTCTCGCCGTCGAGCAGCCACGGCGCGTCGATGTCGGCGCCGCCGATCTGCACGCCCCGCATGACGGCGCCGGTGAGGTCGCTGCGCACGAACCGTGCGCCGCGCAGGTCGCGGTCGACGAACGTCTCGACGTGCCGGCGGGTGTCCCCGGTGGCCTCGGTCATGCCGCCGACTCTGGCACGGGCCCGGGCCCCTGTCCTGCCCGCGGCGCGCCTGCGCACGCCGCGCCCGTCGGGTGGTCCGTCGCGTGGCGCCCGGCCGGGCTCAGCCGGGCGTGTCCCCGTCGAGCGGGGGCGTGAGGCGTCCCTCGGGGTCCAGCCGGCCGAGCATCGCTCGCGTGATGGTCTCGAGCTCGGCGACCTGCGCGGGCGTGAGCGCGTCGACCACCAGCTCGCGCGCGGTCCGCACGTGACCGGGCGCGGACGCGACGACGAGGTCCCAGCCCGCCGGCGTCAGGTGCGCGTTGGTGGCGCGCCGGTCGTCCGCGCAGGGCGCGCGCTCGACGAGGCCGCGGTCCTCGAGCCGCTTCACGACGTGCGACAGGCGGGGGAGTGTCGCGTTGGTGCGCTGCGCGAGCGCCGACATGCGCAGCACGTGCTCGGGCGCCTCCGAGAGCATCGCGAGCACCTGGTACTCGAAGTGCGTGAGGGTCGCGTCCCGCTGGAGCTGGGAGTCGAGCTGCGCGGGCAGGAGCTCGGCGACGGCGACGAGGCCGAGCCACGCGCGCAGCTCGGCGGGGGAGAGCCAGGGGGTCGACGTGGTCACGGCGGCGATCCTACCGGAAAGTTGACGCGACAACTACAGAGGTCTACGTTGGTTGCGCCAACAAGTTTTCTGGAGGTCGACATGAGCACGGTCACGGTCATCGGCGCGGGCAGCATGGGTGCGGCGATCGCGGGCCTCGCGGCCCGGGCGGGCACGCAGGTCCAGGTGCTGGCGCGCGACGCGGCGCAGGCCGCGCAGGCCGCTCCGGCGGGCGCGACGAGCGGCGCCCTCGGCGACGCGGTCACGGGCGACGTCGTCGCCCTGGCGCTGCCCTACCCCGCCGTGGGCGAGGTGCTCGCCACCTACCGCGACCAGCTCGCGGGGCGCGTCGTCGTCGACATCACCAACCCGCTCGACTTCACGACGTTCGACTCGCTCGTCGTGCCCGCGGGCTCGTCCGCGGCGGCGGAGATCGCCGCGCAGCTGCCCGGCGCCCACGTCCTCAAGGCGTTCAACACGACGTTCGCCGCGACGCTCGCGACCGGCACCGTCGGCGACGTGCCGACGACCGTGCTCGTCGCGGGCGACGACGCCGACGCCAAGGCCGCGTTCACGCAGGCCTTCGGCGGTGCCGTGCGCGTCGTCGACGCGGGTGCGCTCGCGCGGGCCCACGAGCTCGAGGCGCTCGGGTTCCTGCAGCTCACGCTCGCCGTCCGCGAGACCATCGGCTGGACCGGCGGGTTCGCGCTGGTCTGACCGGCCGCTCAGCCGCGGTGGTCGAGCCGCCGGACGGGCACGCCCAGGATCGTCGTCTCGGGCGGTGCGAGCGTGTCCAGCCCGTCGGGCACCGGCGGGAAGCCGCCGGTCGGCACCGCACCGACCCACACGCGCCACGTCCCGTCGACGTGGTGCACCGCACCGGGTGCGACCAGCGTCGCGTCGCCCGCCGCCGCGAGCTGCGCGGCGAGCGGCGCGGTCGCCCCCGGGGGCACGAAGCCCACGATGACGTTGCGCCACACCAGCACGAGCCGGTCGTCGGCGCCGCCCTCGACCCGCAGGCGCGCGGGGACGACCGCGGGGGCGGGTCGGTCGCCGAGGCCCAGCGCCTCCAGGATCGAGCGCTGCATGGCCGGGGCCTCGGCAGCGCTGAAGCCGTCCTCGACGTGCGCCGGCACCTCGGGCCGGCGGCGGAACAGGGCCACGCGCCCAGCATGCCACGTGGCCCCCGGCGCGAGTCCACGGCCGGAGCGCGCCCAGGTCGTGGCGCCCACCCGTCGGTCGCGACGGGCGCGAGTGGTGGGACGTCCCTTACCTTTGCCCCGTGAACGAACCGCAGATCGGGTCGGACGTCCCTCGCGGCGTCGTCAGCCACGAGGTACCGGAGCCGCTGCGCAACGACGTGCGCCTGCTGGGCGAGCTGCTGGGTCGCGTGCTGCGCGAGGCCGGCGGCGAGGACCTGCTCGCCGACGTCGAGCGCCTCCGCGAGCTCACCATCGCGTCGCACGGCGAGCCCGGGGGCGACGCCCTCGGCGCCGCCGAGGCGCTCGTCGCCGGCTTCACGCGCGAACGCGCCGAGCAGGTGGCGCGCGCCTTCACGTGCTACTTCCACCTCGCGAACCTCGCCGAGGAGTACCACCGCGTGCGGGTGCTGCGCGACCGCGAGTCGCGTCTCGCGCCGCACGAGCTCGCGCCCGACGACTCGCTGCCGGCCGCCTACCAGCAGCTCGCGGCCGAGATCGGCGAGGACGCGGCGCGCGAGCGCCTGCGCGGCCTCGAGTTCCGCCCGGTCTTCACGGCCCACCCGACCGAGGCGCGCCGGCGCGCCGTCGCCGGGTCGATCCGCCGCATCGCCGAGCTCGTCGCCGAGCGCGACACGCTGCACGTCGGCGGCACGTCGCTCGTCGAGAACGAGCGGCGGCTGCTGGCCGAGATCGACACGCTGTGGCGCACGTCGCCGCTGCGCGCGGCCAAGCCCACGGTCCTCGACGAGGTCGCGACCGTGCTGTCGATCTTCGACTCGACGCTCGCCGACGTGCTGCCGACCGTCTACCGCCGTCTCGACGACTGGCTGCTCGCGGGCGACGCCGGCACCACCGCGCCCGTCGTCGCGCCGTTCGCGCGGCTCGGCTCGTGGATCGGCGGCGACCGTGACGGCAACCCCAACGTCACGGCCGAGGTCACGCGTGCCGCCGCCGTGCTCGCCTCCGAGCACGCGCTCGACGCCCTCCTCGCCTCCGCGCGGCGCACGGCCGCGGCGCTCACGCTCGACGGCGTCGGCACCCCGGCCTCGCCCGAGCTCAGCGCCCTGTGGCAGCGGCAGCGGTCGCTCGCCGAGCAGATCGCCGCCAAGGCCGCCGACGACGCCCCCAACGAGCCGCACCGTCGCGCGCTGCTCGTCGTCATCGAGCGGATCGCCGCGACCCGCCGCCGCGACGCGGACCTCGCGTACGCGAACGCCGCCGAGCTCGAGGCCGACCTGCGCGTCGTGCAGTCCTCGCTCGAGGCCGCGGGCGCGCGTCGCGCCGCGTACGGCGACCTGCAGCGCCTGGTGTGGCAGGTGCAGACCTTCGGGTTCCACCTCGCCGAGCTCGAGGTGCGCCAGCACTCCCAGGTGCACGCGGCCGCGCTCGCGGACATCGAGGCCAACGGCGTCGACGGCGAGCTCGCCCCCATGACCGTCGAGGTGCTCGACACGTTCCGGGCGCTCGGCACCGTGCAGCGCCGCTTCGGCGTCGCGGCGGCGCGCCGCTACATCGTGTCGTTCACGCAGTCGCCCGAGCACCTCGCGGCCGTGTACCGGCTCGCCGAGCTCGCGTTCGGCGGCGCCGAGCACGCGCCCGTCATCGACGCGATCCCGCTGTTCGAGACGTTCGCGGACCTCGAGAACAGCGTCGACATCCTCGAGGCGTCGCTGCAGCACCCGCGCGTGCAGGAGCGCCTGGCCGCCAACGGCCGCCGCGTCGAGGTCATGCTCGGGTACTCCGACTCGTCCAAGGACGTCGGACCGGTGTCCGCGACGCTCGCGCTCGACGACGCGCAGCGCCGCATCGCCCGCTGGGCGCGTGAGCACGACATCGTCCTCACGCTCTTCCACGGGCGCGGCGGCGCGCTCGGGCGCGGCGGCGGCCCCGCCAACCGCGCCGTCCTCGCGCAGCCCCCGGGCTCCGTCGACGGTCGCTTCAAGCTCACCGAGCAGGGCGAGGTCATCTTCGCCCGGTACGGCGACGCCGACATCGCGACGCGGCACATCGAGCAGGTCACGGCGGCGACCCTCCTCGCCGACGCGCCCAGCGTCGTGCGGCGCAACGACGACGCCGCCGAGCGGTTCGCCGACCTCGCCAAGCGCCTCGACGTCGCGTCGCGCGAGCGGTTCCACGGCCTCGTGCGCGCCGACGGGTTCCCGTCGTGGTTCGCGCAGGTCACGCCGCTCGAGGAGGTCGGCCTCCTGCCGATCGGCTCGCGCCCCGCGCGCCGCGGCCTCTCGGTCTCCTCGCTCGACGACCTGCGGGCGATCCCGTGGGTGTTCTCGTGGTCGCAGGCGCGCATCAACCTGGCCGGCTGGTACGGCCTGGGCGCCGCGCTCGAGTCGGTCGGCGACCTCGCCGAGCTGCGCACCGCGTACGCCGAGTGGCCGCTGTTCGCGACCATCATCGACAACGTCGAGATGTCGCTCGCCAAGACCGACGAGCGCATCGCCGCGCGCTACCTGGCGCTGGGCGACCGCGACGACCTCGCGCAGATGATCCTCGACGAGATGCGGCTCACGCGCCGGTGGGTGCTCGCGATCACGGGCAGCACGGGCGTGCTGTCGAACCGGCGCATCCTGGGGCGCGCCGTCCAGCTGCGCAGCCCCTACGTCGACGCGCTGTCGCTGCTGCAGCTGCGCGCGCTGCGCGGCCTGCGCACGGGCGACGACGCCGAGTCGGTCGACGACCTGCGGCGCCTGCTGCTGCTGAGCGTCAACGGCGTGGCCGCGGGTCTGCAGAACACGGGCTGACCGGGGCCGACCCGGGCCGACGCCCCGTCCCGCACGTGCGGGACGGGGCGTCGTGCGTGGGGGACGTGCTCGGCGCGCGGCGGGCGCGCCGCGGTCAGCGGCCGACCGCGCTCAGCGGGCGGGGACGGTGCGCGGTCCCGCCCACGCGCGCAGCGCCTGGACGCGCTCGGCCATGACCACCGCGAGCGGCCGTGTCGCGTGCAGCTCGGCGAGCACGGTCCCGGCGTCGAGCGTGCCGCCGTGCGCGTGCGCGACGTACGTCGCCGAGACGACGGCCTGCTCGACCTCCGCGCCCGAGAACGCGTGCGACGCCGCGACCAGCGGGCCCAGCTCGTCGTCGCGCAGCACCAGTCCCCGTCGTCCCGCGTGCAGGCGCAGCAGCGCGGCCCGCGCGGCCTCGTCGGGCAGGTCGACGAAGAACAGCTCGTCGAAGCGGCCCTTGCGCACGAGCTCGGGCGGCAGCGCCGTGACGTCGTTCGCCGTCGCGGCGACGAACACGCGCGACCGCCGGTCGGCCAGCCACGTCAGCAGCGTGCCGAGCACGCGCCGCGCCGACCCGGCGTCGCCGTCGCCCGTGGCCACGGCCTTCTCGATCTCGTCGACCCACAGCACGCACGGTGCGAGCGCGTCCGCGGCGGCGAGCGCGTCGCGCAGCCGTCGCTCGGACTCGCCGACGAACTTGTCGTGCACGCCCGCGAGGTCCAGCCGCAGCAGCGGCACGCCGAGGATCGACGCCGCGGCCCTGGCTGCGAGCGACTTGCCGCAGCCCTGCACGCCGAGCAGGAGCACGCCGCGCGGTGCCTCGAGGTGCGGCGCCGTGCCGTCGGTCGCCGGGCGGCGCAGCAGGAGCCACCGCACGACCGAGTCGAGCCCGACCACGTCCGCGGGGCCGACGGTCGCGTACTCGTAGGACAGCACGCCGTCCGCGGCGAGCGCCTCGAACCGCGCGCGCTCGACCGCGGGCAGGTCGCGCGTCGTCAGCGCGCCGTCGTCCACGACGGCGCCGTGCGCGAGGCGCGCGACGTCGGTGCGCGACAGCCCCGCCAGCCGCTGCACGAGCAGCTCCCGCGCGTGCGGGTCGACGTGGGGGACCCGCCCGGTCGCGGCGGCCCACGCCTGCACCGTGCGGTCGACGACGAGCGCGCGCTCGGCCGCCGAGGGGAACGCCACGGGCACGTGGACGGCGACGTGCTCGAGCTCGCGCGGCAGGTCGATCGCGTGCGACACCAGCACGAGCGTGCTGCGCAGGTGCAGCGGTCGCTGCGCCGCGTCCTTGAGGAGGCGGACGACGACCGGGTCGTCGAACCACGGGTGCAGGTCGAGCAGCACGTAGACGGCCGGTGCGACGTTCTCGAGGACCGAGCGCAGGAGCGTCGGCGGGTCGGCGTTGTGCAGCTGCGAGCCGCCCAGGTCGACGTCGGCGCGGCGCAGCCCGTCCGTCACGCTCCACCGGAACACCGGGAGCGCGCCGCGCCCACCCGGCGCGCGCGAGGCGGCGCGGAGCACGAGCTCGAGCGCCTCGGCCTCGTCGGTGGTCTCGAGCACGAGGATCGGGGTGCGGGCCGCCACGAGCGCGGCGACGTCGTCGCGGGAGCCGTCGGGGAGCACGGCGCCACGCTAGCGCCGTCGCCCGTCGGCACCGTGCGGCGACGGCCGGGCGCTCGTGCGATCCACTCGGATGCCGCACGTCGCCCGCCGCGCGGCGGGCGAGGCGGGCGCGCGGCGTCGCGGTGCCTCAGCGGGGCACGGACAGCACGGCGGGTACGGCGGCGCCGGCCGCGAGCAGGTCGAGCACGAGACGCTCGTGGGGCACGACGGGGTCGGGCAGCGCCGCGAGCGGGTACCAGCCCATCGCCGCGGCGCGGTCGGCCTCGCGCAGGGCCGGGTCGCCGCGCCAGCGCGTGACCTGGAAGAAGACGTCGACGCGCTGCTCGACCTGCGGGCCACCGCGCTCGAACCGGTGCAGCGCCGTCAACGGCTCGAGGTCCGCGGGGTCGACGACGACGCCGGCCTCCTCGGCGGCCTCGCGCACCGCCGCCTCGTGCACGGACTCGCCCGGGTCGACGTGGCCCGCGACCGTGGCCCACCAGCCGTCCATGTACCCCGTGCCGGCACGCAGCTGCAGCAGCACCTCGTCACCCGTCGGGCCCGGGCGGCGCAGCACCACGTAGGCCGCCGCGACGAGCAGGCTGCGACCGTCCACGTGGTCGTCCTCGGGGTAGCTGTCGGCGGCGGGTCCGGGTGCGGCGGGCATGCGGGGAGTCTGGCACGGCGGGCGGGCGGTCGGGCCCGGGTGGCGCGGTGCTCAGGCGGTCGCCGCGGGGTCCGTGTGGAGCAGCTCCCACACGTGGCCGTCGGGGTCGGACACGGCCCGGGCGTACACCGGGCCGTCGTCCTGCACGTCCCGCACCTCGGTGCCGCCGTGCGCGAGCGCGGCCTGCGCGAGCGCGTCGACGTCGCGGCGGTCGGCGGCGGTCAGGCAGAGCAGCACCTGCGTCGTGGCGTGCGCGTCGGCGATCGGCCGCGGCGCGACGTCGGCGAACCGCGCGTGGTCCAGCAGCATGACGCAGATCGTGCCGGACACGACCACGCAGACCACGTGCTCGTCGCTGAGCTCCTCGTTCACGCGCATGCCGAGGCCGGCGTAGAACGCGCGGGCCGCGGCCAGGTCGCGCACGGGCAGGGTGACGACGATCATGCGGTCCACGGCGGTGCTCCCTGGCAGGTGGGTGGGGCGTCGCCGGTACCGACCGGCGCACCTCGTCCGGGTCGTCGGGGTGTGCGATGTCGGTGGCGCGGTCTACCGTCTCAGGTGTGACGACGACCACACCTGGCACTCCGCCCGGCGCCGTGACCGGCTCGCTCCCGGGCGCCGCGCCCGACGGTGCCGCGGGTCGGGCCGAGCCCGTCCCGACCGACCTCTCGGCCGACGAGTTCGCGCAGCGGCTCGCGCCGCTGCGGCGCGAGATCCTCGCGCACTGCTACCGCATGACCGGTTCGGTGCACGACGCCGAGGACATGCTCCAGGAGACGTACCTGCGGGCGTGGCGCGCGATGCGCGGCTTCGAGAACCGCTCGTCGCTGCGGACGTGGATGTTCCGCATCGCGACCAACGCGTGCCTCACGCACCTGGACGGTCGGCGTCGTCGCCCGCTGCCCACCGGCATCGGAGCGCCCGCGGCCGACCCGCGCGACCAGCCGCGCGAGGACCACGCCACGCCGTGGCTCGAGCCGCTGCCCGACGACCTGGTGTGGTCGCGACCGCCGCGGGACCCGGCCGAGGTCACGGTCGACCGCGACACGGTCCGGCTCGCGTTCGTCGCAGCGCTCCAGCACCTGACGGCGCAGCAGCGCGCGGTCCTGCTGCTACGGGACGTGCTCGCGTGGTCCGCGGCCGAGGTCGCCGACGCGCTCGACCTGTCCGTCGCGGCCGTCAACTCGACCCTGCAGCGGGCCCGCGCGCACATGGCCGGCGTGCAGCACGTCACGCCGCTCGAGCCGACGGACCCCCGGCACAAGGAGCTGCTCGAGCGGTACGTCGAGGCGTTCGAGGCGTACGACGTCGCGGCGATCGTCGACCTGCTCGCGGCCGACGTGGTCTGGGAGATGCCGCCGTACCCGGGCTGGTACGCCGGGCCGCGCGCGGTGGGCGAGCTCATCGCCACGTGGTGCCCCGCGCAGGGGCCGGGGGACATGCGCATGGTCCCGACGAGCGCCAACGGGCTCCCGGCCTTCGCGCTGTACATGCGCGACCCGGACGGCGTGCACCGCGCGTTCCAGGTGCAGCAGGTGACGGTCGGTGCGGACGGCGTGCGGCACGTCACGGTGTGGTTCGGGGCCGCGCTGTTCGCGAGGTTCGGGCTGCCGGTCGAGCTCGCCTGACGGACGCCGTCCCGGGACGCCGTCCCGGGACGCCGGCCCGGGACGACGAACGCGGGCCCACGCCGGTTCTCGCGGACGAGAAGCGGCGTGGACCCGCGTTCGAGCAGCGGGGACGGGGCCCCGGGAGGTCAGGCCGTGGTGGCTGCGGTGCTGCGGCCGCGACCACGCCCGCCGCGGCGACGGCGGCGCTGACCACCCGCACCGTCGGCCGGGCGCTGCTGGTCGCCCGCCCGGTGCTGCTCGGCCGACGGACCGGCC
This sequence comes from Cellulomonas sp. HD19AZ1, assembly GCF_004535805.1. Taxonomy (NCBI): domain Bacteria; kingdom Bacillati; phylum Actinomycetota; class Actinomycetes; order Micrococcales; family Cellulomonadaceae; genus Cellulomonas; species Cellulomonas sp. HD19AZ1. Next base: position 464,392 of record NZ_SPHX01000001.1, read on the forward strand.
GACCGACCGGCCGCCGGGGCGGCGGCCGTCGCGGGACCCGCCGGGCGGCTCGCGCTGCGCGCGCCGGTCCGGCGGCGCTGACCGTCGTCGGTCCGGCCGGCCGTGGCCGGTGCGTCGACACGGTCGCGCTGTCCGCCCGCCGGGGCGCGGCCGGTGCGTGCCGCGTCCGCGGGGCGTCCCGCGGCGCGGTCGTCACGCCGCGCGCCGTCGCGGCCGCGGCCGCCCTCGGCCCGGCCACCCTCGGCGCGGCCGCCGGAGCCGCGGGCCGTGCGGGACCGGTCGCCGCGCGCGGCGTCGCCCGACCCGGGCGCCCGCACGGGGGTCGCGGCGGCGGGCGCGAGCGGCGCGCTGCCGGCCGCGGGGGCGACCGAGCCGGGCGCGTCCGCGAGCTGCCGCACGAGCGCGTCGTCGGCGCGCACCGCCACCGGGGTCACCGCGATGCCGGCCGCGCGCGTCATGGCCCGCACGTCGGCGCGCTGCTCGGGCAGCTGGAGCGTGAGCACGGTGCCCGCGGCGCCCGCGCGCGCCGTGCGGCCCGAGCGGTGCAGGTACGCCTTGTGCTCGGCGGGCGGGTCGACGTGCACGACCAGCTCGACCTCGTCGACGTGGATGCCGCGCGCGGCGATGTCGGTCGCGACGAGCACGCGGGCCTCGCCCGACGCGAACGCCGCGAGGTTGCGCTCGCGCGCGCCCTGGCCGAGGTTGCCGTGCAGGTCGACCGCGGGGATGCCCGCCTGGTTGAGCTGCTTGGCGAGCTTCTTGGCGTGGTGCTTGGTGCGCATGAACAGCACGCGGCGGCCGCGACCGGCCGCGAGCGCGTGCACGACGTCGCGCTTGACCGCGACGTCGGCGACCTCGAGCACGTGGTGCGTGCTCGCGACCGCGGTCTGCGCGGCCGGGTCGACCGCGTGCTCGACGGGCGACGTGAGGTACCGGTCGACCAGGGTGCCGACGCCGTTGTCGAGCGTCGCGGAGAACAGCAGGCGCTGACCGCGGGTCGGCGTGCGGTCCAGCAGGCGACGCACGACGGGCAGGAAGCCGAGGTCGGCCATGTGGTCGGCCTCGTCGAGGACCGTGATCTCGATGCCGTCGAGCGTCACGAGGTTCTGCCGGAGCAGGTCCTCGAGGCGGCCGGGGCACGCGACGAGCACGTCGACGCCGCGGTCGAGCGCCGTCACCTGGCGGGACTGCGCGACGCCGCCGAACACGGTCGTCGTGCGCAGGCCGGCCGCGGCGGCCAGCGGCGCGAACGTCGCGTCGATCTGCGTCGCGAGCTCGCGGGTCGGGCACAGCACGAGCGCCCGCGGGCGGCGGGCGCGGCGGGGCGTGCCCGACGCGGCCAGGCGCGCCACGACGGGCAGCGCGAACGCGAGGGTCTTGCCCGAGCCGGTGCGGCCGCGGCCGAGGACGTCCTTGCCGCGCAGCGTGTCGGGCAGCGTGGCGGTCTGGATGGGGAACGGGGAGGTGATCTGCTGGGCGGCGAGCGCGCGGGCCAGCACCTCGGGCACGCCGAGGTCGGTGAAGGTCGTCACAGGATGGTGCCTCTCAGGCCGGGATCGGCCGGTGGGGGTCGGGGTCCGCCGCACGATGCCCGGGGGGACTCCACGACGCGGGGCGCGCGGTCGTCGCGCTGCCACTCGACCTCCAGTGTCGCACACGGCCCGCGGACGGTGCCGGGCGCGTCGCGGTCGCCGCCGCGTCGGCGACCCGGACGCGGGGTCCCACGGGCACCCCTCGGCGCCGGCGCACGGGGCTCAGCGCGTGCCGACCGACGTGCCGTGCGGGTCGTCCAGGACGCCGCGCAGGAGCGTCGTGGCCGCGGGCGTCCACCCGGGTGGCGGCGCGACGGCCGACCACGCGTCGGCGTACTCGCCGACGTACGTGTGCCCGTGCCCGGCGGGTGCCTCGCCCGCGACGAACAGGTCGATCCCGACGCGGAAGAACGTCGCGACGGGGAACCAGTCGACGTCGGGCAGCACGTCCGCGCCGCGCGGCTCGCGCAACCAGTCCGGCTCCGCCAGCAGCAGGTCCGGCGACCACCACACGACGCCGTCCGACGCGTGCTGCAGGTACGCCACGCGGGGTCGCTCCCACGGCGCGTCGCCGAGGAACGTCGCCGCGTCCTCGGTGCGGGACGTGTCGCCCCACCGGACCCGCCGGCCGTCGTCGACGACGGGCAGGATCTCGCGCGAGCCGGGGTCGCGGTGGTCGGTGAGGTCGCGCCACAGGGGCGTGAACCCCGGCGTGCCGGCCCACACGGCGCCGTCGGTGCGCGCGGCGACGTCGGGCAGCGACGCGAACGCGCCCTGCGAGCCGTAGCTGCCCAGCGAGATGCCGAACGCGTAGAGCGCGGGGCGGTCGTCCTGCGGGAGCTGCGACCAGCGCGCGTGCACGGCCTCGAACAGGGCCCGCCCGGCGGCCGGCGGGGTCGCACGGTCCCCGACGAAGCTCACCCAGCTCGGCAGGTACGAGTACTGCATCGCCGCGAACGCGGTGTCGCCGCCCCACAGCAGCTCGACGGCCGCGGCGGCCGGCGGGTCGACCCAGCCCGTGCCCGTGGTGGTCCCGACGACGAGCACCGACCGCTCCCACGCGTCGGTGCGGTCGAGCTCGTCGACGACCAGCCGGGCGACCGCGTCGAGGTCGTCGCCGGCGTCGAGGCCCGCGTACACGCGCACGGGCTCGCGCACCTCGCGGTCCAGTCCCGCGGCCTGCGAGAACCGCGCGAGCTCGTCGACGTCGGGCCCGCCCGAGACGAACCGGCGGCCCTCGCGGCCCAGCGTCCCCCACGCCGCGAGCGAGTGGGGCGAGCCGCTGCGCAGGGACGACGTCGGCGGCTCGTCGCCGGGGTACGTGTCCTGGTCGAGCGCCGCGTACGTCGTCGTCAGCACGTGCTTGACCCCCGCCACCACGGTCCCGTCGAGGACGAGGTACGCGGCCACCGCGACGACCACCACGGCGACGAGCCGTGCCGCGACCGGCGGCAGCAGCCGCCCCGCGAGCCGGGCGACCGCGAGCACGGCCGACCGCAGGCCGCGTGCGGCGAGCACGAGCAGCAGCGCGAGCGCGGCGGCCAGGGCGAGCACGAGCAGCGGCCGGGCGGGCGTCGGGTCGCCCATGCCGAGCAGCGCGCGCGACCGCTCCTGCCAGTCGGCGTCGACGAGCAGCGCCCACACGACGACGACGAGCGCGAGCCCGGCGCAGCAGCGGTGCACGAGCGTGCGCCGCGCACGCGGCCAGGGTGCACGCAGGCCGATGCGGCGTCCGCCCCAGCCGACGAACGTGCCGAGGCCGTAGCCGAGCGCCGCGCACACGCCCGCGATCGCGCCCTGGTACAGCGGGCTGCGGGGCATGAGCGACGGCCCGAGCGCCGCCGCGAAGAGCACGATCGCGCCCGCGAGACCCGTGGGGGAGAAGCGGCGCCACCAGCGGGTGAGGGCGGCGACCGCACGCGCACCCCGACGGGCCGGCGCGCCCGGTCCCGGGCGCGCGTCGTCGGTCGTCGTCGCGTCGCCCGACGCCCCCCTCGCCATGCGGGCCACTGTGCCACGCCACGCCGGGCTCGTCCCACGAGCCTCGCCGCCCGACTCGTGGGACGAGCCCGGCGTGGCGCCGACCGGCGCGTCGTCGCTGGTCGAGCGGCCCGTCCCGGTGCGTGGGTGGGTACCGTGGTGCCGGGCGGCCGCGCGGGCCGTCAGGACGGCGGGCGACGATGAGCGACACCGGGTACGGCGACTTCGAGTTCGAGCGGCGCTTCGTCGCGCGCGACGTGCCGGCCGAGCTGCTCGACCCGGCGCCCGCGCTCATCGTGCAGAGCTACTACCTGGCCGACGAGGGGTTCGCGCTGCGCGTGCGCGCGCAGGTCTCCGCCGTGGCGGGCGTCGACGTGCACGACGACGAGGCCACGCTGCTCGAGCGGTACGCCGACCGGGTCGACTTCTGCGCGGTGACCGTCAAGGGCCCCATGAACGGCGGGACCCGCTACGAGGCCGAGCGTGAGATCGACCCGCTCGTGGGCGTCGAGATGGTGCGCCGCGGCGGCGCGCGTGTCGCGAAGGTGCGGCACTCGGTGTGGCTCGGCGAGGACGGCTGGGTCGTCGACGTGTTCGCGGGCGCGAACGCGCCGCTCGTGGTCGCGGAGGTCGAGCGCGGCGGCCCCGTCACGGACCTCGCGATCCCCGACTTCTGCGTGACCGAGGTGACGACCGACCCGCGTTTCGCGAACGACGGTCTCGCGCACGCGCCCTACGCGGGCTGGGCGACGACGTGGGAGGACGAGCTCGCGCGCACCGGGCCGCGGTTCCTGCAGGGCTTCGGGCACGACCACCGCATGACGGGGATCTGACGCCTCACGCCGTGCGCTCCACCGTGAACGTCATGTCGGCGTACGTGAACGGCGCCTCGGGTCCGTGCCAGACCGCACGTCCCGTGACCACCCGCCGCCCCTGCGCGTCGAGCTCCACCCGGTCCACCGGCGTCGACCAGTGCGTGGGGGTCGACGTGCGGCCGTCCGCGGACGCGCGCCCGCGGTCGTCGGACGCGACGTCGACCAGGTCGCCCGCGGCGTCGAACGTCAGCACCGCGTCGACCGACCCGGTCGCGGTCCGGTAGGTCGCGCGCACACGGCTCGCGTCGACGTCCCGCCAGGTGACCGGGGCGTCGACGAGCGCGGCGGGCGCCAGCAGGCACAGGTCGTCGAGCACGGTGACGACCTCGCTGCGGTCCAGGTCGGGGCCGGCGCCGCGCATCACCGGCACGACGCCGAGCACGTGCGCCGCCATGGTCGCGCGCCCGCCCCGCAGGACGTGCAGCACGTCGACGGGCAGCCCGCCGCGCGTCGCGTCGAGCAGGAACAGCCGTGCGGGGTCGGCGTCGAACGTGTTGGTCTGCTCGCCGGTGAACGTCATCCAGGGCTCGTCCGGGCCGCCGCGCAGGCGGCCCGTGACGGTCGTCCGGACGACGCCGACGTGTGGCCGTCCGACCACGCCGGTGCGGCGCAGCCAGTGCGCGACGAGCGGCGGCAGCGCGTCGACGTCGGCGTCGGACACGGGGGGTGCCGGGTGATGTCCCGGGGGAGCGGCCAGCGCGGCGACCGCCGAGCGGTAGCGGCCGCGCGGCGACGCGGCGTGCCCGCACCACCACGCGTGCAGCACGGCGAGGAGCAGGAGCGCGTCGGGCACGAGCCCGGCCGCCGCCGCGGGCCATGCCGTCGCGACGAGGGTGACCGACCCTGCGAGCGCGAGGGCTCCGGCCCGCCACCAGCGTGCGCGCCCCGTCGCGAGGCCGACGCCGGCGACCACGGTGAGGGCCGCGACCGCGAGCCACGCGGCGCCCGCCGCGCGCGGCACGCCCAGGGCGGGCACCGCACCCGGAGCCCAGGCGGCGACGGCGCCCAGCAGGTGCACGAGCCCGTGGGCGACGACGACGCAGCCCAGCGCCACGCGGGCGAGCGTGCGGACCGGCCACCGGCTCACCGGTCGGCCGCCGCGCGCAGCGTGCCCAGGCAGCGGCCCACCAGCCGGTCGAGCGCGGCGAGGTCGTCGTCGCCGAGGTCGGCGAACACGGTCGCGACGACCGCGCGCTGGTGCGCGGCCGCGTCGGGGGTGTCGAAGGTGCGCGCGACGAGCGGCGTGACGGCCAGGCGCGTGGCGCGGCGGTCGGCGGGGTCGGGCTCGAGCGTCACCAGCCCGCGGGCCGCGAGCTGGCGCGCGACCTGCGTGACGTTCTGCCGCGACGTCCCGTAGGCGCGCGCCGCCTGCGTGAGCGTCGGCCGCTCGCCGGGGAACCCGCGCACGAGGACCGCGAGCAGCAGCCACTGGCGTGCCGAGACGCCGTAGCGCGCGAGCGCGTCGTCGGCGTACCGCGTGAGGTGCTGCGTGAGGACGAAGAGGGCACCGAGGACGTCGTCCTCGGTCGTGGGGCGATCCATGATGCGCAACGTATTGCGCATCGCCGGTCGCCGAACGGGACCGTCGTCCCGGGCCGGTCCCGGTCGCGCGTCCTGCCCGGGCCGCGGGGCCCGCGGGTGTGCGGGAGGTCAGGCCGGCGCGGCCCCGTGCCCCGCCGGCACGACCTCGCCGTCGCGCACCGGCCCCGGCGGCGTGCCGTCGCCGAACGGCCGCCCGCCCAGCGCCTCGCGCCCGTGCGCGGTCAGCCAGCCGTGCGTCTGCGGGCCCCGCGGCACGATCCCCGACGGGTTGATGTCGCGGTGCACCTCGTAGTAGTGCTGCTTGATCTGCACGAAGTCGACCGTGTCGCCGAACCCGGGGGTCTGGAACAGGTCACGCGCGTACGCCCACAGCACCGGCATCTCGGTGAGCTTGCTGCGGTTGCACTTGAAGTGGCCGTGGTAGACGGCGTCGAACCGCACGAGCGTGGTGAACAGCCGGACGTCCGCCTCGGTGATCGTGTCGCCCACCAGGTAGCGCCGGTCCGCCAGGCGGTCGGACACGCGGTCCAGGGCGTCGAACAGGCGCGTGTACGCGCGGTCGTACTGCTCCTGCGAGCCCGCGAACCCGCACCGGTACACGCCGTTGTTGATCTCGCGGTAGATCTCGCCCGACACCGCGTCGATCTCGTCGCGCAGCGCCTGCGGGTACAGGTCCGGCGCGCCCTCGCGGTGGAACGCCGTCCACTGCGTCTCGAGGTCGAGCGTGATCTGCGCGAAGTCGTTCGTCACGACCTTGCCCGACGGCACGTCGACGATCGCCGGGACCGTGATGCCCCGCGGGTAGTGCGGGTCGCGTGCCAGGAACGCGTCCTGCAGGCGCGGGATGCCCAGCACCGGGTCGACGCCGCCCGGGTCGAGGTCGAACGTCCACGACCGCTCGTCGTGCGTCGGCCCGCAGATGCCCATCGACAGCGCGTCCTCGAGCCCCAGCAGGCGCCGCACGATCACCGCGCGGCTCGCCCACGGGCACGCGCGCGACACGACCAGCCGGTAGCGGCCCGCCTCGACGGGCCAGCCCTCGGCGCCGTCGGCCGTGATGCGGTCCGTCAGGTAGCGCGTGTCGCGCTCGTAGCCGGCCCCCGGCGTCACGTAGACGCCCGGGCGGTCGTGCGCCGACGTGCCGTCGGGCGTCGTCCCGCCCGCGGCGTCGCTGGTCGTCCCGCTGCTCGGTGTCGTGCGCGTCTCGTCGTCCACGCGTCGATCATCCCTCGCCGCGCGCGTCGTCGCAGGTGGGCGCGCCCCGCCGGCCTCGGCGCGGGGGCTTCGCCCCGGATCACCCCGGTTCCGCGGCTGCGCGGGGCGGCCCACGCCCCTACAGTGACGCCCGTCGGCGGCCGCCGGCCCGCGGTGGGGGCACCGCGTGACCGCGGGAGGTGCGGGTGCAGGTGCAGACGTCCGACGGGTCCGAGGCCAGCACGGGACGCCACGGTCGGCGGCGACGGGGCCGCCCGCGCACGGTCGCGCTCGCGGCGGCCCTCGCCGTCGCGCTCACGGCCTCGTGCTCGTGGGGCACGGCACCCGACGGCGACGGCGCCTCGGCGCCGACGGCGTCGGCGCCCGCGGCTCCCGTCAGCCCCGCCGTGCAGGCGCCCCCGCCGGCGTCGGTCGTCACGGGCGACGACGTGCAGGCGGCCCTCGCGACGTCGAGCACGTTGCTGGCGTCGGCCCCCGTCGCGGTGCTCGCGCCCGGCGGTGACACCGCCGCGACGCTCACCGCCGCGAGCGCCGCCGTCGCCGTCGGTGCGCCTGTGCTGCTCACGGCCGACGGCGCGGACGTCGCGGGCGAGCTCGACCGCCTGGGCGCCACCCACGTGCTCACGGTCGGGGGAGTGCCCGCGGACGCGCTGCCCGACGGCACGGTCGTCGTCGCGGTCGCTCCCGGCGCCGACGCCGACGCGCTCGCCGCCGCCACGGGCGCGACGTTCGGCGCCCCGGTGCCGGTCGCGGCCGGCGACGAGGCCGCCGCGGTGCGTGCGCTCGAGGGTCCCGAGCCCGCCGTGCTGCTCGCGGACGACGCCCCGGCGGCCGATCCCGCGGCGACCGCGTCCGCTGCTCCGGGTGGCGGCGCGACCGCCGCGGCCACGACGCCCACCGGCACCGCGGACACGCTGCCCGCGACCGCGCCGGTGACCGCCGACGGCGTCGTCGCGCTCGCGGACGGCCCCGTGCCGCCCGCCGCGGCGGCGACGCTGCGCGCGCTGGGCGTCGCCGTGCTCGACGTCCCGGGCGGCGACCCGCGCGCGACGTCCGCCACGGTGCAGGCCGTCGCGTCGGCCGACCCGACGGCGGTGATCGCCTACGGCGACACGTTCGGCACGGCGGAGCTCCTCGCGGCGCGCGTCGCGACCGCGCGGACGGGCGTCGAGCTGCCCGGCGGCGGTCAGCTCGTGTTCCCGGCCGTCGCCGGGCAGCCCGGCAAGAAGTACGTCGCGCTGTACGGCACGCCCGGGTCGGGGGCGCTCGGCGTGCTCGGCGAGCAGGACGTGCCGGCGACGATCGCGCGCGCCGAGCAGCACGCCGCCCCCTACCGCGGGCTCACGGCCGACACCGTGGTGCCCGCGGTCGAGATCATCGCGACGATCGCGTCGAGCGGGCCCGAGGCTGACGGCAGCTACTCGCGCAAGCGGCCCGTCGAGGACCTGCGCCCGCTGGTCGAGGCGGCCGGCGCCGCCGGGCAGTACGTGGTGCTGGACCTGCAGCCCGGCCGGCAGGACTTCGTCGCGCAGGCGCAGGCCTACGCCGACCTGCTCGCGCTGCCGCACGTCGGGCTCGCGCTCGACCCCGAGTGGCGGCTCGCGCCCGACCAGGTGCACCTGCGGCAGATCGGCTCGGTGGGGATCGACGAGGTCAACGCGACGGCGGCGTGGCTCGCGGGGTTCACGCGCGAGCGCGGCCTGCCGCAGAAGATGTTCGTGCTGCACCAGTTCTCGCTGCGCATGATCACCGAGCGCGAGCGTCTCGACACGTCCCACGACGAGCTCGCGCCCCTGATCCACGTCGACGGGCAGGGCAGCCAGCCCGCCAAGGCCGGCACGTGGGCGACGCTGCGCAACGGCGCACCGCAGGTGCACTGGGGCTGGAAGAACTTCTACGACGAGGACGTGCCGATGCTCGACCCGGCGCAGACGTACCAGGTGCAGCCGGTGCCGGACCTCGTCACCTACCAGTAGGCGCGCCCCCCGGTGGTCCCACCGGCTCGGCTGCGCGGCCATGGCGGTCGCGGGTCTAGCGTGGGCGTGTGACCGAGATCTCCACGGCCGGTGTGCGCATCGGCGTCCAGCTCCAGCCCCAGCACGCCGCGTACGGCCAGATCCGCGACGCGGTGCTGCGCGCCGAGGACCTCGGCGTCGACGTGATCTTCAACTGGGACCACTTCTTCCCGCTGTACGGCGACCCCGACGGCCTGCACTTCGAGTGCTGGACGATGCTCGCGGCGTGGGCCGAGCAGACCGAGCGCGTCGAGCTTGGCGCGCTCGTGACGTGCAACTCGTACCGCAACCCCGAGCTGCTGGCGGACATGGCCCGCACGGTCGACCACATCAGCGACGGCCGCCTGATCCTCGGCATCGGCGCGGGCTGGTTCCAGCGCGACTACGACGAGTACGGGTACGAGTTCGGCACGGCGGGCTCGCGCATCGCGGACCTCGCGCAGGCGATGCCGCGCATCAAGGACCGGTGGGCGCGGCTCAACCCGGCGCCCGTGCGGGACATCCCCGTGATGATCGGCGGTGGCGGCGAGCGCAAGACGCTGCGCGTCGTGGCCGAGCACGCCGACATCTGGCACTCGTTCGGCGACGTCGAGACGCTGCGCCGCAAGAGCGCGATCCTCGACGAGCACGGCGCCGCCGTGGGCCGCGACACCGCGACGCTCGTCGAGCGGTCCGCGGCCGTCGACGGCCAGGACCCGGCCGACGCCGGGGACGCGATGCTCGCTGCGGGCGTGCGGCTGCTGACGACGAGCGCGAGCGGCCCCGACTACGACCTGTCGCTCACGCAGAAGTGGGTGCGCTGGCGCGACGAGCGCCGCTGAGCGCGCGCTGACGCGGGCCTGCGTCGTCGCACCCGGATCCCCGGGGTGCCCTCGGACGCGGGCGTCGCCGGGCGCCGACGTCCGCCCGGACGCCCGCGCGCCGACCCGCGCGCCCACGTCTAGGCTCGGTGCCGATGGACGACCCGACGACCGCCCCGCCCGACGGGCCGCGCCCGCCCGCCGAGCCGGCCGCCGCCCCGACCGTCGGGTCCCGGCACCGGGTGGCCCGCGCGGTGCGCGCCGTGCGGGCGTGGCGGCCCCGGCGGCCGAGGCACGGCTGGTGGCCCGCCGTGGGGCTCGTCGCGCTCGCGGCGGTCGCGTCCGTCGTGTTCGGCGTCACGACCGCGTCGGTGCAGTCGGCGCTGGGGCCGCACGTCACGCGGTACGACGTCACGACCGACTCGACCGTGACGATCGACTTCGGACCGCTCGGCACGCTGCAGATCGACTCGCCGCTGCCGCTCACGCTCGGTGTGCGCGCCACGGTGCAGGAGATCCCGTCGTCGGTCACCGAGCTCGGCGAGGCCCGCACGCTGCAGGCGCTGAGCAACGACCTGTCCGCGTACGTGCAGTTCTTCTCGGGCCCCGCCGCCGCGATCCGTGACATCGCGGTCGCGCTGGTCAGCGACGCGGCGTTCCGTGCCGCGTCGGCGTTCGTCGTGCTCGTCGTCGCGTGGTGGGTGCTGCGCGCGCTGCTCGGCGTCGCGCGCCGCGACGAGCTCGCGCGCTGGCTCGGCGCTCACGCACGGCCCGTGACCGCCGGATCGCTCGCGCTCGTGCTCGGCGCGACCGTGCTCACGTCGAGCGTCGGGCCCGGCGACCGGCCGTCGCAGGCGCACCTGTCGTCAGCGGTGTTCGACGGCACGCCGCTCGCGGGGGCGCGCGTGACCGGTCGGCTCGGCGGCGTCATCGACACGTACGGCGCGTACGCGGTCGACGCGTGGCGGCAGAACGAGACCTTCTACCGCGACGCCGACGCGGCCCTCGTCGCGGCGTGGCGGCAGTGGGAGGACGACGGGTCCGCGCAGTCCGCCGACGACCCGGACGCCGGGTCGCAGGCCGTGCCGGGGGGCGACGGCGAGCCCGGGACTGACGCCGCGGACGCCGACGCCGCCGGGGGCACCGACGCCGCCGGGGGAGACGCTGCCGGAACGGGCGGCTCCGACGGCCCTGACGCAGCCGACGCCGACCCGGAGCAGGGCGCGGCCGCCGCCGGCGACGAGCCGACCGGCACGCCGACGCGCAACCCCACGCCGACCCCGTCGCCCGAGGTCGAGCCGGTCGTCCTCGTGGTCGTGTCCGACCTGCACTGCAACGTCGGCATGGCCTCCCTCATCGGCACGCTCGCCGACCTCGCGGGCGCCGACGCCGTGCTCGACGCGGGCGACACCACCATGAACGGCACGTCGGTCGAGCAGTACTGCGTGACGTCGTTCGCGCGCGCCGTCCCGGCCGGCGTGCGGCTGGTCACGTCGCCCGGCAACCACGACTCGCGCGAGACCACTGCGATGTACGCGCGCGCCGGGGCCACGGTCCTGGACGGCGGCGTCGTCGACGTCGCGGGCGTGCGGATCCTCGGCGACCACGACCCGAAGGAGACGCGCGTGGGCGCCGGGGGCACCGCGGCGGCGTCCGCCGAGACGCCCGCCGAGATGGGTGAGCGGCTCGCCGAGGTCGCGTGCGAGGCGGGCGACGTCGACCTGCTGCTCATCCACACGCCGACCGTCGGCGACGCGGCGCTCGAGGAGGGCTGCGTGCCCGCACAGGTGTCGGGGCACTACCACCGGCGCGTCGACCCCGAGCAGGTCGGCCTGGGGATCCGGTACATCTCGTCGAGCACGGCCGGCGCCACGCTCAACCAGCCGACCGTTGGGCCGCTGCGCGGCACGGCGCAGCTGACCGTCCTGCGGTTCGACCCGCAGGAGCGGCGCATGCTCGACTACCAGGTCGTCGAGGTGACCCCCCAGGCGACCGTGACGGTGAACCCGCGCCGGCCCTGGCCGCGCGTGGTCGACCCGCAGGACGACGCGCTGAACCCCTGGGCGCCGCCCGCGGGGGAGGGCGCCGCGGACGACGCCAACCAGCCGCCCGAGGCCCCGCTCGCGCCGCCCGCGCAGGACGACGGCACGGACGGCGCCCCGGCGGGCTGAAGCGCTTCGGTCGGATGAGAAACGCCCTCGGGGGTTGCGCGACCGCGCACCGGGGTGCTGGCCTGGGTGCTGCGCGCGCACCCGGCACGTCGTCGTGCCGGCGCCCGCGCGGCGTGAGGGGGTGGGCGTGCGACGGCTGTTGGTCGGCGTGGTCGCGGCCGTCGTGCTGCTCGCGGGGGCCGGGCCGGCGCTCGCGGGCCCCGGCGAGGACGTGCTGCGACCCGGTGAGCACCTGGAGCCCGGGCAGGCGCTCCTCGCGCCCGGTGGCGTGCACAGCCTCGTCGTGCAGCCGGACGGTGCCCTCGGGCTGTACGCGGGCGACGGCACCGCGCCGCGGTGGTCGTCCGGCCGCGGCGTCGCGGGCTCGGCGCTGACGACCGGCGCGACCGGCGACGTGCGGCTCGTCGCGCCCGACGGCACGCTCGTGTGGAGCACCGCGACGGGCGGGTCGGGCGGCACGCTGCGGGTCCGGGACGACGGCGAGGTCGTCGTGACCGACCCCGCCGGCGCGGTCGTGTGGAGCGCGGGCACGGCCCAGGCGCCGTCGACGCTCGACGGCCCCGCGCGGCTCACGGCCGACGCGGTGCTGTCGTCGCCGGACGGGCGGTACACGCTGCTCGTCGTGCCCGGCGCGGGTGTGCAGCTGCAGGGACCCGACGGGAGCGTGCGGTGGGCACCCGGGACCGAGGCCGCCCCGGCACGGCCGGACGCGCCCGCGCCGACGACCGCCGTCGCGCTCGAGCTGCGCGCGGACGGCAACCTGGTCGCGGTCGACGAGGACGGCGACCGCGTGTGGCGCTCGCGGACCGCGGGCCTGGGTGCGAGGTCGCTCGCGGTCGGCGACGACGGGACGCTCGTGCTGCGCGACGACGCGGGCGACGCGGTGTGGAGCTCGGGCGCACCCGTCGGGCCGTCGACCCTCGACCCGGGCGGCGAGCTCGCACCGGGTGCGTCGCTGGGCTCGCCGTCGGGGCACCTGGGCCTCGTGGTGCGCGACGGCGCGCTCGTCGCGACGTGGGACGGCGAGGACGTCTGGACGTCGGGCGACGTCGGGGGCGCGCTCGTCCGGCTGCAGCCGGACGGCAACCTCGTGCTGGTCGACCGGGACGGGACGCCGGTGTGGGGCACGGCGACGGCCGGGCACGACGGCGCGCGCCTCGTGCTCGAGGAGGCCGCGGTGCTGCTCGTCGGGCCGCAGGGCGGCGTGCTGTGGCAGGTCGCGGTGCCCGCGGACCGCGTCCCGGCGGGCGTGCGACCCGCCGACTGCGCCCGGGTCGACGGGCCCGTGCCCGAGGCCGACACGGTCCGCACGCGGTCCGGGATCCGCGTGCACGCGTGCCTGGCCGAGGCGGTCGACGCGCTTGTCGAGGCGGCGCGCGCCGACGGCGTCGTGCTGGGCGGCGGCGGGTGGCGCAGCCCCGACCAGCAGGTCGCGCTGCGCCGCGCGCACTGCGGCCCGTCCGACCACGACGTGTACGACAAGCCCGCGTCGCAGTGCTCGCCGAGCACCGCGCGGCCGGGGGCCTCGCGGCACGAGCGCGGGCTCGCGATCGACTTCACGAGCGGCGGCCGGACGCTCGGCGCCGGCTCGGCGGCGTACGCGTGGCTCGTCGAGCACGCGGAGGCGTACGGGCTCGAGAACCTGCCCGGGGAGCCCTGGCACTGGAGCGTCGACGGCTCGTGAGCCCCCTACGCTGGGGCCCGTGAGCCAGAGCCCTGCACCCCTGACCGCGGTGAGCCAGGACTACCTCAAGGTGATCTGGGGCGCCCAGGAGTGGTCGGACGTGCCCGTGACGACCGGGCTGATCGCCGGTCGCCTGGGGGTGGGCGCCTCGACCGTGTCGGAGACCGTGAAGCGGCTCGCGGACGCGGGCCTCGTGACGCACCGGCCCTACGGCGCGGTCGAGCTGACGGACGCGGGGCGCGCGCACGCGGTCGCGATGGTGCGTCGGCACCGGCTCATCGAGACGTACCTCGTCGAGCGGCTCGGGTACGGCTGGGACGAGGTGCACGACGAGGCCGAGGTGCTCGAGCACGCGGTGAGCGACCGGTTCGTCGAGCGGGTCGCCGACGTGCTGGGGCACCCGGACCGGGACCCCCACGGGGACCCGATCCCGGCGGCCGACGGCACCGTGCACCTGCCCGACGCGCACCCGATGTGGGAGGTCCCGGCGGGGGAGTACCGGGTCGCGCGGATCTCGGACGCCGACCCCGAGCTGCTGCGCTACCTCGAGGACGTCGGCCTGGTGCTGGACGCGCCGGTGCAGCTCGACGAGCGGCGCGCGGTCACGGGCACCGTGAGCGTGCGGGTCGACGGCGCGGCCGACCGGGTCGAGCTGGGCGAGGTCGCGGCCGGGGCGATCTGGCTCGCGCCGCGCGGCTGACGTACCCTCGACGTCATCCCCGCGTGTGGCCGACGGCGTCCTCCCGCCCTGCGTCGAATCGATTCGAGGACCGGCCGTGACCGCCACCGCCCCCACCGCGCCGCGCGTCGGCGAGCCCGGCACGCGCACCGGCGCGGCGCTGTTCGCGCTCGCCCTCGGCGGGTTCGGCATCGGCACCACCGAGTTCGCCACCATGGGCCTGCTGCCCGAGATCGCGCACGACCTCGACGTCACGATCCCCGTCGCGGGCCACGCGATCACCGCGTACGCGCTGGGCGTCGTGCTCGGCGCACCCACGCTCGCGGCGCTCGGCGCACGGCTCGACCGACGCCGGCTGCTCCTGCTCCTCATGGTCGCGTTCACCGTCGGCAACGTGCTCTCGGCGTTCGCGCCGACCGCCGAGACCCTCGTCGCCGCGCGCCTGCTCGCCGGGCTCCCGCACGGCGCGTTCTTCGGCGTCGGCGCCGTCATGGGCACCGCCGTCGTCGGGCCCGAGCGCCGCGGGCGCGCCGTCGCCGCGATGATGACGGGGCTGACGGTCGCGTGCGCGGTCGGCGTGCCGCTCACGGCCGTCGTCGGCCACGCGGTCGGGTGGCGGTCGGCGTTCGTCGCCGTCGGCGTCATCGGCGTCCTCACGCTGCTCGCGCTGCGCGCCTGGACGCCGTCGCTGCCGTCCGACCCCGCCGCCAGCGTGCGCACCGAGCTCGCGGCCGTCCGCAACCGCCAGCTGTGGGTCGCGTTCGCCGCGGGGGCCGTCGGGTTCGGCGGCATGTTCTCGGTCTACTCGTACGTCAAGCCGCTGCTCACCGACGTCACGGGGCTCGACGTCGGGCTCGTGCCGCTCGTGCTCGCGCTCTACGGCGTCGGCATGACCGCCGGCACGCTCGTCGGCGGTCGGCTCGCGGACCGGTCCGTGCTCGGCACCGTGATCGCCGGCATGGTCGCCACGATCGTCGTGCTCGTGCTCATCGCGCTCGTCGGGCCCTGGGCCTGGGCCGCCGTGCCCGCGATCGTGCTGCTCGGCGTGACGTCGCAGGTGCTCGGGCTGTCGTTGCAGACGCGCCTCATGGACGTCTCGCCCGACGCGCCGTCCCTCGGTGCCGCCCTGTGCCACTCGGCGCTCAACCTCGGCAACGCCGCCGGCGCGTTCCTCGGCGGTCTCGTCATCGCGGCCGGCTGGGGGCTGCTCGCCCCCGCGTGGGTGGGCGCTGCGCTCACCGCCGTCGGCCTGGTCGTCGTGCTCACGGCGGGGCGCACGCCCCCGCCCGCGACGACGCACGCCGCGGCCCCCGCGTCAGCGGCGCCGGCGCCGGGTGCCGAAGATCGTCCGCGTGATCTCCCGGCCGAGCTGGGTGCCCGCTGACCTGAGGAACGCGTCCAGCGGGTCGGCACCCCGGCCCCGCGCGGTCCCGCTGCGCGCCCGCTCGGTGCGCGCCCGCTCGCGCTCGGCCCGCGCCGCCTCCTGCTCCGCCGCGCGCGCGTCGCGCTCCGCCCGGTCGGCCGCGTCGGCGGCGGCCCGCTCGGCGTCGGCGTGCGCCATGCGGGCCTGCAGCAGCTCGCGCGCCGACTCGCGGTCCACGGGCTGCACGTACCGCGCCGCGACCGGCGACGCCGCCACGGTCGCGTGCACCGTCGCGGGCGCGGCGGGGGACATCGACGCCTCGGGTGCGTACAGGCGGGTCCACGCGACCGGCGTCGGCACGCCGCTCTCGCTCAGCACCGTCACGACCGCCTCGCCCGTGCCGAGCTGCTGCAGCACCCGCTCGAGGTCGTAGACCGACGCGGGGTAGGTGCGTGCCGCGGCCCGCAGCGCCGCCGCGTCGTCGGGCGTGAACGCGCGCAGCGCGTGCTGCACGCGGCTGCCCAGCTGCCCGAGCACGTCGGCCGGCACGTCCTTCGGGCTCTGCGTGACGAACACGATCCCGACCCCCTTGGAGCGGATGAGACGCACGGTCCGCACGACCTCGGCGAGGAACGCCTTCGACGCGTCGGCGAACAGCAGGTGCGCCTCGTCGAAGAAGAACACGAGCCGCGGCCGCTCGGGGTCGCCCACCTCGGGCAGCACCTCGAACAGCTCCGCGAGCAGCCACATGAGGAACGTCGAGAACAGCGCCGGGCGGTCCTGCACGCCGGGCAGCTCGAGCGCCGAGACCACGCCGCGCCCGTCCGGTGCGGTGCGCAGCAGGTCGGTCACGTCGAACGCCGGCTCCCCGAAGAACGCCCCGGCGCCCTGCGCCTCGAGCGCGACGAGCTGGCGCAGGATCACGCCGGCCGTCGCGGCCGACAGCCCCCCGATGCCCTTCAGCTCGGGCCTGCCCTCGTCGCTCGTCAGCCACTGCAGGGTCGTGCGCAGGTCGGCCAGGTCGAGCAGCGCGAGGCCCTGCCGGTCGGCCCAGTGGAACACCAGGCCCAGGCTCGACTCCTGCGTGGCGTTGAGCCCGAGGACCTTGGCCAGCAGCAGCGGCCCGAGGTCGGTCACCGTGGTGCGCAGCGGCACGCCGTCGCCCGCGCCGCCCAGCGCGTACAGCTCGACCGGGAAGCCCGTCGCCGCCCACTCCTGACCGAGGGCCGCGGTCCGGGCGGCGAGCCCCGGGGAGGTCGCGCCCGGCTCGGCCAGGCCGGTCAGGTCGCCCTTGACGTCGGCGACGAGCACGGGCACGCCGGCCGCCGACAGGCGCTCGGCCATGAGCTGCAGCGTGCGGGTCTTGCCCGTGCCGGTCGCGCCCGCCACGAGCCCGTGCCGGTTGAGCATCCCCAGCGGGAGCCGCACGACCGCGCCGGGCCGGGGCGTGCCGTCCTCGAGCAGGACACCCAGGTCGAGCGTGGGCCCCGCAGCGACGTAGCCCGCGGTCACGGCGCGCTCCAGGTCGGAGACGCCCGCGTCGGGCCCGCCCGGTGCGTCCGTCGTCGCCGACGCGGTCGCGTTCGGCGGGGACGTCGTGACGTCGTCGCCGGCCCCGCTCGGCGGGGAGTCCGTGACGTCGTCGCCCCCGGAACCGGCGGCGGCGCGGCGGGCGGCCGCGAGCGCGGCGGCCGCGGCGGCGGCCTCCGCCTCGGCGGCCTCGGCGCGGGCGCGCGCGGCGTCGGCCGTCGCGCGCGCCGCCGCGGCCTCGAGCCGCGCGAGCTCGGCGTCCGCGGTGGCTCCCGCGGGCGCGTCCGACGACCTGCCCGACGACGACGGCGTGCTGTCCGACATGACGTGATCCTAGGGACGAACCGGGCGCCGCGCCGGTCCGGGTGCGGGCCGCGGCGCCGGGCGACCGTGCGGCGTCGATAGGATTCCCGGGTGAGCGACCAGTCCTCGAACCCGACCCCCGACGACGTCCCGTTCCGCTACACCGCCGCCCTCGCGCAGGAGATCGAGCTGCGCTGGCAGGACGAGTGGGACCGGCGCGGCACGTTCCACACGCCCAACCCGGTCGGGGCGCTCACCGACGGCGCCGGACGGCACGCCGCGCCGGGCTCGCGCGCGTTCTTCGTCATGGACATGTTCCCGTACCCGTCGGGCGCGGGCCTGCACGTCGGGCACCCCCTGGGGTACATCGCGACCGACGTGGTCGGCCGCTACCGGCGCATGTGCGGCGACAACGTGCTGCACGCGCTGGGCTTCGACGCGTTCGGCCTGCCCGCCGAGCAGTACGCGGTGCAGACGGGGCAGCACCCGCGCGTGACGACCGAGGCGAACATCGCGATCATGCAGCGCCAGCTGCGCCGGCTGGGCCTCGCGCACGACCCGCGCCGCTCGTTCGCGACGATCGACCCCGAGTACGTGCGCTGGACGCAGTGGATCTTCCTGCAGATCTTCCAGTCCTGGTACGACGAGGACGCCGTGCGCCCCGACGGCGGCACCGGGCGCGCGCGCCCGATCGCCGAGCTCGTCGCCGAGTACGAGGCCGGCACGCGCGCGCTGCCCGCCGACGTCGAGGGCGTCACGCCGGGTGCGACGTGGGCCGACCTCGACGCCGCGACCCGCCGCCGCGTGATCGACTCGCGCCGCCTGGCGTACCTGTCCGACACGCCCGTGAACTGGGCGCCCGGGCTGGGCACCGTCCTGGCGAACGAGGAGGTCACGTCCGAGGGGCGCTCCGAGCGCGGCAACTTCCCGGTCTTCCAGCGCAACCTGCGCCAGTGGAACATGCGGATCACGGCGTACGCCGACCGCCTGACCGACGACCTCGAGCGCATCGACTGGCCCGAGAAGGTCAAGTCGATGCAGCGGCACTGGATCGGCCGCTCGACGGGTGCGCGCGTGCGCTTCGCGGTGCAGGGCGGCGAGCAGGTCGAGGTCTTCACCACGCGCCCGGACACGCTGTTCGGCGCGACGTTCCTCGTGGTCGCGCCCGAGCACGCGCTGCTCGACGAGGTGCCCGCGGCGTGGCCCGACGGCACGTCGAGCGCGTGGACCGGCGGGCACGCGACGCCGTCCGACGCGGTCGCCGAGTACCGCGCGCAGGCCGCCGCCAAGACGGCGCGCGAGCGCCAGCAGGACGCGGGCCGCAAGACCGGCGTCTTCACGGGCCACCTCGCCGTCAACCCCGTGAACGGCGCGCTGCTGCCCGTCTTCACCGCCGACTACGTGCTCATGGGCTACGGCACCGGCGCGATCATGGCGGTCCCGGGGGGCGACGAGCGCGACTTCCAGTTCGCCGAGGCGTTCGGGCTGCCCGTGGTCTACACGGTCGACGCGCCCGAGGGCACGCCGCCCGGCGCGCGCACGCACGACGGCCTGGTCGTCGGCTCGTCGAACGACGAGATCAGCCTCGACGGGCTCGACGTCGCGCAGGCCAAGGAGCGCATCGTCGCGTGGCTCGAGGCCAAGGGCGTCGGCGAGCGCACCGTCACCTACCGCCTGCGCGACTGGCTGTTCAGCCGGCAGCGCTACTGGGGCGAGCCCTTCCCGGTCGTCTACGACGAGGACGACACGCCGATCGCGCTGCCCGACTCGGCGCTGCCCGTCGAGCTGCCCGAGGTCCCCGACTTCTCGCCGCGCACCTACGACCCCGACGACGCCGACTCCGAGCCCGAGCCGCCGCTGGGCCGCAACACCGACTGGCTGCACGTCGAGCTCGACCTGGGCGACGGGCCCAAGACCTACCGGCGCGACGCCAACACCATGCCCAACTGGGCCGGCTCGTGCTGGTACCACCTGCGCTACCTCGACCCGCACGCCGACGACCGCCTGGTCGACCCCGCGCTCGAGGAGTACTGGATGGGTCCGGGCCACGGCTCGCAGCCCGCGGGCTCGCCCGGCGGCGTCGACCTGTACGTCGGCGGCGTCGAGCACGCCGTGCTGCACCTGCTGTACGCGCGGTTCTGGCACAAGGTCCTCTACGACCTGGGCCACGTGCGCAGCGCGGAGCCGTTCCACAAGCTGTTCAACCAGGGCTACATCCAGGCCTACGCGTACACCGACGAGCGCGGCGTTTACGTGCCCGCGGCCGAGGTCCTCGAGGACGAGGCGTCGCCCACGGGCTTCACGTGGGACGGCCAGCCCGTCAACCGCGAGTACGGCAAGATCGGCAAGTCGCTGAAGAACGCCGTGTCGCCCGACGAGATGTACGAGGCGTACGGGGCCGACACGCTGCGCGTCTACGAGATGTCGATGGGTCCGCTCGACCTGTCCCGCCCGTGGGAGACGCGCGCGGTCGTCGGGGCGCAGCGCTTCCTGCAGCGGCTTTGGCGCAACGTCGTCGACGAGACGACCGGTGAGCTCGTCGTCAGCGACGACGCGCCGTCCGCCGAGACGCTGCGCGTGCTGCACCGCACGATCGCCGACGTCCGCGAGGACATGGAGGCGATGCGCATCAACACCGCGATCGCCAAGCTCATCGTGCTCAACAACCACCTGACGACGCTCGAGCGTGCACCGCGCGCGGCCGTCGAGGCGCTCGTCGTCATGACGGCGCCGGTCGCGCCGCACATCACCGAGGAGCTGTGGGCCCGCCTGGGCCACGACGAGTCGGTCGTGCACGCGTCGTTCCCGCAGGCCGACCCGCAGCACCTCGTCGAGGACACCGTCACGTGCGTGTTCCAGGTGCAGGGCAAGGTCCGTGGGCGCGCCGAGGTCCCCACGTCGGTGACGGACGACGCGCTGCGCGAGCTCGCGCTCGCCGACGAGGGCGTGCAGCGCGCGCTCGCCGGGCGCGACGTGCGCACGGTCGTCGTCCGGGCGCCGAAGCTCGTCAACGTGGTGCCGGCCTGACCGGCACGCCGAGGGGCGCCGCGGCGGTGCCGCGCGTCGCGGTCGTGACCGACTCGACCGCGGCGCTCCCGCCCGCGCTCGCCGCGCAGGTCGGGCTGCACGTCGTCCCGCTCGACGTGAGCGTCGACGGCGCGCGCCACGTCGAGGGCGTCGACGTCACGCCCGAGCAGCTGCTGCAGGCGCTCGAGCGCGGCGCGAAGGTGACGACGTCGCAGCCGCCGCCGTCCGCGTTCGCCGCCGCCTACGAGCGCGCGGCGGCCGCGGGCGCGCACGAGATCGTCTCGGTGCACCTGTCGGGCGAGATGTCGGGGACCGTCCGGTCGGCACGCACCGCGGCGACCGTGAGCCCCGTGCCGGTGCGCGTCGTGGACTCGCGGAGCGCCGCCCTCGGTCTCGGCTTCGCGGCGCTCGCGGCGGCCCGGTGCGCCGCGACGCCGCTCGACGCGTCGGAGCTCGCCGGTCCTGACGCCACGGCGGCGCCGGCCGACGGTCGCGCGGCGGCCGTCCGGCGGTGGGTCGCGCGGGTCACGCGCCGTGAGCCCGACGCCGCGCCGACGTGGCCGGACGCCGAGCGGGTCGCGCGCGTCGCGGCGCAGGCGGCGCGCGGCACGCAGGTGTGGTTCCTCGTGGACTCGCTCGACCACCTGCGGCGCGGCGGACGCCTCGGCGCAGGTGCCGCGGCGCTCGGCACGGTCCTGGGTCTGCGTCCGCTGCTGTCGCTGCAGGACGGCCGGCTGGTCGTGGCCGAGAAGATCCGCACGCGGCGTGCGGCGCGCGAGCGGCTCGAGCAGGTCGCGGCCGCCGAGCTCGCCGCGCGACCTGCGGCACGCGTGGGCGTGCACCACGTGGGGCCCTCCGACGTCGCCGACGCGCTCGCCGCCCGGCTCGCGGCGACGCCGGGGGCGCGCGTGGTCGAGACGGTCGTGGCGGACGCCGGTGCGGTGCTCGCCGCGCACGTCGGCCCGGGCCTGCTGGCCGTGGTCGTCGCCGACGCCTGACGCCCGGCGAGCCGCCCACAGCACGATGGACGCGCCGCTCGCTCCCGCGAGGACGAGCGGCGCACCCGCCCGGCGGTCACGGTCCCTAGCGTCACGACGGTGCGTCCCGACCGTCCCCCCGTCCCGCCCGACGTCGCCCGGCGGCTCGCGGCCCTCGCGGCACCGCCGGCGACGCCCGTCGCGGACCGTCGCGACACGGGCTGGACGCCGCGACCCGTCGCCCCGGAGCCGTGGCACCCCGACGTCGCTGCCGCCCTCGCCGACGCGGCCGACCGGGTCGAGCGCCCGCCCGCGCCGCACCCGCCGCGCACGCGCTGGGCACCGTCCTGGCGGACCGTCGGCGCCGCGGTCCTCGTGCTCGCGCTCGCGGCGGGCGGCGTCGCGCTCCGGGCGTCGACGGCGCCCCGCGGCGACGCCGTCGAGCTGCCCGTGCCCGGGGCGGCGGTCCCGTCCGGCGCGAGCGGCCCGGCCCCCGCACCGGACGCCACCGCACCGGGCGGCGTCGTCGTGCACGTGGTCGGCGCGGTCGGGACCCCCGGGGTCGTGCGGCTCGACGCGGGCGCCCGGGTCGCCGACGCGCTCGCCGCGGCCGGCGGCGGCACGCCGGACGCGGACCTCGGGGCGCTGAACCTCGCGCGCACGGTGACCGACGGCGAGCAGCTCCGCTTCCCGGTCGTCGGCGAGCAGCTCGCCGCGGCGCCCGACGGCTCCGCGCCGGACGACGGGCTCGTCGACCTGAACCGCGCCGACGCGACCGCGTTGCAGGAGCTCCCCGGGGTCGGGCCCGTGCTCGCGGGTCGCATCGTCGAGCACCGCACCCGGACGCCCTTCACGAGCGTCGACGAGCTCGACGACGTCCCCGGCATCGGACCCGCGCTCATGGCCGACCTGCGTGCGCGGGTCCGCGTGTGAGCGCGTCGCCGTCGGCCGCGACGACCGCTGCGGACCTGCGCCTCGTGCCGCCGGCCGTCGCGGCGTGGGGTTCCGCGCTCGTCGTCACGCTCGCGCCCGGCGTCCTGCGACCCGCGGCGACCGGCGCGGGCTGGCTGCTGGCGGCCGCCGCTGCGGCGGTGCTCGCCGCGGCGGCGGGCCGCGTGGCGGGCGCGTCGAGCCCCCGGTGGCGTCGCGCGACCGCACCCGCCCCGCGCTCGGCGGGTCGCGGCCTGCCGGGGCGGGTCGCCCGGGTCGCGGCGCTCGCCCTCGCGACCGCCGCGGCCGTGCTGGTCGCGGGCGGTGCGCAGCGGGCGGCGGCGGAACCCGACGTGCTCGCCGCCGCGGCCGCCCGAGGAGACGCGGTCGAGCTGGTCGGACGTGTCGGCGCAGACGCG
The DNA here is from genome assembly GCF_004535805.1 of Cellulomonas sp. HD19AZ1. Classification (NCBI taxonomy): domain Bacteria; kingdom Bacillati; phylum Actinomycetota; class Actinomycetes; order Micrococcales; family Cellulomonadaceae; genus Cellulomonas; species Cellulomonas sp. HD19AZ1. The sequence continues at coordinate 487,434 of NZ_SPHX01000001.1, forward strand.
CGCGCCGTCACCGCGGGCTCCGCACCGCGCGAGCGCGTGACCGTCGCGGCCACCGCGGTGCGGGTCGACGGGGCGTGGCGGGCCGTCGCGGCGCCCGTGACCACGCTCGGTCCGGCCGGGCTCCCGACCGACGCGGTCGTGCGCCTGCGCGGGACGCTCGCCCCGTCCGACCGCGCGGGACGCGCGGCGGTGCGGCTGAGCGTGCGCGGGCCCGCGTCGGTCACGGCGGACCCGCGCACCGCGCACACGTGGGCGGAGCGCGTGCGTGCCGGTGCGCGGTCCGTCGCGGCTCCGCTGCCGCCCGACGTGCGCGGCCTGCTGCCCGCCGTGACGGTCGGCGACACGCGCGCCGTGCCCGAGGACCTGGTGGCGGCGATGCGCACCGCCGGGCTGACGCACGTGACGGCCGTGTCGGGCGCGCACTTCGCGATCGTGGGTGCGCTGGTCCTCGCGCTCGCCGGCGCGCTGCGGGCCCCGCTCGTGGTCCGTGCGGCCGCGGTCGCGGCGGCCGGTGGTCTGATGCTGCTCGTCGTCGGACCGCAGCCGAGCGTCGTACGGGCGGCAGTGATGGGAGGCGTCGGTCTGCTCGGGCTCGTCGTGGGACGCCGCTCCGTGGGACCCGCGGCGCTCGCCACGGCGGTCGTGGTGCTGCTGGTGGCCGACCCGTGGCTCGCCGTCGACGTGGGCTTCGGGCTGTCGGTCGCGGCGACGGCGGGCCTCGTGCTGCTCGCGCGCCCGCTCGTCGAACGGCTCGCCCCGCTGTGCGGCCGGGACGCCGCCGGCCTGCTCGCGGCACCCGTGGCCGCCCAGGTCGGGTGCCTGCCGGTCGCGCTGGCGGTGTGGCCCACGTTCGGGCCGTGGGCCGTGCTCGCCAACCTCGCCGTGGTGCCCGCGATCGCGCCCGCGACCGTGCTGGGGCTGCTCGCCGCGCTCGTCGCGACCGTGTGGCCACCCGGCGGCGCGGCGCTCGCCGCGGTCGCGGGCGCGGCGTGCTGGTGGGTGGCGGCGGTGGCGAGGTGGGTCGCGCGGCTGCCCGCCGCGGGTCTGGCGTGGTGGCCCGGTCCGGTCGGGGCCGCGAGCGCTGTCCTCGTGGTCGTGGCGGTGGCCGCGCTCGTGCGGCCCCGGCACGGGTGACCGGACGGCGCGCGGCGGTGTCGTCGGGGTCTGGCAGGCTGGACCCGTGGCAGCCCCCGCTCGTTCCTCCCGTGGCACCCCCGCGCGATCGGGTCGCGGCGGTGGCACCGCCGGGGTGCCGTGGTCGCAGGCCGAGCCCGCACCGGTCGTGCTCGTCAGCGGCGCCGAGGCGCTCCTGTCCGAGCGCGCGAGCGAGCGGATCGTCGCGCGCGTGCGCGAGACGGACCCCGACGTCGAGGTGACGCGCGTCGACGCCGCGACCTACGCGGCGGGAGAGCTCACGGTCCTCACCAGCCCGTCGCTCTTCGCCGAGGGCAAGGTCGTGCTCGTCGAGGGCGTCGAGCGCGCCGGGGACGCGCTCCTGCTCGACGCCGAGGCGTACCTCGCCGACCCTGTGCCCGACGTCGTCGTGGTGCTCCGCCACGGAGGCGGGCAGCGTGGCAAGCGCCTCCTCGACGCCGCGAAGCGGGCCCAGGTGCCGACCGTGGCGTGCGACCCCGTCAAGACCGACGCCGACAAGTCGGCGTTCGTGCAGGACGAGCTGAGGCGTGCCGGGCGCCGGGCCGACGCCCGGGGCGTGCGCGCCCTCGTCGACGCCGTGGGCTCCGACCTGCGCGAGCTCGCGGCCGCGTGCGCGCAGCTCGTCGCCGACACCACGGGCCTCATCGGCGAGGAGGCGGTGCAGCGGTACCACGGGGGGCGCGTGGAGGCCACGGGCTTCCAGGTCGCCGACGCCGCCGTCGCGGGCGACGCGGGCAAGGCCGTCGCCCTGCTGCGGCACGCGCTCGCGACGGGGCTGGACCCGGTCCCGATCGTCGCCGCCGTCGCGGCACGCCTGCGGACGCTCGCGAAGGTCGGTGCGGTCCGCGGCAGGGGAGCGGCTGCTGCGCGGGAGCTCGGCATGGCGCCGTGGCAGGTCGACCGCGCGGCGCAGGACCTGCGGCGGTGGACGCCCGAGGGTCTCGCGGTCGCCATCTCGGCGGTCGCGCAGGCCGACGCCGAGGTCAAGGGCGAGGGGCGCGACCCGCGGTTCGCGGTCGAGCGTGCCGTGCTCCGCGTCGCCGCCGCCGTCGACCGCTGAGGTCTGCGGAGGCGTCACGTCCCGGGGTAAGCGCGGGCTGCGAGCGGCTCGTCGTGCGTGCCTGCGCGTCACGGACCGCTGCGCGAGGCGTGACTCGGTGGCGTGCGGGATTCACCCGCCCGAGGTCACGGGCGGAAGGGTCGTCCGCCCTGCTGCCGCCCGGCGTCGCTGCCGACGGGCCTGTCGTCCGTCCGGTCCAGCACGCCCGCGCGCTCGATGAGGTTGCCCTGGAACAGCGTGAACCCGAGGTCGCGCGCCTGCCGCAGCTCGTCCGCGGTCTCGACGTACTCGGCCACGAGCATCGCGCCGAACGACCGCGCGACCCGCACGACGGGGTGGCCCTCGACGTCGAGGTCGCGGACGTCGACCTTGACGAAGTCGGCGTGGGGGAGCAGGCGTCGCTGCTCGGGGCGGTCCGCGAACGCGGGGATCGCGATGCGGAAGCCCTCCTCCCGCAGCCGGCGCAGCCCGGCGAGGGCCGCCGCGTCGACGTCGGCGGTCGCGCTCACCTCGATGACGAGCCGGTCCGGACGGTGGGGCACCGCGAGGTCCCCGACCAGGTGGGCGCGGGGGCAGCGCACGAACAGCAGCCGCCCGTGCGCGACGCGCTCCAGGTCGGCGCGACCGAACGTGGCGCCGAGCACGTGGTCGGTGGCCTGCTCGTGCTCGAGGGGGCCCCACTCCCGCGCGAGCTCGGGGTGGAGACCCGGGCCGCGGTACGACAGCTGATAGGCGAAGGGGCGGCCGTGCGTCGAGTAGATGCCCTGGCGCGCGACGAGCACGGGCGCGTGCGCCACGTGCTCCTGCCAGGCCTGCGCGAGCGAGCGCGGGATCGCGGCGTCGACCGCCGCCCCCAGCTGCGCGAGGACCGCGTCGGGCCCGTCCGATGTCATGGGGACTATGACACCACAGGTCGCACCGTGTGATCCCTCGGCCGCCGGGTGGAATCGTGGACCACTCGTCCGGGTGAACGCAGGGTCGCGGCGACGGTGTGCCGTGTGTCACCCTGTCCGCGACGGCCCGCCTGCCTGGAGGCCCGTCGGCATCGGTTCCCAGGAGATACGTAGACACCGGACAGGAGATACGACATGAAGGCTCTGGCCAGCGCACTCGCCGCTCTCGCGGTCGTCGGCTCGCTCGCGGTCGCCACGCCCGCCGTCTCGGCGTCCGCCTCGCTCAACGGTGGAGCGAGCGGCTGCTGCAAGGACTTCCACTGATCTGATCGATCCGTGGGTCGCGGCGTCACGCACGGGCGTGGCGCCGCACCCGCGTGGACGCGCCGGGACGATGGGGTCTGGCGCACCCAGAGGTCATACGTACAATGACTTCTCATGACGACTATCGGTGACCGTGTCCGCGAGGCGCGGTTGGCCGCTGGGCTCTCCCAGACGGCCCTGGCGGGCAGCGCGTTCTCGCCCAGCTACATCTCCCTCATCGAGGCCGGGCACCGCGAGCCGACGGACGCCGCGCTCGGCGTGCTGGCCGAGCGGCTCGGCACCACGCTCGAGTTCCTCAAGCACGGCGAGGACGGCCCCAACGAGGCCCGCACGCGACTCGAGCTCGACTACGCGCGGCTGGACCTGGCCAGCGGGGACGCGGCTGGCACCGTCCAGCGGATCGTCGGGCTCGACCTCTCGGTCGTGACGCCCACGCTGCGCATCGAGGCGCACACCACGCTCGCACGCGCGCACGAGCTGCTGGGTGAGCTCGAGACCGCGATCGCGCTCCTGGAGCCGTTGCTCCTCGAGACGCAGCAGCGCCCGGACCACCTGCGCGCGGCGACCCTCACGACCGCGCTCGTGGGCTGCTACCTCGAGGCAGGGGACCTGCACCGCGCGGTCGAGGTCGGGGAGCGCACGCTCGCCGAGCTGGACGGCGCCGACCTCGTCGGCACCGACGAGCACCTGCGCCTCGCGTCGACCGTGCTGTGGGCGTACGTCGAGCGGGGGGACCTGCTCTACGCGACGCACCGCGCGGCCGAGCTCGTGCGGCTCGCCGAGTCGCTCGGCACCCCCCGGGGGCGTGGCAGCGTCTACTGGAACGCCGCGCTCGTCGCGGAGCAGCGTCGCGACTACGAGCTCGCGCAGCGCTACACCGAGCGCGCGCTCGCACTGCTCTCGGAGGGTGAGCCGGACCGCGACCTGCCGCGGCTGCGCGTCAACTACGCGTGGCTCCTGCTGCGTTCGGACCCGGCGGACCCGCGTGGTGCGCTCGAGCAGATCGAGCGGGCCGAGCCGGGGCTGACGGCGGTCGGGTCGGCGCTCGACGTCGCGCGGCTGCAGGTCGAGCGCTCGCGCGCGCACCTGCTGCTCGGCGACCGTGCCGCGGCCGAGACGGACGCGCGGGCGGCGCTCGCGGGTCTGGGGGACGCGCCGCGTCTGGAGGCGGCCACGGCCCGGATCGCGCTCGGCGACGTGCTCGACGCGCAGGGCGACCACGACGGGGCTGCCGACGCGTACCAGCGCGGTGCCGACATGCTCGGCATGATGGCGGCGACCCGGCACTCGGCGGGCGTCTGGCGTGACCTGGGCGACCGGTACCTGCGGCGCGGTGACGTCGAGGCCGCGGCCCGGGCCTTCGACCGCGCGTTGCGCGAGGCCGGCTTCCAGCCGTCGGTCCCGGCGGGCGTGCCGCGCGAGACGTGGGCGCTGGAGAGCTGAGGCGGCGCCGACGCACGAACGCCGGAAGGGCGGCACCCCCGCGGGGGTGCCGCCCTTCCGGCGTTCGTGCGGTCACCGCGAGGTGACCGTGCGCGCAGGTGGAAGCTGCGCGGCGGGCTCAGAGGCCGTTGACGGCCTTCGCCAGCGCCGACTTGCGGTTCGCGGCCTGGTTGGCGTGGATCACGCCCTTCGACACGGCCTTGTCGAGCTTGCACGAGGCGACCGTGAGCGCGGTCGCGGCAGCCTCCTTGTCGCCACCGGCGACGGCCTCGCGGACGCGACGCACGTACGTCTTCAGCTCCGACTTGACGGCCTTGTTCCGCAGCCGGGCCTTCTCGTTCGTGCGGATGCGCTTGATCTGGGACTTGATGTTCGCCACGTGTGGACTCTCTTTGTGTTCGCCGAAGCGATCTGACAGGTCGTAGAGGGCGTGCGCAGCGCCGGGACTGGGGCGTGGGGACACCCTCGGGAAAGGCCTGCGCGTGTGTCCACACCGACCCGGAGCGGACACGCAACTGACGATGCTACCAGCCGTGCAGCCGTGCGGCGGCGCGCACCACGGCGTCGTAGCGCCGCCGGTCGAGCGCGGCGCCCTCGCGGCGCACCGCGTCGGCGGGCAGGCGCAGCACGCGGTCGAGCCGGACCTCGCTCGGCCGCCCGCGGGGGTCCCACGCGCCCGTGCCGACGTCGAGCCACGTCCGGCCGTGCCGTGCCTCGTCCGCGGCGTCGCGGTCGTGGTCCTTGCTCGTGAGCATGAGCGCGACGATCACGGGGCCCTCGACGGCCAGCACGAGGACGGGGCGGTCCTTGCCGCGCGTGGCGTCCTCCTCGTAGGGCACCCACGTCCAGACGACCTCGCCGGGGTCGGGCCGGCCGTCGTCGCGCGGCGCGTACGCGGGTCGGACGCCCCCGCCCGACGGCGTGGTCGCAGCGCCTCCCGCGGACGGCGCGGAAGGGCCGGGTCGGGTCTGCGGCGCCCGCTCGCGCGTCGGCGCGAGCAGGGCACGCGTGGCCTGCCGCAGCAGTCCCGCCAGTCGTCCGGTGCGCACGTCCAGGAGCCTAGGGGTGAGCGGTGCGTCCCGTAACGCGACGTTGACACGGTCCGGCTACATTCGCGGCATGGCGGACCTCTTCGACGACTACCCGGCGGGGACCGCGTGGGACGAGATGATCGGGCCGGAGGGCGAGGCCCGCGCGGCGTACCGGCAGGTGCACTCGGCGCTCGCGCAGCTCTCGGCGGGCGAGCTGCGGGCCCGGGCCGACACGCTCGCGCGCTCGTACCTCAAGCAGGGCGTGACCTTCGACTTCGCGGGCGAGGAGCGGCCGTTCCCGCTCGACGTCGTGCCGCGCGTCCTCGCGGGTGACGAGTGGGAGCACGTCGCGCCCGGGGTCTCGCAGCGGGTGCGTGCGCTCGAGGCGTTCCTCGCCGACGTGTACGGCCCGCAGAAGGCGGTCGCCGACGGCGTCGTGCCGCGCTCGGTCGTCGTGTCCTCGACGCACTTCCACCGCGCCGCGCGCGGCGTCGAGCCGCCCAACGGCGTGCGCGTGCACGTGTCGGGCATCGACCTCGTGCGCGACTCGCTCGGCGGCTGGCGGGTCCTGGAGGACAACGTGCGCGTCCCGTCGGGCGTCAGCTACGTGCTGTCCAACCGCCGCGCGATGGCCCAGACGTTCCCCGAGCTGTTCGCGACACTGCGGATCAGGCCGGTCGTCGACTACTCGCGGCGCCTGCTCGCCGCGCTCATGGCCGCGGCGCCGGCGGGCGTCGACGACCCCACGGTCGTCGTGCTGACGCCGGGCGTGTACAACTCGGCGTACTTCGAGCACACGCTGCTCGCGCGCACCATGGGCGTCGAGCTCGTCGAGGGACGCGACCTGTACGTCGCGGGCGGGCGCGTGTGGATGCGTACGACGCGGGGCCGGCGCCGCGTCGACGTCATCTACCGCCGGGTCGACGACGAGTTCCTCGACCCGGTCGTGTTCCGCTCGGACTCGCTGCTGGGCTGCCCCGGCCTCATGACGTGCGCGCGCCTCGGCACGGTGACGCTCGCGAACGCGGTCGGCAACGGGGTCGCGGACGACAAGCTGCTGTACACGTACGTGCCCGACCTCATCCGGTACTACCTGGGCGAGGACCCGATCCTGCCGAACGTCGACACGTGGCGCCTGGAGGACCCCGGCGCGCTCGAGGAGGTCCTCGACCGCCTGCACGAGCTCGTGGTCAAGCCCGTCGACGGCTCCGGGGGCAAGGGGCTCGTGGTGGGGCCGCGGGCGACGCGATCCGAGCTGGACGAGCTGCGCGGGCGGCTCCGCGAGGACCCCCGCGGCTGGATCGCGCAACCGGTCGTGCAGCTGTCGACCGTGCCCACGCTCGTCGAGGACGGTCTGCGGCCCCGGCACGTCGACCTGCGGCCGTTCGCCGTCAACGACGGCGAGTCGGTCTACGTGCTGCCCGGCGGGCTGACGCGCGTCGCGCTGCCGGAGGGGCAGCTCGTCGTGAACTCGTCGCAGGGCGGCGGGTCGAAGGACACCTGGGTGCTCGGGGGGCGCGTGCCGCGCCGCGCGCCCGGCACGGGGCAGACGGTGCCGCAGACCGTGCCGAAGGACGCGTCGGTCCCGATCGACTCGAACCCGTCGGACCGGCGCGTGCAGGTCATGCAGCAGCAGCAGACGCTCGCGGTCGGGGGGACGACGTGCTGAGCCGCATCGCGGAGTCGCTGTTCTGGATCGGCCGCTACGTCGAGCGCGCCGACGACACCGCGCGCCTCCTCGACGTCCACGTGCAGATCCTGCTCGAGGACCCGTGGGCCGAGGAGGACCTGGCCTGCCGCTCGCTGCTGTCCGTGATGGACCGCCCGGCGCCGCCGGACCACGTCGAGGTGGGGCGCGAGCACGTGCTCGACGTGCTCGGGTACGACAGGTTCTCGCCGTCGTCGATCGCCGGTGCGCTGGTCGCGGCGCGCGAGAACGCGCGGCGCGCGCGCGAGATCGTCTCGACCGAGCTGTGGGAGTGCCTCAACGCGAGCTGGAACCAGCTGCCCTCGCAGATGCGGCCGGCACGACCGCACGACTACTTCACGTGGGTGCGCGAGCGGGCCGCGATCGTCGCGGGGATCGTGGAGTCCACCACGTCGCGCGACGAGACGTGGCACTTCCTGGTGCTGGGCCGCGCGATCGAGCGCGCCGACATGACCGCCCGTCTGCTGACGACGCGCGCGCTGCTCGGGTCCGCCGGCCCGGGGTGGTCGACGCTGCTGCGCTCGTGCGGTGCGCACGAGGCGTTCCTGCGGACGTACCGCGGCACGGCGTCCGACGAGCGTGCCGCGGGCTTCCTGCTGCTCGACCGGCTGTTCCCGCGGTCCATCGTGTACGCGCTCAACGAGGCGGAGGCCTCGCTCACGGCGCTCGAGCCCGTCGCGGACCGCGCCGGCATCGACGACGCGCGCCGGCACATCGGGCACGTGCGCTCGAACCTCGAGTACCGGCCGCTGCTGGAGGTCCTCGACGACCTCCCGCGCGAGATGGAGCTCGTGCAGCGGGCGTGCTCGGCGGCGTCCGACGCGATCCGAGCGCGGTACTTCCCGTCCGGGGCGGAGCTGACGTGGGTCGGGGAGGCGCTGTGAGCAGGTTGCGGATCGTCCACACGTCGACGTTCCGGTACGCCGACCCGGTCGTCGCGTCGTACAACGAGGCGCGCATGACGCCGCTGTCGCTGCCGGGCCAGTCGGTGCTGGAGACGCGGCTCGAGATCCAGCCGCAGACGTGGTCGCACGACTTCCGTGACTACTGGGGCACGCACGTCACCGCGTTCGAGGTGATCGCGCCGCACCGTTCGCTCGTGCTGACGGCCGAGCACGTCGTCGAGGTGGCCGAGCGCGCGGCGCCGTCGCAGTCGGTCGCGTGGGACGTGCTGCACGGGCCCGAGGTGCGCGACCGGCTCGCGGAGCACCTCGGCACGACCGACGCCACCGACGTCCCCGACGACGTCGTCGCGCTCGCGCGGTCCGCGGCCGAGGGGCTCGAGCCGGCGGCGGCCGCGGAGGCGGTGTGCCGCGCGCTGCGCGACGAGATGGAGTACATCCCCGGGGTCACCACCGTGCACACGCCGGCGGCCGAGGCGTGGGCGAGCCGGACGGGCGTGTGCCAGGACATGGCACACCTCGCGCTCGGTGCGCTGCGCGCGATCGGCGTGCCCGCGCGGTACGTCTCGGGGTACCTGCACCCGGACTCGTCGGGCGAGGTCGGGACGACGGTCACGGGGGAGTCGCACGCGTGGGTCGAGTGGTGGGCCGGCGAGTGGTACGGCTACGACCCGACCAACCGCGTGCCGGCGGGCGAGCACCACGTGGTCCTCGCGCGCGGACGCTGCTACGACGACGTCGCGCCCCTGCGCGGCATCTACGCGGGCGCGCAGACGCAGGACCTCGTGGTGCGGGTGCGGATCACGCGCGAGGCGTGACCGGCCGCTCCTCGGCGCGCGTCACGGCGTGATCCGCCCCGCGAGCGCCGCGTCGAGCGCGGCGCGGTCGCCCGTGATCGCCAGCGCGGCGTCGGCGGGCGTCGTGCGGCCCCACAGCAGCAGCGCGAGCCGCTCGGCGGGCCCGTGGACGACGACCGACGGCTCCGCGGGCGCGTCGGGTGCCGCCGTCGTGTCCCACGTGCCGTGCGCGTCGTCGGCCACGAGCCGCACCCGCCCCGGCAGCTCGGGTGCGCGCCCCAGGGCCACCTGGCGCGGGTGCATGACCGCGACGACCTCGTCGACCGTGTCGGCCCAGAGCGCGGGCGCCACGTCGAGCGGCAGGCCGCCCGCCGTGTGCAGGTCCCACAGGTGCACGAGCGTCTCGTGCACCTGGCGGCGGTGCCAGAAGCGCACGACGCCGGAGTCGTCGAGCGTCCACGCGGGCGCGTCGGGGTCGAGCCCGGCGAGCGTCTCGCGGAGCTCGGCGGCCTGCGCGGCGTAGAACGCGTCGAGCACGAACGGCCCGCGGCCGAGCGGCGTCTCCTGGCGGCGCCGCGCCTGGCCGGCCGCCCAGTGGTGGATCCGGCCCAGGTGCTCGACGAGGTTCCGCACGCGCCAGCGGCCGCACCAGGGCACGCGCACCTCGGCGTCGACCTCGCGCATCGACGCGAGGAACCGGTCCTGCAGATCCGCCAGCACGGCCGTCGTCGCGACGGGTGGGTGGCCCAGGGCGTCCGTCATGGGACCATGGTGCTGCCCGCCACCGACACCCCGACAGGGCCGGGGCCGCCACCGACCGTCGTGATCACGCCGCGCGCGTGCTCGAGCGCCGTCGGCGCGAGCGCCCGTCGAGCCCGTCCAGAAGCCGGAGAACGCCGAGTTGCCCATCCCGTCCGCCACCGCCGCCGCGCGGATCCGCCCGTCGGCGACCGCGCCCGAGCTGCTGCGCAACTTCTGCATCATCGCGCACATCGACCACGGCAAGTCGACGCTCGCCGACCGCATGCTGCAGCTCACGGGCGTCGTCGAGGCGCGTGCCATGCGCGCGCAGTACCTCGACCGCATGGACATCGAGCGCGAGCGCGGCATCACGATCAAGTCGCAGGCCGTGCGCATGCCGTGGGAGCTCGACGGCACGCCGTACGCGCTCAACATGATCGACACGCCCGGCCACGTCGACTTCACGTACGAGGTCTCGCGCTCGCTCGCCGCGTGCGAGGGCGCCGTGCTGCTCGTCGACGCCGCGCAGGGCATCGAGGCGCAGACGCTCGCGAACCTCTACCTCGCGCTCGAGAACGACCTGCAGATCATCCCCGTGCTCAACAAGATCGACCTGCCGGCCGCGCAACCCGAGAAGTACGCCGAGGAGATCGCGGGGCTCGTCGGCGGCGACCCGGCCGACGTGCTCAAGGTGTCCGGCAAGACCGGCGAGGGCGTCGAGGCGCTCCTCGACCGGATCGTGCAGACCGTGCCGGCGCCGGTCGGCGACGCCGACGCGCCGGCCCGCGCGATGATCTTCGACTCCGTGTACGACACCTACCGCGGCGTCGTCACCTACGTCCGTGTCGTCGACGGCCGACTCGACCCGCGCGAGCGCATCGTCATGATGTCGACGCGCGCGACGCACGAGCTCCTCGAGATCGGCGTCATCGCGCCCGAGCCCGTGCCGACCAAGGGCCTGGGCGTCGGCGAGGTCGGCTACCTCATCACCGGCGTGAAGGACGTGCGCCAGTCGAAGGTCGGCGACACCGTGACGAACGCGGCCAAGCCCGCGGACCAGGCGCTGGGCGGGTACTCCGACCCCAAGCCCATGGTCTTCTCGGGCCTGTACCCGATCGACGGGTCCGACTACCCGGCGCTGCGCGACGCGCTCGACAAGCTCAAGCTCAACGACGCCGCGCTGAACTACGAGCCCGAGACGTCGGTCGCGCTCGGCTTCGGCTTCCGTGTCGGGTTCCTCGGCCTGCTGCACCTGGAGATCGTGCGCGAGCGGCTCGAGCGCGAGTTCGACCTCGACCTCATCTCGACCGCGCCGAACGTCGTCTACGACGTCACGCTCGAGGACCGCACCGAGGTCGTCGTGACGAACCCGAGCGAGTTCCCCGCGGGCAAGATCCGCGAGGTCCGCGAACCGGTCGTCAAGGCCACGATCCTCACGCCGTCGGAGTTCGTCGGCACGATCATGGAGCTGTGCCAGTCGCGGCGCGGCGACCTGCAGGGCATGGACTACCTGTCCGAGGACCGCGTCGAGATGCGCTACCTGCTGCCGCTCGCCGAGATCGTGTTCGACTTCTTCGACCACCTCAAGTCGCGCACGCGCGGGTACGCGAGCCTCGACTACGACACGACCGGCGACCAGGCCGCCGACCTCGTGAAGGTCGACATCCTGCTGCAGGGCGAGCAGGTCGACGCGTTCAGCGCGATCGTCCACAAGGACAAGGCGTACGCGTACGGCGTCATGATGACGGCCAAGCTCAAGGAGCTCATCCCGCGCCAGCAGTTCGAGGTGCCGATCCAGGCCGCGATCGGCTCGCGGATCATCGCGCGCGAGACCATCCGCGCGATGCGCAAGGACGTCCTCGCCAAGTGCTACGGCGGCGACATCAGCCGCAAGCGCAAGCTGCTCGAGAAGCAGAAGGAGGGCAAGAAGCGCATGAAGACCATCGGTCGGGTCGACGTGCCGCAGGAGGCCTTCATCGCCGCGCTCTCGTCCGACGGCGGCAGCGGCGGCAAGGACGCGAAGGACGCGAAGAAGAAGTGAGCGCGACGGCGCTCGTCGAGGGCGGCGCCGCGTGAGCCCGGCGCTGCCCGACGGCGACCCCGCACCGCCCGACGGCGCGCTGCCCGCGTCGGCGGCGGCCGGTGCCGACGCGCGCCGGTTCGGCGTCTACCTGCACGTGCCCTTCTGCGCCGTGCGCTGCGGGTACTGCGACTTCAACACCTACACCGCGACCGAGCTGGGCGGGGGCGCGAGCCTCGACGCGTACGCGTCGACCGCCCTCGGCGAGGTCGCGCTCGCCGACCGCGTGCTGCGGGACGCGGGCGTGCCGCACCGCACGGTGTCGACCGTGTTCGTCGGCGGCGGCACGCCGACGCTGCTGCCGGTCGACGACCTCGTGCGCCTGCTGGCCGGCGTGCGCGACACGTGGGGGCTCGCGCCCGGCGCCGAGGTCACGACCGAGGCCAACCCCGACTCGGTGACGCCCGAGGGGCTCGCGCGCCTCGCGGCGGGCGGCGTCACGCGCGTGTCGTTCGGCATGCAGTCGGCCGTGCCGCACGTGCTCGCGACGCTCGAGCGCACGCACGACCCCGCGCGGGTCCCGGACGTCGTGCGGTGGGCGCGCGACGCGGGGCTGCGGGTCTCGCTCGACCTCATCTACGGCACGCCGGGGGAGTCGCTCGACGACTGGCGGCGCTCGGTCGACGTCGCGCTGAGCACCGGGGTCGACCACGTCAGCGCGTACGCGCTGGTCGTCGAGCCCGGCACGCGCATGGCGGTGCAGGTGCGCCGCGGCGAGCTGACGCTGCCCGACGAGGACGACCAGGCGACCAAGTACGAGCTCGTCGACGACCTGCTCACGGCCGCCGGGCTGCGCTGGTACGAGGTGAGCAACTGGGCCCGCACGCCCGCGGACGCGTCGCAGCACAACCTCGGGTACTGGCGCGGGGACGACTGGTGGGGGATCGGCCCGGGCGCCCACAGCCACGTCGGCGGCGTGCGGTGGTGGAACGTCAAGCACCCGCGCGCCTACGCGGACCGGCTGGGACGCGGGCTGAGCCCGGCCGCGGGCCGCGAGCTCGTCGACGCGGGCACCGCGCAGCTCGAGCGCGTCATGCTGGGCGTGCGCGTGGCCGAGGGGCTGCCGGTCGCCGACCTCGAGCCCGCGGCGCGGGCCGCGGTCGCGGGGCTCGTCGCGGACGGCCTGGTCGACGGCCGCGCTGCGCTGGGTGCCGACGGCGAGCGCCGGGTCGTCCTCACGCGTCGCGGGCGGCTGCTGGCCGACGCCGTGGTGCGCGCGCTCGTCGTCTGACGCGCCGTCCGCCCCGGTGCCGGCGCTCGCCGGACCCGCCACGGACCGGCGGCGTCGCCGTCAGGGGACGAAGCGGATCGTCAGCGGGTAGCGGTACCACTCCCAGCGGCTCGCGGCGACGGCCGCGAGGACGCCGAGCACGACCCACGCCACGAGCACGCCGAGCAGCACCGGCGACAGCAGCCCGAACGTCACGACGGCCACCACGGCCGCCAGGGCGAGGGCGACGAGCGACGCGAGCTGGAAGTTGAGCGACTCCTTGGCGTGGTGCTCGAGGAACGGCCCGCGGCCGCGGAAGACGAGCCACACGACGAGCGGCGGCACGAAACCGAGGCCGAGCAGCGGGAGCACGTGCGCCAGGATCGCCCACGTGCGCTCCTCGTCGGGCCGCAGCGGCGGGGCGGGTGGCGGCGGGCCCCAGGCCGGTGGCCCGTCGGCGGGGTGGGTCACGTGGGTGCTCCGGTCGCAGGGGGTGAAGTCCGCGCGTAGCGTACAGGTGCGGACGGGTGCACGTGGCGGGATCGGGACTTCTGGACTTGACACGTTCTGTCGCGTTTCGGTTCTCTGACCCGCGGGACGGCCCACGTCCCTTCCTGTGACCTGGAGGGTCCTTGATGAGCGAGAACACCGGGGGCGTGCCGCCCCGCGACGAGGACGGCCGCGACGTGCCGCCGCCCCCGCCGGGCTACGGCCAGCCGGGCGGCGACGTGCCGCCCGCCGCGCCGCAGCCGGGCGCGCCCACCCCGCCCCCGGGCGGCGCCTACCCGCCGCCCCCGGGGTACGGCACCACGCCGCCGGCGTCGCCGTACGGCCAGCCGGCGGGTCAGCCCTACGGCCAGCAGCCCTATGGCCAGCAGCCCTACGGCCAGCCGTACGCGCCGGCACCGGGCCAGGTCGACATCGGCAACGGCTTCTCGTGGGCGTTCTCCAAGTTCGGTCAGAACTGGGTGACGTTCCTGGTCGGCACGCTGCTGTGGGGCATCGGCATCAGCGTCGTGACGTCGCTCGTCTCGGGCATCTTCGGCGGCTTCGGCTCGCTGATCGGCCGCGACGGCAGCGGCGTCGGCGCCGGCTTCGCGCTGGCCTCGGCCGGCATCGCGGGTGCGGTCATCACGGCCGTGACGATCCTGCTGGGGTCGCTGTTCAGCGCCGCGGTCATCGGCACCGCGCTCAAGGTCACGGCCGGGCGTCCGGTGTCGCTGGCCGACATGTTCGACTTCTCGCACGTGGCCCAGGTGTTCGTGCTGGGCCTGCTGCTCGCGGTCGCCAACGGGGTCCTCACGTTCATCCCGTTCTTCGGCGCGCTCGCGCAGATCGCCATCACGTACTTCGTGTTCTTCGGCTACCACCTGATCGTCGACCGCAACCTCGGCGCGATCGACGCGATCCGCGAGTCGGTGCAGCTCCAGACCCGCAACGTCGGGTCCTCGGTGCTCGTGGTGCTCGTCGCCATCGCGATCGTCGTGGTCGGCATCATCGCCTGCTTCGTCGGCGTGCTGGTCGCCGGCCCGGTCGCCGCGCTGTTCTCCGCGTACGCGTACCGCCGCGTGACGAACGGGCAGATCGCGGCCTGACGGCCCCGGTGCACGGCACGAGGCCCGCCCGGGCTCCCCGGGCGGGCCTCGTCGTGCCGAGTCGTGTCAGGCGGTGACGAAGTCGATGAGCTCCTCGACGCGTCCCAGCAGGCTCGGCTCGAGATCCGCGTACGAGCGCACCGAGCGCAGGATCCGCTGCCACGCGCGCGCGACGTCCGCCTGCTCGGCGGCCGGCCACCCGAGCTCGCGCAGGATCCCGCGCTTCCACTCGGTGCCGCGCTCGATCGCGGGCCACGACGTGAGCCCGAGCCGCTCGGGGCGCACGGCCTGCCACACGTCGACGTAGGGGTGCCCCAGCACCAGGACCGTGCCCGCGGGCACGCCGCGGACGGCCTCGGCGGCGATCCGGCTCTCCTTCGACCCCGGCACGAGGTGGTCCACGAGCACGCCGACGCGCCGGTCGGCGCTCGGCCGGAAGTCGCGCAGCGCGTCGGCGAGGTGGTCCACGCCGTCGAGCAGCTCGACCACGACGCCCTCGACGCGCAGGTCGTCGCCCCACACCTTCTCGACGAGCTCGGCGTCGTGCTTGCCCTCGACCCAGATGCGCGACCCGCGCGCGACGCGCGCCGGTGCGTCGGGCACGGCGACCGACCCGGACGCGGTGCGGGTCGGCCGGGCGGGCGCGCGGGACGTCACGGGCGCGGTGAGGACGACGGGCTCGCCGTCGACCCAGAACCCCGGGCCGAGCCGGAAGGTCCGCGTGCGGCCCCGCCGGTCCTCGAGCACGACGACGTGCTGCCCGCCGGACTTCTCGACCCGCACGACCGCGCCGACCCAGCCGGTCTCGACGTCCTCGACGACGAGGCCGTGCTCGGCCGGCTGGTCGCGCGCCGTGCGCGGCGGGCGGTGGTGCGCGGTGCGGGGGGCGGAGCGGTCCGACGACAGCACGTCGGAGCCGTAGCGGTCGTGGGTCACGCGGGAGACTCTAGGAGGTCCGTGCGGGACGTGACGGGTGACGCGCTGCCTCGCCGTGGTCCCGCCGGAGGGACCGCGTAGAATTGGCACTCGGTCCGGGCGAGTGCTACGTCACGGGCCGCGGGGCGCCCCCCGCACGGGTGGGCGCACGGGCGACGGAGGAGGCGAGATGAGCGAGGACCGTCGGCTGGACGTGCTGCGCGCGATCGTCGAGGACTACGTCGCGACGCGCGAGCCGGTCGGGTCGCGCGCGCTCACCGAGCGGCACGCGCTCGGCGTGTCGCCGGCGACGATCCGCAACGACATGGCCGCGCTCGAGGACGCCGGGCTCATCGTCCAGCCGCACACCTCGGCCGGTCGCGTGCCCACCGACCTCGGCTACCGCGTGTTCGTCGACCAGCTCTCGGGCGTCAAGCCGCTCTCGGCGGCCGAGAAGCGCGCGATCGGCCTGCTGCTGGAGGAGGCGGTCGACCTCGACGACGTCATCGACCGCGCCGTGCGGCTGCTCGCGCAGCTGACCCACCAGGTCGCGGTCGTGCAGTACCCGTCGCTGCGGCGCTCGGCCCTGCGGCACGTCGAGCTCGTGCCCGTCGGCGCGCGGCACCTGCTGGTCGTCATCATCACGACCACCGGGCGCGTCGAGCAGCGCACGCTCGAGCTCCGCGAGGACCTCGACGAGTCGGTCGTCGCGCGTCTGCGCGTGCGCCTCAACGTCGCGGCCGCCGGGATGCGGCTGGCCGAGCTGGACGGCGCGCTGCAGGACCTCGCGGCGGAGTTCACGCCCGCGGGCGGCGACCTCGTGCGCGCCGTCGTCGCGGTGGTCTCCGAGACCCTGGCGCAGGAGAGCGAGGAGCGCGTGGTCGTCGCCGGCGCCTCGCACCTCGCGCGCAGCGCGGGCGCCGACTTCGCGCACACCCTCGGCCCGGTCCTCGAGGCGCTCGAGGAGCAGGTCGTGCTGCTGCGGCTGCTGTCGGAGATGGCCGAGGACGCCTCGGGCGTCGCGGTGCGCATCGGGCGCGAGACGCAGCACGAGGGCCTCGCGGAGACCAGCATCGTCACCAGCGGCTACGGCGGCGACGGGTCGTCGGTCGCCGTGCTCGGGTCGGTCGGCCCGCTGCGCATGGACTACCCCCAGACCATGGCGGCGGTGCGTGCCGTCGCCCGGTACCTGACCCGGATCCTCGCGGGCTGACGGCGCGCCGCGCACGCGCCGTCCGGCGCCCCGCGCAGGCCCGTCCACGCCACGCACGAGCAGGAAGCGAGCACCACGCCACGTGACCGACTACTACGAGATCCTGGGCGTCGCGCGCGACGCGACGCCCGAGCAGATCAAGAAGGCGTACCGCAAGCTCGCACGCGAGCTGCACCCCGACGTCGCGGGGACGGACGCCGCCACCGAGGAGCGGTTCAAGGACGTGTCGCGCGCGTACGACGTGCTCGGCAACCCCGACAAGCGGCGCGCGTACGACATGGGCGCCGACCCGTCGTCGCCCGGCGGCGGCATGGGCGGCGGCTTCGGGTTCCAGGACATCTTCGAGACGTTCTTCGGCGCCGCCGGCGGCGGTGCGCCGCGCGGTCCCGCGCCGCGCGCGCGGCGCGGCCAGGACGCGCTCGTGCGCCTCGACCTCGACCTCGCCGAGGCCGCGTTCGGCGTGCACCGCGAGATCCAGGTCGACACCGCGGTGCTGTGCCCGACGTGCGGCGGCACGTGCTGCCGCCCGGGCACGTCGCCCCGCACGTGCGACGTCTGCGGCGGGCGCGGCTCGGTGCAGCGCGTCGCGCAATCGTTCCTCGGCCGGGTCATGACGACGCAGCCGTGCGCGGCGTGCCACGGGTTCGGCACGGTCATCCCCGAGCCGTGCACCGAGTGCGCGGGCGAGGGGCGCGTGCGCTCGCGGCGCACGCTGTCCGTCGACGTGCCGGCGGGCGTCGACACCGGCACGCGCATCAAGCTCACGGGCCAGGGCGAGGTCGGCCCCGCGGGCGGCCCTGCCGGCGACGTCTACCTCGAGGTGCGCGAGCGCAAGCACGAGACGTTCGTGCGCAAGGGCGACGACCTGCACGCGACCCTGCAGGTCCCCATGACGGCGGCGGCGCTCGGCACGGTGCTCACCATGGAGACGCTCGACGGCGAGCGCGAGGTCGACCTGCGCCCCGGCACCCAGCCCGGGCAGGTCGTCACGCTCAAGGGGCTGGGCGTCGGCCACCTGCACGTGGGAGGCCGCGGCGACCTGCACGTGCACGTCGAGGTCCAGGTGCCCACGCCCGCCGACGACGAGCAGGCGGAGCTGCTGCGGCGGCTCGCCGCGCTGCGCGGCGAGGAGCGCCCCGAGGCGCGGCTCGCGGCCGCCCACCCGGGCGTGTTCTCCAAGCTGCGCGACAAGCTCACGGGCCGGTGAGCGCACCGGTCTTCCTCGTCGACGCCGGGCGGCTCGACGACGTCGTCGCGGGCGGGGAGTTCCTGCTCGACGGGACCGAGGGGCGGCACGCGGGCGTCGTGCAGCGCCGCGGGCCGGGCGAACGCGTCGACGTCGTCGACGGCGCGGGCGTCCGGCTGCTCGGGCGTGTGCGCGCCGCCGGTCCCGAGGGCGTGCGGATCGACGTCGAGGACGTCGTGCGCGAGCCCGCGCCGTCGCCGCGGCTCGTGCTCGTGCAGGCGCTCGCCAAGGGCGACCGCGACGAGATGGCGATCGAGGCGGCGACCGAGGTCGGCGTCGACGTGGTCGTGCCGTGGCAGGCCGAGCGCTCGGTCGTCATCTGGCGGGGCGACCGCGCGCAGAAGAGCCGCGCACGGTGGATCGGGACGGTGCGCACGGCCACCAAGCAGTCGCGCCGCGCGTGCGTGCCGCTCGTCGAGCAGGCCCTCGACGGCAAGGGGCTCGTCGCGCACGTCGCCGACGTGGTGGCCGCGGGCGGGGTCGTCGTCGTGCTCCACGAGAGCGCGACGCGACCGCTGCACGAGGTCACGCCGCCCGCCGCCGGCGACCTGCTGGTCGTGGTGGGCCCCGAGGGCGGCATCAGCGACCGCGAGCTCGACGCGCTCACCGGGGCCGGCGCGCTGACCTGCCGGCTCGGGCCGCACGTGCTGCGCACGTCGACCGCGGGCCCGGTCGCGCTCGCGATGCTCGCCGACCGGCTCGGCCGCTGGGGCTGAGCCCGCCCGGCGCGGTGCGCCGTCGGATCGCGCTCTCGCGGTGCGGGGGACTGGATCGCGCTCTCGCGGTGGGTCGGGTGGGGCTGGATCGCTCTCTCGCGGTGAGTGGTGGGACTGGATCGCACTCTCGCGGTGAGAGGGCGATCCAGCCCGCCCGTCGCGCCGGTCAGCGCGAGTCGCTGCCCTCGTGCTCGACCGCCGCGCGGCCCGCCTCGAGCCGCGCGACCGGCACCCGGAACGGCGAGCAGGACACGTAGTCGAGGCCGACGGCGTCGAAGAACCGGATCGACTCGGGGTCGCCGCCGTGCTCGCCGCACACGCCGAGCGTGAGGTCGGGACGCGTCGCGCGGCCCAACCGGACCGCCGTCTCGACGAGCTGCCCGACGCCCTTGACGTCGATCGTCTCGAACGGCGACACCGACAGCACGCCGTTGGCGGTGTACTGCGCGAAGAACGCGCCCTCGACGTCGTCGCGGCTGAAGCCCCACGTGGTCTGCGTGAGGTCGTTCGTGCCGAACGAGAAGAACGCCGCCTGGGTCGCGATGCGGTCCGCCGTGAGCGCCGCGCGCGGCAGCTCGATCATGCAGCCGACGGGCAGCTCGACCGGCACGCCCCGCTCCGCGCCGACCTCGGCCATGATGGTCAGCGCGCGCTCGCGGACGAGCCGCAGCTCCTGCACCGAGCCCACGAGCGGCACCATGATCTCGGCGTGCGGGTCGCCGCCCGCGGCCAGCCGTGCCGCGACCGCCTCGCACACGGCGCGGATCTGCAGGTCGAACAGCCCGGGGACCACCAGCCCGAGCCGTACGCCGCGCAGGCCGAGCATCGGGTTGGCCTCGTGCATGCGCCGCACCGCGGCGAGCAGGGCCACGTCGCCGTCGTCGACCTCGCCGCGCTCGGCCGCGAGGGCGACCTTGACGGACAGCTCGGTGAGGTCCGGCAGGAACTCGTGCAGCGGCGGGTCGATGAGGCGGATGGTCGTCGGCAGGCCGTCCATCGCCTCCAGCAGGTCCGTGAAGTCGGCGCGCTGCAGCGGCAGCAGCGCGTCGAGCGCGGCCTGCCGCTGCGTGTCGTCCGCGGCGAGCACGACCCGCTCGACGAGCACGCGCCGCTCGCCGAGGAACATGTGCTCGGTGCGGCACAGGCCGATGCCCTGCGCGCCCAGGCGGCGCGCCCGCGCGGCGTCCTGCGCCGTGTCGGCGTTGGCGTGCACGTGCAGGCGCCGGGTCGTGTCGGCGTGCCGCAGGATCCGGTCGACGGCGCGCACGAGGTCGCGCGTCTCGTCGTCGGGCGCCGCCTCGAGCGCGGCGTCCAGACCGTCCTCGAGGTACCGCTGCACGGGGGAGGGCACGACGGGCACGTCGCCCAGGAACACCTCGCCGCTCGTCCCGTCGATCGCGAGCACGTCGCCCTCGCGCACCGTGCGGCCGCGCGCGGTGAGCGAGCGGTCGGCCTGGTCGACGACCAGCTCCTCCGCGCCGACGACGCACGTGCGCCCCATGCCGCGCGCCACGACCGCGGCGTGCGACGTCTTGCCGCCGCGCGCCGTCAGCACGCCCACCGCGGCGATCATGCCGCCCAGGTCGTCGGGGTTGGTCTCGCGCCGCACGAGCACGACGTCCTCGCCGCGCGCGGCCCACTCCTGCGCGGTCGCGGGGTCGAACACCGCGCGGCCGACCGCGGCGCCCGGCGACGCGGGCATCGCGCGCGTCAGCAGCACGCGGTCGGCCGCGCCGTCGGGGGCGGGTGCGAACTGCGGGAACTGCAGCTGCGCGAGCTGCGCGCCCGACACGCGCGAGAGCGCCTCGTCCATCGTGATGAGGTGCTCGTCGACCAGCTGGCACGCGATCCGGAACGCGGCCGGCGCCGTGCGCTTGCCGACGCGCGTCTGCAGCATCCACAGCTTGCCGCGCTCGATCGTGAACTCGATGTCGCACAGGTCGCGGTAGTGCGTCTCGAGGCGGCGCATCGCCTGGCGCAGCTCGGCGTACGCCGCGGGGTCGACCTGCTCGAGGTCGGCCAGCGACAGCGTGTTGCGGATGCCGGCGACCACGTCCTCGCCCTGCGCGTTCACCAGGTAGTCGCCGTAGTCGCCCGTGCGGCCCGTCGCGGGGTCCCGCGTGAACGCCACGCCCGTGCCCGACGTCGGCCCCAGGTTGCCGAACACCATCGTGCAGACGTTGACCGCCGTGCCGAGGTCGTCGGGGATCCGCTCCTTGCGGCGGTAGAGACGCGCGCGCTCGGTGCCCCACGAGTCCAGGACCGCGACGATCGCCATGTCGAGCTGCTCGCGCGGGTGCTGCGGGAACTCGCGCCCCGACTCGTCGCGCACGATCTGCTTGTACGTGCCGACGAGCGCGCGCAGGTCCTGCGCGTCGAGGTCGACGTCGGCCGTCACGCCACGCCCGGCCTTCGCCTTGTCGAGAGCGTCGGCGAACAGGTCGGCGTCGATGCCGAGCACCGTGCGTCCGAACATCTGGATCAGCCGGCGGTAGGAGTCCCACGCGAACCGCTCGTCGCCCGACAGCTCGGCCAGGCCCTGCACGGACGCGTCGTTCAGCCCGACGTTGAGGACCGTCTCCATCATGCCGGGCATCGAGAACTTCGCGCCCGAGCGCACCGACACCAGCAGCGGGTCGTGGAAGTCCCCGAGCCGGCGGCCGAGCTCGTCCTCGAGGTGCCGGACCGCCATCGTCACCTCGACGCGCAGCTCGGGCGGCACCTCGCCCGTGCGCAGGTACGCGCGGCACGCCTCGGTCGTGATCGTGAAGCCCGGCGGGACCGGCAGGCCGAGCCGGGTCATCTCGGCGAGGTTCGCGCCCTTGCCGCCGAGCAGGTCCTTCTGGTCCTTGTCGCCCTCGCTGAAGTCCTTCACGTAGCGGGCCACGGTGCCTCCTCCGGGTCGCACCCGTCAGGCTCCGTTGCCCGACGGCCTCCTGCCAGTGTTCTCCTGCCCCGACCCGGACGCCCGGGGACGAAGGGCCCACGACGGCGGGAACTCGCGGGCCCTCGTGGGACCTGCGCCGTAGGATGGAGGCGTGCCCGCAGCCGCCGGGCCACCCACGAGAGAAGGAGCGCACGGCAGCCGCCGAGCACATGGCCGAGCCCACCCCCACCGCCAGCGTCCCCGAGCCGCGGCACGCGCGCGTCGAGCACCGCATCACCGTCCCGCCGGACGTGTCGATGGTCGAGCTGCTCGGGCTGCGCGACGAGGTCCTGCGCAGCATCGAGGACGGCTTCGCGACCGTCGACGTCCACGTGCGCGGCAACGAGGTCACGCTCGCGGGGCCCGCGGGCGACGTCGCGCTCGTCACGCGCCTGGTCGACGAGCTCGTCGAGATGGCCGCCGCGGGCACGCCGCTGAGCCCCGAGGTCGTGCAGCGGTCGGTGACGATGCTTACGGCCGACTCCGGCGCGCGTCCCGCCGACGTCCTGACCTTCAACATCCTGTCGACGCGCGGGCGCACGATCCGCGCGAAGACGGCGGGCCAGAAGGACTACGTCGACGCGATCGAGCGCAACACCGTGACGTTCGGCATCGGGCCGGCGGGCACCGGCAAGACGTACCTCGCGATGGCCAAGGCCGTGCAGGCGCTGCAGGCGCGCAGGGTCAACCGCATCGTGCTGACGCGCCCCGCGGTCGAGGCCGGCGAACGGCTCGGGTTCCTGCCCGGGTCGCTGTCCGAGAAGATCGACCCGTACCTGCGGCCGCTGTACGACGCGCTGCACGACATGGTCGACCCCGAGTCGATCCCGCGGCTCATGGAGGCCGGCACGATCGAGGTCGCGCCGCTCGCGTACATGCGCGGGCGCACGCTGAACGACGCGTTCATCATCCTCGACGAGGCGCAGAACACGTCGGTCGAGCAGATGAAGATGTTCCTCACGCGCCTGGGCTTCGGGTCCAAGGTCGTCGTGACGGGGGACGTCACCCAGGTCGACCTGCCGAGCGCGACCACGTCGGGGCTGCGGGTCGTCGAGAAGGTCCTCGCGGGTGTCGAGGACGTCGAGTTCTGCCGGCTGACGTCGAAGGACGTGGTCCGGCACCGGTTGGTGGGAGAGATCATCGACGCGTACGCGAGGTGGGACGGGGCATGAGCGTCGAGGTGAGCAACGAGTCGGGCGTCGAGGTCGACGAGGCGGAGTTCGCCGCGCTCGGCCGGTACGTCATGGACGCGATGCACGTGCACCCGCAGGCCGACCTGTTCGTGCGGCTGGTCGACACGGCCACGATGACGGACCTGCACGTGCGGTGGATGGACGAGCCCGGCCCGACCGACGTCCTGTCGTTCCCCATGGACGAGCTGCGGCCCGGTCGCGAGGGTGAGCCCGCGGGGCCCGGCGTGCTCGGCGACGTCGTGCTGTGCCCCGAGGTCGCCGCGACCCAGGCGCGCACCGCCGGGCACTCGACGGCCGAGGAGATGCTGCTGCTCACGACGCACGGCATCCTGCACCTGCTGGGGTACGACCACGTCGAGCCCGACGAGGAGAAGGAGATGTTCGCGCTGCAGCGGCAGCTGCTGCTGACGTTCCTGGCCGGGCGATGACCGGGGTCCCCGTCGCCGGCCTCGTGGCCGTCGCGGTCGCGGGCATCGTGCTGGCCGCCGCGCTCTCGGCCGGCGAGGTCGCGGTGCTGCGGGTCACGCGCTCGCGCGTCGCCGAGCTCGAGGCCGAGCGGCCCGGCGCCGCGGAGCGCGTGCGGCGGCTCGTGGACGACCCCGCGCGGGTCGCGCAGGCCGCGTCGTTCGTGCGGCTGCTGGGCGAGATGACCGCGACGGTGTGCCTCACGCTCGCGATCAGCGCCGGCTCGCTGTCCTGGTGGGCGACCGCGCTGCTGGCGATCGCCGCGTGCGCGGTCGTGGCGTTCCTGCTCGTGCGCGTCAGCCCGCGCAGCATGGGCCGGCGGCACCCCGTCGGCGTGCTCGCCGCGCTGTCGCGCCTGCTGCTCGTCGTCACGGCCGTCGCGGGCGGCGTGGGCCGGCGCGCCGACCCGACCGTCGCCGCCGCGGGCGTCGACGACACCGAGCTGCGCGACATGGTCGACCGCGTGAGCGAGTCCGACGGCTTCGAGGACGACGAGCGCGACATGTTCCGCTCGGTCCTCGAGCTGGGCGACACGCTCACGCGCGAGGTCATGGTGCCGCGCACCGACATGATCACCGCGCACGCGGACACGCCGCTGCACAAGGTGCTCGCCCTTCTGCTGCGCTCCGGGTTCTCGCGCGTGCCCGTCGTCGGCGACTCGGTCGACGACATGCTCGGCGTGCTGTACCTCAAGGACGTCGTGCGCCGGATCCCCGCCCGCGGCGCCACGCCCGGCGACGACCCGCTCGACGCGCCCGCGTCGTCGCTCGTGCGCCCGCCCGTCTACGTCCCGGAGTCCAAGCCGGTCGACGAGCTGCTCCGCGAGCTGCGCGACGGGTCGAGCCACATCGCGCTCGTCGTCGACGAGTACGGCGGCATCGCGGGCCTCGTGACGATCGAGGACGCGCTCGAGGAGATCGTCGGCGAGCTCACCGACGAGCACGACACGAGCGCACCGGGTGTCGAGGAGCTGCCCGACGGCGGCTACCGTGTCCCGGCGCGCCTGGGGCGCGACGAGCTGGGGGACCTGTTCGGCATCGAGGTGGAGGACGAGGACGTGGACACGGCAGCGGGACTGCTCGCCAAGGCGCTGGGCAAGGTGCCGCTCCCGGGATCGGTGGGCGAGATCCACGGCCTGCGGCTCGAGGCCGAGCGCGTCGAGGGGCGCCGCAAGCGGCTCGCGACCGTGCTGGTGCACCGCGCGGCGGACGACGGCGCGGCGCACGAGGCCACGCCCGGCCGCGGCGTGCCCGCGGCCGCGGACCACGGGACGGAGGTGGCGCGGTGACGCACCGGTCCGGCTTCGCGTGCTTCGTGGGACGCCCCAACGCGGGCAAGTCCACGCTGACCAACGCGCTCGTGGGGCAGAAGGTCGCCATCACGTCGGGGCGCCCGCAGACCACGCGGCACGTCGTGCGGGGGATCGTCCACCGCGACGACGCGCAGCTCGTGCTCGTCGACACCCCCGGGCTGCACCGTCCGCGCACGCTGCTGGGCGAGCGCCTCAACGACCTCGTGCGCGACACGCTCACCGAGGTCGACGTCGTCGGGTTCTGCCTGCCCGCCGACGAGAAGATCGGCCCCGGCGACCGTTACATCGCCGAGCAGCTCGCGCGGCTCGCGACCCCGGGGCGCCCCGGCGTGCCCGTCGTCGCGGTCGTCACCAAGGCCGACAAGGTCCCGCGCGCGCGGCTCGCCGAGCAGCTGATCGCGGTCGACCAGCTCGGCGAGTGGGCGGACGTCGTGCCCGTGTCCGCGCAGGACGGCTACCAGGTGGACGTCGTCGCGGACGTGCTCGTGGGGCACCTGCCCGAGGGGCCGGCGCTCTACCCCGAGGGCGAGCTGACCGACGAGCCCGAGCAGGTCATGGTCGCCGAGCTCGTGCGCGAGGCCGCCCTCGAGGGCGTGCGCGACGAGCTCCCGCACTCGCTCGCGGTCGTCGTCGAGGAGATCGTGCCGCGCGAGCAGCCCCCGGGCGCCGACGGCCGTCAGCTGCTCGACGTCCGCGTCAACCTCTACGTCGAGCGCGACAGCCAGAAGGCCATCGTCATCGGCCGCGCCGGCGCGCGCCTGCGCGACGTGGGCACGCGCGCCCGCACGCAGATCGAGGCGCTGCTCGGCGCGCGCGTCTTCCTCGACCTGCACGTCAAGGTCGCCAAGGACTGGCAGCGCGACCCCAAGCAGCTCGGCAGGCTGGGCTTCTGAGGTGACGTGGCTCCCGCGGTGACCGGACCCCAGGAGGACGGCGCACCCGAGCCGGCCGCCACCACGTCGACCTGGCGTCGTGTGGTGCGCCGGCGCGACCCCGGCGCGCCCGCCGGGCGCCCCGAGAACCTGTACCGCGTCGTCGCGGGCGTCGCGCTGGGCGTCGTGCTGCTCGCCGTGCTCGGGGCCGTCCTCGGTCCGCGCTGGACGCCCGAGCCGCTCGAGCGGGTGATCGAGGTCGAGACGGCGCGCACCGCGATCGGCGCTGCGCCGTCGCTGCGCACGTACGACGTCCGCGAGGTCGTCGTGACCGTGCCGCTCGACGGTGCGAGCGTCCAGGCGCGGATCAGCGTCCCCGTGGGGGCGCCGGGCCCGCTGCCGGGCGTGGTGTTCGTGCACGGTGCCGGCACGGGGAAGTTCGCGCAGGCGTTCGTCGCCCAGGCGCGCAGCCTCGCGGAGCACGGCGTCGTCGCGATGGTGCCGGACAAGCGCCTCGACACGTACACGACCCGCCACCGCGACTACGTCGCGATGGCCCAGGACTACCTGCGCTCGGTCGACCTGCTGCGGGACCGGCCCGAGGTCGACCCGGACCGCGTCAGCGTGTACGCCGAGAGCGAGGGCGGCTGGATCGCGCCCGTCATGGCGGTCGAGGACCCGGCGATCGAGGGCGTGGTCCTCGTGTCGTCGCCGGTCGTGCCGCCGCGGCAGCAGGCCGCGTTCGCGGTCGACGCGTACCTGCGCAACACGGGCGTGCCGGACGCGGTGTTCCGGGCGATCCCGCGCGCGGTCGGCATGACCATGCCCGGCGGCGGGTTCGAGTACGTCGACTTCGACGTCGAGCCGTGGCAGCGCCGCATGACGCAGCCCGTGCTGGTCGTCTACGGCACGGGTGACGCGTCGATGCCGATCGTGCAGGGCGCCCTGCAGGTGCGCGACGACGTCGCCGCCGCCGGCAACGAGGACGTGACGATCCGCTACTACGCGGACGCCGACCACGGCATCCGCGTGGGCGGGCAGGTCGCGCCGACGTTCCTGCGCGACCTGTCCGGCTGGGTCCTCGGGCTGCCCGGGACGCGCGACGCCGAGCCGCACGTCGCGGGCGCGCAGCCGTTCCAGCCGTACGTCGCCGGCCCCGTGCCGCAGCCGCGGTGGCTGCGCGACGGCGACGTCCTGCTCGGCCTCGTCGTCGGCGCACCCGCGCTGATGCTCCTCGCGGGTGCCGCGGTCGGCGCGACCAGGGTCGTGCAGCGCACCACGCGGCGGCGCTCCCCGGCGCGTGACGCGACGCACGGCCCGCGGCTGTTCGGGCGGGGGGTCGCCGCCCGGCTGACCGCGCTCGCGGCGGCGAGCGTCGTGACCGTGCTCGCGCTCATCTGGTACCTCGTGGCCATCGCACGGCTCGCGATGGACTACGAGCGCAACGCGTGGGTCGTGCAGGGCGGGTGGGTCGCGGTGCGTCTGCTCGGCGTCGTGGCCGTGCTCGCGGCCGTGCTGCTGGCCCGGCGCGTGCACGACGTGCACCACGCGGGTGCCGCCGTGGCGCCCGGCGTGGTGCGGACCCTCGCGACGTGGGGGGTGCTGACGGGCTCGGCGGTGCTGCTCGTGGTGCTCGCGTACTGGGGCGTGTACCAGCTGGGCATCTGAGGGTGAACTGGACGGACGCACGTGAACCGCACCGCTCAGGTGAGGCACCATGTGCGCCGATGACTCTGGCAGGCGAGGACGGGGTGGTGCAGTGCGCACGTCGTGGGGTTCGGCGACGGATCGGGGACGCGTCCGCGAGGTGAACGAGGACGCCCTGCTGGCGTACCCGCCGGTGTTCCTCGTCGCCGACGGCATGGGCGGCCACGACGCGGGTGACCTCGCGAGCCGGATCGCCGTCGAGGAGTTCGCGCAGCTGGCCGGCCAGCAGTCCGCGACGTCCGACGACGTGCACGCGTGCTTCGACCGCACGTCGGCCCGGATCCGCACCGAGTTCACCGGCGGGCGGCGCGGCGGCACGACCGTCGCGGGGGTCGCGGTCACGCAGCACGACGGCGGCTGGTACTGGCTGGTCTTCAACGTCGGGGACTCGCGCGTGTACCGCTGGGCCGACGGCGCGCTCGAGCAGGTCAGCGTCGACCACTCGGTCGTGCAGGAGCTCATCGACGCGGGCGAGATCACGCCCGACGGCGCGCGGCGCCACCCGGAGCGGCACGTGCTCACGCGCGCGCTCGGCACCGGCGAGCCGCCCGAGCCCGACTACTGGCTGCTGCCCGCGGGCGTCACCGACCGCCTGCTGATCTGCACCGACGGGCTCACCCGCGAGCTCGGCGACGACGACATCGCACGCGTCGTCGCCGCGGTCAGCGACCCCCAGGACGCGGCCGCGCAGCTCGTGCAGCACGCGCTCGAGCGCGGCGGGCGCGACAACGTCAGCGCGGTCGTCGTCGACGTCGCGACGGCCGCGACGCCCGCCGAGCAGACGCACGTCACGGCTCCGCGGTCGGCCCCCGACCTGGGGCCGCACCTGTGGGACGAGATGCTCAACGGCGCGACCGTCCCGCGGACGTCGTCCACCGCGCCCGCCGACACCGCCCCGCACCCCCGGACGACCACGCCCGACCACGCCCAGGAGGACCCCGCATGACCGAGACGCCCCACCACGAGTACCAGGACGGGCAGTGGACCGCCGTCACCGGTGCGGGCTTCCTCGCGCTCGTCGAGCCGGACGCGCCCGCGCACGTGGTCGACGGGCTGTGGCGCGTCGCGCGCGGCGACGGCGACGTGCTCGGCGCGCTCGGCGTGGTCGCCGCCGACGGCTTCGCGTCGCTGCCGCGGTTCGCGGTCGTGCGCACCGACGCCGACGGTGCCGTGCACGCCGTGCTGCGCGGGCCCCTGCTGCTGCGGCTGCACGGGGCCGACGAGGTCCAGGAGGTCGCCGCCGGCGACGGTGCCGTGTGGACCGAGCACCGTGCCCTGGGTGTGCGCGGTCTCGTGCTCGTCACCGGTGCCGCGCAGGAGCCGGCGGCCTCGTGGTGGCCGCTGGTCGGTGGCGTGGTGCGCGCCGCGGGGCTGCGCACCGGGCAGGTGCACGCCGAGCAGCCCGCGGCCGACGCCGCCCCGCTGACGCACGAGCAGCCGGTCGTCGAGCAGGCGCCGTCGGCGCCCGTCGCGGCCCCGGCGCCCGCCGCTGCGGCGGAGCCCGCGCCGGCGGTCGAGCCCGTCGTCGTCGAGCCTGTCGCCCCGACCGAGCACGTCGCCCCGGCCGTGCCCGTCGTGGCGCCCGAGCCCGTCGCCGCGCCCGAGCCGGTCGTGGCCCCCGAGCCGGTCGCGCCCGTCGTCGCGTCCGCGGGCGAGGACGACGCCTGGTCCGGGGGGATCGCGTGGCCCACGGCCGCCGAGGTCGAGCCCGAGCCGGTCGCGGACCCGTCGCCGGCGGCGACCGCCACGCCCGAGGAGGCCCCGTGGTGGCAGGTCGGCACGGCCTCGCGGCCCTCGCCCGACCCCGAGCCGCAGCCCGCCGCCGCGGCGCCCGCGGACGTCCCGGCCGCAGTCGCCGCCGTCGCACCGGTCGCGACCGTCGCGCCCGACGACGAGGCCGCCGACGACCACGACGGGATGACGATCCTGTCGAGCGACCTCGCGCGGCTGCGCGACCGGCTCCCCACGTGGAGCCAGGACGCCGTGCCCGGGCCGTTCCCCGCGCCCGAGCCCGCGCCGCTGCCCGCGCGCCTCGTGCTGTCCACGGGGCTGGTCGTCGCGCTCGACCGCGCCGTGCTGCTCGGCCGCGCGCCGCAGGTCGCCCGCGTGACCAACCGCGAGCTGCCGCGCCTCGTGACCGTGCCGAGCCCCAACCAGGACATCTCCCGCACGCACGCGGAGGTGCGCACCGAGGGCGAGCACGTGGTGGTCACCGACCTCGACTCGACGAACGGCGTCCACGTGTCGCGCCCGGGCCAGGGCGTGCGTCGCCTGCACCCGGGCGAGCCGAGCGTCGTCGGCACGGACGAGGTCGTCGACCTCGGCGACGGCGTGACGTTCACCGTGGAGCGCAGCGCGTGACAGCTCGTCGTGAGGCGTCCGCGCCGCCGGACCTGCCGGGCTACGAGCACGTCCGCGTGCTCGGGCTCGGTGGCTTCGCGGACGTCTTCCTGTACCACCAGCACCTGCCGAGCCGCGACGTCGCGGTCAAGGTGCTGCTCGCGGGCAGCCTCGACGACGACGTGCGCGCGCGGTTCCAGACCGAGGCCAACCTCATGGCCCAGCTGTCGCACCACCCGTCGATCGTCACGATCCACCACGCGGCGATCGCCGCGGACGGCCGCCCGTACCTCGTCATGGAGTACTGCTCGCGCCCCGGCCTCGCGGAGCGGTACCGCGCCGAGCGCATGTCCGTGGCCGAGGTGCTGCGCATCGGCGTGCGTCTCGCGTCGGCGGTCGAGACGGCGCACCGTGCCGGCATCCTGCACCGCGACATCAAGCCCGCGAACGTCCTCACCACGGACTTCGGGTGGCCGGCGCTGACCGACTTCGGGATCGCCGCCACGACCGGCCCCGGGGCGCAGGCGATGGGCATGTCGATCCCGTGGTCGCCGCCGGAGCTGCTGGCCGAGCGCCCGCACGGCGACGAGCGGTCCGACGTGTACTCGCTCGCCGCGACGATCTACTCGCTGCTGGCGGGCCGCTCGCCGTTCGAGCTGCCCGGGGGCAACAACAGCGCGCAGCAGCTCGTCGCGCGCATCGAGCGTTCGCCCCTGCCCGCGATCGGGCGCGAGGACGTGCCCCCGCAGCTGCAGACCGTGCTCGAGCGTGCGATGTCGAAGCACCCGTCGCGACGCTTCCCGTCGGCCGTCGCGGTCGCGCGCGCCCTGCAGGAGGTCGAGGCGGCGCTGCGGCTGCCCGTGACACCCCTCGACCTGACCGACGACGTGCCGCCGGCCGCCCTCCCCGCGACGGGTGCGCCGGCGGACGGTGTCGACGACGACGCCACCCGCCTGCGCGGCATCGCGCTGCCCGCGTCTGCCGTGACCACCGGGGGCGAGGAGGAGGCCGCGACCCGGGCGCGGTCGGTCGTCGTCGGTCGCCCGACGCTCGTGCCGCCCGCGCCCAGCGCGGCGCCCGCGCCGACGGGCGTGCCGGTCGACGCGCCGCCGCGCCGCCGGACGCGCCTCGCGGGCGCCCTCGCGGCGCTCGTCGTGGTCGCCGCCGGCGCCGCGATCGCCTACGCGACGCTCGGCGACCGGGGCGGCGGCGGGCAGGTCGCACCGTCGGAGTCCCTCGCGCCCCCGGCCACCGGGCCCGTGGCGGCACCGGTCCCGGCGCCGCACTCGTTGTCCGGCACCCGCGCCGCGGACGGCTCCGTCACGTTCACGTGGCAGAATCCCGACCCGCAGGGCGGGGACAGGTACCTGTGGGGGGTGCTGACGGTGACGGGCGAGCCGACGCTCGAGCTGGTCGACGACGCGACCGTCACGGTCCCCGCGGACCGGGCGACGGGCGAGGTGTGCATCCAGGTGTCGATCGTGCGCGAGGACCGCGCGAGCTCGGCGCGCCCCGCGCAGGGGTGCGTGCCGTGAGCCGGTGGCACCCGCGCTCGTGGCGGCGCAAGCCCATGACCACGGCGGCCGCGGTCGTCACGGTCCCCGCGATCGTCCTCACGCTCGCGCTCGTCGACCGCGGCTTCCCGCTCGCGCGCGTCGACCTCAACGACGGCGGCGTGTGGCTCACGGCCACGAGCCAGCTGAGCCTGGGGCGGTACAACGTGCCCGTCGAGGAGCTCGACGGCGGTCTCGTGACCGAGAGCGGCGAGTTCGACGTGCTCCAGGACGAGGGTGCGGTGCTGCTCGTCGAGCCGACCACGGTGTCGGTCGTCGACCCGGCCGCCGTCGCGACCACGACGCGCGTCGCGACGGGTGGTGCGGACGTCTCGATGGCGGCGGGGCGCGCGGCCCTCGTCGACGACGCGGGCGACGTCTGGGTGCGTGACCTGGTGTCCCTCGACGGCCTGGACCTCACCGCCGACACGCCCGACCTGCAGCTCGGCGAGGGCGGCGCGGCGGTCGTGGCGCGCAGCGGGACGGTGCTGGGCGTCGCGCCCGAGGACGGCGCCGTCACGCGTGTCCCCGCGGCGACGCCGCTCGCGCCGGAGGACGCCGGCACGCTCGGGCCGCTCGAGGTGGACGCGGTCACCGCCGTGGGCGACGAGCTCGTCGTGCTGTCCGGCAGCACGGTCCGCACGACGCGGGGCGAGGTCACGCTCGACGGCGAGGGACTCGTGCTGCAGCAGCCCGGGCCCGCCGCGAGCACCGTGCTGGTCGCGAGCCGGGACGCGCTGTGGGAGGTTCCGCTGGACGGCGGCACGCCGCGCGAGCACCCCACGACGGGCTCGGGGACGCCCGCCGCCCCGGTCCGGGTGGGGGAGTGCGCGCAGGCGGCCTGGGCGTCGTCGATCGGGTCGTCCCTGGTGCTGTGCCAGGGACGCGACGCGCAGGTCGAGGACCTCGAGGGCATGACGTCGGGGGACCGGCTCGCGTTCCGCGTGAACCGCGGCCTCGTGGTGCTCAACGACACCGTCGCCGGGCGCGTGTGGCTGCCGCAGCAGGACACGCAGGTGCGGGTGCCCAACTGGCAGGACATCGTCCCGGAGGACGAGCCCCAGGACTCCGAGGACGACTCCGAGTCCGGCGAGGTCACGCAGGAGCCCGTCACCGAGTGCACGGACCAGACCGCGCCGCCGGTGGCCGTCGACGACGAGTTCGGCGTGCGCGCCGGTCGGTCGCGCGTGCTGCCCGTGATCGACAACGACTCGTCGTCGGACTGCGGGATCCTCGTGATCTCGCAGGTCGGGGCGCTGCCGGCCGAGTTCGGCACGGTCGAGGCCGTACGCGGCGGCCGTGCGCTGCAGGTGCACGTGCTCGAGGGGGCGACCGGGTCCGCGGAGTTCGAGTACGTCGTCAACGACGGCCGCGGCGTCAACGCGCCCGCGACCGCGACCGTGCGGCTCACGGTGAGCGACGGCGACGAGGCGCCCGTGCAGGTGCGCACGTCGTCCCTCACGGTCGAGACGGGCGGGCAGATCCAGCACGGCGTGCTCGCGGACTTCGAGGACGCCGACGGCGACGACCTGCTGCTGGTCGGTGCGACCGCCGACGTGACCGTCGGCTCGGTGCGGTTCCGCCAGGACGGCGTGCTGACCTACACCGCCGACGGCGGCGGCCTCGGGCGCACGACCGTGCAGGTCCAGGTGTCGGACGGCACGCACGTGGTCGACGGCGAGGTCGTCGTCGACGTGCGCGCCGCCGGGTCGGTGCCGCCGCGGATCGACCCGGTGCACGCCGTGACCTACGTCGGCCAGGAGGTCGTCGTGCGACCGCTGGACGCCGTCCGGTCGGCGTCGTCCGAGCCGGCGCGCCTCGCGTCGGTGTCCGACACCGTGGGCGCGACCATCACGCCCGACCTCACTGCCGGCACGTTCGGCTTCCGCGCCGCGCGCGCCGGCACGTACTACGTGCCGTTCGTCGTCACCGCGGCCCCGCAGCAGGCGACGGGCCTCGCGCGCATCGACGTGCGGGAGTGGCCCGAGCAGGCGCAGCCGCCGATCGCGGTGCGCGACGTCGCGCTGCTGCCCGCGGGCGGCAGCGTGACGATCGACCCGCTGGCGAACGACGAGGACCCGGCCGACAACGTGCTGGTCCTGCAGTCCGTGACCACGCCCGAGGACTCGGGCCTGCAGGTCGCGGTCCTCGACCGCCGGTACGTGCAGATCCGCGCCGACCGCACGCCCGACCGTCCGGTGCTGCTGACCTACGAGGTCTCCAACGGCACCGCGTCGGCCCGCGGCGAGATCGTCGTGCAGCCGATCCCGCCGTCGGCGTCGTCGCAGCCGCCGTTCGTCCCCAACGTCGAGGCGACCGTCCGCGCGGGCGGCGTCGTCACGATCCCGGTGCTCGAGGGCGCGTCCGACCCGGACGGCGACGCGCTCACGGTGCTGCGCGACCTGCCCGAGCCGCTGGCCGAGGGCGACGGGCTGCTGTTCGTGTCGGGTGACGTGCTGCGGTACCAGGCGCCCGACCGGGCGCTCACGGCACGCGCGACCTTCGCGGTGGCCGACACCGCGGGCAACGTCACCGCGGCGACGGTGACGGTGCGGGTGCACGCGTCCGACGCCGACACGAAGTCGCCGCCACGGCCGCGGGACGTGGTCGCGCGCGTGTTCGAGGGCGACACGGTCCGCATCCCCGTCCCGCTGGTCGGCATCGACGACGACGGCGACGGCGTGACGCTCCTGGGGGAGGCGACCGCCGGGACGCTGGGGCGCGTGTCCGAGGTCGGGGCCGACTGGCTCGAGTACGAGGCGTTCCCGGGGTCGCGCGGCACCGACACGTTCACCTACGCCGTCGAGGACTGGGTCGGGCAGCGTGCCGTCGCGACGGTCCGCGTCGGGATCGCGCCGCGCCCGACCACGGGGTCGGGCGTCGTCGCGGTGGACGACGCCGTGACCCTGCGGCCCGGGCAGCGCGTCGAGGTGCGTGTGCTGGCCAACGACATCGACTCCACGGGGCGCGAGCTGACGCTCGAGTCCGTCGAGGTCCCCGAGGGCGTCCAGGCCGAGGTCCAGGGCCGGCGCATCGTGGTCACGGCCCCGCCGACGCCGGGCGTGGTCCCGATCGTCTACCTCGTCACCAACGACGTCGGCGGCAGCGACTACGGCACGCTCACCGTCACGGTGACCGACGACGCGCCCGTCGAGCCGCCCGTCGCGCGCGACGTGCTCGTGCCCGCGATCGACACGCTCGGCAAGACGGAGGTGTCGGTCGACGTCCTCGCGGTCGCGCAGAACCCGTCGGGCCCGCTGTCCGACCTCGAGGTGTCGGTGCCCGCGTCGCACGGGGACGTCGCCCGGGTCGCCCCCGACGGCCAGGTCGTCGTCACGCTCGTCGACCACGCGCAGACCGTGCCGTACCGCCTGGTCAACCGCACGGCGCCCGAGGTCGACGCGTACGCGTTCATCACGGTGCCCGCGCTCGGGTTCTTCCCGCCGCAGCTGCGGCCGCGCGCCCCCGAGCTGCGCGTCGCGAGCGGCGAGACGCTGACGATCCCGCTCGCCGAGCACGTGCAGGTCGCGCCCGGGCGCGAGCCCAGCATCGCCGACCCGACCCTGGTGACCGCGACCCGCTCGAACGGCGCCGAGCTCGTGCAGGACGCACGTACGCTCGTGTTCACGTCGGCCGACGGCTACGCGGGCCCGGCGTCGATCTCGGTCCCCGTCACCGACGCGACGGGCGCGTCGGACACGTCCGCCCGCACGACGCTGCTCACGCTGCCGATCACGGTGTTCGCGGTGGACGACCACCCGCCGACGTTCCAGCCCGCGAGCCTCGAGGTCGCACCCGGCGAGGCCGCCACGCGGCTCGACCTGCGCGCGCTGACGGTCGGCCCCGAGCAGGGCTCCGGGGCGACCGGCGAGCGCTACGGCTACCGGCTCGTGGCCGGTGTGCCGGCCGGGTTCAGCGCGACCCTCGAGGGGTCGGAACTGCGCGTCGCGGCCGACGCCACGACGCCCAA
Source organism: Cellulomonas sp. HD19AZ1 (assembly GCF_004535805.1). Taxonomy (NCBI): domain Bacteria; kingdom Bacillati; phylum Actinomycetota; class Actinomycetes; order Micrococcales; family Cellulomonadaceae; genus Cellulomonas; species Cellulomonas sp. HD19AZ1. Next base: position 522,801 of record NZ_SPHX01000001.1, read on the forward strand.
GGGCACGACCGGCCGGCTCGACCTGCAGCTGACCTACGGCCGCAGCGGCGTCATGGACGTCGGCGTCGACCTCAAGGTCATCGCGAGCTCGCGCAAGACCGCCACCGTGCGCGACTTCGTCGTCGACGACGCCGTGCAGGGCCGCGAGTCGACGGTCCAGGTGCTCGAGGGGTCCACCAACCCGTTCGCCGAGCGTGGGCCGCTGACGGTCGTCGGTGCGGTCGTCGAGACCGCCGGCGCCGGGACGGCCGCCGCGTCGTCGAGCAGCGTGACGGTGCGGCCGAACGGCGACTTCATCGGCAACATGACCGTGCGCTACCGCGTGCGCGACGTCACCGGCGACCCCTCGCGCGAGGTCGAGGGCCGCATCTCGGTGCGCGTCAGCGGCGTGCCCGACGCACCCGTCCCGCCGCGGATCGGCGAGGTCCGGGACCGCACCGTGGTGCTGTCGTGGACGGCCCCCGACAACCGCAACGAGCCGATCACCGAGTACCGCGTGACCGCGCAGCCCGGCTCGGTGGTCAGGTCGTGCGCGAGCACGACGTGCACGATCGACGGCCTGACGAACGACACCGAGTACACGTTCACGGTCGCGGCCAGGAACCGCGTCGGCTGGTCCGAGGAGTCGCCGCGGTCCGCGCCCGCGCGGCCCGACGCCGTGCCCGAGACGCCCGCACCTCCGCGGCTAGCCTTCGGGGATCGTTCGATCACGGCAACCTGGACGGCCCCTGTCTCGAACGGGTCGCCCATCACGAGCTACTCGCTCCTTATTAGCCCGGCACCGGAGTTTGGCTCCGCCACGCGGACGACGTCGTCCCTCTCCTATACGTTCGAGGGCTTGCGCAATGGTGACAGCTACACCATTCAGGTGCGCGCACACAACCGAGCCCCGGAACCCAGTGCCTGGAGCGAATCGTCAGCTGCAGAGAGCCCCGCAGGTCGTCCGACCGCTCCTGTCCCGTCTGCGACGAAGGGGCAGATTGATGTGCTCGGCAACGGCACGATCGAGGTCGGTTGGCCCGGCCTCTCGCGGACTGAGGCGGGTGGCGCCGACGTTCAGCGGTACGAAGTTTCGGTTGACGGTGGCCCGGCGTTCTCCGTCGGGACACAGGCGTCCTACCGCTTCACGGAAGCGCAACGTGGCCGGACATACACGTTTGCTGTCCGAGCCGTAAACAAGGCCGGCGAGGGGCCCTGGGGGCGCGACACAGGGCAGATCTGGAGCGTTCCCGGCCCCGTTTCGTCCTTCACGGCGACACCCACTGGCGCGGGGGACCGTCGTGGGTACAACGACGGGCAGGTCTTGTTGTCGTGGTCGGCTCCGTCCGACGACGGCGGCGCCCCGATCAGCGGCTACGAGGTCGAGGGAGTCGGTCGCTTTGGCGCCAACGTCACGCGACACACCGTCTCTGCGGTTCCCGGCGGGTCGGCTCCTACCTACCGTGTGAGAGCGATCAATCAGCGGGACCTCGCGGGAGAGTGGCGGACCGTGACGTCGGGCCTCGTTGTCACTGCGCCAGGAGCAGTGACAAACGTCGCACTCGGGGAGCCGGCGCGTGACGCCGACCGGCAGCCGACGGCTGTCACGGCGACGTGGTCGGGGGTCGACTGGGCTGGTTCCGACGGCACTTACACCGTTGAGTTTTTTGTTGACAATCGGCGCACGGATCGACAGGAGAATGTGTCGGGTACCTCTGCGACGTCGTCGGCCGGCATGCCGCGATTCGGCTTCGTCAATCGTTCGGCGACGCTACGCGTCGTCGTTACTGCAACGAACGGTGCAGGCAGCGGCGTGTCTGGAGCAGCGGATCGGGTAATCACCCGTGCCTCTCAACCTGGCGACGTCAATGCCGGGTTCGGCATCTCGGTCTCGGACGGCGGAAGTGCGATTACCGGCTCGTGGGATGCCCCGACAGACACCGGAGGTCAGAACATCGCGATCACCGGCTACAAGGTCCAGGTCCAGATCGATGGCGGCACCTGGCGTGACTTTCAGCAGACCTCGACGAGTCGCCTTGACGCTGCGCCGCTCAGCCCCGCAGCAAGTCCCGGGAGAGCCGTCAGGATTCGCGTGAAGGCGCTTAACCAGTTCGGGGAGTCGCAGGAGTGGGCACCGTCAGTCGAGGTCATTGTCCCGCGTGCCCCGGAGCCCACGCCCGACCCGCCCGGCGGCGGTGGTGGCGGATGACGTCGCCGCACCGCACGACCCCCTTCCACCCCGCACCGCACAGGAGCCTTCGACGATGACCCCCGAGCAGACGACCTGGTTCGCCGAGACGTTCGATGCGCTGGTCGCCAACGTGGGGGAGGCGCTCCTGGGCAAGGAGGAGACCGTCAAGCTCGTGCTGACCGCGATGCTCGCGGACGGGCACGTGCTGCTCGAGGACGCGCCCGGCACGGGCAAGACGTCCCTCGCGAAGGCGGTCGCGGCGACCGTGCAGGGCTCGCACCACCGCATCCAGTTCACGCCGGACCTCCTGCCGTCCGACGTCACGGGCGTGACGATCTACGACCAGTCGTCGCAGCGGTTCGAGTTCCACCCCGGCCCGATCTTCGCGTCGGTCGTGCTCGCGGACGAGATCAACCGCGCGTCGCCCAAGACGCAGGCCGCGCTCCTCGAGGTCATGGAGGAGGCCAACGTCACGGTCGACGGCGTCACGCACCCCGTCGGGCGCCCCTTCATGGTGATCGCGACGCAGAACCCCATCGAGCAGGCCGGCACGTACCGTCTGCCCGAGGCGCAGCTCGACCGGTTCCTCGTCAAGACGTCGCTCGGGTACCCCGACCGGGCGTCGGCCGTCGAGATCCTCGCCGGTGCCAAGGACCGCACCGCGGCGCTGCACCCGCGCATCACGACGCAGGCCGTCGGCACGATGGCCGACCTCGCGCTCACGGTGCACGTCGACGAGGCCGTCCTCGACTACGTCGCGCGCCTCCTCGAGGCGACCCGGGACGACGCGCAGACCGCGCTGGGCGCGAGCGTGCGCGGCGGGCTCGCGCTCGTGCGGTGCGCCAAGGTCTGGGCGGCCGCCGACGGCCGCGACTACGTGCTGCCCGACGACGTCAAGGTGCTCGCGCAGCCCGTGCTCGCGCACCGCCTCGTGCTCGACTCCGAGGCCGAGTTCGCGGGCGTCACCGCCACCGAGGTCCTGGGCCGCGTGCTCGGGCAGGTCGCGCCGCCCGCGCTCCGGCAGGCCTGACGCCATGGGCCTGCGCGTCGCGCCCCTCGGCTGGGGGGTGCTCGTCGTGGCGCTCCTCGCCCTGGCGGCGGGGCGCCTGCTCGGGTGGGGCGAGCTCGCGTCGCTCGGGGTCGCCGGCCTCGCGGTCGTCGTCGTCGGGCTGCTCATGACGGTCGGCCGCACGCGGTACCGCGTGGTGCTCGACCTCGCCGACCACCGCGTGCGGATCGGTCAGCGCGCCGTCGGGCGCGTCGAGGTGCGCAACGCGGCCCGGCGCCGCGCGCTGCCGTCGCAGGTCGACCTGCCCGTCGGTGACCGCCTCGTCGAGCTGTCGGTCCCGGGCCTCGCGCCCGACGCCGTGCACGACGACCTGTTCGCGGTGCCCACCGAGCGGCGGGCCGTCATCGTCGTGGGGCCCGTCGTGTCGCGCCGCGGCGACCCGCTGGGCCTCGTGCAGCGCCGCCTGCGGTGGACCGAGCCGTCCGAGCTGTTCGTGCACCCCGAGGTCGTCGCGCTCGGCGGCGCGAACGCGGGCCTGCTGCGCGACCTCGAGGGCCAGTCGACGCGCGACCTGTCCGACTCCGACCTGAACTTCCACGCGCTGCGCGACTACGTCGCGGGCGACGACCGGCGCTACATCCACTGGCGCACCACGGCACGCCGCGGCAAGCTCATGGTCAAGCAGTTCGAGGACACGCGCCGCACGCTCACGGTCGTCGCGCTCGCCAACGCGACCGGCGACTACCGCGACCCCGACGAGCTCGAGCTCGCGGTGTCCGTGGCCGCGTCGGTCGCGGTGCAGGCGATCCGTGACGAGCGCGACGTCGAGGTGCTCGCGGGCCCCGGCCGGCTGCGCACCGCGACGCCGCCGCTGCTGCTCGACGACTGCTCGCGGCTCGCGTCGTCGAGCGCGGGCGCGGGCGTCGTCCTGCTCGGGCGGCGCGTGGTGCGCGAGACGCCGGACGCCTCGGTGGCGTTCCTCGTCACCGGCGGCGCGCCGAGCGACACGGACCTGCGCCTCGGCGCGCGGGCGCTGCCCGCCGGGACGCGTGCCGTCGTGCTGCGGTGCGCGCTGGGCGAGGACGTCGCGGTCCGCACGCAGGGGTCGTTGACCCTCGCCACGGTCGGCGCGCTCGCCGACTTGCCCCGCGCGCTGCGGCGGGTGGTCGGATGAGCGCGGGTCGGCGCGTCGGCGTGCGCGAGCCGGTCGACGCGGTCCGTGACGTCGTCGCGCTCGTCGCGGCGACGGGTCTCGCGCTGACGCCGCTCGTGCCCGTGTACGGCGTGTCCGCGGTGCTGCCGGCGCTCGTCGGCGGGGTCGTGCTGGGCACCGCCGTCACGCTGGTGGCGGCGGCGCGCCGCTGGTCGGCGCTCGTGGTCGTCGCCCTGCTGGTGGGCGCGTACGCGCTCGCGGGCGGCGGGCTCGCGGCCCCGACGACGACGGTCGGCGGCGTGCTGCCGACCCCCGCGACGTTCCTCGCGCTCGCGCGCGGCGCCGCCTCGACCTGGAAGCAGGTGCTGACGCTCCAGCCGCCGGTCGGCACGGGCGGCACGCTGCTCGTCGCGGCGTTCCTGCTGGCGCTCGTCGGGACGGCGGGGGCGCTCGCGCTGACGCTGCGCGTGCGGCGCCCGGCCGTCGCCGCGCTCGCGGGTGTCGTCCCGCTGCTCGTGCTCGTCGGGTCGATCGTGCTCGGCACGCGCACGCCGCCGGTGCCGCCGGCGGCGGCCGGCACGGCCCTCGTCGCGCTGGTGCTCACGTGGGCGGCGTGGCGGACGGGGCGCTGGCGCCCGCGCCGCGTCGTCGCGACCGGTGCGCTCGCGGCGGTCGCCGCGGCCGGTGGTCTGCTCGGCGGTCCGCTCGTCGTGGCCGACCAGCCGCGCGTCGTCGTGCGCGACGAGATCGTGCCCCCGTTCGACCCGCGCGACTACCCGAGCCCGCTCGCGTCGTTCCGTCGCCTCGTCAAGCTCGACGACACCGTGCTCATGACGCTCGACGGCCTGCCCGACGGCGCGCGCGTGCGGCTCGCGACGTTCGACCGCTACGACGGCGTGGTCTTCAACGTCGCGGGCGACGGGTCGGCGCAGGCGTCGGGGGAGTTCCGGCGCGTCGGCGACCGGCTCGACGTCGCCGCGCGCGGCGAGCGGGCCCGCGTCGAGGTCACGGTCGGCGACCTGCAGGGCGTGTGGCTCCCGACCGTCGGCCTCGCGACCTCGGTGGACCTCGGCCCCGCGACGGACGACCTGCGGTACAACGACGCCACCGGCGCCGCGGTCGTCACGTCCGGCGTGCGCGAGGGCATGACGTACCGGCTCGACGTCGTCGTGCCCGACGTCCCCGACGACGACACGATCGGCGGGGCGGGTGCCGCGTCGGTCGTGCAGCCCGCGTCGCAGGGCGTCCCGCAGGCGGTCGCGGTCGCCGCCGCCGACGTCGCGCGTGACGCCGGGACCCCGGTGCAGGTGGCACGCGCCATCTCGAGCTACCTGGCGGACGAGGGCTTCTTCAGCCACGGCCTCACCGACGCGGGCGACCACCCGTCGCTGTCGGGGCACGGCGCCAAGCGGCTCGCGGACCTGCTGGCGGGCCAGACGATGGTCGGCGACGGCGAGCAGTACGCGTCGGCGGCCGCGCTCATGATCCGCGAGATGGGGCTGCCGGCTCGCGTCGTGCTGGGGTTCGTGCCCGGTTCGGGCGACGACGAGGAGGGCGACGGCGACGTCGCGGTGCCGACCGACGAGGACGGTGCTGTCGAGATCCGTGGGCGCGACGTGCAGGCGTGGGTCGAGGTCGCGTTCGCGGGCCACGGCTGGGTGCCGTTCGACGTGACGCCCCCGCAGTCGCGCACGCCGGACCAGGAGCAGGAGGAGACGGACACCGACCCGCAGCCGCAGGTCGTGCAGCCGCCCGTGCTGCCGCCGGACCGCGTGACGCCGCCCGAGGACGACACCGAGCAGCCGCAGGCGGAGGACCCGGCCGCGGACGACTCGGCCCTCGCCCGGTGGCTGCGCATCGCCGCGTGGGCGGGCGTCGGCCTCGGCGGCGTGCTGGTGCTGCTGTCCCCGCTGCTCGTCGTCGTCGCGCTCAAGGCGCGTCGCCGCCGCCGGCGACGGCGCGCGGCCGACCCCGTGCGTCGGGTCGCGGGCGGGTGGGACGAGGTCGTCGACACGGCCCGGGACATGGGAGGTGCACCGCCGGGTGCCGCGACCCGCCGCGAGACCGCTCGCGCGTGGGCGACGACGATCGTCGGTGGCCACCCCGCCGTGGCGGCACGCGTGGAGGCGCTCGCACGCCGCGCCGACCGTGCGGTGTTCGCCGCGGGTACGCCGGACCGTTCCGAGGTCGACGCGTACTGGGCGGACGTGGACGCGACGGTGGGCGCCCTGCGGGGCACGCTGCCGTGGCGTCGCCGCGTGCGGGCGCGCGGGTCGCTCGCGTCGCTGCGCGCCCGCCGGGCCGTCGCGGCCGCCGCACGGGCCGACCGTGACCGGGCGACCCGCACGACCGCTGTGCCCGGACGCGGCCCCCGCCGCGCCGGCCGACCCCGCCGAGGTGGACGATGACCCCCGCACCTGCACCCGCCCTCGCCGTCGACGACCGGCCCGCCGGTCTGGGCCGGCGGTTCGTCGCGGCGCTGGTCGACCAGGCGCTGGTCCTCGTGCTGGGCGGCGGGCTGGTGGTCGTGGCGTCGCTGCGCGTCGTCCTCGCGCTGCGCGACGACCCGACGACGCTGCCCGCGCTGCCGGTGCCGCTGCTGGCGCTCGGCTCGGTCCTGGCGCTCGCGGTCACGGTGACGCAGTGGCTCCTGCACGGCCGCCACGGCTGGACGCTCGGCCGCCGGCTGCTCGGCGTGCGCACGGTCGACGCGCACAGCCGCCGCCCGCTCGGCCCGTGGCGCGTGCTGCTCCGCGGGCTCGTGGTCGCGGCGGGCGTGCTCGCGTGCGGCGTGGGGCAGCTCGTCGTGCTGCTGTCGCCGCTGTTCGACCGCACGGGCCGGTGCCGCGGCTGGCACGACCGTGCGGCGGGTGCCGAGGTGCTGCGCGTCGCGACGGTCGCCGTGCCGGCCGGGTCGCGCCCCGGGCGCGGCGCCCACGCCGTGCCGGCGCGCGGCCCGCAGCGACCCGCGGCACCCGCGGCCCCCGCCCCCAGCGGCCCGGCGGTGGACGACGCGCCGTTCCGGCCGCCCGCGGCGGCCGCCGTGCCGCCGCCCTTCACCGGGGCGACGCCCGTCGTCGGTGCGCACCGCGCCGGGCCGCCGACCGACGGCCTCGTGCTCGCGCCGCTGCACCAGCAGCGCTCGGCGCCCGACCTCGACACCCGGGCGATCCCCGTGGTGCGCGCCGAGGACCCCGCGCTGACCTTCGGGCTCGCGCCCGAGCTCGAGCTGACGCGCCCCGCGCCGCCGCGGACGGACGTCCTGCCGGAGCCGCGTGCGGCGGCGTCCGGGCTGCGGGTCACGCTCGACGACGGTCGGGTCCTCACCGTCGAACGCGTGGCCCTCGTCGGCCGCAACCCCACGCCCGCGCCCGCCGTGCAGGTCGTGCGCGTGGTCGACCCCGGACGGTCGGTGTCCAAGACGCACCTGCAGCTCGAGGTCGACGCGACGGGGGCGTGGGTCGTCGACCGTGGCTCGACCAACGGGACGGTGGTGACGCTGCCCGACGGCGGGCAGGTCGTGTGCCGCGTCGACCATCCCGTACGCCTGCGCGAGGGGGTCGTCGTCGCGTTCGGCGACCGGTCGTTGCGCGTCGTGCAGGTGCCCGCCCGGGGGGCCGGCGACCCCGCGTAGCACGCGGCGCGAGGGCCGTCCGGGGGTCGTCGGCCGGAACCCCTCCCGGCGGTGACGGCCGTGGCCTAGGGTCGGCGCATGGGCGGCACGCGCCCGGGCGCGCGGATGCGACCGGTCGAGCTTGTCGACGAGGACGACGAACGTCCGACGTCGGGCACGTCCGCGCGCCACGGAGACGCCGGGCCCGGTGACGACGGGCCCGACGACGGCTCGACCGCGGGAGCCGGCGGCCCGTCGTGGCGCCGGTGGTGGCCGTGGGTCGTCGGGGTCGCGGTCCTCGCGGTGTCGTCGGCGGGCGTCGCGACGGTGCAGGCCGACGCGCTCGCGCGCGAGCGCGCCGACCGGATCGCGCGCGTCCCGGGCATGGTCCGGCCCGTCGAGCAGGCCCCCGCGGTGCGGTGGCGTGCACCGGCCGAGGGCCCGGCGCCGGCCGTCGCGGCGGGCGGTGCGCTGGTCCTGCTGTCGGTCGCCGACGGCACGTGGACCGCCCGCGCGCACGACCCGGCCACGGGCGACGTGCGGTGGGAGCTCCCGCTGGTCGAGCAGCCGGGCGCCGGGTTCGAGAGCCTCGTGGTCACGTGCGCGGCGGGCGACGCGGAGCAGGACGTGCTGCTGTGCGCGTGGGCCGAGCCGGACGTGCTGTACGGCGGCGCCGAGGTGACGACGCCGTACGCGCCGCCGACGCGCGTCGTCGCGGTCGACCCGTCCGACGGTGCGGTGCTGGGGGGGTGGGAGGCCGCGGGGCCCACGCTCGGCGTGACGCGCGTCGACGACGACCTCGTGGTGGCGGTGGCGCGGCCCGACCGCCGGGTGACGGTCGAGCGCCGGGCCGGCACCAGCGGCGAGGTGCGCTGGTCGTGGACGTCGCCGGAGTCGCTCGTGGACCCCACCGGGGTACGCGTCCCGCCGCGGCTCGTCGCCGACCGGCGGGTCGTCACGATGGCCGGCATCGCGCCCACCGTGCTCGACGCGCGCAGCGGCGACGTCATCAGGTCGGGCGGGCGCGGGCGGCAGATGCTCGCGCGCGGGCTGCCCGACGGCGGGTACGTCCTGTGGGTCTGGACGGTCGGGGCCGAGCTGCGCGCCGCGGACGGCACGGTGCGCGGCGAGGTGCCCGCGCTCCCGGTGCGCGTCGTCACGGACGGGTCGCTCGACGGGTGGCTGCTGGTCGACACCGGCAACCAGGTCGAGGCCGTCGCGGCGCAGGACGGTGCGCCGCTGTGGCGGCTGACGACGCCCGCGGAGCCGGTCGCGGCGGTGGACGGCGTCGTGGTGCTCGCCCGCGACGCGACCGTCCTGGTCGTCGACGGCGGCGACGGCCGCGAGCTGTGGGAGCGGCGCGAGCCGCGCGAGGTGCTGTCCGACCCGGTGACCGACGGCCTGCACGCGATCGTCGCCGTGCCGGGCCGCGACGCGACCGACCTGGTGGCCCGGGGGCTGCACGACGGCGTCCTGGCCTGGGACGTCGCGCTGCCCGCCGACGTCGAGCAGGTCGTCGCGGTGGGTGGCCGGCTCGTCGCGCTCACGGGTGCGGAGGCGCTCGTCCTGGGGTGAGCGCCGCGGCGGTGCGCGCGGTCGGCGCGTCCGACCCGTGGCCACGGGTTGCGGCCGTGGCCACCTACGGGGGTATGGTCGGCGCGTGCGTACACGCTCGCTGCTCCTTCGTCGCCGCGACGAGGCCCTCTAGGCCGGCTCCTCGTCGCGGAGTGCTGGCGTGCCCGGCTGACGACACCGTCCGCACCGTGACGAAGGACCCCCGATGAGCAGCCAGACCCCCGTGACGCCCGCCCCGGCCGCGCAGCGCAACCCGCAGCAGCCGTCCGGCATGCCGGTGCACCGCTACCGCCCGTTCCACGAGCAGATCCGCGTCGAGCTGCCGGACCGCACGTGGCCCGACAAGCGCATGACGCAGGCGCCGCGGTGGTGCGCGGTCGACCTGCGCGACGGCAACCAGGCGCTGATCGAGCCGATGAGCCCGGCGCGCAAGCTCGAGATGTTCGAGCTGCTGGTCGCGATGGGGTTCAAGGAGATCGAGGTCGGCTTCCCGTCGGCGTCGCAGACCGACTACGACTTCGTGCGCATGCTCATCGAGGAGGAGCGCATCCCCGACGACGTCGTCATCCAGGTGCTGACGCAGGCGCGCGAGCACCTCATCGAGCGGACCTACGAGTCGCTCGCGGGTGCCAAGCAGGCGATCGTGCACCTGTACAACTCGACGTCGACGCTGCAGCGCGAGGTCGTGTTCCGCTCCGACGAGGACGGCATCGCCGACATCGCCGTCTCGGGCGCGCGGTTCTGCCGCAAGTACGAGGAGCTGATCCCCGACACCGAGGTGTTCTACGAGTACAGCCCCGAGTCGTACACGGGCACCGAGCTCGAGTACGCCGTCCGCGTGTGCAACGCCGTGCTCGACGTCCTGGAGCCGACGCCCGAGCGCCCGGTCATCATCAACCTGCCTGCGACGGTCGAGATGGCGACGCCCAACGTCTACGCCGACTCGATCGAGTGGATGAGCCGTCACCTGCACCACCGCGAGTCGGTCGTGCTGTCGCTGCACCCGCACAACGACCGCGGCACCGCGGTCGCGGCGGCCGAGCTGGGGTACCTGGCCGGTGCGGACCGCATCGAGGGCTGCCTGTTCGGCAACGGCGAGCGCACGGGCAACGTCGACCTGGTCACGCTGGGCATGAACCTGTTCAGCCAGGGAATCGACCCGCAGCTCGACTTCTCCGACATCGACCGCATCCGGCGGACCGTGGAGCGCTGCAACCAGATGCCGGTGCACGAGCGGCACCCGTACGGCGGCGACCTGGTGTTCACGGCGTTCTCGGGCTCGCACCAGGACGCGATCAAGAAGGGCCTGGACGCGATGGAGGTGCGCGCGGCCGCGCAGGGCGTCGCCGTCGCCGACGCCGAGTGGGCCGTGCCGTACCTGCCGATCGACCCCAAGGACGTCGGCCGGTCGTACGAGGCGATCATCCGCGTGAACTCGCAGTCCGGGAAGGGCGGCATCTCGTACCTGCTGAAGTCCGAGAAGGACCTCGACCTGCCGCGCCGGCTGCAGATCGAGTTCTCGCAGGTCGTGCAGCAGCACACCGACCAGCACGGCACCGAGGTCACGGCCGACGACCTGTGGTCGATCTTCAACGACGAGTACCTGCCGGTGACCCCGGGCGGTCCGCTCGCGCCGTGGGGCCGGTTCTCGCTGCGCGGCACGCGTGCCACCAGCACCGAGGGCGGCCAGGACACGCTCGAGGTCGACCTCGTGGACCGCGGCGTCGAGCGCACCCTGACCGGCACCGGCAACGGCCCGGTCGCCGCGTTCGTCGCGGCGCTCGCCCAGGTGGGCGCGGACGTGGCGGTGCTCGACTACGCCGAGCACGCGCTGTCCGCCGGCGGTGACGCGACCGCCGCCGCGTACGTCGAGTGCGCGATCGGCGACGACATCCTGTGGGGCGTCGGCATCGACCCGTCCATCACGACGGCGTCGCTCAAGGCGATCGTCTCCGCGGTCAACCGGCACGAGCGCTGACGCGCCGTCCCCTGATCGTCCGTCCCGGCGCGCGCACGAGCGCGCGGGGCCGGACCCGCGGGGCGCGGCGGCGGCGACCCCGTCCGTCGTGCCCCGCGTCCCCCGTGCCGCCGACCCGTCGTCGGCGACCCCGACCCACGGCCCGGCCCCGGCGCACCCACCCGCGCGCCGCGTCCGGTCCGTGTCGGCGGCACGGGGGACAATGACCGCGTGAGCCTCTACCGCGACGAGGCGATCGTGCTGCGCACCCACAAGCTGGGGGAGGCCGACCGCATCGTCACCCTCCTGACGCGCGAGCACGGCAAGGTGCGCGCCGTCGGCAAGGGCGTGCGTCGCACGACGTCGCGCTTCGGCTCGCGGCTCGAGCCGTTCATGCACGTGGACGTGCAGCTCAGCACAGGTCGCAACCTCGACGTCGTGACGCAGGTCGAGACGCTGGGCCCGTACGGCCGCCACGTCAGCGAGGACTACGCGCTGTACACCGTGGGCACGGCGATGCTCGAGACGGCCGAGCGCCTCGTCGAGGCCGAGCGCGAGCCGTCGGTGCAGCAGTACCGCCTGCTGGTCGGCGCCGTGCGCGCCCTGGCGACGCGCGCGCACGCGCCGGGGCTCGTGCTGGACTCCTACCTGCTGCGGGCGCTCGCGGTCGCGGGCTGGGCGCCGAGCTTCACCGACTGCGCGCGCTGCGGCGCGCCGGGCCCGCACCACGCGTTCGCGCCCGCGGTCGGCGGCGCGGTGTGCGGCGCGTGCCGCCCCCCGGGTGCGGCGGCCCCGGCGCCCGAGACGTTCACGTTGCTCGCGGCGCTGCTCTCGGGCGACTGGGACGTCGCCGACGCGAGCGCCGAGCGGCACCGCGCGGAGGGCAACGGGCTCGTCGCGGTGTTCTGCCAGTTCCACCTCGAGAGGCGGCTGCGGTCGCTGCCGATGGTCGAGCGGGTCTGATCCCCGCCGGGCGGCCCAGCGCACCGGACGGCCTGGCACGATGTGTCCGTGCCCCGCGAGATCGTGCCGCCCTACCCGCACCCGTCCGGCGCCCGTCCGCCGCAGATCCCGCGGCAGTTCGTGCCGCGGCACGTCGCCGTGGTCATGGACGGCAACGGGCGGTGGGCCAACGCGCGCGGGCTGCCGCGCGTCGAGGGGCACCGCGCGGGCGAGGCGTCGCTGCTCGACGTCGTGGCCGGGGCCATCGAGATCGGCGTGCAGCACGTGTCGGCCTACGCGTTCTCGACCGAGAACTGGTCGCGCTCGCCCGAGGAGGTGCGGTTCCTCATGGGCTTCAACCGCGACGTGCTGCGCCGACGGCGCGACCTCATGCACTCGTGGGGCGTGCGCGTGCGCTGGGCGGGGCGGCGACCGCGCCTGTGGCGCTCGGTGGTCGCCGAGCTCGAGGAGGCCGAGCGCCTCACGGTCGACAACACGACCTGCACGCTGACGATGTGCGTCAACTACGGCGGCCGCGCCGAGATCGCCGACGCCGCGCGGCAGATCGCACGCGAGGTCGCGGCCGGCCGGCTCAACCCCGAGCGGGTGACCGAGAAGACCGTGCAGCGGTTCCTCGACGAGCCGGATCTGCCCGACGTCGACCTGTTCCTGCGGTCGTCGGGCGAGCAGCGCATCTCGAACTTCATGCTCTGGCAGTCGGCGTACGCCGAGATGGTGTTCCTCGACGAGCCGTGGCCCGACGTCGACCGGCGGCACCTGTGGCGCGCGGTCGAGACGTACGCGCGCCGCGACCGGCGCTACGGGGGAGCGGTGGACACCCCGGCGACCTCCTGACCCGGATGTCGGTGCCGGTCGCTACGGTCGCCCCATGAGCCTGACGCTGAACATGGTCACCTTCGACACGACCGACCCGCGCGAGCTGGCCGCCTGGTGGCGCGACCGGACCGGCGCCGCCGTGGTGCACGAGGACGACGGGTTCGTCGTCCTCGCGCCGCCCGCGGGGCTCCCGGCGCTGGGGTTCCAGCGCGTGGCCGACGTCGCACCGGGCAAGAACCGCGTGCACCTCGACCTCGCGGCACCGGACCCGGCCGCCGCGGTCGCGGACCTCGTCGCGGCCGGTGCCACCCGCGTCGGCGACCACGGGCTGGCCGACGGGTTCACCTGGACGGTCCTGGCCGACCCGCACGGCAACCAGTTCTGCGTGTCGGCGGCGCACGCCGACTGACGCGGTGCGGGCGCGGCGAGCGTCAGCGTGAGCCGGAGGACGCCGGCTCGTCGACGGCGGCGGCCTCGGCGGGGGCCGTCGTGCGTCGGCGCGCCGCGGTGATCACGCCCGCGGCGACCGCGGCGAGGACTGCTCCCAGGGCGACGAGCCCCCACGGCGACCCGGTGGCCAGGTTCAGGGCGCCCCAGACCGCGCCGATCCCGACGGTCCCCCAGATCACCGCCCACGCGACCGCGCCGGGCAGCGACGCGAGCGTGAAGCGCAGGTAGGGCATGCGCACGAGGCCGGCCGCCGCGAAGACCGCCGTCTGCACACCGACGGTCACGTAGGCCACGGTCACCGCCACCGGGCCCCAGCGGTGCACGAGCGCGACCCCGCGGCGGGCCGCGGGCGTCGACGTCAGGCGTGCCGTGCGGTCGACCGTGCGCTGCCACCAGGCGGGCCCGTGGCGGTGCTCGCCCTCGTAGCGCGCACCACGCGCGACGCCGCGTCCCGCCCAGTAGGTGAGGTGGGAACGGGCCAGGACGATGACGAACAGGCACAGCAACGCGACCGCGACGGGCATCCCGTCGAGGCCGTACCCCTGCAGGACCTGTGCCGGCGTCACCGTTCGATCCTACGTCGCGCGCGGGCGCGGCCTCACGGCCGTCGCGGCGCCGTGGGGGCCTCGTGCCCGGCGTCCGGTGCGCACGCCGCGTCGACGGCCGGCACGAGCACGTCGTCGGACATGTCGGGGTGCGGGTCGTGCGCGGTGCGCCGGCGTGCGAGGACGGGGTGCAGCAGCGCCGAGAGCGCGTAGAGGACGATCGCGAGCACCACGATCGTCGCGCCCGGCGGCACGTCGTTCCAGTACGTGACGACGAGCCCCACGACGCTCACGGCGACGCCGATCCCGCTGGCCACGGCCATGGTGCGGCCGAACGAGCGCGCGTAGAGCTGTGCGACGGCGACGGGCACGATCATGAGCGCGCTCACCAGCAGCAGCCCGACCACGCGCATCGCGATGGTCACGGTGAGCGCGGCGAGCGTCGCGACGAGCATCGACACCAGGCGCACCGGCAGCCCGCTGGCGCGCGCGAACTCCTCGTCGTGGCTCACGGCGAACAGCGTCCAGCGCAGGCCGACGCCCACGCCCAGCACGAGGACCGCGAGGGCGACGGTCCACCACAGGTCACCGGTCGAGACGGTCGAGATCGAGCCGAACAGGTAGCTCATGAGGTTGGCGTTGGTGCCGCCGGCGACCTTGATGAGGAGCACGCCGCCGGCGATGCCGCCGTAGAACATGATCGCGAGCGCGAGGTCGCCGCTCGTGCGGCCGCGCTCGCGCACGAGCTCGATCACGACGGACCCGACGACGGCCGCCACGACCGCGCCGGGTACCGCGAGGGCGTCGGCGGGGGAGACGGCCGCCCAGCTGCCCACGAGCCACCCGAGCGCGACGCCCGTCAGCGCGACGTGCCCGATCCCGTCGCCCATGAGCGCCATGCGGCGCTGCACG
Organism: Cellulomonas sp. HD19AZ1; assembly: GCF_004535805.1. NCBI lineage: Bacteria > Bacillati > Actinomycetota > Actinomycetes > Micrococcales > Cellulomonadaceae > Cellulomonas > Cellulomonas sp. HD19AZ1. The sequence goes on from NZ_SPHX01000001.1 coordinate 537,964, forward strand.
AGGAACGTGCCGACGACGGGTGCGGCGGCGCCGACGAGCACCGCGGCGATCAGCGCGCGCTGCATGAGCGGCGAGCCGAGCAGTGTCAGCACCTGGTCCCACGCGCTCACGGGGTCACCTCCAGCGTGAGGTCGGGGCCGTCGGCGGGCGGCTCGGGGTCGGCGTGCGGGTGCAGGTGGTCGTGCTCGGCGTGACCGTGCTCGCCGCGCGCGGGCGGCGGCGGGCCGTCGTGCACGACGCGGCCGTGCCGCAGGACGACGGCCCGGTCGATGAGCGGCGCGAAGGGCCCGATCTCGTGGAGGATGACGACGACCGTGGTGCCGGCGTCGCGCAGCCGCGACAGCGCCGTGACGAACGTGTCCTGCGTCGGCAGGTCGATGCCCGTGGTCGGCTCGTCGAGCACCAGCAGTGCGGGCTCGCGGACCAGGGCGCGCGCGATCAGCACGCGCTGCTGCTGCCCGCCGGACATCTCCTGCACGCGCCGGTCGACGAGGTCCTCGACGCCCAGCGCGGCGAGCGCCGCGGTCGCGCGGGCACGCCGGTCGCGCGGGGGTCGCAGCCGACGGCCGTGCAGCAGGCCGGACACGACGACCTCGAGCGCCGTGGTCGGGACGCCGCCCGCGGCGGCCATGCGCTGCGGCACGTACCCGACGCGCTGCCACGGCACGCCGCGGCCGAGCGGCTCGCCCAGGAGCCGGACGTCGCCGGACGCGAGCGGCACGACGCCGAGCAGCGCGCGCACGAGCGTGGACTTGCCGGAGCCGTTGGCGCCGAGCAGGGCGACGACCTGGCCGGGGGGCACCGCGAGGTCGACGCCGCGGACGATGGGCTGGCCGCCCAGCGTCACGTGGACGTCGGTGGCGTCGATCGCGTTCACGAGCAGGACAATGCCACGCGCAGGGCCTCGAGGTTCGCCTGCGCGATCGAGAAGTAGTCCTGCGCGTCGTCCGTCAGCCCCTCGATCGGGTCGAGGACGGCGGTCTCGACCCCAAGGTCGGACGCCAGGGTCTGCGCGACCTTCGGGGACGCGAGCGTCTCGAAGAAGATCGTCGTGACGCCCTCGGCGCGGACGAGGTCGCCGACCTCGCGCAGCCGTGCGGGCGAGGGCTCGGTCTCGGGGTCGACGCCCGCGATGCCGACCTGCTCGAGGTCGTAGCGCTGCGCGAGGTACCCGAACGCCTCGTGCGTCGTGACGACCGTGCGGCGTTCGCACGTGGCCAGCCCGGCGGCGTACGCGTCGTCGAGCTCGCCGAAGCGTGTGCCGAGCGCGGCGGCGTTGGCGCGGTAGGTGTCGGCGCCGTCGGGGTCGATCTCGCTCAGCGCGTCGGCGACGGCGTCGGCCACGGCCGGCATGCGCGTGGGGTCGAGCCAGAAGTGCGGGTCGAGCCCGCTGTGGTCGTGGGCGTCGTCGGCGTGCTCGTCGGCGTGCTCGTCGTCCTCGCCGAGCTCGTGCGAGTGGCCCTCCTGCGCGGTCGTCTCGAGGTCGGCGACCTCGGCGGCGTCGACGACGTGCGCGGGACCGGCCTCGGACACGGCGGCGTCGACGGCGGCCTGGAAGCCCGACTGGTAGACGACGAGCTGCGCGGCGGCGACGGACGCGACCTGCGCGGGCGAGAGCTCGACGTCGTGCGGCTCGGCGCCGGGCGGCGTCAGCGAGCCGACGTCGACGCGGTCGCCGCCGACCTGCTCGGCGACCATCTGCAACGGGTAGAACGACGCGAGGACGCTGAGGGTCCCGTCGTCGCCGCCCGCGGCGGTCGAGCACGCCCCGAGGGCGAGCACGGGGACGGCGAGCGCGGCCGCGAGGGTCGCGGTGCGGGAGCGGAGGGGGGTGCGGCGGATGCTGCTCGACATGAGACCCATTCTCAGGTTGGCGAGAACCGTTGTCAAAACAGTCTCCCCGCCGCCGCGCGGACCGGTCCGGTCCGGAGGTCCCGCACGCGCGACCGATAGCCTGTCCCGGTTGTCCCCCGCGGCACCCAGCCGCGGGCTTCCTCGACCCAGGAGAAGAACCACCGTGGCTGCCGCACCGTCCCGTCTCGACGCCGTCGTCTCCCTCGCCAAGCGCCGGGGATTCGTGTTCCCCAGCGGCGAGATCTACGGCGGCACCCGCTCCGCGTGGGACTACGGACCGCTGGGCGTCGAGCTCAAGGAGAACATCAAGCGCCAGTGGTGGCGCGCGATGGTCCAGAGCCGCGAGGACGTCGTCGGCCTGGACTCGTCCGTCATCCTGCCGCGGCAGGTCTGGGTGGCCTCGGGCCACGTCGGCGTGTTCACCGACCCGCTGACCGAGTGCCTCTCGTGCCACAAGCGGTTCCGCGAGGACCACCTGGTCGAGGAGTACGAGGCCAAGAAGGGCCGCGCGCCGGAGCACGGCCTCGGCGACATCGCCTGCCCCAACTGCGGCACGCGCGGCCGGTGGACCGAGCCCCGCGACTTCAACATGATGCTCAAGACGTACCTCGGCCCGATCGAGGACGAGTCGGGCCTGTACTACCTGCGCCCCGAGACCGCGCAGGGCATCTTCGTGAACTTCAAGAACGTCTACACCTCGGCGCGCATGCGCCCGCCGTTCGGCATCGGCCAGATCGGCAAGTCGTTCCGCAACGAGATCACGCCCGGCAACTTCATCTTCCGCACGCGCGAGTTCGAGCAGATGGAGATGGAGTTCTTCGTCGAGCCCGGCACCGACGAGACGTGGCACCAGTACTGGATCGACACCCGCACCGACTGGTACGTCGACCTCGGCATCGACCGCGAGAACCTGCGCCACTACGAGCACCCCGCCGAGAAGCTCTCGCACTACTCCAAGCGCACGGTCGACATCGAGTACCGGTTCGGCTTCACCGGCAGCGAGTGGGGCGAGCTCGAGGGCATCGCCAACCGCACCGACTTCGACCTCGGCACGCACAGCGAGCACTCGGGCCAGGACCTGTCGTTCTTCGACCAGGCCAAGAACGAGCGCTACGTGCCGTACGTCATCGAGCCGGCCGCGGGCCTCACCCGCTCGCTCATGGCGTTCCTCGTGGAGTCGTACCACGAGGACGAGGCCCCCAACACCAAGGGCGGCGTCGACAAGCGCACGGTGCTCAAGCTCGACCCGCGCCTCGCGCCGGTCAAGGCCGCTGTGCTGCCGCTGTCGCGCAACGAGGCGCTCAGCCCCAAGGCGCGCGACCTCGCCGCCGAGCTGCGGCGCAGCTGGAACGTCGACTTCGACGACGCCGGCGCGATCGGCCGCCGGTACCGCCGGCAGGACGAGATCGGCACGCCGTTCTGCATCACGGTCGACTTCGACACGCTCGAGGACCAGGCCGTGACGATCCGCCACCGCGACGACATGTCGCAGCAGCGGGTCGCGCTCGACCAGGTCACGGCCTACCTCGCGCAGCGCCTCGTCGGCGCCTGACGTCGTGCCCGGCGCGCCGCGCGTCGCGCCGCGCGGCCACGACCTGCCGGGGTCCCTGGACCCCGCGGTCGTGGCCGCGGTCGACGCGCGCCTGGCCGGCGTCGCGGCGGCCGAGGGCGTCCACGTCGCCTGGGCGGTCGAGTCCGGGAGCCGGGCCTGGGGCTTCCCGTCGCCCGACTCGGACTACGACTGCCGCTTCCTGTACGTCCGCCCGGTCGCGCGCTACCTGGACCCGTGGCCGCCGCGCGACGTGGTCGAGACGCCGCTCGACGCGGTCCTCGACGTCAGCGGCTGGGACGTGCTCAAGGCGGTACGGCTGGCGGTCAAGGGCAACGCCACCGTCGGCGAGTGGCTGCGGTCCCCGCTCGTGTACGGCGGGGAGGCGGGCTTCCGCGACGAGCTGCTGGCGCTCGTCGACGCGGTCGGCGACCGCGCCGGGCTGGTGCGTCACCACCTGCACGTCGGCACGGACCACTGGCGTCGCAGCGGCGCCGCCGACGGCGCGCGCGTGCCGCTCAAGCGGGTGTTCTACGCGGTCCGGCCCGCCGCCGTCCTGCACTGGCTCGCGGCGCACGACGCGCCCACGCCACCCATGAACCTCGGCGAGCTGCTCGACCAGGCGCCGCCGCCCGCCGAGGTCCGCGCGGCCGTCGACGGCCTCGTCGCGGCCAAGGCCGTCACGCGCGAGCTCGGCGACGGCGTCGTGCCGGACGTGCTGCGCGCGTGGGTCGAGGCGCGGTTCGCGGGCGCCGAGGCGGCGCTCGCCGGGGGTGCGGGGGGCACGCCCGAGGAGCCGCGCCGCGCCGAGGCCGCGGACCGGTTCCGCGACCTGCTCGCGCGGTGGGCGCCCGACGGCTGACGAGCGCGCCGCCCCGCGCGGACCCGCGTGTCGTCGCCGGTCGGCGGGCGGAGGCCCCACGGCGTCGTCAGCTGTCGGGAACCGGGTTCCACGGCCGCTCGACGGTGCCGATCCAGCGCTGCGGTGCGGCCGCGGCGACGGCCTCGGCGGTCGCCCGCGCGACGTCGGGCGACGGTGCGAGGAACAGCCGGTAGCGCACGGGCGGGAGCCCGTCGACGGGGGCGGGATCGGCCGGCACGTGCAGGAGCCGTCGCGACCGGCCGCCGAGCGTCGCCTCGCTCATCCAGATCTCGAGCGACCAGCCCTGCACGCCGATGAGCGCGTTGCCGATCGCGGCACCCGCGCTCAGGGCGACGGGCTTGCGCATGTAGGACACCGCGACCGCGCCGACCTCGTCCCACGAGGCGAGCCGTACGCGGTCGTGCCCCTGCCACCAGTCCAGGCCGTCGTGGTCGACGAGCAGGCCGGCCGGGCGCCGCAGGTTCCGTAGCGTCGCGGCCCCGCCCAGGGCCACCGCACCGAACAGCAGCACGCCGCAGATCAGCACGACCCGCGCCACGGCGATCGTGGTCGGGTCGTCGTTCTCCGAGGTCAGCGGGCCGGCGAGCATGACGCCGCAGCCGACCGCGAGCAGCGCGGCCAGCGCGACGCCCACGGTCAGCAGCGGCGTGGCGCCCCCGCGGAAGTCGATGCGCACGGCGCCGGGCGGGGGCGGGGGCAGGTCGGTCACGCCGGGACGCTAGCCGCGCCGTACGGGCCGTCACAACCGCTGCGGGGTGCGGGCGTGGGCCGCGGCGGGGCCGTGGGGGACAATGGGCGGGTGCCCGCGTCCACCCCCGTCCCCGCCACGCCCGTGACCGGCGCGAGCCCCGCGCTCCCGCCGCTGCGCATCGGGCCGATCACGGTCGACACGCCCGTCGTGCTCGCACCGATGGCCGGTGTCACGAACGCGGCGTTCCGGCGGCTGTGCCGCGAGTCGGGGGCCGGGCTGTACGTCGCGGAGATGCTGACGAGCCGCGCGCTCGTCGAGCGCAGCCCCGAGTCGTTCCGGATCATCGCGTTCGAGCCCGACGAGGTGCCGCGCTCGGTGCAGCTCTACGGCGTCGACCCGACCACGGTCGGCGCGGCGGTCCGGCTGCTGGTCGAGGAGGACCGCGCCGACCACGTCGACCTGAACTTCGGCTGCCCCGTGCCCAAGGTGACGCGCCGCGGCGGCGGCGCGGTGCTCCCGTGGAAGCGGGACCTTTTCGCGGCCATCGTCCGCGCGGCCGTCGACGCGGCGCGCCCGCACGGCGTGCCGGTGACCGTGAAGATGCGCAAGGGCATCGACGAGGACCACCTCACGTACGTCGAGGCCGGGCTCGTCGCGCAGGACGCGGGGGTCGCGGCGGTCGCGCTGCACGGGCGCACCGCCGCCGACTACTACTCGGGCACGGCCGACTGGGACGCGATCGCCACCCTCAAGGAGGCGGTCACCGACATCCCGGTGCTCGGCAACGGCGACATCTGGTCGGCCGAGGACGCGCTCGCGATGGTCGCGCACACGCGCTGCGACGGCGTGGTGGTGGGTCGCGGCTGCCAGGGTCGACCGTGGCTGTTCGCCGACCTCGCGGCGGCGTTCGCGGGGTCCGACGTGCGCGTGCGGCCCGGGCTGCGCGAGGTCGCGCAGGTCGTCCGTCGGCACGCCGAGCTCATGGTCGACACGTTCGGCGACGAGGGCAAGGCGCTGCGCGAGATGCGCAAGCACATGGCCTGGTACCTCAAGGGCTACGTGGTGGGCGGCGAGACGCGCGCCCAGCTCGGGCTCGTGTCGTCGCTCGCCGAGCTCGACGACCGGCTCGCGGGGCTCGACCTCGACCAGCCGTACCCGGGCGAGGCCGCCGAGGGTCCGCGCGGCCGCGCCGGGTCGCCCAAGCGTCCGATCCTGCCGTACGGGTGGCTCGACTCGCGCGAGCTGTCGGAGGAGTTCCGGCGCGACCTGCACGAGGCCGAGCTGTCGGTCTCGGGCGGCTGACGCGGACGTCGACCACCGGCCCCGTGCCGCGGGCCGCGCCGGCCGCTCAGCCCGGTCGGCGCGCGAGCAGGAACGCCTGCGCGTGCCGCTCGTGCGCCTCGGCCTCGCGCACGACCCGCGCCCGCACGTCCAGCCCGGCGCCTGTGAGCACGCCGGCCAGCTCGTCCGGCCGCCAGAGCCAGGCGTCCAGGTCGACGTCGTGCCCGTAGGCGCGGGACAGGTGCCGCGGTCCGTCGCCCGCCTGGACGCCGACCAGCAGGTGCCCGCCGGGTGCGAGCACGCGGTGCAGCTCGGCGGCGACGCCCGGCAGCTGCGCGGGCGGCACGTGGATCAGCGAGTACCAGGCCAGCACGCCGGCCTGCGACACGTCGGCGTACGGCAGCGCGGCCAGCGACCCGACCACGAACGGCAGCGTCGGGTGTGCGCGGCGCGCGGCGGCCACCATCGCGGACGACAGGTCGAGGCCGTGCGCCGCGAGCCCGAGCGCGGCGAGGTGCGCGGTCATGCGGCCCGCGCCGCACCCCATGTCCGCGACCGGGCCCGTCGTGCCGACGAGCGTCGCGAACGCCCCCACGGTCGCGAGGTCGAGGGGCGTCTCGGCCTCGGTGCCCGGCAGGAGGGCCGCGTACGCGTCCGCGACCGTGTCGTAGGCGACGCGCACGCGCGCGGCGTGCGCGTCCGGGTCGGTCGGTCCGGGGGCGGTCGTCGCGGGCACCGGGAGAGCCTACGCAGCGGCTCGGCGCGCGCACCCGCCCGCGGGGCAGCAGACTGCACGGCGTGCGGAGCATCGGTGTCGAGGAGGAGTACCTGCTGGTCGACGGGCAGGGTGTGCCCACGGGCGTGGCCGACGCGGCCGTGCGCGCGTTCGAGCGCTCGGGGGGTGAGCAGGACCCGACGCCCGGCGGCGGTCTCGAGCACGAGCTGCAGGAGCAGCAGGTCGAGACCGGGACGCCGCCGCGCGTCGACCTGGCCGACGTGGCCGACGAGGTGCGGGCGGGCCGGCGCCGCGCGTCGGACGCCGCGCTCGCGGCCGACGCGCGGCTCGTCGCGCTCGCGACGTCGCCGCTGCCCGGCCCGACGACGCTGACGCACGGCGCGCGGTACGAGGCCATCGCGCAGGCCTACGCGCTGACGGTCCGCGAGCAGCTCACGAGCGGGTGCCACGTGCACGTCGCGGTCGCGGACGACGACGAGGGCGTCGCGGTGCTGGACCGCATCGGGCCGTGGCTGCCGACGCTGCTCGCGCTGAGCGCGAACTCGCCGTACTGGCGCGGCGAGGACTCGGGGTACGCGTCGGTCCGGGCGCAGCAGTGGAACCGCTGGCCGACCGCCGGGCCGACAGCGGTCTACGGCTCGGCCGCGGCGTACCACGAGGCCGTCGCCGGGCTGGTGGCCTCCGGCGTGGCGCTCGACGCCGGCATGATCTACTTCGACGCCCGGCTGTCGCAGCGCTATCCGACGGTCGAGCTGCGCGTCGCGGACGTGTGCCTGCGCGCCGACGACGCGGTGCTGGTCGCCGCGTTGTGCCGCGGTCTGGTCGAGACGGCGGCGCGCGAGGCGTCCGACGGCGTGCCCCCCGCCGTGCACCGGGTCGAGCCGCTGCGGGCCGCGACGTGGCGGGCCGCGCGCTCGGGCCTCGCGGGCGACCTGCTGGTGCCGCCGTCGATGACGCCGGTGCCGGCGCGTGACGCGGTCGTCGCGCTGCTCGACCACGTGCGACCCGCGCTCGTCGACGCGGGTGACCTCACGACCGTGCAGGACCTGCTGGCCCGGCTGTGGGAGCGCGGCACGGGTGCGGACGAGCAGCGCGGCTGGGCGCGCGACGGCGGCCTGCCCGCGGTCGTCGAGCAGGCGGTCGCCGCGACCCTGGCGTGACGCCGACGGCCCGGCCGCCGTGGGGCGACCGGGCCGTCGTCGAGCGTGGCGCCGGCGTCAGGACGCGCGCAGCCAGACCGTCGTGCCGGCCGGGAGCAACCCGCCGTCGAGCGGGCCGGACGCGAGCAGCACCTGCGCGCCCGCGGGCAGCGCGACGGCCTCGTCGTCGAGGTTCGCGACCACCACGACGTCGCGGTTGCGGAACGCCAGGACGTGCTCGGAGCCGTGCCCCTCGAGCCACTCCAGGCCGCCCGCGCCGAGGTCCTCGGTGCGGCGCGTGCGCAGCGCCGAGCGGTACAGCTCGTACGTCGACCCGTCGGTGCGGCGCTGCCGGTCGGCGGCGAGCTCGGCCCACTCGGCGGGCTGCGGCAGCCACGTGGCGCCGGTGGGGGAGAACCCCAGGCCGGGCGCGTCGCCCTCCCAGGGCAGCGGCACGCGGCAGCCGTCGCGGCCGCGCTCGCCGCCGCCCGTGCGGAAGAACGCGGGGTCCTGGCGCAGGTCGTCGTCGAGCGCGGTGTGCTCGGGCAGCCCGAGCTCCTCGCCCTGGTAGACGTACGCCGAGCCGGGGAGCCCGAGCATGAGCAGCGTCGCGGCGCGGGCGCGCCGCAGGCCGAGCGCGGCGTCGGGCTGCTCGTCGCCGTGGCCGATGCCGTTGGGGCGGTGCGTCGGGTCCGGCAGCCCCAGGCGGGACGCGTGGCGCACGACGTCGTGGTTCGACAGCACCCACGTGGTCGGTGCGCCGACCGCGTCGTTGGCCGCGTACGACGACGTGATCACGCGGCGCAGCGACGGACCGTGCCAGCCGGCCGCGAGGAACGCGAAGTTGAAGGACTGGTGCGCCTCGTCGGGCCGCACGTAGCGCGCGAGGCGGCTCAGCGGCTCGACCCACGCCTCGGTGACCATGGCGCGGTCGCCGTCGTACGTGTCGAGCACGCGACGCCACGCGCGGTAGATCTCGTGCACGCCGTCCTGGTCGAACATCGGTCCGCGGTTGCCCGAGCCGTCGACCGCGTCGACGCCGTCGACGTCGTCGGAGCCCTCGATCATCGTGACGTGGCCGTCCCAGTCGGGCAGGCCCGGCTGCTTGACCATGCCGTGCGCGACGTCGACACGGAACCCGTCGACGCCGCGGTCGAGCCAGAAGCGCAGGACGTCCTCGAACTCCTCGCGGACCTCGGGGTCGTCCCAGTTGAGGTCGGGCTGCTTGCTGTCGAACAGGTGCAGGTACCACTGGCCGGGCGTGCCGTCGGGGTCGGTCGTGCGCGTCCACGCGGGGCCGCCGAAGATCGACTCCCAGTTGTTGGGCGGCAGCTCGCCGTGCTCGCCCCGGCCGTCGCGGAAGTGGTAGCGGGAGCGCTCGCGCGAGCCCGGGCCGGCGGCGAGCGCGGCCTGGAACCACACGTGCTCGTCGGACGTGTGGTTCGGCACGAGGTCGACGATGACGCGCAGGCCGAGCTCGTGCGCGCGCGCGACGAGCGCGTCGGCGTCGGCGAGCGTGCCGAACAGCGGGTCGACGTCGCGGTAGTCGGCGACGTCGTACCCGGCGTCGGCCTGCGGCGAGCGGTAGAACGGCGAGAGCCAGACCGCGTCGACGCCGAGGTCGACGAGGTGCTCGAGGCGCGACGTGACACCGGGCAGGTCACCCACGCCGTCGCCCGACGCGTCCGCGAACGAGCGCGGGTAGACCTGGTAGATGACGGCGGTGCGCCACCACTGCGTCCCGGTGTCGGGGTGGTGCGCGATGAGCTCGGTCGAGGGGGACGCGAGGGTCACGGGGTGCCTTCCTGCAGGGTGCGGGGTCGGGGGACGGCGCGGAGGGCGCCGCCGGGGCCCACGGGGGCGCCGGGGGTCGGGCGGGGACGACGCGCGCAGTCAGCGCGCGGCGGGGACCGCGGCGGCGACGGGCGCGTCCGCGGGCGCCGCGGGTGCGCTGCCGGTCGAGCCGCGCACGACGAGCTCGGGGTGGAACAGCAACTCGGCGCGCGCGGCGCGCGTGCCGGTGATCTCGGCGACGAGAGCCGAGACCGCGGCGTGGCCCATCGCGGCGACGGGCTGGCGCACGGTCGTCAGCGGCGGGTCGGTGAACGCCACGAGGGGCGAGTCGTCGAACCCGACGACCGACACGTCCTCGGGGACGCGCAGGCCGAGCTGGCGAGCGGCGCGCACGGCGCCGAGCGCCATGAGGTCGGAGCCGCAGACGACCGCGGTGTGCCCCGACGCGAACAGCTCGGTCGCGGCGGCCTGGCCGCCCTCGACCGTGAACAGCGTCGAGACGACGTGCGCGTCGGCGTCGGTGGCCCCGAGGTGCTTCTCGAGGAGCGAGACGAACGCGTCGCGCTTACGCTGCGAAGGGACGAAGCGCGTGGGCCCGACGGCGAGCCCGATCGCACGGTGGCCGAGGGAGTACAGGTGGCGGAACGCCTGGTCCATCGCGGCGGAGTCGTCGGTCGACACCGCCGGGGCGTCCACGCCCTCGGCATAGCCGTTGACGAGCACGAGCGGCACGCCGCGCCCCCGCAGCCGGTGGTACCGGTCCTTGCTGGCGGTGGTGTCGGCGTGCAGGCCCGACACGAAGACGATGCCGTCGACGGAGTGCTCCATGAGCAGCTCGACGTACTGGTCCTCGGTGGTGCCGCCGGGGGACTGCGTGCACAGCAGCGGCGTGTACCCGCGGTCGCTGAGCATGGTCTCGATGATCTGCGCGAACGCGGGGAACACGGGGTTGGTGAGCTCGGGGACCACGAGCCCGACGAGACCGGCGGAGCGCATCCGCAGCTTCTCGGGCCGCTCGTAGCCGAGCATGTCGAGCGCCGTGAGCACCGCCTGCCGCGCCTGCGCGGACACGCCCGGCTTGCCGTTGAGCACGCGCGACACCGTCGCGGTGCTCACCCCGGCCTGCTCGGCCAGGTCGGTCAGTCGTGTGCGCACAGACGGCAGCGTAGTCGGGGTCATCGGACCTCCTCGTCCTGGTGCCGCTCCTCGTGCGGAGCACGCTGTGAAACCGTTGCCTGAAAGTTACCGTAACGATTTGCAGCAACGGGTGCAACGCACCTACCTTCACGTCATGGGCCGACGGCGGCACGACCGGCGTCGGTGAGTCGAACGACTACAGGAGACGAACGATGCGACGAGGCATCCCGGCCGCAGCGGTGGCGCTCGGCCTCGCACTCACGCTCACGGCGTGCGGCGGTTCCAGCGACGACACCACGGGCGGCTCGACGCCCGGCAGCACGGCCGACGGCGGCTCGGGCGACGGCCTCGTCGTCTGGGTCGACGAGACCCGGAAGGACGCGGTCGAGCAGGCCGCCAAGGCGTTCGAGGACGAGAACGACGTGGACGTCGAGCTCGTGCTCAAGAACTTCGAGGACATCCGCGCGGACTTCCTCGCGCAGGTCCCCACGGGCGAGGGCCCCGACATCACCGTCGGCGCGCACGACTGGCTCGGCGAGCTCACCACCAACGGCGTCGTCGCCCCCATCGAGCTCGGCGACAAGACCGCCGACTTCGAGGACGTCGCGATCCAGGCGTTCACGCAGGACGGCCAGGTGTACGGCCTGCCCTACGCGATCGAGAACATCGCCCTCATCCGGAACACCGCGCTGGCCGCGACCGCGCCCGCGACGTGGGACGAGGCCGTGGCCGCCGGGCAGGCCGCCGGCACCAAGTACCCGTTCCTCATCCAGACGAGCACCGAGGGCGACCCGTACACGTACTACCCGCTGCAGACGTCGTTCGGCGCGCCCGTGTTCGCGCAGAACGCGGACGGCTCGTACACGGCCGACCTCGCCATGGGCGGCGCGCCCGGGCAGGCGTTCGCGACGTGGCTGCAGGCGCAGGGCGCGGCGGGCGTGCTGTCGACCGACATCACGTACGACATCGCGGTCGAGGCGTTCAAGAACGGCGAGTCGCCGTTCATCGTCGGCGGCCCGTGGATGCTCGAGCAGTTCGCGGACCTCGACCTCGCGATCGACCCGGTCCCCGCGGCCGGGCCGCAGGCCGCGCAGCCGTTCGTCGGCGTCCAGGGGTTCTACGTCTCGGCGCAGAGCGACAAGGCGCTCCTGGCGAACGACTTCCTCGTCAACTACATCGCGACCGACGAGGCGCAGCTCGCGCTCTACGAGGCCGGCAACCGCCCGCCGGCGCTCAAGTCGGCCGCCGAGCAGGCGTCCGCCGACCCGATCACCGCCGGCTTCGCGGCCGTCGGCGCCGACGCGGTCCCGATGCCCTCGATCCCCGAGATGGGCTCCGTCTGGGCCTTCTGGGGCGTCACCGAGGCGAACATCATCTCCGGCCAGGCCGACCCGGTCGCGGCGTGGGACAAGATGATCGCCGACATCCAGGGAGCCATCGGCTCCTGACCCCCTCGCTCCGGTCGCGCCGCGGATCCCCCCGCGGCGCGGCCGGGCGGTCCGGTCCACCTTCTGCGGCGCACCGACGCGCCGACCTCCACCGCTCGGAAGGCGCGCGATGTCCACGCAGGCTCCCACGGTCGACGGCACGAGCGACGCCGTCACACCACCGGGTCCGTCCGGCCCCACCGACCGCCGCGCGGGCCGCGGCCCCGGGCGCGGCCCCGTCCGGCCCGGCACGCTCGTGAAGATCGCACTCATGGCGGTCGTGAACGCGCTCGGCGTGTTCGGGATCCTCGCGGCGTGGCGCGAGGGCAGCATGGGCATCCTCGTGTCGATGGTCGCGCTCGTCGCGGTCGCCGACTGGGTGTACTTCTCGCGGCGCTCGCTGCCGATGAAGTACATCCTGCCCGGGCTCGCGTTCCTGCTGGTCTACCAGGTGTACGTCGTCGCCTACACGGGGTTCGTCGCGTTCACCAACTACGGCGACGGCCACAACTCCACCCAGGAGCAGGCCGTCGAGGCGCTGCTCATCCAGAACGAGCGCCGCGTCGAGGGCTCGGCCTCGTACCCGTTGACGGTCGTCGAGCGCGGCGGGCAGCTGGGCTTCGCGGTCGTCGAGGACGACGAGGCGCTCGTCGGCACGGCCGACCAGCCGCTCGCCGCGGCCGACGGCGCGACGGTCGAGGACGGCCGGGTCACGCAGGTGCCCGACGCGACCGTGCTGGGACGCCAGGAGATCCTGGCCCGGCAGGCCGAGGTCACCGCGCTGCGCGTGCCCGTCTCCGACGACCCGAACGACGGCTCGATCCGCACGCAGGACGCGCGCACCGGCTTCGTGTCGACGCCGTCGCTCACGTGGGACCCCGAGGCCGACACGATGACCGACGTCGCCACCGGCACGGTGTACCGCGCGACGTCCGAGGGCTGGTTCCAGTCGGACGACGGCCAGCGGCTCAACGTCGGCTGGCGCGTCATGGTCGGCTTCGACAACTTCCGCACCGCGTTCGGCGACGAGCGCTACGCGGGGCCGTTCCTGCGCATCCTGGCGTGGACGTTCGCGTTCGCGATCCTGTCCGTCGTCACGACGTTCCTGCTGGGGCTGTTCCTCGCGATCACCTTCAACGACACGCGGCTGCGCGGGCGCAAGATCTACCGCACGCTGCTGATCTTCCCGTACGCGATCCCGGGGTTCCTCGCGGCGCTGCTGTGGTCCGGCCTGCTCAACCGGTCCTTCGGGTTCGTCAACCAGGTGCTGCTCGGCGGGGCCGCGGTGCCGTGGCTCACCGACCCGTGGCTCGCGAAGCTCTCGGTGCTCGGGGTCAACCTGTGGCTCGGGTTCCCGTACATGTTCCTCATCTGCACCGGGGCCCTGCAGTCCCTGCCGTCCGACGTGCTCGAGGCCGCCAAGGTCGACGGCGCGAGCGCGATGCGCACGTGGCGCTCGGTCACGCTGCCGCTGCTGCTGGTCGCGACCGCACCGCTGCTCATCTCGTCGTTCGCCTTCAACTTCAACAACTTCACGCTCATCTACATGCTCACGGGCGGCGGGCCGCGGTTCGCCGACGCGTCCGTGCCGCTCGGCCACACCGACATCCTCATCTCGATGGTCTACTCGGTGTCCGGGCTCGACGGCACGGCCGCGAAGAACTACGGCCTGGCCAGCGCGTTGTCGATCGTCATCTTCGTCATCGTCGCGACGATCTCCGCGATCACCTTCAAGCGCACCAAGCAGTTCGAGGAGATCAGCTGATGACCACGTCGCACGTCACGCCCACGCGCACCGCCGCGGCCCGCGCCGCCGCCCCCCGGATGCGTCCGCACCGCTGGTTCGCCGAGCTCGGGTGGCGGCACCTCGTCGGGGTCGTCGCCGTCGTGTACGCGGTGTTCCCGATCGTCTACGTCATCTCCGCCTCGCTCACCGACGGCGGCACGCTCACGGGCTCCAACCGGCTGTTCGCGTCGCTCAGCCCCGCCAACTACGAGGCGCTCGGCGGCACGATGTTCTGGACGTGGCTCGGCAACTCCCTGCAGATCGCGATCGCCACCGGCGTCGGCACGGTCCTCATGGGCGCCGCGGCCGCCTACGCGTTCTCGCGGTTCCGGTTCACGGGGCGCCGCGCGGGCCTCACGGCGCTGCTCATCATCCAGATGTTCCCGCAGATGCTCGCGTTCGTCGCGATCTTCCTGCTGCTCATCGGCCTCGGCAACGTCGTCCCGTCGCTCGGCCTCAACAGCAAGCTCGCGCTCATCGCCGTCTACCTGGGCGGCGCGCTCGGCGTGAACACGTTCCTCATGTACGGGTTCTTCAACACCGTCCCGCGCGAGCTCGACGAGGCCGCGAAGATCGACGGCGCGACGCACGCGCAGACCTACTGGACGATCATCCTGCGGCTCGTCACGCCGATCCTCGCGGTCGTCGCGCTGCTGTCGTTCATCGCGACGTTCGGCGAGTTCATCATCGCGCGCCTCGTGCTGCAGTCCGAGCGCAACTGGACCGTGGCCGTCGGGCTGTACGGCTGGGTGTCGTCGCTGCTCGAGGCCAACTGGGGGCTGTTCGCGGCCGGTGCGGTGATCGCCGCGCTGCCGGTGCTGCTGCTCTTCCTGTTCCTGCAGAAGTACATCGTGGGCGGGCTCACGGCGGGCTCGGTCAAGGGCTGAGCGGTCCCGCTGCCCTCCCTGGCACGAGCGGCGAGGGGACGCGGGCGCGGCGCGGCCCGCTGGCGTCGCTGCTCGGCGCGCTGACGAATCGTGCTCGCGGACCCCGTGGGCACGGAGCTCTAGACGGGCGTCGCGCCGGTCGTGGGCGGCGCCACGCCTACCCTGGGCACGTGACAGCCCTCGACCCCACCGTCCGCGACCTCGACGGCTACTGCGCCGCCGACCGCGACCGCTGGCTCGCCGAGGGGGAGAAGTCGCGTGAGCGCACGCCGTTCGAGCGGGACCGCGCGCGCCTCGTGCACTCCTCGGCGCTGCGCCGCCTCGGCGCCAAGACCCAGGTGCTCGGACCCTCCACGGACGACTTCGTGCGCACGCGCCTCACGCACACGCTCGAGGTCGCGCAGGTCGGCCGCGAGATCGGCAAGGCGCTGGGGTGCGACCCCGACGTCGTCGACACCGCGTGCCTCGCGCACGACCTGGGCCACCCGCCGTTCGGCCACAACGGCGAGCGGGCGCTCGCCGAGCTCGCGCGCGGCATCGGCGGCTTCGAGGGCAACGCCCAGACCCTGCGCCTGCTGACCCGCCTCGAGCCCAAGGTCGTCGCTCCCGACGGCACGTCGGTCGGCCTCAACCTCACGCGCGCGAGCCTCGACGCCTCGGTCAAGTACCCGTGGCGCTACGGGCAGGGCCCGGTGAGCCCGGCGAGCGGGCGTCCCACGCACAAGTTCGGCGTCTACGAGGACGACCTGCCGGTGTTCGCGTGGCTGCGGGCCGACGCGCCCGAGGGACGCAAGTGCCTCGAGGCGCAGGTCATGGACCTCGCCGACGACATCTCGTACTCGGTGCACGACGTCGAGGACGCGGTCGTCGGCGACCGCGTCGACCTCGGCGTGCTCACGCGCCCCGACGAGCGTGCCCGCGTGCTCGACGCGGTCGACACCTGGTACGGCGCGCAGGTGTCCGGGCCGGAGCTCGAGGCCGCGATGGACCGCCTGGTGGCGGCGCGGCTCTGGGAGCCGGGCTTCGACGGGTCGCGGCGCGCGCTCGCGGTCCTCAAGGACGCGACCAGCCAGCTCATCGGACGGTTCGCGAAGGCCGCGCAGCAGGCGACCCGCGCGCGCTACGGCGACGGCCCGCTGACCCGCTACGCCGCCGAGCTCGTCGTCCCGCACGAGACGCTCGCCGAGATCCTCGTGCTCAAGGGCCTCGCGGTCGCGTACGTCATGGCGCCGCGCGAGCTCGAGCCGCTGTACCAGCGGCAGCGCGACGTGCTGCACGACCTGGTGACCGTGCTGGCCGACCGCGGCCCGGACGCGCTCGAGCCGCCGTTCGCGGCGGACTGGCGCGCGGCCGGCGACGACGCCGCACGCCTGCGCGTCGTCGTCGACCAGGTCGCGTCCCTCACCGACGTGTCGGCGGTCGCGTGGCACTCCCGGCTGGTCCGCCCGCCGCGGCACTGACGCCGCGACGGACGGAACCGTGCGCTCAGTCGTCGGCGCCCAGCGGCCACACGGGGCGCACCTCGATGCGTCCCGCGCGCGCCATCGGGTGCGCCGCCGCGACCGCGAGCGCCTCGTCGAGGTCCGCGCAGTCGATCACGTCGTAGCCCGCGATCTGCTCGCGGGTCTCCGCGAACGGGCCGTCCGTGAGCACCACGCGGTCGCCGCGGCGTCGCACGGTCGTCGCGGCCTCCACGGGGCGCAGCCGGTCGCCGTGCCGCCACACGCCGCGCGCGTCGACGTCGGCGCCCCACTCCTCGATGGTCGGGTCCCCGGGGGCAGCGTCCTCGCCGTCGGGGTCGGTGCAGATGAGCAGCAGGTACTCCACGTCGTCCTCCTCGTGCCGCGGGCGCGTGCCGCCCGGTCGTCGCCATGACGAGCGACGGTCGCCACATTCGACACCCGGCCGCCCGTCGCCGCGATCCGACCACGCCCGCGGACGCCTAGACTCACGCCCGTGGCGGGACGGATCCGGCGGGAGGACGTGGAGGCCGTCCGCGAGCGCGTCCGGATCGAGGACGTCGTGGGCGCGCACGTCGCGCTGCGGCCCGCGGGCGTCGGCTCCCTCAAGGGCCTGTGCCCGTTCCACGACGAGCGCACGCCGTCGTTCCACGTGCGGCCCCAGGTGGGGCGCTACCACTGCTTCGGGTGCGGCGAGGGCGGCGACGTCATCGCGTTCGTCCAGGCGGTCGACGGGCTGGGGTTCACCGACGCGGTCGAGTACCTCGCGTCGCGCGTCGGCCTCCAGGTGCGTTACGAGGACGGCGGCCCGACGCGCCCCGGCGAGGAGCCCGGTCGTCGGCGGCGGCTGCTCGACGCGCACCGCGTCGCCGAGGAGTTCTACCGCGAGCAGCTCGTGACGCCGCAGGCCGCGGCCGCGCGCGCGTTCCTGTCGGAGCGCGGGTTCGACCGTACGGCCGCCGAGACGTTCGGCGTGGGGTACGCGCCGCAGGGCTGGGACGCGCTGCTGCGTCACCTGCGCGGGCGCGGGTTCACCGAGGCCGAGCTCACCGCGTCCGGGCTCGTGAGCCAGGGGCAGCGCGGCGTGTACGACCGGTTCCGCGGGCGCCTGGTGTGGCCGATCCGCGAGGTCACCGGCGACACCGTGGGCTTCGGCGCGCGGCGCCTGTACGACGAGGACAACGGGCCGAAGTACCTCAACACCCCCGAGACGCCGCTCTACCGCAAGTCGCACGTGCTCTACGGCATCGACCTGGCCAAGCGTGAGATCGCCAAGGCGAAGCAGGTCGTGGTCGTCGAGGGCTACACCGACGTCATGGCGATGCACCTGTCGGGCGTGCCCACCGCGGTCGCGACGTGCGGCACCGCGTTCGGGTCCGACCACTCGCGCATCGTGCGGCGGCTCGTGGGCGACGCGGGCGGCGCCGGGGGCGTGCAGCTCGCGGGCGGGTCGTCGGTGGGCGGCGAGATCGTGTTCACGTTCGACGGCGACGCGGCCGGTCAGAAGGCCGCGCTGCGCGCGTTCGGCGAGGACCAGGCGTTCAGCGCGCAGACGTTCGTGGCCGTCGAGCCGTCGGGCATGGACCCGTGCGAGCTGCGGCAGGCGCGCGGCCCGGACGCGGTGCGCGCGCTGGTGAGCACGCGGCAGCCGCTGTTCGCGTTCGTCATCCGCTCGACGCTCGCGGCGCACGACCTCACGACCGCCGAGGGGCGCGTCGGGGCGCTGCGTGCCGCGGCCCCCGTGGTCGCGGGCATCCGGGACTCGGCGCTGCGGCCCGAGTACGAGCGTCTGCTGGCCGGGTGGCTGGGCATGGACGACGTCGCGGCCGTGCGGCGTGCGGTGTCCGACGCGTCCCGGCGCGGTGCACGCCCGGGTGCGCGGCCCGGGCCCGAGCGGGACGCCCGGCGGCCGGTCGCGGGCGACGCGGCACCCGCACCCGTGCCGGTCGCGCGCATGACCGCGCCCGACCGCCGCGACCCCGTCGCGCAGGTCGAGCGCACGGCGCTCGAGGTCGTGCTGCAGCACCCCACGCTCGTCCCGCCGGACTTCGACGCGCTCGCGCCCGACGCGTGCACGGCACCGGCCTACCGCGCCGTGCACGAGGCCGTCCGCGCGGCGGGCGGCGTGAGCGCGGCCGCCGACCTGGTGGCACGCGGCGGCGAGGCCGCGTGGGTCGGCGCGGTGCTCGAGGAGGCCGCCGAGCCGGTGCGCCCGCTGCTCACCGAGATGTCGGTCGCCCCGCTGCCCGAGGACCGCCCGGAGTCGTTGCCGGGCTACGTGCGCGGCGTCGTCATGCGGCTCGTCGACATCGGGTACACGCGCCGGATCGCCGACGTGCGCGGGCGCCTGCAGCGGCTCGACGCGGCGGCCGACGCGGGGGAGCAGCGCGCGCTGCTCGGCGAGCTCCTCGAGCTCGAGGCGCGCCGTCGGTCGCTGCGCGAGAGCGCCTGACCCGGGGCTCCCGCACGTCGGACGCCCCCGCGGCGGCGTCCGCGCTCAGCCCAGCGTGACGAGCCCCGTGCCGTCGTCCTCGACACGCGTGTCGCTCACGGCCGTGACCGTGAGGGCACGCAGCCGCAGGCTGCCGCCGTAGTACGACAGGAACGCGGTGTCGGTCGCGTCGCGCCCGGTCGCGATGCGCAGCAGCGAGCCGCGCGGCGCGAGCCGGGTCGCGTCGACCACGTGCCACGCGCCCTCGACGTACGCCTCGGCGACGGCGTGGAAGTCCATGGGCCGCAGGCCCGGCGCGTACACGGCCGCGAGCCGCGCGGGCGTGTCGCAGGCGCGCAGCAGCGCGACCACGAGGTGCGCGAAGTCGCGGCACACGCCGCGACGCTTGAGCAGCGTGTCGGTCGCACCGTCGGTCGGCAGGCTCGACCCCGACAGGTAGGTGACGTGGTTGTTCACCCACGCGACCACGGCGTCGAGCAGCGCGGCGCCGGACAGGCCGCGGAACTGGTCGCGCGCGAACGCGAGCAGCCGGTCGGACTCGGCGTAGCGGCTCGGGCGCCGGTACTCGACCAGGTCGACGTCCTCGACGGGCGTCGTGACGGACCGCCCCACGACGGTCGCCTGGTAGTCGACGACGACGCGCCCGGCGGGCGCCAGCACGCGGTGCACGCGTCCGCCGTGCGGCGTCTTGATCTCCTGCACGTCGAGCGGTGCGTCGTCGGACCGCACGTGCAGCGTCTCGGTGCGGTCGAAGGGCCCCTCCGCGACGGCCACGGACAGCAGCAGCTCGAGCGGTGCGTGCACGTCGAGCGAGAGGTGGGCGGCCACGGAGCGCAGCACGACGGGTCCTTCCCCGGCCAGGACGGGCCGGACGACGGGTGGTGACGGGGGAGACGAGCGGGGGTCGAGCGGGGTGGGGCGTGCGGGGTCCACGACGTCCCCGGGCGGGCGTCGGAGGGCGTCCGACGGCGCGCGGGGCGGAGCGGGGGAGAAGCAGGGGGAACGGCGGTGCGGGGCGCGGCAGGGCCCGTGCCGACGGGGCGGGAGCCCGGCGTCCGGCGCACGGACGTCGTCAGTGTGAGGCCTGCGCGGACGTTCGTCCAGCCCCGTCGGTGACGCGGGTGTCCGTGCAGGTCAGGGGCGTGTTCGAGCGTGCCGCGACCGCCCGGTCGCACGCCGTCGCGCGGACGGGCCGGCGTCGCGTCAGGCGCGGCCGCCGCGCCGTCGTCCGGCCGCGGCGGGAGCGCCGTCCGCGGGCCGGTCCTCGCGTCGCAGCACGAGCGGCAGCACGATCGTCGCGAGCGCGGTCACGACCCACACGACGAGCGTCGCGAGGACCCACGCCGCGACCCCCGAGATGCGCAGCCCCGACGTGAGCAGCCGTGCGAGCAGCAGCGCGACGAACGTCGACAGGACACCGACGCCGCCGAGCAGCGCGGGGGCGTACCGCGTGGTCGCGCGGACGGCCAACGGCGCCAGCAGCGACTGCGCGACCGCGAACACCGCCACGGTGACGACGAACCCGGACGCGGTCACGCGCACGCCGTCGACCAGCAGCGCGGCCGCGAGCAGTCCGAGCGCGGCCGAGCCCAGGAACACGACGGCGCGCAGCAGCAGGCGGGTCATGGGGTCACCGTAGCCCCGGCGTGCTGCCGCGGCGAGGGTCCTTCCGTGCCCGTGCCCGTGCCCGTGCCCGTGCCCGTGCCCGTGCCCGTGCCCGTGGGGTGGCGCGGGTGCGACGGCGGGCGTGGCGCGCGAGCATCGGGGGATGACCACCCGCGTCCCGGCCGTCCCGGTCGCCCCAGCCGTCCCGGCCTCTCCCGTGCGACGTCGCGGTGGGCGGCGGTGACGGCCGCCGACGCGGTGCGGGTCGTGGCCGTCGCGGACACGCACGTCCCGGCCCGGGCCCGCGACCTGCCGCTTGCCGTGTGGCGCGCCGTCGACGACGCGGACCTCGTGGTGCACGCGGGGGACTGGGTCGACGAGGACCTGCTCGACGCGTTCGAGCGCCGCGCGACCCGGCTCCTCGCGTGCCACGGCAACAACGACCCCGCGAGCCTCGTCGCGCGCGTCCCGGAGGTCGCCACGGCCACCGTCGCGGGCGTCCGCGTGGGGGTCGTCCACGAGACCGGTGCGGCCGGCGGGCGCGAGCGCCGTTGCGACGAGCGGTTCGCCGACCTCGACCTGCTCGTGTTCGGGCACAGCCACGTGCCGTGGGACTCCGTGACGCCGCGCGGGACGCGCCTGCTCAACCCCGGGTCGCCCACCGACCGGCGCCGGCAGCCGGCGTGCACGTACCTGACGTTCACGCTGCGCGACGGCGCGGTCGAGGACGTCGTGCTCCACCGGCTGCCGTTGCGCGCGCCGGCGCGGCGCCGTCCCGGCTCGGGAAGCACGAACGCCCCCGACCCGCGGTGACGCGGGCCGGAGGCCTCGTGGATGCTCCCCCGACTGGACTCGAACCAGTAACCCTTCGATTAACAGTCGAATGCTCTGCCAATTGAGCTACGGGGGATCGTGCGGGAAAACCCTAGCAGGCCCGCGAGGGTGCCTCGGACACCGTCCCGCCCGCGGTCGGTGCGACGTGCGCCACGTCGCACGGGCTCAGCGCGCGAGGCCCGCCTCGGCGCGCACGTGCGCCTCGGCCGCGGCGACGACCCGTGCGACCGCCGGGTCGCCCAGGTCGACGGTCCCGTCGCCGATGACCTGCGTGAACAGGTCGCCGTGCTCGTCGCGCCGCAGCGCGACGCGGACGGGGCCGCGGGCGCCGGGGACCTCGACGTGCTCGACGTGCACCACCGACTGCTGCACGCGCTCGCGGAACGACTGCGCGAAGTCCCACGCGTCCGCCTCGGGGTCGAGCGGCAGCTCGGTGCGCGCCCCGCTGACCCAGTGCACCGTGAGGGTGCTCGTCGCGGCGTCGAGCGACCCGCGGTCGACGTCCGCCCACGGCGTGCGCACCGCGCCCTCGTCGCCCACGAGGTGCAGCGCGCGACGCGCCGTCACCGCCCAGCGTCCGTCGGTGAGGGGTGCGCTCGCGAGGATCGCGTCGGCGCGCAGGTCGAGCGCGCGGCGCAGCGGGTCGGGCAGGCGACGGCGTCGGGAGAACAGGGCCACGGCCCCACGGTAGTCCGCGCGTGCCGCGCCACCGGCACGCGACGTGCCGGGGTGCTCAGCGGGCCGGTGCGGGCGACGGCACGCTGCTGCCGGGTCCGGGGGCGTCCGTGACCTCCTCGGGCGTCCGCGGCGAACGCCGCAGGTAGCCCCACGCGATGACGGCGCAGGTCGCGCCGTTGAGGAACCCGACGGTCACGTCGCTCACCGAGTGCATGCCGCGGTAGACGCGCGCGGTCCCGACCGCGAACGGCACGAGCACGCACAGCACCGTGACCGTCCACCGCAGCGCCGGGCGGCGGATGCGCTGCGCGACGAGCGCGAGCGTGAGGTAGAACGCGGCGGCGGCCCCGGTGTGCCCGCTCGGGAAGCTCGACGTCGGCGGCGCGTGGTCGAGGTGCTCGACGTCGGGCCGCTCGCGGCCGACCACGGCCGCGGCGCTGAGGAACACCGCCGCCTGCAGCGCGACCGCGAGCCCCAGCACGGTCGCGTACCACCACTGCCGCGTGCGCCACCACGTCAGCGCGATGCCGACGAGGCACGCGCCGATCAGCGGCTCGGTCTGGCCGATCGCGGAGAGCCACGTGGTGAGGGTGTCGAGGGCGGGCGTGCGCGCGTCGACGAACCACCGGTTGACGGCCGCCTCCGCGGGCAGCCCGTGCAGCGGACCGGTGAGGAGGAAGCCGGTCCCCACCACGACGCACCACAGCACGGCCGTGGGCAGCAGCGCGCGCCGCAGCACGTCACGCCGCCACTCGCGGCCCGACGGGGCGCGGGTGTCGGTCTCCCAGCGGTGCCAGAACCTGCTCATGCGCCCTCCGGGCGGCCGGCGGACACCGGTGCGGCGTCCGGGTCGTGGGTGCCGCGGCCGCGGAACCCGACGTACGACGCGCCGACGACCGCGACGCCCAGCAGCGTCCCGGCGACGACGTCGGACGGGTAGTGCACGCCCAGCAGGACGCGGTCCGCCGCGGTGCCGACGATCGCGAGCGTCGTGACCGCGACGGCGGTCACGCGGCCGCGCCGCCGCAGCGCCGGCCACGCCAGGACGGTGAGGGCGAGAGCCGCCATGGTCGTGCCGGCCGCGTGGCCGGACGGGAAGCTCGACCCGGGCGCGTGCGCGACCGCGTCCTCGATCACGGGCCGTGCGCGTTGCACGAGGCCCTTGGCGGCGAGCTGCAGCGCCCACCCGGCGGCGACCGTGGCCCCGGCCCACGCCGCGCGCGCGCCGAGACCGTGGCGCCGCCACGCCCACACGCACACGAGCGGCACGACGACGAGGTTGAGCCACCGCGGCGCGAGGACGTCCTGCCACAGCACGAGCGCGGTGCGCAGCGCCGGCGACGCGCGCGTGAGGTCCGTGGCCGCGACGACCGTCGACTCGTCGAACCGCACGACGTCGTTGGACCCGCCGCGCACGACGACCGCCAGCGCGACGACGGGCAGCGCGACCGCGGCGCCGAGCAGCACCGCGCGCAGCAGCGCTCGGGACGGGGCTCCGGCGTCGCGCATGGCGAGAGGCTAGGTGCGCGTGGTGCCGCGCGCGCGGCGAGACCTGCCGGGAGGTCCGGGCGCGGTGGTCACGCGGGGGGCCGGACGTGCACGACGCGCGCGTCGTCGCAGGTCAGCTCCTGCCCGTGGCTGTCGGTCGGGATCAGCCGCGGCACCGGCTCACCGTGGCCGTCGACCAGCGTGGAGCGGGGTTCCCCGTCGGCGAAGGCGTGCCGCTCGCCCCACTGCCGGAGCGCGACGACGACGCCGAACAGGTCCTTGCCGGCGACCGTGAGCTCGTACACCTGACGCCTGCCGGAGGGGGCGTCGACCTGCGCGAGGACGCCGAAGGCGCAGAGCCGCCGGAGCCGGTCGCTGAGGGTGTGTGCGCGATGCCTACATCTGGTCCGATCTCGACGTCGGTCCCGCGAGCGACGCCGTCTCGCGGTCCCGCGAGACGGCGTCGCCATCCGGCCACGACCGGGTCCTCCTGAGCCCGGTGCCCCGGGACGCCAACGGTCAGACGTTGACCCAGACCATGTAAGCCAGCTTCTTCCCCTGGCACATCGCGGGTGAGGCGCTCTCGTTGACCCGCACCGTCACGCTGCGCCCGTTCACGACGTCGGCGAAGCCGCCGAACCGCTGGTTCGCTCCGCTGCGCACGAAGATCCGGGTGTACCCGGACGCGTCGACCGGGTCGTTCGACGAGAGAGACGACGACCGGATGCAGAACGACTTTCCGCCCGCGTTCATCGTGTAGGTCTTGTGCACGCCGGACAGGCCCGAGGCGCCCTGGTACGTGCGGCCGGACACGGTGCCGGTCACCTCGTAGTCCGCCCACGCGACGGTGGGCACCAGGACCAGTGCGATCGCGGCGGCAGCAGCGGCGACAGACCGACGGGCTCGGTTCATGACGTTCTCCTTGTCTAGACATGACCTGACTCGGTCACGCTAGAGCCGTGCCCGCTGTTGCGGTGCCGAAGTCCTCGTGGGTTCACCTGAACGGCCCGCACGAGCCCGCCGGGTGATGCCTGCAGCACAACTCGCCCCTGTTCCGCGCGCTTGCGCGCGACGTGCGTGGCGGCCCTGTGTCGATGGAACGGCGCCGCGGCTAGGTGTTCTGTGTCATGACGTTGGTGACGCCTGCGTGGAGGCGTGAGGCCGGGGGTCGGTCGCTGACGGCGGTGTGAGCGCGATGGTAGTTGTAGTGGATGTTCCAGGTCGTGATCGCGGCGGCTCGTTCGGCTTCGCTGGTCCAGACGCGCGCGTAGAGGAGTTCCTCGGCCAGGATCCGGTTGTAGCGCTCGACCTTGCCGTTGTGCCGCGGGGTGTGCGGGCGGATCCGCTGATGCCGGGAGGTGACCGCGGCCACGGTCGTGGTGAACGCGGTGGCCTTGTAGTTCGCACCGTTGTCCGTGACGACGCGCACGAGGCGACCGATGCCGTGGGCGGCGAAGAACGCGCGGGCGCGGAAGAACCCGATGGTGGTGGCGGCCTTCTCGTCGGGCAGGTGCTCGGTGTAGGCCAGGCGGGAGTACCCGTCGACCGCGGAGTGCAGGTAGACGTAGCCCGCTCTGGCGCCGGAGGTCTTGGCCCGCTGAGGGGCCTTGTCGGCGTGAGATCCGCGGCCGTGGGCGCGCCAGCCACCGCCGTCGGGGATGCGTCTGACCTTCTTCACGTCCAGGTGGACCATGTGCCCGGGATACCTCGCCACGATCCGCCCCGTGGTGCGGTTGGTCGACCCGTCGGGGTCGATGTCCCGTCGCCGGTTGACCCCCAGGCGCACCAGCCATCGCGCCACCGTCACGAGCGAGACCCGGTGCCCGGCGCGCGTCAGCTCGAGATGGATCGCACGAGCCGTCCACTTGTGCTGTCGGCGTAGCCGCTCGATCAGATCGACGGCCCGGGCGTCCAGCTGGGACGGGCTGGCGTGTGGAGCGCTGGAACGGTCGAGCAACCCGACCTCACCGAGCTCGTCGAACCGGGCCTTCCACTTGCTCAGGCACTGCCGGGAGATCCCCGCCTCGGCCGCGACGTGCGCGATCGGACGAGACTGGCACCGCTGGACCAGCCGCAGCCTGCCGGCAGGGGTCAACGGGGCGTTAGCGTGAGACATGAGGGGTAGGTCCTTCGCGCAGCGGGACGGTTGGTCGCACTTCCATCCTGCCGCCAGGGCCTACCCCTTGCTCACGCCCCGCGCGGTGTCACCAACCTCATGAGACACAACATCTAGACGCGGCCTCGCGGCGTCCGCGCCGCCCGGGCGCGTCGACGCACCGTCCCGATGGGCCCCGCTGCCGGTGCCCGCCACGACGTGACCCACCGCGCCGGGTCTGCACGGTCGCCCACGAGCTATCGCGGAGTGCTGCGGAGCGCGGGGTCAGCGCGATCGTGGCCACACATCTGCCGTGCGACGACGTGACCCGAGGACGTGGAGGAGCGGGCATGCAGGTCAGCGCGGTGGGCCAGGTGGGGCTTGAACCCACGACCGACGGATTATGAGTCCGCTGCTCTGACCGACTGAGCTACTGGCCCGCAGGCGGCAGCCTACCGAGGGGAGCGCTCGCGCCCGGTTCGCGGCGTTCCGGTCGCGGAGCGGGCCGACCGCTGCGAGCATCGCCGCGGGCGTCCGGCGCGGGCCGGCACGGGTGGGGGAGCCCGCAGCGAGGGAGGTCGCATGTCCACGGTCGCGGCGAGGTCGGGTCAGCACGCGTGGGAGGTCGGTGCGCGCGCGGGGTACGCGGCGAGCGGTCTGGTGCACGTCCTCATCGGGGTGCTGGCACTGCAGCTCGCGCTCGGCTCGGGCGAGGGCAGCGCCGACCAGTCGGGGGCGTTCCAGCAGATCGCGCAGACGTCGTTCGGGGCGCTCGTGCTGTGGGTGTCGGTCGTGGCGTTCGTCGCGCTGGGCGCGTGGCAGGCCGCGGCGGCGCTGAGCGGGGCGGCGGGGGAGACGTCCGACCGCGTGAAGTGCGGGGCGAAGGCCGTCGTGTACCTCGCGCTCGCGGGCACGGCGTTCTCGGTGGTGCAGGGTGGCGGTTCCTCGAGCAGCGGCCAGACCACGAGCATGACCGGTCAGCTCATGCAGGCGCCCGCGGGGCGTGTGCTGGTCGGCGCGGTCGGCGTCGCCGTCGTCGTGGTCGGCGCGTACCACGTCTACAAGGGTCTGGCGAAGAAGTTCCTCGAGGACCTGCAGCGGCTGCCGAGCGGCACGACCGGACGCGTGGCACGGACCGCGGGGGTCGTGGGCTACGCGGCCAAGGGTGTGGCGCTCGGCGTCGTCGGGGTGCTGTTCGTCGTGGCGGCGCTCCACGCGAACCCCGACGAGGCGTCCGGGCTCGACGGTGCGCTGCAGGCGCTGCGTGAGGCCCCGGCAGGTCCGGTGCTGCTGGTCCTGGTCGCGCTGGGGCTCGTCGCGTTCGGTGGTTACTGCGCGGTCAGGGCCCGCTTCGGCCGCCTGTGACGTTTCACCCGCTCCGGGACAGATCCGGCGGGCTCCGGTTCTTGCACGCTTGTCCAGTTTCGGGCATAGTCGTCCTTCGTTAGCGACAAACGGCAAACCCGCCGCAAGGTGGGGACGCAAAGCCACGGGGCCCACGGGGTCAGCCGAGCTACCGAACGACGAAGGAGCACCACCCATGGCTGTTCAGACGCCTGCCACCGACGCCCCCCTCACGCAGGGCGCGCTGCTCACGCCGGGTGAGGTCGCGGTCCTGTTCCGCGTCGACCCCAAGACGGTGACGCGCTGGGCGCAGGCCGGCAAGCTCTCCGCCGTCCGCACGCTGGGCGGGCACCGCCGCTTCCACGAGGCCGAGGTGCGTCAGCTCCTCACGGGCGTCCCGCAGCAGCGCGCCGGGGAGTGACCCCCGCGTCGTCCGACGACGACGCACCGCACGTCCCGACGCCGGTGGTGACCTGGTCACCACCGGCGTCGTGCTGTGTCCAGCGCCTCGTGCGCACCGCGCCGCGAGAGCCGCTGCGTGGCGCCTCGTGCCCGCGCGACGTGAAAGGATCGGGTCATGGCCCTGCGTGAGATCCGCACCGTCGGCGACCCCGTCCTGCGCACCCCGTGCGACCCCGTCACCACGATCGACGACCGCGTCCGCTCGCTCGTCGAGGACCTGCTCGAGACGGTGGACCAGGACGGTCGCGCCGGGCTCGCGGCCAACCAGATCGGCGTGAGCCTGCGCGCCTTCTCGTGGAACATCGACGACGAGATCGGCTACGTGCTGAACCCCGTGATCGTCGAGCTGTCGGAGGACGAGTACCAGGACGGCGACGAGGGCTGCCTCTCGGTGCCGGGGTTGTGGTACCCGACGCACCGCGCCTGGTACGCGCGCGTCGTCGGCACCGACCTCGACGGCAAGGAGGTCGTGGTCGAGGGCGTCGAGCTCATGGCGCGGTGCCTCCAGCACGAGGTGGACCACCTCGACGGGCTGCTCTACCTCGACCGCCTCGAGCGGTCCGTGCGCAAGAAGGCGATGCGCGCGATCCGCGAGCAGCTCTAGTCCCGCGCGTCCGCTGGACCTGCGCGGACGCATGAGGCATCCTGTGCCTGCACGCCGCGTGCGTGGTGCTGTGCCGTCGACGCTTCCTGTCGGGGTACGAGGTCGTTGGGGAAGGCGACCCTCGAGCCCACTGGGAGGACAACATGGCCGGTGCCGTCACCCGCGGTGTCCTTTTCGTGCACTCCGCGCCGCGTGCGCTGTGCCCCCACGTCGAGTGGGCGGCCGGCAACGCGCTGGGAGTGCGCGTCAGCATGGACTGGACCGCGCAGCCGGCCGGTCCGAGCTTCTACCGCGCCGAGCTGTCCTGGCAGGGCGCACCCGGCACGGGAGCGCGCCTCGCGTCCGCGCTGCGCGGCTGGGCCCACCTCCGGTACGAGGTGACCGAGGAGGCCAGCGTCGGCGTCGACGGCTCCCGCTGGAGCCACACGCCCGAGCTCGGCATCTTCCACGCCCAGACGGACGTGCACGGCAACGTCGTCGTCCCCGAGGACCGCATCCGCGCGGCCCTCGAGCACGCGGGCGACCCGGAGCGGCTGCGGGCCGAGCTCGACCTCGCGCTCGGGCAGGCCTGGGACGACGAGCTCGAGCCGTTCCGCTACGCGGGCGCGGGCGCGCCCGTGCGCTGGCTGCACCGCGTGGGCTGACCGCACCGCCGAGGTGCCACCCGGAGCACGTCGCCCCGCCTGCGCCAGGGCGCGGACGGGGCGACGTGAGCGTGCGGCGATGCGGCGTCAGGCGGAGGTGACCACCAGCGCGACGTTGTGACCGCCGAACCCGAACGAGTTGTTGACGGCCGCGATCGGGCCGTCCGGCAGCGCGCGCGGCGTGCCGCGCACCAGGTCGAGCACGAGCTCGGGGTCGGGGTTCTCGACGTTGATCGTCGGGGGCGCCTGCCGGTCGTGCACGGCGAGCACCGTGAAGATCGTCTCGAGCGCGCCGGCGCCGCCCAGCAGGTGACCCGTCATCGACTTGGTGGCCGAGAGCGCCACGTGGTCGGCGTCGTCGCCCAGGACGCCGCGGATCGACCGGGCCTCGATGAGGTCGCCGACGACCGTCGACGTCGCGTGCGCGTTGACGTGCACGACGTCGCGCGCGGCGACGCCCGAGTCGGCGAGGGCCGCGCCCATCGCGCGGACCTGGCCGTCGCCCGACGGCTCGGGGGACGTGATGTGGTAGCCGTCGGCCGACAGGCCGACGCCGCCGATGCGCGCGTACACGCGCGCACCGCGGGCGGCCGCGTGCGCGGCCGACTCCAGCACCACCACGCCCGCACCCTCGCCGATGACGAAGCCGTCACGGTCGACGTCGTACGGCCGCGAGGCGCCGGTCGGGTCGTCGTTGCGCAACGACAGCGTGCGCGACGCCGCGAACGCGGCGATCGGCATGGGGTGGATGGTGGCCTCGGTGCCACCGGCGACGACGACGTCGGCGCGGCCCGAGCGGATCATCTCGACGCCGTAGCCGATCGCCTCCGCGCCGGACGCGCACGCCGAGACCAGCGCGTGCGCACCCGCACGCGCACCGAGCTCGAGCGAGACGTACGCGACGGGGGAGTTCGGCATGAGCATCGGCACGGTCATGGGCAGCACGCGACGGCCGCCCTTCTCGCGCAGGGTGTCCCACGCGTCGAGCGTCGTCCAGATGCCGCCGATGCCCGACGACACGACCGCGCCCAGGCGCTCGCCGTCGACCTCGGGGGCGCCCGCGTCGGCCCACGCCTCGCGCGCCGCGATCACGGCGTACTGCGCGGACGGGTCCATGCGCTTGATCTCGGGGCGCGTGAGCACCTGGTCGGGCGAGACCTTGATGGTCGCGCCGAACGACACGCCGATCTCGTAGCGCTCGGCCCAGTCGTTGTCGAACGGGCGGGCGCCGGACTCGCCGGCGAGCGCGGCGCGCCACGTGCTGGGGACGTCACCGCCGAGCGGCGTGGTGGCGCCCAGGCCGGTGACGACGACCTCGGGGACGGTGCTCATGGGGGTTCTCCTCGGGTGGGTCGGGCGGTGCGCACGGCAGGGGTGCCGGCGCACCGCCCGTGGCCGCAGGTGCGGCGCGCAGGCTCAGGCCTGGGCGCCCGCGATGAAGCTCACGGCGTCGCCGACGGTCGCGAGGTTCTTGACCTCGTCGTCGGGGATCCGGACCTCGAACTTCTCCTCCGCCAGCGTGACGATCGTCATCATCGACAGCGAGTCGATGTCGAGGTCGTCGGTGAAGGACTTCTCGGGCAGGACGGCGTCGGTCGGCAGACCGGTCTCCTCGCTGACGATCTCGGCCAGGCCGGCCAGGATCTCCTGCTCGCTGTGCGCCATCGGGGGTCTCCTCGTGTCAGGTGGTGCAGGGACGTGCTGAACGGTACAGGCGCACGGTGCGCCGTCCGCCCGGGTCACGGGTCAGGGCAGGACGACGACCTGCGCGGCGTAGACGAGGCCCGCGCCGAAGCCGATCTGCAGGGCCAGCGCGCCCGAGGGCACCTGGCCCTCGCGCAGCAGCCGCTCGGCCGCGAGCGGGATCGACGCGGCCGACGTGTTGCCGGTGTCGGCGATGTCGCGGCCCACGACGACCGAGTCGGGCAGCTTGAGCTGCTTGATCATCTGGTCGATGATCCGCATGTTCGCCTGGTGCGGGATGAACGCCTCGATGTCCTCGGGGGCGACCCCGGCGGCGTCCATGGCCTTCTGCGCGACGGGCGCCATCTGCCACACCGCCCACTTGAAGACCGACTGGCCCTCCTGGCGCAGCGTCGGCCAGCCGGCGCCCTCGTCGCGCGTCGCGAGCCACGAGTGCGTCTGGCGGATCGCCTGCGCCTGCCCGCCGTCGGAGCCCCAGATCGTCGGGCCGATGCCGGGCGTGTCGGACGCGCCGACGACGACGGCGCCGGCCCCGTCGCCGAGCAGGAACGAGATCGTGCGGTCCGTCGGGTCGACGAACTCGCTCATCTTCTCGGCACCGATCACCAGCACGTTGCGTGCCGTGCCGGCGCGCACGAGCGCGTCGGCCTGGCCGATGCCGTAGCAGTAGCCCGCGCACGCGGCCGAGATGTCGTACGCCGCGGCGGGCGTCGCGCCGATGCGGTCCGCGACGATCGCGGCGCCGGCGGGCGTCTGGTGGAAGTACGTGACGGTCGACAGGATCACGGCGTCGATGTCGGCGCCCGTGAGCCCGGCGTTCTCGAGCGCGGCGCGCGCGGCGCCCTCGGCGAGGTCGAGCACGTCGGTGCCCGCCTCGGCGCGACGACGCGTGACGATGCCGGTGCGCTGGCGGATCCACTCGTCGGACGAGTCGATGGGGCCCACGAGCTCGTCGTTGGGCACGACGCGCTCGCCGCGCACACCGCCCAGTCCGAGGATGCGCGTGTGCGCGGGGCCGGTGGACTGCGTGAGGGTCGGACGGGTCACGACTGGCTCTCCTGTGCGGTGGTGCCGGCGTGCCGACGCACGAGGTCGCGCGCGGCGTCGAGGTCGGCGGGGGACTTCAGCGCGAGCGTCTCGACGCCCGGCAGCGTACGTCGCGCCAGCCCGGTCAGGACACCACCGGGTGCGACCTCGAGCAGCGCCGTGACGCCCAGCTCGAGGAGCGTGGTCTGGCACAGGTCCCAGCGCACGGGGCGCGCGACCTGGCCGACGATGCGGGTGAGCGCGTCCGCGCCGCTCGTGACGGCCGCGCCGTCGGCGTTGCCGAGCAGCGTCACGACGGGCTCGCGCGGCGTCACCGCGGCGGCTGCCGCGGCGAGCTCGTCGACGGCCGGCGCCATGTAGCGGGTGTGGAACGCGCCCGCGACCTGCAGCGGCACGACGCGCGCACGCGCCGGGGCCTCGGTGCCGAGCGCGGCGAGCGCGTCGAGCGCCCCCGCGGCGACGACCTGCCCGCCGCCGTTCACGTTCGCGGGCACGAGGTCGAGGGCCTCGAGCCGCGCCAGGACCTCGTCGGGGTCGCCGCCGAGCACGGCGCTCATGCCCGTCGGGGTCGCGGCGGCCGCGCGCGCCATCGCGGCGCCGCGCACCGCGACGAGCCGCAGCGCGTCGTCGTCGGTCAGGACGCCCGCGGCCGCGGCGGCCGCGAGCTCGCCGACCGAGTGGCCCGCGGCGACGTCGAACGACGCGGGCGCGAGCCGTGCGAGGTCGGTCGTGGCGTCGGTGCCGAGCACCGCGCGCAGGCTCGCGAGCGCGGTGGCGACGAGCAGCGGCTGGGCCACCGCGGTGTCACGGATCGTCTCGGCGTCGGACGTGGTGCCGTGGGCCAGCAGGTCGACCCCGACGACGTCGCTCGCACGCGCGAGGGAGTCGGCGAAGCCGTCGACCTCGGTCCACGGGACGAGCATGCCGGGGGACTGGGCCCCCTGGCCGGGGCAGGCGACGACGAGCACCCGACCACTGTGCCGTGGGCGCGCGCCGTCACCCGGTCACGGCACGTACCAACCTCGGGTCCCGTGCTTGTCGGACCTGTACAAAGGCCGCGTCGCGGCACGCCTCCGGCGGGCGCGGGGCTCAGGGGGCCGCGGCGGCGTCGAGCCGCCCGACGGCCAGGGCCGTCTGCAGCACGTACGACTCCCGCGCGTCCAGCGGGTCCCACCCCGTGACGTCCGCGACGCGCTTGAGCCGGTAGCGGACCGTGTTGGGGTGGACGTACAACGTGCGCGCGGCGGCCTCCAGCGAGCGCCCCGCGCCGAGGTACGCCGACAGCGTCTCGAGCAGCGAGCCCTGGCTCGCGGCGAGCGGCGTGTAGGCCCGTTCGACGAGCGCACGTCGTGCGTCGTCGTCACCGACGAGCACGCGCTCGGGCAGCAGGTCGTCGGCGAGCACGGGCCGCGGCGCCTGCTCCCAGCCCGGTGCGGCCGCGAGCCCGGCGAGGGCCGCGCGCGCCGACCGGGTCGCCTCGGCGAGCCCGGGCGCGAGCGGCCCGATGACGACGGGTCCCGGCCCGAACCGCGGCAGCAGCGACATCGCGGCGGCGCGCAGGTCGCCCTCGCCGCCGAGGAACACCACCAGGCGGTCGCCCATGATCCCGACGAGCGCGTCGTCGGCCGACCGGCGGGTCGCGCGCCGCAGGTCGGCCGAGCGCACCTCGTCCATGTGCGCGGCGGCCGTGCCGACCACGACGAGCGTCGAGCCGCGTCCGCTCCACCCGAGCGCCGACACGCGCGAGCGCAGCGAGTCGTCGCCGTCGCCGCGCACGAGCGCGTCGACCACGAGCGCCTCGAGCCGCGCGTCCCACGCGCCGCGCACCTCGGCGGCGCGCGCGTAGACCTCGGCGGCCGAGAACGCGACCTCGCGCGAGTACCGCATGACCGCCTCGCGCAGCTCGCGCTCGGCGCCGGGCGCCGCGAGCCGGTCGGAGTGCGTCTCGACGACGTCCACGACGACGCGGACCAGCTGCAGCGTGTGCTGCAACGAGATCGACCGGGTCAGCTCGGGCGGCGCGGCCGCGAAGATCTCGCCGACGCCGTGCGGCGGGCGCGTCGGGTCGGCGTACCACGAGATGAACGCCGTGATGCCGGCCTGCGCGACGAGGTTGACCCACGACCGGTCCTCGGCGGGCAGCGCGCGGTACCACTCGAGGTCGGCGTCGAGCCGGCGCATCGCGGCCGCGGCGAGCAGCCCCGCGCCCTCGCGCACGCGGCGCTGCGTCTCGCTCTGGTCGGCTCCGGCCGGGGGGAGGACGGGGGCCGCCGCGCCGGCCTGCGGGGTGGTGCCGCGGCGGCGGGGCGTGCGCGCCGCCGGCGTCCTCGGAGACGTCGCCATGGCCGCGAGCATAGGCGGCGGGCTTGTGGGAAGTCGACAAAGCCGTCGCGCGTCGTCGAACGGCGGGGGCGCTCCCAGAACGGGTGCGGACGGGGCAGAACGGATAAGGTCGCGCCATGGCTCTCCTGCCCCGCCTGCGCCAGCTCATGCGGCGACCCTCCTCGGCCTCCCGGGTCGGGGCGCGCCGCCCGACGACGGCCTCGCGCCGGGGGGACACCCTCCACGAGGACGCGCTGCGGTCGATGCTGAGCGACGACCCCAACAACGAACGGGCCTTCCAGGCGCTCGCCGAGATCGTCCGCCGCCGCGCCGCCGAGTCCGTGCCGGAGGACGACCCGCTGACGGCCCCGAACGCCGAGCACGAGCGGCAGCACGCCGCCGATCTGGCGGTCTGGGCCCTGGGGGAGGAGCTCGCCGGCAACCCCCGCGCCTGGTACCCGCTCGTGGAGCTCGCGCGGCTCTCGGTCCGCGACGACCACGAGGGCACCATCCGGCGGCTCACGACCGCGGCCGAGCGCGACCCGTCCGGGCTCGCGCTCGCGCAGGCGCTCGCGCTGCTGTCCGAGGCGGGGCAGCCCGTCGAGGCGCTCAACCTCGGCGTCGGGCACTGGCGTCCCCGCGAGCACGCCCCCGAGGTCGCGCGCGCGCTCGTGCACGCCGCGCTGCTGGCCGACCGTCCCCTCGAGGCCAAGCAGCACCTGGCGTCGCTCGACCTCTACCCCGACGCCTCGGCCGTCGCTCCGCTCAAGGCGGAGCTGACGCGCGAGGTCGCGCAGGCCCAGCAGTCCATCCCCGGCACCTGACGCCGGGCAGGCGCCGCCACGGCGGCTGCCTCCGCGTCACGGTCCAGGAACGACGAGACCCCCGGCCGCTGCGGCCGGGGGTCTCGTCGTGCGCGGGGGCGCGCGTCAGGCGTCGCCGCCCGTGTTGCCGGACGTGCCGGCCGTGACGTCGTGCAGGCGGTAGCGCTCGATGGCCTGCGCGGGCAGGGACGGGTCGACCTTGCCCTCGAGCACGAGCTGCTGCAGCACGCGCACGACCGTCGACGGCCCGTCGATCTTGAAGTGACGACGTGCGGCGGCCCGCGTGTCCGAGAAGCCGAAGCCGTCGGCGCCGAGCGTCGCGTACCGGCCGGGGACCCACGCGCGCACCTGGTCGGCGACCAGGTGGTCGAAGTCCGTGGTGGCGACGAACGGGCCCTCGGCGCCCTGCAGCTTGGCGGTGAGGTACGGCGTGCGGGGCTCCTCGCCCGGGTGCAGGAACGCGTGCTGCTCGGCGGCGAGCGCCTCGCGGCGCAGCTCGTTCCAGCTGGTGACCGACCAGACCGCGGCGCGCACGCCCCAGTCCTCGGCGAGCAGGTGCTGCGCCTCGATCGCCCACGGCACGGCGACGCCGGACGCGAGGATCTGGGCGCGCGGCCCGTCACCCTCGGCCGGGGACACCAGGTGGATGCCCTTGAGGATGCCCTCGACGTCGACGCCCTCGGGCTCCGCCGGCTGCACCATCGGCTCGTTGTAGACCGTCAGGTAGTAGATGACGTCCTGGTCGCGGCCCTGCGCGTTCTCGCCGAACATCCGCTCGATGCCGTCGCGCACGATGTGCCGGATCTCGTACCCGTAGGCCGGGTCGTAGTGCACGACGTGCGACATGGTGCCCGCGAGCAGCGGCGAGTGGCCGTCGGCGTGCTGCAGGCCCTCGCCCGTCAGGGTCGTGCGGCCGGCGGTGGCGCCGATGAGGAACCCGCGCGCCATCTGGTCGCCCGCGGCCCAGAACTGGTCGCCGGTGCGCTGGAACCCGAACATCGAGTAGTAGAAGTAGAACGGGATCAGCGGCTCGCCGTGCGTGGCGTACGACGTGCCGACCGCCTGGAACGCGGACGCGGACCCGGCCTCGTTGATGCCGGTGTGCATGATCTGCCCGGCCTCGGACTCCTTGTAGCTCAGCATGAGCTCGCGGTCCACGGCCATGTAGTTCTGGCCGTTGGTGTTGAAGATCTTCGCGCTCGGGAAGATCGAGTCCAGGCCGAACGTGCGCGCCTCGTCGGGGATGATCGGCACCAGGCGGTGGCCGAACTCCTTGTCCTTCACGAGGTCCTTGAACAGGCGCACGAGCGCCATGGTCGTGGCGACCTCCTGCGTGCCCGAGCCCTTGGCGAGCGTCTCGTAGACCTTGTCGCCCGGCAGCGTGAGCTTGGTGTGCGTGCTGCGGCGCTCGGGCACGAAGCCGCCGAGCTGACGGCGACGCTCGAGCATGTACTGGATCGCCTCGTCCTCCGGCCCCGGGTTGTAGTACGGGGGCAGGTACGGGTCGGCCTCGAGCTGCTCGTCCGTGATCGGGATGTGCAGCGAGTCGCGCAGCGTCTTGAGCTCGTCGATCTTGAGCTTCTTCATCTGGTGCGTGGCGTTGCGCCCGGCGAAGCCCGAGCCCAGGCCGTAGCCCTTGATGGTGTGCGCGAGAATGACGGTCGGCTGGCCGGTGTGCTCACGTGCGGCCTTGTACGCCGCGTAGAGCTTGCGGTAGTCGTGGCCGCCGCGCTTGAGCGCCCAGATCTCGTCGTCCGTCATCTTCTCGACGAGCTGCTTGGTGCGCGGGTCGCGCCCGAAGAAGTGCTCGCGGATGAACGCGCCGTCCTCGGCGCGGAACGTCTGGAAGTCGCCGTCGGGCGTCGTGTTCATGAGGTGCACGAGCGCGCGGTCCTTGTCGGCGTTGAGCAGGGTGTCCCACTCGCGGCCCCAGATGACCTTGATGACGTTCCAGCCGGCGCCGCGGAACTGCGCCTCGAGCTCCTGGATGATCTTGCCGTTGCCGCGGACCGGGCCGTCGAGGCGCTGCAGGTTGCAGTTCACGACGAACGTGAGGTTGTCCAGGCCCTGCTGGGCGGCGTGCTGCAGCATGCCGCGCGACTCGGGCTCGTCCATCTCGCCGTCGCCGAGGAACGCCCAGACGTCCTGCTGGCTCGTGTCCTTGATCCCGCGGTTGTGCAGGTAGCGGTTGGTCCACGCCTGGTAGATCGCCGACGACGGGCCCAGGCCCATCGACACCGTGGGGAACTCCCACAGGTCGGGCGCGAGGCGCGGGTGCGGGTACGACGGCAGGCCGCCGCCGGGGTGCGACAGCTCCTGGCGGAACCCGTCGAGCTGGTGCTCGGTCAGGCGGCCCTCGAGCAGGCCACGCGCGTACACGCCGGGGGAGGCGTGCCCCTGGAAGTACACCTGGTCGCCGCCGCCGGGGTGGTCCTTGCCGCGGAAGAAGTGGTTGAGGCCGACCTCGGTGAGCGTCGCGACCGACGCGTACGACGAGATGTGGCCGCCGACCGAGATGCCGGGACGCTGCGCGCGCGTCACCATGACGGCGGCGTTCCAACGGATCCAGGAGCGGTAGCGGCGCTCGATGACCTCGTCGCCCGGGAAGTACGGCTCGTTGTGGACCGCGATGGTGTTGACGTACGGGGTGTTCAGCGACGCCGGGATCGCGACGTTGCGCTCACGTGCGTGCCGCAGCAGGCTCATGAGGACGTACCGCGCGCGCGGGCCGCCCTTGTCCCCGATCAGGCCGTCGAGGGACTCGAGCCACTCACCGGTCTCCTCCGGGTCGATGTCCGGGACCTGGCTGAGCAGACCGCCGATCAGGGGGCCCGTCTCGTCGATGGAAGCCACCGGTGCTCCTTCGCGTCTCGTGCGCGCCCGGCGCCTGTCGGCGCCTCGGCACGCTCCGTGTCGGCACCCGACGCCCTGACACGTGTCGGCAGGGGGATGGCGGGTGGTCGCACCATTCTCCGTCCGTCGAGGCCCGAAAGTCACACCCGCGGGCCCTGATCAGGGCGTGACGTCGGTGACACGCGTTCCCGCTGCCCGCTTCCCAGGGCCTCGGGGCGTGCGGTGGGCTAACGTGTCCCGACATCAACAGGTGGGTCCGCGTCACGTGAGCGGCCCCGGGAGAAGGGAACCGCTCGACGTGTCACCCACCGCGGACGACGCCGTGTCTCAGGCGGTCGCTCGGCTCGGCTTCAGCTCCGGGCAGACGATCCAGGAGCTCGGCTACGACGACGACGTCGACGGGGACGTGCGCGCGGCGCTCGAGGCCGTCACCGGCAGCGAGCTCGTCGACGAGGACTACGACGACGTCACGGACGGCGCGATCATCTGGTTCCGCGACGACGACGGCGACCTCACCGACTACCTCGTCGACGCGATGACGGTCCTCGACGACTCGGGCCCCATCTGGGTGTTCTCGCCGAAGGCCGGGCGCCCGGGCCACGTGTCGCACTCCGACATCGAGGAGGCCGCGACCACGTCCGGCCTGCACGCGATGACGACGTTCGCCATCGGCCCCGACTGGTCGGCCACGCGTCTGGCGACGCGCGGCCGCGGCAAGTGAGCGCAGGGCAGGCCCTGCGCGTCGGCGACCCCGTCCCCGACCTCACGCTGCCCGACACGCACGGCACGCCCGTGGCGCTGTCCGAGCTGCGCGGCGAGCCGCTCGTGCTCGTGTTCGTCCCCTTCGCGTTCTCGTGCACCTGCACGGGCGAGCTCGGCGAGCTGCGCGACGAGATCGGCCTGTTCGACGACGCCGGCGCCCGGCTCGTCGCGGTGTCGTGCGACGCGATGTTCACGCTGCGCGCCTGGGCGGAGCGTGAGGGCTACCCGTTCGACCTGCTGTCGGACTTCTGGCCGCACGGCGCGGCAGCGCGTGCCTTCGGCGTGCTCGACGAGTCGACCGGGCACGCGCTGCGCGGCTCGTTCCTCGTCGACGCCGACGGCGTGCTGCGCTGGAGCCTGGTGCACCCGCGTGGCCGTGCGCGACCCCTCGAGGCCTACCGCGAGGCCCTCGCGACGCTCTGACGCCCGTGCGGCGTCGATCACGCGGCGCGCGCGACGCTCGGGTCCCGGGCCCGGTGACGCGTGCTGGTGGGCCCGGCCGGTCTCGAACCGACGACCTCCGCGGTGTAAGCGCGGCGCTCTGACCAACTGAGCTACAGGCCCCTGCGGTCGGTCAGCCTACCGGCGTGCGGGCAGCGCCGACGCCGCCGTCGCCGGGCGCCGCGGGTGGCCCGCGCCGTAGGCTTCCGGTGTGCGAGCGACAGTGATCCACGGCCCCCGCGACGTGCGCGTCGAGCAGGTGCCGGACCCCGAGATCCAGCGACCCACCGATGCGGTCGTGCGCGTCGTGGCGACGTGCGTGTGCGGCTCCGACCTGTGGGGCTACCGCGGCGTGCGGCCCACCGACGGCCCTCACCGGATCGGGCACGAGTTCGTCGGCGTGGTCGAGGAGGTCGGGTCCGACGTGCGTCGCGTGCGCGTCGGCGACTTCGTCGTCGCGCCGTTCTCGATCTGCGACAACACGTGCGTGCACTGCCGCAACGGCGTCCACACCTCGTGCGAGCAGGTCGCGTGGTGGGGCTCGCCCGACCACGACGGCGTGCCGTCCGACGGCGCGCAGGGCGAGTACGTGCGCGTGCCCCTGGCCGACGGCACGCTCGTCGTCACGCCCGAGCACCCGGACGACGCGCTGCTGCCGCACGTCCTCACGCTCACGGACGTGCTCGGGACCGGGCACCACGCCGCGCTGTCGGCGGGCGTGCGCGCCGGGTCGACCGTGGCGGTCGTCGGCGACGGCGCGGTCGGGCTGTGCGGCGTCATCGCGGCGCGCCGGCTCGGTGCCGAGCGGATCGTCGCGATGTCGCGCAACCCGGCCCGGCAGGCGCTCGCGCGCCGGTTCGGCGCGACCGACGTCGTCGCCGAGCGTGGCGACGAGGGCGCGGCCGCCGTGCTCGACCTGCTCGGCGGCGTCGGGCCTGACGGCGTGCTCGAGTGCGTCGGCACCAAGGAGTCGATGGCGCAGGCGCTCGCGACCGTGCGGCCCGGTGGCCGCGTCGGGTTCGTCGGCGTCCCCGCGGGCGGTCCCGAGCTGCCGGTCGGGCTGATGTTCGGCACGAACAAGGGCGTGGTCGGCGGCGTCGCGCCCGTGCGCGGCTACATCGAGGGGCTGCTGCCCGACGTGTGGGCCGGGACCATCGAGCCGGGCCTGGTGTTCGACGGGACGTTCGCGCTCGACGACGTCGCGGACGCGTACCGCGCGATGGACGAGCGCACGTGCACCAAGGCGCTCGTGCTGCCGTGACCGCGACGCTCGCGGACGTCGTCCGCGCCCTGGAGACCCGGTACCCGCCCCGCACCGCCGAGCAGTGGGACCGCGTCGGCCTCGCGGTCGGCGACCCCGCCGCGCCCGTGCGGCGCGTGCTGTTCGCCGTCGACCCCGTCGCGGCGGTCGTCGACGAGGCCGAGGAGTGGGGCGCCGACCTGCTCGTGACCCACCACCCGCTGCTGCTGCGACCCGTGCACTCGGTCGCCGCCACGACGTACAAGGGTGCGCTCGTGCACCGCCTGGTCCGCGCGGGGTGCGGCCTGTACACGGCGCACACCAACGCGGACTCGGCGCACGGCGGTGTCGCCGAGTCGCTCGCCGACGTCCTCGGCCTCGTCGGCACCGTGCCGCTCGTGGCCGCCGACGCGCCCGCGCTCGACAAGCACGTGGTGATGGCGCCGGTCGACGTCGCCGACGCGCTCGTCGACGCGATGGCCGCCGCCGGCGCCGGGCACGTGGGCGCCTACGAGCGGTGCGCCTGGACCACCACCGGGCAAGGGACGTTCACGCCGCTCGCGGGTGCGGCACCCGCGGTCGGCGAGGTCGGGCACCGCGAGACGCTGCCCGAGGTGCGCGTCGAGATGGTCGCGCCCCGCGGCCTGCGGGCGCGCGTCGTCGCCGCCATGCGCGCGGCGCACCCGTACGAGGAGCCCGCGTTCGACGTCCTCGAGCTCGCGGCGCTGCCCGGTGACACGGGGCTCGGGCGCGTCGGGACGCTCCCGGAGCCCGTGCCGCTCGTGCGGTTCGCCGCCGACGTCGCCGCGGCCGTGCCCGCCACGGCGCAGGGCGTGCGCTGGGCGGGCGACCCGGACATGCCCGTGCGGCGCGTCGCCGTGCTCGGCGGGTCGGGCGACTCGCTGTTCGACGCCGTGCGCGCCGCCGACGTCGACGCGTACGTCACGGCGGACCTGCGTCACCACCCCGCGTCCGAGCAGCAGGAACGCGCCGCGTTCGAGTCGGCGGGGGGCCCGCCGCGGCCCGCGCTGGTCGACCTCGCGCACGCGGCGTCCGAGTGGGTGTGGCTGCCGCGCGCCGCGGTGGACCTGCGCGCCGACCTGGCAGCCGGGGGCACTACGGTGGAGACCCGCGTCAGCACGCGCCGCACCGACCCGTGGACGGGACACGTGCGGCAGACGTCCCAGCCGGAAGGATCTCCGTGAGCACCGCCCCCGCAGCCGACCAGCGACGACTCCTCGACGTCCAGGAGCTCGACACCCGACTCGCGCAGCTCGCGCACCAGCGGCGGTCGCTCCCGGCGCTCGCCCGGATCGTCGAGCTCGACGCCCAGCTCGCGGACCTCGAC
Organism: Cellulomonas sp. HD19AZ1; assembly: GCF_004535805.1. NCBI lineage: Bacteria > Bacillati > Actinomycetota > Actinomycetes > Micrococcales > Cellulomonadaceae > Cellulomonas > Cellulomonas sp. HD19AZ1. The sequence goes on from NZ_SPHX01000001.1 coordinate 579,335, forward strand.
ACCGCGCTCGTCACGTCGCGCACGGCGGCCTCCGACCTGCGCGCCGAGCTCGCGAAGGCCGAGGCCGACGTCGCCCAGGTGCGCAACCGCGCCACGCGCGACCAGCAGCGCCTCGACGCGGGGCAGGTGTCGGCGAAGGACGCGCAGGCGCTCACGAGCGAGCTCGCGAGCCTCGCGGCCCGGCAGTCGCACCTCGAGGACGTCGAGCTCGAGGTCATGGAGCGGCTCGACGCCCACGAGGCGGCGCTCGCCGAGCTCGAGCAGGCGCACGCCGCGCTCGTGTCCGCGCGCGACGAGGTCGTCGCCGAGCGCGACGCCGGCTGGGCGCAGGTCGACGCCGAGGCCGACCGCGTGCGTGCGCAGCGCGACCGCACCGCGGACGGGCTCGACGCCGGGCTCGTGGCGCTCTACGAGCGGCTGCGCGGCCAGCTCGGCGGCAGCGGGGCCGCGGCCCTGCGCGGCAGCCGCTGCGAGGGCTGCCGCCTCGAGCTCAACCCGCTCGACCTCGAGGCGATCCGCGCGCGCCCGGCGGACGCGATCGTGCGCTGCGAGGAGTGCGGCCGGATCCTCGTGCGGGGCGCCGAGGGCTGACGCCCGCGGACCGCGGGCCCGCCGGTGCGGGAGGCCGCGCCCGGGCGGGGGCGGTGGCGCGCCGACCCCGGTTGGACGCCCGACCGCGCACGGCAGAGACTGCGGGGGTGATCCCGACGCAGCCGGCCGACGCCTCGCCCGACCCGACCTCCGACCCGCTCGCGGTCGACCCGGCGGACCCGACCGCGTCGGGCGCCTCGGCCACGCCGCGGCGCCGGGCGTCCCGGCCGTCCGGCGCGTCGCCGCGCTTCGACGACGAGCAGCCGACGACGGTCGTGCTGGTGCGGCACGGCCAGACGACGATGACGGTGTCCCGCGGGTACTCGGGCTCGTCGGAGCCCGGTCCGCCGCTCGACGAGCACGGCCGTGCGCAGGCCCGGTCCGCCGCGGCGCTCGTCGAGCGCGTCGGACGCGACCTGTGGGGGGACATCCCCTTCCCGGGCGAGGTCGTCGCGTCCCCGATGGTGCGCACGCAGGAGACGGCCGCGGTGATCGCCGAGCGGCTCGGGCTGCCGGTGCGCACCGACGCGGCCTTCCAGGAGGCCGACTTCGGCGCGTGGCAGGGGCTCACGGCCGAGCAGATCGAGGAGCGGTGGCCCGGCGAGCTCGAGCCGTGGCACACGTCGGGCCGCGTGCGGCCGCCCGGCGGCGAGTCCATCGCCGACGTGGGCGAGCGGCTGCGGCGCGGGCTCGACGCGCTGCGCGCCGGCGGCGGGGACCGCACGGTCGTGGTCGTGTCGCACGCGGTCGCGATCCGCGCGGCGCTCGGCGTCACCCTCGGGTCGGATCCGGGCACCTGGAGCCAGCTGCGCGTGGCTCCCGCGTCCGTGAGCATCGTGCGGCTGTTCGCCGACCGGCGTGACGAGATCGCGGTCGCGGGGGCGCCGAGCGAGGGCTGGGCGCGCGGCTGAGGCGCTCGTGTGCGGCGTTCCGGCGGCCTGGCCGCCGGAACGCCGCACAGGGGTCGGCAGGCACGTGGCGGGCGTACGCCGAGCCGCGCAGCCCCAGGACGTCGCACCGGCGAGCGGGCCGCGTCGACGCGGCCCGCGCGGGTGTCAGAGCACGACGAGGCTGAGGGTGCGCGCACCGCGTCGCGGCGCGGGCCCGAGCTCGACCGCGTGCAGCGCGTCGCCCACGAGCGCGCTGGCGGCGTGCGCGAGCTCCTCGGCGTCGCGCGGTGCGCGGCCGCGCCGGGTCACGAGGTGACGCGTCAGCACGCCACGCGTGTGCTTGGCGTGGTGCGACACGACCGACCGGCGGCCGTCGACCTCCCGCAGCACGCGCACGTCGACCCAGCGGGCGCCCGCCGGCGGCGTCCACGCGGCCCGGTAGGCCGCCGAGCGGCAGTCCACGACGAGGTCGCCGTCGGCCTCGACGTCCAGCGCGTCGCCCAGCGGCCCGCGCCACGCGGCGGCGAGCGGGCCGACGCCTGGGAGGTCAGTCCCCATCGACAGCCGGTAGGCGGGCACGGCGTCGTCCACCGTGAGCACGCCCCACAGCGCCGAGACGACGCGCACGCTCGCGACGGCGCGTGCCCGTGCCGCCGGGCTCAGGGTGTCCAGGGCCGCCGCGCCGTACAGCACGCCCGTGTAGACCCGGGACGCGCGTGCGGCCGGGGCGGTGCGGATCGTCGTGTTGCGCGCCACCTCGGCGGCGAGGCCGGGGGAGACGCCCAGCACGGTGCACGCGTCGGGCCGGGCGCTGACCGCGGTGAGCGCGTCGAGCACGCGCTCGCGGACCGGCGTCAGCGCGGGGTGCGCGAGCGTCGACAGGTCGACCGGGGCGGCGTCGGAGGGGGCGGGCGTCTTGCCCTCGGACGGCGGGAGCAGGACGAGCACCGCACGAGGGTACGGTGTGCGCGCCGGGAGTCCGACGACGCAGGGGTGTGACGTGGCGCAGGTCAAGATCCACGGGCGGCGCTCGGTGTGGGCCGCGCGGCGTGCCGAGGTGTCCGACGCCGTGCACGCCGCGCTCACCGGCGCGTGGGGGCTGCCCGCCGACAAGCGGTTCCACCGCTTCTCCCTGCTGGACGACGACGACCTCGTCGCGCCGCGCTCGGACGCCTGCCTCGTGGTCGAGGTGGTCTGCTTCGGCGCGCGCAGCCCGGCGGCCGTGCGCGCGCTGATCGCGGCGTTCTTCGACGACGTCGCCCCCGCGCTCGGGCTCGACGCCGACGACCTCGAGGTCGTGGTCCTCGAGAGCCCGCCCACGCACTGGGGCATCCGCGGGCGCAGCGGCGACGAGCTCGCGCTGCCGTACCGCGTCGACGTCTGACACGGGTAGGCTGACCGCCGCGGATGAGTCAGCCAGGCGGCCGCGTCGGGACCCTCGGGTCCCGCCGAGGAACGTCCGGGCTCCGCAGGGCAGGGTGGTGGGTAACGCCCACCCGGGGTGACCCGCGGGACAGTGCCACAGAGAACAGACCGCCACGTCGGCCTCGGCCGGCGGGGTAAGGGTGAAACGGTGGTGCAAGAGACCACCAGCGCACCGGGTGACCGGTGCGGCTCGGCAAACCCCACCCGGAGCAAGGCCAGACAGGGAGCGTTCGAGGGTTGCCCGCCCGAGCTCCCGGGTAGGCCGCTGGAGGCGTGCGGCAACGTACGTCGTAGATGGATGGTCGCCACCCCCGCCCGGGCAACCGGACGGGGGGACAGAACCCGGCGTACCGGCTGACTCATCCGCCCTTCGGGCGCTTGACCTGCATGGCCCAGCACCGGGTGAAAAGCGTCACCCGGGAGCCTGGTGCAGCGGGTGAATGCTGCCGGACGACGCGCACATTGCGGGCATAGGCGCTCATTCTGGACATATGGCAGACGAGACCGACCCTCGTGTGGACGTGACCGACGCGGACATCCTCGCCGCGAAGCGTGCCTGGCTGTCGGCCTGCGACCGTGGGCTCGACCCTGCACGTACCGCTCGCCTGCACGACTCCTACCGCTGGTTGGTGAGCGCGCAGGCCCAGCAGATCGCCGAGCAGTTCCGCCAGACGCACCGGCGTCGGCGTGACGGCGGCGACGGGCCCTCCTCGTCGGCGGACGCGGACGAGGACGTACGCCCCACCCGGGGGAGCGACCCCCGCGCCGGGTGATCTTGTCCGTGACCACCCGGCCGGCGGTTGGCGGCGAAGGGGCCGCCCAGTACAACTGGGCGGATGTCCTGATCGTGGGCGCGCTGCGGCGCGTCCTGCGCGAACCCGAGGAGGTGTCACGTGCACGAGCTGGCCCTGTGCCGTCTCGGGACGAAGACCGGCGAGGTCGAGGGCCACGTCCGGACCTTCGAGGGCGACCTGCTCGTGCTCGAGGTGGACGAGCTCCCCGAGGGGCGCGAGATCGGCGACGCGGCGACGGTCACGGTGCTCGACCCGGTGCGCGGCCGCTGCCCGTACGTCGGGCTGCTGGGCGGCATGACGGACGGTGAGGTGCGTGTCGTCGTGCTCGAGCGCGGCGAGCCGAACCAGCGCAGGTCCGCGGCGCGCGCGTTCTACCGTGTGAGCGCGCTGGGCAAGCTGGAGACCGCCGGCGGCACGCAGGCCCTGCCGGTCACGGTCGTGGACGTCAGCGCGTCGGGCGTGCGGTTCGTGACGCGGCGCCTGCTCCACCGGGGTGACGTCGTGCGCTTCCCCATGCCCGTCGGCGACGAGTCGGTCGACCTCGTCGCCCGCGTGCTGCGCGTCGAGGAGGGGCAGCACGAGTGGCGGTACGGCTGCGATCTCCTCGAGCTCGACGAGCGCACGCGCGAGCGGCTCTTCCGGCTGGTGCTGAGCCTGCACCGCGCGTGGGCGCGCGAGCGCGCCGCGCGGCACTGAGCCCGGCACCCGTCAGTGGCCCCCCGTCGCGTCGCCGGGCGTCGCCGGGGCGTCGGGCCGCTGCGGCGGGTGCACCCACGTGACGAGCACGACCGAGATGATCATCAGCAGGAACCAGGACCCGAGCTTCGCCCCGCCGACCGGGTGCCACCCGGCCTCCTGCGACGGGTAGAGCCACGCGCCGGCGAACGTCGCGACGTTCTCGGCGAGCCAGATGAACGACGCCACGAGCGTGAACGCCAGCAGCAGCGGCATGCGCAGACGCGCGGCGTGCACGCGGAAGTGCATGACGCACGGGCCGAAGACGACCACGACCGCGCCGACCAGCACCCAGCGGGCGTCGGCCACCCAGTGGTGCGTGAAGAAGTTCGCGTAGATCGCCGCCGCCACGACGGCCGTCACCCAGCGCCGCGGGTAGCGGTCGAACCGCAGCTCGAAGATGCGGAACACGCGCACGAGGTACGAGCCGACCGCGCCGTACATGAACCCCGAGAACAGCGGCACCGCGCCGACGCGCAGCACGCCCTCGGTCGCGTAGGACCACGACCCGACGTCGGTCTTGAAGACCTCCATGACGGTGCCGACGACGTGGAACAGCAGCACGACGCGCATCTCGCGCACCGTCTCGAGCCGGGTCGCGAGCATGCCGACCTGCAGGCCGAGGGCCGCCAGCGTCAGGGCGTCGTTCCGCGCGAGCCACGCGCCGTCGGGGTACCAGAACCGCGCCGCGAGAAGAAGCGCCAGCAGCAGGGCGCCGAACAGGCACGCCCAGCCCTGCTTGAGCGTGAAGACCGTCAGCTCGACGAGCCACGTCCGCGCGCGTCGGCCCCGCAGGCGCTGGAGGCGGCCGCGCGCCCACGCGTCGATGCGCTCCTCGACGACCGTGAGCTCGCGCACGCCGGGCCGCGGGAGGTGGAGTCGCAGGTCGCGCAGCACGTGACCATCTCAGCGCGCGACGCCCGCCCGCGGGTGCGGGCGGGCGTCGGGTCGGCGGCGGGACCTGTGCAGATCCTGTGACGCGCGTCGTCGGGCGTCAGCCTGGTGTCGTCAGCGTGAGCTGCGCGGGCGGAACCGCTGCACCATGGGGCAGTCGAACGGGTCGCGCGCGGCGAGGCCCACGCGGTTGAGGTACTGCACGACCAGGAGGTAGGAGCGCGCGAGCGACGTCTCGGTGTACGGCATGCCGACGCGTGCGCAGTGCTCCCGCACGATGCGACGGGCCCGCGCGAGGTGGGGGCGCGCCATGCTCGGGAAGAGGTGGTGCTCGATCTGCGCGTCCAGGCCGCCCATGAGCGTCGTCACCCAGGCGCCGCCGCGGATGTTGCGCGACGTGAGGACCTGCTTGGAGAGGAAGTCGAGCCGGCTCTCGGCGGGGATGACCGCCATGCCCTTGTGGTTCGGCGCGAACGACGCGCCCATGTACACGCCGAAGACCGCGAGCTGCACGGCGAGGAACGCGGCGGCCATGCCCAGCGGCAGCGCCCACACGACCAGCGCGACGTAGACGCTCAGCCGCAGGGCGATCGTCAGCAGCTCGAGGTTGCGCGCACGCGTCGACGGCGACGCGAGGAGGCTGCGGACCGCGAGCACGTGCAGGTTGACGCCCTCGAGCGTCAGCAGCGGGAAGAACAGCCAGCCCTGGCGGCGCGTCAGGGCGCCCATGAACCCGCTCTGCTGCGCGGCGTCCTGCTCGAGGAACGAGATCGTGTCCCGCTCGATGTCCGGGTCCTTGCCGATCCGGTTGGGGTTGGCGTGGTGCCGCGTGTGCTTCGTCATCCACCACGAGTGGCTGATGCCGACGACGCCGTTGGCGAGGATCCGCCCCAGCCGGTCGTTGGCGGGGCCCGTCAGCATGACCTGGCGGTGCGACGCCTCGTGCGCGACGAACGCGAACTGCGTCAGCACGATCCCCAGGCCGGCGGCGACCGCGAGCTGCCACCACGAGTGGCCGATCAGCACGAACGCGGTCACGAGGCCGGCGAGCGCGACGGTGAGGCCGGCGACGAGCCAGGCGTAGAACCCGAGCGTCCGCTCGAGCAGACCGGCCTCACGCACCTCCGCCAGGAGCTCGTGGTAGCTGCCGGTGGCGGCCGCCTGTCGCGGGCGGGTGGGAGCGGTGGGTACGGGTGCAGGAGCCACATGACCTCCAGGGCTCGACGTCGACTTCCCAGCCGTGGAGTGAGCAGGTGCTCGTCTTCCGGATGCCGCCCACCCTACGGGACCGTAGGTTGCGTGTCTCCGTCCGGGGCGGGTCGATCTCGTGGAGGTGCCGCGTCGCCCTCGCGCACGACGTCGAGCCGTTGCCGCTCCTGCTCGGCCACGAGGTGCGTGACGCTCGGCTGGAAGATCTCGACGAAGTCGCCCATCATCCCGCCGCCGCCAGTGACGCCGCCGCCGTCGGCGTCCCGCCCCGAGCGGACGCTCACCCGCCAGCGGTCGAACCACCCGTGCGCCACGGCCCGGTCGAGCGCCACGAGCGCGACGACCACGGCCGCGACGACCACGACCCAGCCGGGCACGTCAGCGACGCCTCGCGGCCAGGTGCGCGGCCCCGACGATGCCGGCCGCGTTGCGCAGCCCCGCGGGCACGATCGGCGTGCGCAGGTCGAGCAGCGGCAGGAACTGGTCGTGCTTCTTGCTGACGCCGCCGCCCACGACGATGAGGTCGGGCCAGAACAGGTTCTCGACCACGGTGAAGTAGCGCTGCAGCCGCGTCGCCCACTGCTCGAACGTGAGGTCCTCGCGGTCGCGCGCCGCGTCGGACGCGCGCGACTCGGCGTCGTGGCCGTCGATCTCGAGGTGCCCGAGCTCGGTGTTGGGCACGAGCACGCCGTCGACGACGAGCGCCGAGCCGATGCCCGTGCCGAGCGTGACGACCAGCACGACGCCCGGGACGTCCTTGGCGGCGCCGTGGACGACCTCGGCGTACCCGGCGGCGTCGGCGTCGTTCACGGCCACGACGCGCCGCCCCGTGGCGGCGCCGATCGTCTTCTCGACGTCGGTGCCGATCCAGGAGTCGTCGACGTTCGCGGCGGACTGCGCGACGCCGTGCCGGATGACGGCCGGGAACGTCACGCCGATGGGCACGTGCGTGCCGAGCGAGAACGCGTCGACGACCTCGGCGACGGTCTCGGCGACGGCCTGCGGCGTCGCGGGCTGCGGCGTCGGGATGCGCACCCGGTCGGCGGCGAACTCGCCCGTGCCCAGGTCGACCGGCGCGCCCTTGATGCCCGACCCGCCGATGTCGACGCCGAAGGCCGTCGTCACCTCGTCGTCGTGCGCGTGCTTCTTGCCCGTGTGCTCGTCCTTGCTCATGGCAGCGTCAGGACCTCCGCCCCGGTGTCGGTGACCAGCAGGGTGTGCTCGAACTGCGCCGACCGGCTGCGGTCGGCCGTGACGACGGTCCAGCCGTCGTCCCACATCTCCCAGTCCGCGGTGCCCAGGTCGAGCATGGGCTCGATCGTGAACACCATCCCGGGCTGGATCACGGTGTCGTACGCGGGTGCGGCGTCGTAGTGCGGCACGACGAGGCCCGTGTGGAACGCGGGGCCCACGCCGTGGCCCGTGAACTCGCGCACCACGCCGTACCCGAACCGCGCGGCGTACTTCTCGATGACGCGGCCGATGACGTTGATCTCCCGGCCCGGGCGGACGGCCTTGATGCCGCGCTCGAGCGCCTCGCGCGTGCGCTCGACGAGCAGGCGCGAGTCCTCGTCGACGTCGCCCGCGAGGAACGTCGCGTTGGTGTCGCCGTGCACGCCGCCCACGTACGCCGTGACGTCGACGTTGACGATGTCGCCGTCCTCGATCACGGTCGAGTCGGGGATGCCGTGGCAGATCACCTCGTTGAGCGACGTGCACAGCGACTTCGGGAAGCCGCGGTAGCCGAGCGTCGAGGGGTAGGCACCGTGGTCGACGAGGAACTCGTGGCCGATCGCGTCGAGCTCGTCGGTCGTGACCCCGGGGGCCACGTGCCGGCCGACCTCCTGCAGCGCCTGCGCCGCGAGCCGAGCCGCGACGCGCACACGCTCGACGGTGTCGGCGTCCAGCACGTCCGAGCCCCGCCAGGGTGTCGGCATCGGCTTGTCGACGTACTCGGGACGCGCGACGTGCGCCGGGACCGTGCGTCGGGGGCCGACGCGGCCGGGGGTGAGGGCGGTGCGCGAGTGGACCGGCGGCATGACTGGCAGTCTACGTAGCGGCGGTGCCGCCCGGCCCGCCGGGACGGGAGGTGCCCTGGTGGCCGAGTTCTACTTCAACACCCGGACGCACGAGGTCGAGGAGGGTCCGCGCAGCGACTGGTCGCACCGCATGGGCCCGTACGCCACGCGCGAGGAGGCCGCGCACGCGCTCGAGACCGCGCGCGAGCGCTCGAAGGCGTGGGACGAGGAGGACCGCCGGGAAGCCGAGGAGAACGCCTGACGGCGCCCGCGGCCGCCCCGCCGGCTCACGCGTCGAAGGAGTGCTCCGCGGCGGGGAACGCGCCCCCGCGCACCTCGTCGGCGAAGGCCCGGGCCGCCGCGGTGAGCGCCTGCCCGACCTCGCCGAACCGCTTGGCGAAGCGCGGGGACCAGTCGCCCATGCCGGCCATGTCGACCCACACCAGCACCTGCCCGTCGCACTCCGCGCCGGCGCCGATCCCGATCGTCGGGATCCGCACGACCTCGGTGATGCGTGCCGCGACCGGCGCGGGCACCATCTCGAGCACGACCGCGACGGCACCGGCCTCGGTGACGGCGACCGCGTCGTCGCTGATCTGCTCGGCCGCCTGGCCGCGGCCCTGCACGCGCGGGCCGCCCAGCGCGTTCTCGGACTGCGGCGTGTAGCCGAGGTGAGCCACGACCGGGACGCCCGCCGCGGTGAGCGCGCGGATCTGCGGGACCGAGCGCTGCCCGCCCTCGATCTTCACGGCCGAGACGCCGGTCTCCTTCATGACCCGCACCGCGCTCGCGAGGGCCTGCTCCGGTCCGGCCTCGTACGTGCCGAACGGCAGGTCGGCGACGACGAACGCGCGCCGCGCGGCGCCCGCGACGGCGCGGGCGGCGACGACGATCTCGTCGAGCGTGACGGGCAGCGTGGTCGCGTAGCCGTGCATCGTGTTCCCGATGGAGTCGCCGACGAGCAGCATGTCGATGCCGGCCTCGTCGAACAGGCGCGCGGTGACCGCGTCGTACGCGGTCAGCATCGTCAGGCGCTCGCCGCGCTCCTTCGCGGCCTGCAGGTGGTGCACGCGGACTCGGCGGGGGGTCGGGGCGTCGCTCGTCGACATGGCGCGAGCCTAGCCCGGGGCACCTCGCGGGACGCCCGGGGACGGGCACCCGCGCCGCCGTCGGCACGCGTCCCGGCACGTGCGCGGAGCCCCGGTCGGGCCCGGACGCGCCGCGCGGTGGACGCACGCCCTGCGGGGTCGGGTCATCAGGCAGGATGTACGCATGGACAGGCAGCAGGAGTTCGTCCTCCGGACCGTCGAGGAGCGGGACATCCGCTTCATCCGTCTGTGGTTCACGGACGTGCTGGGCATGCTCAAGTCGGTCGCCGTCGCGCCTGCCGAGCTCGAGCAGGCGTTCAGCGAGGGCATCGGCTTCGACGGCAGCTCGATCGAGGGCCTCACGCGCGTGTACGAGGCCGACATGATCGCCAAGCCCGACCCGTCGACGTTCCAGATCCTGCCGTGGCGCGGCGAGCGGCACGGCACCGCGCGCATGTTCTGCGACCTGCTGACGCCCGACGGCGAGCCGTCGCTCGCGGACTCGCGCTACGTCCTCAAGCGTGCGCTGAACCGCGCGAGCGACCGCGGGTTCACGTTCTACACGCACCCCGAGGTCGAGTTCTACCTGTTCGACGCGCCCGCGGACCCGTCGCGGCCGCTCGTCCCGGTCGACCAGGGCGGCTACTTCGACCACGTGCCGCGCGGCACCGCGCACGACTTCCGCCGCGCCGCGATCACGATGCTCGAGTCCATGGGCATCTCGGTCGAGTTCTCGCACCACGAGGCCGGTCCGGGTCAGAACGAGATCGACCTGCGGTACGCCGACGCGCTCACCACCGCCGACAACATCATGACGTTCCGCACGGTCGTCAAGGAGGTCGCGCTCGAGCAGGGCGTGTTCGCGTCGTTCATGCCCAAGCCGCTGGCCGACCAGCCGGGGTCGGGCATGCACACGCACGTGTCGCTGTTCGAGGGCGACCGCAACGCGTTCCACGAGCCGGGTGCGCCGCTCGAGCTGTCGAAGGTCGCGCGCTCGTTCATCGCGGGCATGCTCACGCACGCGGCCGAGATCACGGCCGTGACCAACCAGTTCGTCAACTCCTACAAGCGGCTGTGGGGCGGCGCCGAGGCGCCCTCGTTCATCTGCTGGGGCCACAACAACCGCTCGGCGCTCGTGCGCGTGCCGATGTACAAGCCCGGCAAGGGCAACTCGAGCCGCGTCGAGTACCGCGCGGTGGACTCGGCGACGAACCCGTACCTCGCGTTCGCGGTGCTGCTCGCGGCCGGGCTCAAGGGCATCGAGGAGGGCTACGAGCTGCCCGAGGGCGCCGACGACGACGTGTGGGAGCTCACCGACGCCGAGCGCAAGGCGCTCGGCATCGAGCCGCTGCCGACGTCGCTCGAGGCGGCGATCGCCGTCATGGAGCGCTCGGAGCTGGTCGCCGAGACCCTCGGCGAGCACGTCTTCGACTACTTCCTGCGCAACAAGCGCCAGGAGTGGGCCGAGTACCGCGCGCAGGTCACGCCGTACGAGCTGCAGCGGTTCCTGCCGCTCGTCTGACCGTGGCCACGACGCCGGGCCGCGGCTCGTCGCTCCCGACGCGGCTGACGCGCGTCGGCGTGGCCGACGTGCCCCGGGGCGAACGGCTCCTGGGCGACCCCGCGCTCGCGGCCGTCGACGCCGAGGTCGTCGAGCACGTGGTCGCGGCGCTCGCGGAGGTCGGGGACCCCGACGAGGCGCTGCTCGCGGTCGCCAAGCTCGCGGGCGCGGTCCAGCGCGACGACCGCCTCACGGCGCTGCTGCACGACGTGCTCGCCGACGACGGCCCCGCGCGCGCCCGCCTGCTGGCCGTCACGGGTGCGTCGTCGGCGCTCGGGAACGCGCTCGCGGCGCACCCCGTGAACCTGCTCGCGGTCGCCGACCCGACGCCGGGCACGGGCGTCGCCGCCGCCCACGTGCGCGCCGAGCTGCTGCGCGCCGTGGACGCCGACCCCGCCGCGGACGTGCCCGTCGCCGGGCTGGCCGGCACGCCGGGCGTCGACGCGATGCGGCGCGCCTACCGCACGCGGCTGCTGCGCATCGCCGCGACCGACCTCACCGCCGAGGACCCCCTGACCCGGCTGCCGGGTGTCGCGGCCGCGCTCGCGGACCTCGCGGCCGCGGCCCTCGAGGCGGCGCTCGCGCTCGCGCGCGCCGACCTCGACGACGAGGGGTGCGGCGTGCGGCTCGCGGTCATCGGCATGGGCAAGGCCGGCGGGCGCGAGCTCAACTACGTGTCGGACGTCGACGTCGTGTACGTCGCCGAGCCGGTCGACGGCACGCCCGAGGACGAGGCGCTCGTGGCCGGCGCGCGGCTCGCGGCGGGCCTCGCGCGCGCGTGCTCGGCGCCCGCGGGCGAGCCCGCGCTGTGGCCGGTGGACGCCGCGCTGCGCCCCGAGGGCAAGGACGGCCCGCTCGTGCGGACGCTCGCGAGCCACCGCGCGTACTACGAGCGGTGGGCCAGGACGTGGGAGTTCCAGGCCCTGCTCAAGGCGCGGCCGCTCGCCGGGGACGCCGACCTGGGCCGCGCGTACGTCGACACGGTCAACCCGTTCGTGTGGGCGGCGGTGCAGCGCGACAACTTCGTCGAGGACGCGCAGGCCATGCGGCGCCGCGTCGAGGCGCACATCCCGCGCGCGGAGGCGGACCGGCAGCTCAAGCTCGGTGCGGGGGGCCTGCGCGACGTCGAGTTCACGGTGCAGCTGCTGCAGCTCGTGCACGGGCGCGCCGACGAGTCGATCCGCAGCCCGTCGACGCTCACGGCGCTCGCGGCGCTCGCGGCCGGCGGCTACGTGGGGCGTGAGCACGCCGCTCAGCTCGCGGTCTGCTACCGCTGGATGCGCATGATGGAGCACCGGATCCAGCTGCACCGCCTGCAGCGCACGCACCTGGTGCCGACGTCGGAGCCCGACCTGCGGCGGCTCTCCCGGACCATGCGGATGCGCATCGAGGGCCCCGAGGGGCTGCTGGAGCGGTGGCGCACGACGCGCCGCGAGGTGCGGCGCCTGCACGAGGAGCTGTTCTACCGACCCCTGCTGCCGGCGACGGCGCGGCTGTCGACCGAGGAGGCGAGCCTGGCGCCCGAGGCGCAGCGCGCGCGCCTCGCGGCCATCGGCTACCGCGACCCGGCGGGTGCGGTCCGGCACATCGCCGCGCTCTCGGAGGGCGTCTCGCGGCGGGCGGCGATCCAGCGGCAGCTGCTGCCGGTCATGCTCGGCTGGTTCGCCGAGGGCGCCGACCCCGACGCCGGTCTGCTCGCGTTCCGGCGGCTGTCCGAGCAGCTCGGCTCGACGCACTGGTACCTCAAGCTCCTGCGCGACTCCGGCACCGCGGGGCAGCGTCTCGCGCAGGTCCTGTCGACCTCGCGGTACGCGGCCGACGCGCTGTCGCGCTCGCCGAACTCCGTGACGTGGCTCGACGACGACGCCGAGCTCGCGCCGCGGTCCGCCGAGCGGCTCGTCGCGGAGGCCGACGCCGTGCTGCGGCGGGCGAGCGAACCGGTGCCCGCCGTGACGGCGTTGCGCGCGCTGCGCCGTCGCGAGCTCGCCCGGACCGCCGTCGCCGACGTGCTCGGCGGCACGACGGGCGTGCGCGCGTCGCACAGCCTCACGAACGCGGCCGACGCCGTCCTCGCGGGCACGCTGCGTGTCGCCGAGGCGGAGGCGCGCGCCGCCGCGGGGGTCGACGCGAGCCCGACGCGTCTGCTCGTCGTCGCGATGGGGCGCATGGGCGGCCGTGAGATGGGGTACTCGTCCGACGCCGACGTGCTGTTCGTGCACGACCCGGTGCCGGGCGCCGACCCGCAGGCCGCGCAGCAGTTCGCGGTCGCGGTCGCGTCGCAGCTGCGGCAGCTGCTGGGGTCGGTCGGGCCGGAGCCCACGCTGAGCGTGGACGCGGACCTGCGCCCCGAGGGTCGCAACGGACCGCTCGCGCGCTCGTTCGACGCGTACGCCGAGTACTACGCGCGCTGGTCCGCGACCTGGGAGAGCCAGGCGCTGCTGCGGGCCCGACCGGTCGCCGGGGACACCGGGCTGGGGGAGCGGTTCGTCGCGCTCGTCGACCCGCTGCGCTACCCCGAGGGCGGGCTCGACCCCGCCGCGGTCCGCGAGGTGCGTCGCATCAAGGCGCGCGTCGAGGCCGAACGGCTGCCGCGCGGCCTCGACCCGACCCGCCACCTCAAGCTCGGCCGCGGCGGCATCAGCGACGTCGAGTGGACGGCGCAGCTCCTGCAGCTGCTGCACGCGCACGCCGTGCCCGCGCTGCGCACGACGTCGACGCTCGACGCGCTCGCCGCCGCCACCGAGGCCGGGCTGCTCGACGCCGACGACGCGACCGTGCTGCGCGAGGCGTGGGAGCTCGCGTCGCGCATCCGGGACGCGAACGTGCTGTGGACGGGCCGCGCCGAGGGCGCGCACGCCGACGTCCTGCCGCACGACCGGGTCGCGCTCGCCGGCGTGTCCCGCGTCCTGGGGATGCCCCCGGGCTCGGGCGCCGAGCTCGAGGACACGTACCTGCGCGGCGCGCGGCGCGCGCGGGCCGTCGTCGAGCGCGTCTTCTACGGCTGACGCGGGCCGGTCCCGACGCGGGGCGGCGTCCGTGCAGGTCGCGGCCCACGAGCGCTCACCCTTCGCCCGGGGCAACCGATGGAGAGGTGAACCCCCTCCGTGTGCGGTCGCTGTCGCGCGCCGTCGCGGCCCACCGTCAGGAGACCCATGTCGTACCCTTCCGTCGCCCCGCACACCCGTCGCCGCGGTCGGCGTCTGTCCATCGCGGGGAAGGTCCTCGGACTGCTCGCGGCCGCGGGCCTCGTCGGCGTCGTCGTCGTGGTGTCCGCCGCGCTGGGTCTGACGCAGCTGCGCGCCGACGTCGAGCGGACCAGCGCGAACGTCGCCCAGCTGAGCCAGGTCAGCGACCTCGCGCGCGCGTTCCAGGCCGGACGGGCCCGCATGGTCGAGTACCCGGCGGCCTCCGAGCAGGTCCGCGGCGACCTGCGCGACCAGCTCGACGGCTACGTCGCGACGATCGCCGAGCAGCTCGCGGCGTACGAGGACCAGGCCGCCGACGCCGACGCGTTCGCGGCGTTCGAGGGCGCCTGGACCGAGATGGTCGGCCTCGCGAAGGACGAGCTGTTCCCGATGGCCGACGGCGGGGACGTCGCGGGGGCCGCGGCGTTCTACCGGGCGGCGATCCTGCCGCAGACGACGATCGGTGCGGACGCGATCGCCGCCGAGAACGCGGCCGTCGCTGCGGCCGCCGACGCGGACGCGACCGCGTCGGGCGCCAACGTCAACCGCACGCTGGCGACCGTGGTGGGCGTGCTGCTGCTCGGCCTGACCGTCGTCGTGGTGGTCGGTCTGCGGGTCGCGCGGCGGCTCGCCCTGGACGCCGGGGAGGTGCGCACGGCGCTCGAGGCCATGGCGGACGGCGACCTCACGCACACGGCGCACGTGCGCAGCACCGACGAGCTCGGTGACATGGCGCGCTCGCTGGACCTCGCGCAGACGAGCCTGCGCGAGGTCGTGTCCGGCGTCGCGGAGTCCGCGCACACCGTCGCGTCGGCGGCCGAGGAGCTCGCCGCCGCGTCGACCCAGGTCGTCGCGGGATCGGACGAGACGTCGGCTCAGGCGGGCGTCGTGGCGGCCGCGGCCGAGCAGGTGTCGCGCAACGTGCAGTCGGTCGCGGCGGGCGCCGAGCAGATGGGTGCCTCGATCCGCGAGATCGCGCAGAACGCGTCGCAGGCCGCCAAGGTCGCGAGCCAGGCCACCGACGCCGCGGCGGCGACCAACGAGCAGGTCTCGCGCCTGGGGACGTCGTCGCAGGAGATCGGCAACGTCGTCAAGGTGATCACGTCGATCGCGGAGCAGACGAACCTGCTGGCGCTCAACGCGACCATCGAGGCGGCCCGCGCGGGCGAGGCCGGCAAGGGCTTCGCGGTCGTGGCCGGTGAGGTCAAGGAGCTCGCGCAGGAGACGGCGAAGGCCACCGAGGACATCGTGCGGCGCGTCGAGGCCATCCAGACCGACACGTCCGGCGCCGTCGGTGCGATCGGCGAGATCGCCGAGATCATCGCGTCGATCAACGACTACCAGCTGACGATCGCGTCGGCGGTCGAGGAGCAGACCGCCACGACCACCGAGATGTCGCGGTCGGTCGGCGAGGCGGCCGCGGGGTCGGGGGAGATCGCCTCGAACATCACGGGCGTCGCCACCGCCGCGAGCTCGTCGTCGGAGACCCTCAACCAGATGGGTGCCGCGATCGGCGAGATGGCCCGCACGTCGGAGGACCTGCGCGCCCGGGTGTCGCACTTCCGGTACTGAGCGCCACCGGGACCGGGTGCGCACAGCGGAGCACCCCCGTCGCCTCGAGGGCGACGGGGGTGCTTTCCTGCAGGTCAGGCGCTCACGGGAGCAGCCGTGACACCTGACGATCAGACGTCGTAGTACAGCTCGAACTCGTGCGGGTGCGGGCGCAGCCGGATCGGGTCGACCTCGGCCGAGCGCTTGTAGTCGATCCACGTGCGGATGAGGTCCGGCGTGAACACGTTGCCGGCGGTCAGCCAGTCGTGGTCGGCCTCGAGGTTGTCGAGCACCTCGGCGAGCGAGCCCGGGACCTGCTGGATGAGCGCGTGCTCCTCGGGGGGCAGCTCGTAGAGGTCCTTGTCGACCGGCTCCGGCGGCTCGATGCGGTTCTGGATGCCGTCCAGGCCGGCCATGAGCATGGCCGCGAATGCGAGGTACGGGTTCGACGACGGGTCCGGCACGCGGAACTCGACGCGCTTGGCCTTGGGGTTCGAGCCCGTGACGGGGATGCGGATGCACGCCGAGCGGTTGCGGGCCGAGTAGACCAGGTTGACCGGCGCCTCGAAGCCCGGCACCAGGCGGTGGTACGAGTTCACCGTGGGGTTGGTGAACGCGAGCAGCGACGGCGCGTGCTTGAGCAGGCCGCCGATGTACCAGCGGGCGATGTCCGACAGGCCGCCGTAGCCCTTCTCGTCGAAGAACAGCGGCTCGCCGTCCTTCCACAGGGACTGGTGCACGTGCATGCCCGAGCCGTTGTCGCCGAACAGCGGCTTCGGCATGAAGGTCGCCGTGCGGCCGTTCTCGTGAGCGACGTTCTTCACGACGTACTTGAACAGCTGCACCTTGTCGGCCGACTTGGACAGCGTGTCGAAGCGGTAGTTGATCTCCGCCTGGCCGGCGGTGCCGACCTCGTGGTGCGCGCGCTCGACCTGCAGGCCGAGGGCGTCGAGCTGCAGCGAGATCTGGTCGCGCAGGTCGGCGAAGTGGTCGACCGGCGGGACGGGGAAGTAGCCCCCCTTGTAGGGCGTCTTGTGCCCCAGGTTGCCACCCTCCTCCTCGCGGCCCGTGTTCCACGCGGCCTCGATCGAGTCGATGTAGTAGTACGACGCGTTCTGCTTCGTCTCGAAGCGGATGTCGTCGAAGATGTAGAACTCGGCCTCGGGCGCGAAGAACGCGGTGTCCGCGATGCCGGTCGACTTGAGGTACGCCTCGGCCTTCGCGGCGACCTGGCGGGGGTCGCGGCTGTAGGGCTCGTCGGTGTACGGGTCGACGATGTGGAAGTTGATGTTCAGCGTCTTCTCGACGCGGAAGGGGTCGACGTATGCGGTCGTGACGTCGGGCACGAGCTTCATGTCGGACTCGTGGATGGCCTGGAAGCCGCGGATCGACGAGCCGTCGAACATCTGGCCGTCCGTGAAGAAGTCCGCGTCGAGCGAGGCGGCCGGCACGTTGAAGTGCTGCATCACACCCGGCAGGTCGCAGAACCGCACGTCGACGAACTTGACGTCCTCGCTCTTGATGAACGCCAGGACTTCCTCTGGCTTCGTGAACATCCGCTGCTCCTCGGTCGGTGGTGCCCGGTCGACCCGGGCGCTGACGAGGCTAGGAGCGGGGGGTTTCCCCGCCGTGGCCCCGTTGTTTCCGGCAGGTTACGCGCTGGGCCCCCGTGTAACGATCTCGCGTCCCGTGCACCGGGCGGGCGACGTGCAGGGCGCACGTACGCTGGTGGCATGGCGACGCGTGACTCGGTGGGCTCGTGGCTCGAGGGCGGACCCGGCTCCGACGGGGACCGCGGCAGCAGGCTCGGGCTCCCCGCGTCGGGCAGCGGCTCGTTGGCGCGGCCCGGCCGGCGCCTGGTGGCGCTCGCGATCGACTGGGTCGCGTGCCTCGCGGTGTCGGCCGTGCTGCTGCCCGTGCGGGACGACGGGCTCTTCCTGTTCCGCGGGCACGAGCTCGCGACGCTCGCGGTGTTCGCGGTCGAGAACCTCGTGCTCGTCGCGACGCTCGGCCACACGCTCGGGCACCGGCTGCTCGGGCTGCAGGTCCGCAGGCTCGCGCAGACGTCGCTGCGCACGCCGCCGGCGCCCGTCGACGGCCCGCCCGGGATCGTCGCCGCGGCCGTGCGGACGCTGCTCGTGTGCCTCGTGATCCCCGCGGTCGTCTGGGACGGCGACGGGCGCGGCCTGCACGACCGTGCCGCCGGCACGGTGCTCGTCCGTCGCTGACGGCGGACGCCTCGCACGTCAGCGGCCGCGCATGCCCTTGCGGTCGGGGCGCGCACGCATCGGGTCGATGCCCTTGGGCACCGGGAGCTTGACCGCGCCGAGCGACGTCACGCGGCGCAGCACCTCGCCGACCTCGGCCTTGGTGAGGTTGCCCTTGAGCTTCGTGACCGTGCGGGGGAGCTTGCGCAGCGGCACCTGGCCCTCGCCGTCACCGACCTGGATCAGGTGGATCGGCGCGCCCGAGACGACGCGCGCCGTGCGCTTGCGCTCCGACTCGAGCAGCCGGCCGATGCGGTGCGCGGGGCCCTCGCCGATCAGCACGACGCCCGGGCGTCCGACGCCGCGGAACACGAGGTCCTGCGTGCGGGGGTCGGCCGCGACGGGCTCCTGCGTGAACGTCCAGCCGCGACGCAGCGTGCTGAGCGCGGCCATCGACGCGCCCGGCTGCCCGTCGATCCGCGCGTAGGCGGCGGTCTCGGCGCGGCGCGCGAGCACGAACATCGCTCCCAGCAGCGCGAACGGCACGCTGATGACCAGCAGGTACACGACGTGGCCCGTCAGGGCCCCGATGAGCACGCCGAGCGCGAGCACCCCGGCGAAGACGGCGAGGATGATCCACGTCACCGCCGGGTCGGTCTGCCGCGTGACCTGGTACGCCTGCCAGACCTGGTGGTACCACCGGGTCTTCTTGACCTTGCCGCCCTTGGCGGGGGCGTCGGGGGACGTGGAGCGCTCGCGTGCCATGGGTCGGGAGTCTACCGGGGTGCGGCCGGTCAGCCGACGGTCGCGCGGGCCAGCAGCGACGACGCCTCCTGGCGCGACGTCGTCGGCTCGCCGAGGTGCGCGAGCGCGTCAGGGATCGGCAGCCCGCGGCGGCGCATCGCCTGGCCCCAGAGCCGTCCGGCGCGGTACGACGAGCGCACGAGCGGCCCGGACATGACGCCGAGGAAGCCGAGGCGCTCGGCCTCGGCCGACAGCTCGACGAACTCCTCGGGCCGCACCCAGCGGTCGACGGGGTGGTGGCGCACCGAGGGGCGCAGGTACTGCGTGATGGTGACGAGGTCGCAGCCGGCCTCGTGCAGGTCGCGCAGCGCGTCCGCGGCCTCCTGCGTCGTCTCGCCCATGCCGAGGATGAGATTCGACTTGGTCACGAGCCCGGCCTCGCGGGCGCGCGTGATGACCGACAGCGACCGCTCGTAGCGGAAGCCTGGGCGGATCTGCTTGAAGATGCGCGGCACGGTCTCGAGGTTGTGCGCGAGCACCTCGGGGCGCGACTCGTTGACGACGTCGAGCAGCTCAGGCACCGCGTTGAAGTCGGGGATCAGCAGCTCGACGCCGGTCCCCGGGTTGAGCGCGTGGATCTGCCGCACGGTCTCGGCGTAGAGCCACGCACCGCCGTCGGCCAGGTCGTCGCGCGCGACGCCCGTGACGGTCGAGTACTTCAGCCCCATGGCCTGCACCGACTCGGCGACGCGCCGCGGCTCGTCGGCGTCGAAGTCGGCCGGCTTGCCGGTGTCGATCTGGCAGAAGTCGCACCGGCGCGTGCACTGGTCGCCGCCGATGAGGAACGTCGCCTCGCGGTCCTCCCAGCACTCGAAGATGTTGGGGCAGCCCGCCTCCTCGCAGACCGTGTGCAGGCCCTCGCGGCGCACGAGGCCCTTGAGCTCGCTGTACTCGGGGCCGGTGGTCGCGCGCGTGCGGATCCACTCGGGCTTCTTCTCGATCGGCGTGGCGGCGTTGCGGGCCTCCACCCGGAGCATGCGGCGTCCCTCGGGTGCGATCGTCACGCGGCCAGAGTAACCCGCGCGGTCGGCGCCCGGCCCGTCGTCCGGGTGTGACGGGGACCTCCGTCCCGGGCGGGCGCGACGACCGGGAGGGACGCTGGGCAGATACCGGTCCGCGACCCGCGGGGGGTCCGTGGTCGCCGAGCGACCGGGCGAGGAGGTGGCACGGTGCACGTCCTGGTGACGGTCGCGTCGCGGCACGGCGCGACGCGCGAGATGGGCGACGTGGTCGCCGAGGTCCTGAGGTCGGCCGGGCACGACGTCGACGAGGTCGAGCCGGACGAGGTCGAGCACGTCGAGCCGTACGACGCGGTCGTGCTCGGCTCGGCGGTGTACGTCGGGCGGCTCGCGCTCGGCCTGCGCGACCTCGTGGACCGGCAGGGCGGCCAGCTGCGGCAGCGCCCGGTGTGGCTCTTCTGGTCGGGACCCGTCGGCGACCCGCCGGTGCCGGCGACGGTGCCGGACGACGTCACGCGGATCGCCGAGACCGTCGGGGTGCGCGACGTCGCGACGTTCGCCGGCCGGCTGGACCGCGACGGCCTGAACATCTCCGAGCGCGCGCTCGTCGCGCTCACGCGCGCGGACGCGGGGGACTTCCGGGACCTCGACGTCGTGCGCACGTGGGCGGAGGGCGTCGCGCGCGAGCTGCGGACCGTGGGCCAGGAGGCGTAGCGGCCCGGGGTCGGAACCGCCGTCTCAGCCCGCGGCGACCGCCGCGCCCGCGGCCAGCAGCGGCGCGAGCGCGTCGCGCAGGTGGGCGACGACGAGCGGCGTGACCTCGGCGATCGTGACCTCGCGCCCGGCCTCGGCGCTCAGGGTCGTGACGTCGGCGTCGTCGATCCCGCACGGCACGATGCGCGAGTACCAGTCGAGCGACGCCGTGCAGTTCAGCGCGAACCCGTGCATCGTGACGCCGCGGGCCACGCGCACGCCGATCGCGGCGACCTTGCGCTCGCGGCGGGGTGCGGGGGAGGCGTCCGCGGGGTCGGCCGGGAACCACACGCCGCTGCGCCCCTCGACGCGCACCGTCGCGACGCCCACGTCGGCGCACGTGCGCATGAGCGCGTCCTCGAGCGCGCGGACGTAGGCCACGACGTCGACGGGCTCGGCGAGCCGCACGATCGGGTAGCCGACCAGCTGCCCGGGGCCGTGCCACGTGATGCGACCCCCGCGGTCGACGTCGACGACGGGCGTGCCGTCGACGGGGCGGTCCGAGCGGGCCGTGCGCTTGCCCGCGGTGTACACGGGCTCGTGCTCGACGAGCAGCAGGGTGTCCTCGCGCTCGCCCGCGGCGACGGCCGCGTGCACCTCGCGCTGCAGGTCCCAGGTCGGCACGTACGGCTGCAGGCGGGTGCCGAGGTCGAGCGGTTCGACGCGCATGGAGGTCAGGCTAAGCCCTCGTCGGCGGTCCCCGGCCGGGCGGCGGCCGCGACGGCCTCGGGGTCGAGGTCCTCGGGGCGCACGACCTCACGCAGCAGCTCGTCGAGCAGCGCGCGACGCTCGGGCGCCAGGTGCCCGAGCACGGTCTCCTGGGCGGGGCCCGGGTCGGCGCACGCGGCGAGCGCGCGGGCGCCGTCGGGCGTGATCGCGATGACGTGCCGACGGCGGTCGTCGTCGTGGCGGCGCCGCGTGACGTAGCCCGTGCGCTCGAGCCGGGCGACGACGCGGCTCATGGTCTGCTCGGTGACGCCGCACGCGTCGGCGAGCTCGCGCTGGGACATGGGCGCCATCGAGACGTGCACGAGGACGGGCAGGCTCGCGTGGTTGAGGTCCCAGGACGCGAGGTGCGCGTCCCACGCGCGCTCGACGCGGCGGGCGGCCGTCGACAGCAGGCGTCCGACCGGCCAGTGGTCGGGCCGGCCCCGCGGCTGCTGCGTGCTCACTCGTCCTCCAGGTTGCCGAGGCGTCGCCGCGGCGTCATGATGCTCAGCATGCTGAGGAATCCCGTGGCGCGCGCGGTCGCCGTCGCCGCCGTGCTCGTCGTCTGGCTCGGTCTCGGTTCCGTGGGCGGCATGGCCCAAGGACGCCTCTCCCAGGTCCAGACGAACGACGCGGCAGCGTTCCTGCCGTCGTCGGCGCAGTCCACCCGCGCGGCCGAGGCCGCACGTGACTTCGTCGACACGCAGACCCTACCCGCGCTCGTCGTGCTCGCCCCGGCGGACGGCTCGGACGTCACCGACGCCCAGCTCCAGGCCGTGGCGCGGTTCGCCGAGCAGGTGCCGACCCTGCCCGTCGACGGCGGCACGTGGGCCGACCACCTCACCGGACCCGTGGTGCCGGTGCCGTCGCAGGACGGCGCAGCGATCCTCGTGCCCGTCCCGCTCGACGGACAGGCCGCCGAGCAGCTCGTCGACGACGAGTCCCTCACGAACCTGCTCATCGGCGACCTGCGGACCGCGCTCGTGGACGACCTCGGCGCGACCCCCACCACCGCCGGCGACGTCGGCCTGCACGCGTGGGTCACGGGACCCGCCGGCTTCGTCTCCGACCTCGGCACCGCGTTCGCCGGCATCGACGGCCTGCTCCTGCTCGTCGCGCTCGGCGCGGTCCTGCTCATCCTCGTGGTCGTCTACCGGTCCCCGTTCCTGCCGTTCGTCGTCATCCTCACGGCCGTGTTCGCACTCGCGCTCGCCGGGCTGGTGGTCTACGAGCTCGCCGACGCGGGCGTGCTCGTCCTCAACGGCCAGGCGCAGGGCATCCTCTCGATCCTCGTCGTCGGCGCCGCCGTCGACTACTCGCTCCTGCTCGTCGCGCGCTACCGCGAGGAGCTGCGGCACGCCGAGCACCCGGCGGACGCGATGCGCGTCGCGTGGCGCCAGACGCTCGAGCCCGTCGCCGCCAGCGCGGGGACCGTCGTCGCGGGGCTGCTGTGCCTCCTGCTGTCCGACCTCGCGTCCAACCGCAGCCTCGGCCCCGTGGCCGCGATCGGCATCGGCGCCGCCCTGCTCGCCGCGCTCACGTTCCTGCCCGCGATGCTCCTCGTCGCAGGTCGTCGTTCGCGCGCGCTGTTCTGGCCCCGCGCGCCCCGGCCCGCCGCGGCGACGACCACCGCCGCCACGCACGGCGAGCACGCGGCCACGGTGCCGCCCGCCGCCGCCGACCCCTCCAAAGGCACCGGCCTGTGGGCGCGCTGGGCGCGGTTCGTCGCGCGCCGCGCTCGTCCCGTGTGGCTCGTCAGCGCCGCCGTGCTGCTGGTCGCGGCCGCGTTCGTCCCGACGTTCCGCGCGTCCGGCACGAGCCAGACCGACGTGTTCCTCACCCCCGTCGACTCGGTCGCGGGCGAGGAGGTGCTCGCCGAGCACTTCCCCGCGGGAGCCGTGCAGCCCGCGGTCGTGATCGTCGCGCAGGACGAGCTCGACGCCGTCGTCGCCGCGGCGCAGGACGTCGACGGCGTCGCGTCCGCCACGCCCTACACGGGCTCCACCGGCGCACCCGCCGGCGCCGCCCCCGGCGGCCCCGGTGCCGCCCCGGCCGACCCCGTCGTCGTCGACGGCCGGGTCCGCGTCGACGTGGCCACCGAGGCGCCGTCCGACAGCCAGGAGGCGGTCGACACCGTCGCCGACCTGCGCGACGCGGTCGTCACGGTCGCCCCTGACGCGCTCGTCGGCGGCCCCGCCGCCGAGACGCTCGACACCCAGGTCGCCGGTGCGCGCGACCTGCGGGTCATCGTCCCGGTCGTCCTCACGGTGATCCTGCTGATCCTCATGCTGCTGCTGCGCTCGGTGGCCGCCGGGCTGCTGCTCATGGGGGCCAACGTGCTGTCGTTCGCGGCCGCGATCGGGGTCTCGGCGCTCGTGTTCGACCACGTGCTCGACCTGCCCGACGCGGACCCCGTCGTCCCGCTCTACGGGTTCGTGTTCCTCGTCGCGCTCGGCGTCGACTACTCGATCTTCCTCATGACGCGCGTCCGGGAGGAGTCCGCCGCGGTCGGAACCCGCGCCGGCGTGGTGCGCGGCCTCGCGGTCACGGGCGGCGTCATCACGTCCGCCGGCCTCGTGCTCGCCACGACGTTCGCGGCGCTGTCGGTGATCCCGCTGCTGTTCATGGCGCAGCTCGCGTTCATCGTCGCGTTCGGCGTGCTGCTCGACACGTTCGTCGTGCGCAGCCTGCTGGTGCCGGGGCTCGTGCACGACCTCGGGGCGCGCACCTGGTGGCCGTCGGCGCTCGCACGACGTCCCGAGCACGGCGTCCACGCGGCGACGGCGCGGACCGCGGCGGACGAGGAGCCCGCGCACCGCTCGTAGAGTGGCGGGCATGGAGCCGCTGCGCATCGGACTGGTCGGGTACGGCGGCGCGGGGCGCGGCATCCACGCGCGCCTTGCCCGCGCGACGGGCCAGCGCGTCGTCGCCGTGGTGACGCGGCACCGCGGCGAGCAGGTCGTGGCCGACTGGCCCGGCGCGCACGTCGTGCCCGACGTCGAGGCGCTCCTCGCGCTGCGCGACGAGCTGGACCTCGTCGTCGTCGCGAGCCCGACGGGCGACCA
The DNA here is from genome assembly GCF_004535805.1 of Cellulomonas sp. HD19AZ1. NCBI lineage: Bacteria > Bacillati > Actinomycetota > Actinomycetes > Micrococcales > Cellulomonadaceae > Cellulomonas > Cellulomonas sp. HD19AZ1. The sequence goes on from NZ_SPHX01000001.1 coordinate 603,772, forward strand.
CGCGGCGCACGTCCGCGCCGCGCTCGACGCGGACGTCGCGGTGCTGGTCGACAAGCCGCTGGCCACCACGCGCGTGCAGGCCGCGGCGCTCGTGCGGCTCGCGCAGGAGCGCGGCGGTCGTCTCACGGTGTTCCAGAACCGTCGCTGGGACCCCGAGCAGCTCACGCTGCGCGCGCTGCTCGACGCCGGCGAGCTCGGGCGCGTGCACCGGTTCGAACGGCGCTGGGAGAGGTACCGCCCCGAGCCGCAGCGGCGCTGGAAGGAGCAGGACGCGGTCGCGGGCGGCCTGCTGCTCGACCTCGGCGCGCACCTCGTCGACTCGGCGGTGCAGCTGTTCGGCCCCGTGCGCCGCGTGCACGCCGAGCTGCGCGCGCTGACGACGCCCGCGCTCGACGACGTGTTCCTCGCGCTCGAGCACGCGGCGGACGCCGACGGCCACCACGTCGTGTCCCACCTGTGGGCCGGCGGGCTCGTCGGCGCGCCCGGGCCGCGCACCCGTGTGCTGGGGGAGCGCGGGGCGTACCTCGTGACGAGCTTCGAGGGCGAGCCGACGCCGTTCGCCGTGCTCGACGACGCGCTCGACGCGCAGCGCGGCCCCGACGAGCCGGCGCACGAGGGCTGGCTGGTGCGCGGCGCCGAGCGCACCCCCGTGCCTCGCGCGCCCGGCGGACACGAGGACGTGTACCGCGCGATCCAGGCGTGGCTGCGCGCCGACGGCCCCGTGCCCGTCGACCCCGCCGACGCCGTGGCCACCGCGCGCGTGCTCGACGCCGCGCGCGTCGCCGCCGAGACCGGGGTGCCGCAGCTCCTGGGCTGACCCGCGGCGCGCCCGCCGCCGTGCCGGGGCCTGTGGACGACGCGCACGCGCCGCCGGGCACCGCGTGTTGGATGACGGCCGTGCCCACGGTCCCGCCCCCTGACGACGTCCTCCGGCTGCTGCACGCGCTCGGTGCACGGCCCGCGTCCCCGGTCGGCACCGACGGGTCCTGGTGGGTCGCGCGGCCCCTCGACGACGCGGACGAGCGCTGGCTCGAGGTCCAGGTCCTCGACGCACCCGCGGACGCGACCCTCGCGACGCGCGCCGCGGCGCTCCTGGCGCTCGACCACCCGCACCTCCCGCGCGTCCACGCGGTCGAGCCGCTCGCACCGGGTCGCGTCGCGGTGGTCTGCGAGCACGTGCCGGGCCCGACCGTCGCCGCCGTCCGGGCGGCGCGCCCGCCGCTCGCGGACGGCGAGGTCGTGACGCTCGCGGTGCCGGTCGCGCAGGCGCTCGGGGCGCTGCACGCCGCCGGCCTCGCGCACGGGGCGGTCGGCGCCGACCGGGTGGTCGTGCGGCCGGGCGGCATGCCCGTCCTGGTCGACCTGCGCGGCGCGCTGCGCGGCGACGGCAGCCCGACCGGTGACGTGCACCGGCTCCTCGCGACGCTGCTGGGGCTCATGGCGCCCCTCGACGCGCACCTCGCCGCGGGTCTCGACGGCACGCTGCGGCTGCGCGACGCGCTCGAGCGCCTGCTGCGCACGAACGCCGCGGCGGGCGACGTCGTCGACGCCGCCTTCGCGTGCGCGGACGCCGAGCCCGTCCTCGTGCCCGACCCGGACGTGCTCGCCGGTGCGCAGGTCGCGCTCGCGCACGGCCGCACGTCCGCGCCGCGCGAGGCCGCGGGGGGCCCGGTGCCCGCGCGGCGGTCGCGGCGCGCCCGACCGGTGCGCCGGCGTCGCCCGGGAACGGTCGGCGCGGTCGTGGCGGTGGTCGTGGCGCTGCTGGGCGGCGGCGCCTGGGGCGTGCACGCCGTCACGGGTGACGACGCCGCCCCCGCCGCCGCCACGGTCCCGCCGCGGTCGTCGGGCGTCGCCGACGGCACCCGCGCCACGACGGCGAAGGACGACCGCGGCGTCGAGGCTGTGCGGGACCCCGAGGACCCCGCGGCCGCGGCCGCCGCGCTGACGCGGCTGCGGGCCGACGCGCTCGCGGCGGCCGACGCGGCCGCGCTCGCCGACCTGTCCGTGCCCGGCTCGCCGGCGGCCGCCGCGGACGCCGCGGTCGTCGCGGCGCTCGCGGGCGCCCGCAGCGAGGGACTGGTCGCCGACGTGGCGGCCGTCGCCGCCACGGGACGCACGCCCGACGGGGACGCGACCGTCGACGTGACGTCCGGCCTCGGCCCGCACGTGCGCGTGACGCCCCGGGGCGAGCGCGCCGACGTGCCCGCCGTCCCGTCGCGCACCGTGGAGCTGGTGCTCCGGTGGGCGGACGGCCGGTGGCGCGTGCTCGACGTCAGGGGGCCGGGCGGCGCGCCGTCCTGAGCCAGCGGGCGACGTCGTGCGGCGTCGTGTGCCGGGCCACGAAGCCGCTCGCGCGCAGGGCTGCCGGGTCCGCGCGCACCGAGCCGAGCACCTCGGAGGAGAAGTCCCGCAGCGCGAGCCGGAGCGCCGCAGCGGGCACCGGGACGGTGAGGTGCGCACCCCAGGCACGGCGCAGCGCAGCGAGCAGCTCCGCGTGCCGGTCCGCCGAGGCCACGAGGTTCGCCGGTCCGTGCACGTCGGCGGTGAGCAGGTGCTCGATCGCGCGCACCTCGTCCAGCAGGCTGATCCAGCTCCAGAACTGCCGCCCCGAGCCCAGCCGTGTCGCGACACCCGCGCGCAGGGGGAGCAGCAGCGGTGCGGCCGCGCCACCGTGCGGGCTCAGGACGATGCCGGTGCGCAGCAGCGCGACGCGCACGTCGGTGTCCTGCGCGGGGGCCGTCGCGGCCTCCCAGCGGCGGACGACGCCCGCGAAGAACGTGTCGCCGAGCGGCTCGGTCTCGGTAAGCACCGTGTCGCCGCGGTCGCCGTACGCGCCGATGCCCGAGGCCTGCAGCAGCACGCGGGGTGCCGGCGTCGCGTCGTCGCCCGCGAGCCCGGCGAGCGTGCGCGACAGCAGCCCGGCGGTCCGCACGCGCGAGTCCACGACGGCGCGCTTGCGTGCCGCCGTGAGGGGCCGCGAGGCGACGTTGACGCCCGCGAGGTCGACCACGGCGTCCGCGGCGCGCACCGCGGCGACGTCGACGCGTCCGGCGTCCGGATCCCAGCCGGCCTCGGCGGGTCCGCGCGGCGCTCGCCGCACGAGCCGCACGACGTCGTGCCCGGCCTCCGTCAGATGGCGGACCAGGGCCGTCCCCACGAGGCCGGACGACCCGGCGACCAGCACGCGCATGCCGCCACCCTAGTGACGCGCGGGGCGTGCGGCGCGGCGACCGTGGAGCGGCCGGGCGGGCGAGCGCCTGCGGGGTCCCGGACGCGGCGAGGGCCGTCCACCCGACGGTGGACGGCCCTCGCGGGTGGTGCGTCGTGTCAGAGACCGACCTCGGACTCGAACGCGCCCTCCTCGAGGCGGTTCTTGACCGCCATGAGGTAGCGCGACGCGTCCGCGCCGTCGACCAGCCGGTGGTCGTACGACAGGCACAGGTAGCACATCGACCGGATGGCGATGACCTCCTCGCCGTCGGGGCCCTTGACGACCACGGGGCGCTTGACGATCGTGCCCGTGCCGAGGATCGCCGACGTGCCGCCGGGGACGATCGGCGTGTCGATGATCGCGCCGCCCGAGCCGGTGTTGGTGACCGTGAAGGTCGCACCCGACAGCTCGTCCGGCGTGACCTTGTTGGACCGGGTGCGACCCGCGAGGTCGTTGATCTTGCGGGCGATGCCGGCGAGGTTGAGGTCGCCCGCGTCGCGGATGACCGGCACGAGCAGGCCGCGCTCGGTGTCGACCGCGATGCCGACGTTCTCCTGGCCGTGGTACGTGATCGTCTTGTCCTCGAGCACCCCGTTGATCTTCGGGTACGTCTTGAGGGCCTCGACGGCGGCCTGGACGAAGAACGGCAGGAACGTGAGGTTGACGCCCTCGCGCGCCTTGAAGTCGTCCTTGGCGCGCGCCCGGAGCTTCGCGATCTTCGTGACGTCGACCTCGACCACGGTGGTGAGCTGCGCCTGCGTGTGCAGGGCCTCGACCATGCGCTCGGCGATGATCTGACGCAGCCGGCTCGCCTTCTCGGTCGTGCCGCGCAGCGGCGACACGGCCGGGGGTGCCGCCGGCTTCGACGCCGCGGGGGCGGCGGCGGGCGGCGCCTCGGCGGCCTTGCGGGCCTCCTCGGCCTTGGCGGCGGCCTCGAGCACGTCCTCCTTGCGGATGCGCCCGCCCACGCCGGTGCCGGTCAGCGTGCTGACGTCGACGCCCTTCTCGGCCGCGAGCTTGCGGACCAGCGGCGTGAGGTACGACCCGGCGGCGGCCGGCGCGGCGGGCGCCGCCGGAGCCGTCGGCTGCTGCCGGGCGGCCTCCTGCGCGGCCGGCGTCGTGCCGGCGGACTGCGCCGACTCGGTCTCGGGCGCGGGTGCCTCGTACCCGGCGGGCTGCGAGGAGGCCTGCGGTGCGGGCTCCTGCTGCGCGGCGGGCTTCTCGGCGGGCTTCTCGGGCGCGGCCGGGGCCTGCGCGGCGGGCGCCGCGGCACCCGAGCCGACGATCGCCAGCACGGCGCCGACCTCGACGGTCTCGTCCTCGCCGACCTTGATCTCCTGGAGCGTGCCCGCGACGGGCGAGGGGATCTCGGTGTCGACCTTGTCGGTCGAGATCTCGAGCAGCGGCTCGTCGACCTCGACCTGGTCGCCCACGGCCTTGAGCCAGCGCGTGACGGTGCCCTCGGTGACGGACTCGCCCAGCGCGGGCAGCGTCACCTCCTGGCCGTCGCCCGACGGCGCCGAGGCCTCGGCCGGGGCCGGGGCGTCCTCGTGCTGCTCGGGGGCCTGCTGGGCCGACTGCTCGGCCGCCGGCTCCTCGGCGGGCGCCTGCTGCGCGGGCGCCTCGGCCTGCGCGGGCTCCTGCTCGGGGGCGTCCCCGGCGGAGTCGCCGCCCTCGCCCGAGCCGATCACGGCCAGGGTCGCGCCGACCTCGACCGTCTCGTCCTCCTCGACGAGGATCTTCTCGAGCACGCCCGCGACGGGCGAGGGGATCTCGGTGTCGACCTTGTCGGTCGAGATCTCGAGCAGGGGCTCGTCGACCTCGACACGGTCGCCGACCTGCTTGAGCCAACGGGTGACGGTGCCCTCGGTGACCGACTCACCGAGCGCGGGAAGCTGCACGTTCTCGGACATGACCGCTCGTGTCTCCTTCGATCCAGGTCAGTTGTGGGCGTGCAGCGGCTTGCCGGCGAGCGCCAGGAAGGCCTCGCCGAGCGCCTCGTTCTGCGTGGGGTGGGCGTGGACCAGCTGGGCCACGTCCTCGGGGTACGCCTCCCAGTTGACGATGAGCTGGCCCTCGCCGATGAGCTCGCCGACGCGCGCACCGATCATGTGCACGCCGACGACCGGCCCGTCCTTCTTGCGGACGAGCTTGATGAAGCCCTGCGTCGCGAGGATCTGGCTCTTGCCGTTGCCGCCGAGGTTGTACTCGAGGACCTCGACGTTCTCGTCGCCGTACAGCTCCTTGGCGCGCTTCTCCGTGACGCCGACCGACCCGACCTCGGGGTCGGAGTACGTCACGCGCGGGATGCCGGACTCGTCGATCGTCGGGGGGTTGAGGCCCGCGATCTCCTCGGCGACGAAGATGCCCTGCTGGAACCCGCGGTGCGCGAGCTGCAGGCCGGGGACGATGTCGCCGACGGCGTAGATGTTGGCGACGCCCGTGTGCAGGCGCTCGTTCGTGATGACGAAGCCGCGGTCGAGCGTGAGGCCCTGCTCCTCGTAGCCCAGGCCCGACGTGCTGGGGCCGCGGCCGACCGCGACGAGCAGGACGTCGGCGTCGAACGTCTTGCCGTCCTCGAGCGTGACGTGCACGCCGTTGTCGTCCTGCGTGACGCCCTGGAACCGGACGCCCAGGTTGAAGCCGATGCCGCGCTTGCGGAACGCGCGCTCGAAGGCCTTGGAGATCGCCTCGTCCTCGTTGGGCACGAGGTGGGGGAGCGCCTCGACGATCGTGACGTCCGTGCCGAACGACTTCCAGACGCTCGCGAACTCGGAGCCGATGACGCCGCCGCCGAGGATGATCGCCGAGCGCGGGATCCAGTCGAGCGTGAGCGCCTGGTCGGACGTGATGACCCGGCCGCCGATCTCCAGCCCGGGCAGCGAGCGGGCGTACGACCCGGTGCCGAGCACGATGTGCTCACCCGTGAGCGTGCGGTCGCCGACCTGGACCGTGTGCGGGCCGGTGAGCTTGCCCCAGCCCTCGACGACCTCGATCTTGCGGGACTTGATGAGCCCCTGGAGCCCCTTGTAGAGGCGGCCGATCACGTTGTCCTTGTACTGGTTCACGCCGCCCATGTCGACGCGCTCGAGCGTCGTGTGCACGCCGAAGTGCGCACCCTCGCGGGCGTTGTCGGCGAGCTCGGCCGCGTGCAGCAGGGCCTTGGTCGGGATGCACCCGCGGTGGAGGCACGTGCCGCCCACCTTGTCGGCCTCGACGAGGGCCACGGTCTTGCCGAGCTCGGCGGCGCGCAGCGCGGCCGCGTAGCCGCCGCTACCTCCGCCCAGGACGACGATGTCGAAAGCGGTGCCGTTGTCGGCCACGTGCGCACTCCTCGCAGGTCGGGATGGGCTGCCGCCCCATCTTGTCATCCCGTCCCCGTCGCGACGAACCGACTAGCACGTCCGGCGGTGTGAGTCCCGCGACAGTCGTCCCATGTCCTGCGCGAGGCGTGTGCCGCGCCGCTCCGGGGCCCCGCGGACGTCCAGCGGACGTCCAGGTCTCGTCGGTACGCTCGCGGGATGGGTCTGTTCTCCCGTCGTCGACCTCAGCCCACGGACGCGCCCGCGGGACGCGAGGCGCGCGCCGAGACGCTCGCCTACCTGCGGGACTTCGTGACCACGCGCGTCGGTGTCGAGGCGTACGTCGAGCCGCGCACCAACGTCACGCCCACGACGCTCATGCTCGTCGCGACCGACGGCGAGTGGACGCGACGCAAGGTCCCCGACGACCGGGCCGCGGCCGCGCTCGCGCGCGAGCTGCAGATCCCCGTGTACGACGTGCAGCGCACGGGCTACCCGCAGCGCGTGCGGGACTGGAACGCGCGCCAGCGCGTCGAGCGCCGGCGTCGCGCGGCCGAGCGCGCCTGACGCGCCCGGCCGCCGCGCCGCCGACGCGGGTCTGCGGCGACGTCCGTCAGGACGCGCGCTGCTCCAGCAGCCGCAGCAGCGTCCGGACGCCGACACCCGTGCCGCCGACGGGCGTGTAGCCGAACGCCGACCGCTCGTTGAACGCGGGCCCGGCCACGTCGAGGTGCGCCCACGGCGTCGACCCGACGAACTCCTGCAGGAAGATGCCGGCGGTCAGCATGCCGCCGAACCGGTCGCCGATGTTCGCCAGGTCCGCGACCTTCGACTTCAGGCCCGCGCGCAGGTCCGCCGGCAGCGGCATCGGCCAGAACTGCTCGCCCGCGCCGTGCGCCGCGTCGACCAGCTCGGCGCGCGCCGCGTCGGTGCCCATGACCGCCGAGACGCGGTGGCCCAGCGCGACCATCTGCGCGCCGGTGAGGGTCGCGATGTCGACGACCAGGTCGGGCTTCTCCTCGACGGCCGCGACCAGGCCGTCGGCCATGACGAGCCGGCCCTCGGCGTCGGTGTTGAGCACCTCGACCGTCTTGCCGCCGCGGATCGTGATGACGTCCGACGGGCGCTGCGCGGTGCCCGACGGCATGTTCTCGGCCAGGCACAGCCAGCCGGTGACGGCCACGGGGAGCCCGAGCTGCGCGGCCGCGACGACCGTGTGCAGCACGGCTGCCGCACCCGCCATGTCGGACTTCATGGCCTCCATGCCGGCCGCCGGCTTGATCGAGATGCCGCCCGAGTCGAACGTGATGCCCTTGCCGACGAGCGCGACGTGGCCCGTCGCGCGCGACGGCGCGTAGGCGACCTTCACCAGGCGCGGCGGGCGCGCCGAGCCCTGGCCGACGCCCATGATCCCGCCGTACCCGCCCGCGAGGAGCGCCTTCTCGTCGAGCACCGTGACCTTGAGGCCCTTGGCGCCGGATGCCTTGACGGCGGCCTTGGCGGCGTCGGCGAACGCCGCGGGGTACAGGTCGTTGGGTGCCGTGTTCACGAGGTCGCGCGTCGCGTGGACTGCGGCGGCGAGCACCTCGGCGCGCGCGAGCGCGGCCTTGGCGGCCTTGTCCCGCACGCGGGGCGTGACGACCTCGACGCGCGCGACCGGCGCGTCCTGCTCGTGGTAGCGGGCGAAGCCGTACGCGCCCAGCAGCGCACCCTCGGCGACTGCCCCGACCGCGGCGGCGTCGGGCGTCGGCAGCGCGAGCGCCACCGACGCGAGACCCGCGAGCTCACGGGTCGCGGCTCCGGCCGCGCGGCGCAGCGCCTCGGCGCCCTCGGGGGTCGCGGCGTCCACGGTCGCGTCGCCCAGGCCGGTGAGCACGAGCGTCGCGGCCGTCAGCCCCGTCCCCGGCAGCCGGCGCACCTCGTCGGCCGCACCGGTGACGCCCAGGCGCGTCCCGTCCTGCGTGATCTGCCGCGCGAGCTCCGCGGGCAGCCAGTCGGCGTCGACGGGGATGACGGACGTGCCCTGCGGGCGGACGGCGACGACGACCGCCTCGACGTCGAGCCGGGCGGGGTCGGTGGAGGTCAGCGAGATCACGCGTCGATGGTAGCCGCGCCGCGCGGGCCCGCCGGGGGACCGGCGGCGACCGTGCGTCGCCGAGGCGCGCGACCCGGCCGTCACCACGCCGCGGCGACGGACGTCACGGGGCCGGGCGGGTCCCCGCCCGGTAGGTTGTCGCCCCGTGGTGATCCCCCTCGCCGTCGTCGTGGCGGTGCTCTGCCTCGCGCTGGCCGGCTGGGCGACGTGGTTCGTCGTCGCCGACCGCGCGGTCGTCCTGCGCCAGCTCTGGGGCGCCGCCGTGGTCGAGGGCGTCCTCGTGCTCCAGGCGGTCGTGCTCGGGGTCGTCCAGGCCACCGGCTCGCAGGACGTCGACGGCGTGCTGCTGTGGGGCTACGTCGTCACCCAGCTCGTGATCCTGCCCGTCGCGGCCGCGTGGGCGTTCGCCGAGCGCACCCGCTGGAGCTCGGTCGTGCTGCTCGTCGCCGCGCTCACCGTCGCCTTCCTCGAGCTCCGGCTGCTGCAGATCTGGGGGACCGCATGACCCGACCGCCCGCACCCGCCGCACCGGCGCACCGCCCCACGGGGTCCGGCGCCGGCCGGCTGCTCGTCGCCGTGTACGGCGTGCTCGCGCTCGCCGCGACCGCGCGCGGCCTCTACCAGGTGACCACCAAGCTCGACGAGGCACCGGTGGCGTACGTGCTGTCGCTCGTCGCGGGCGTCGTCTACGTCGTCGCGACGCTCGCGCTCGCGGCCGACCGCCGCCGGCTCGCGTGGGCGACCGTCGCGTTCGAGCTCGTCGGCGTGCTGGTCGTGGGGCTGCTGTCGATCGTCGACGTCGGCGACTTCCCCGACGAGACCGTCTGGTCGCGCTTCGGCGCCGGGTACGGGTACGTGCCGCTCGTGCTGCCGTTCGTCGGGCTGTGGTGGCTGCGCCGCACGGGCCGCACGGGCCGCACGGACGTCCCGGCGTCCGCCGGGCCGCCCGCCGTAGGGTGACCCGCGTGTACCGGCTGCTGTTCGACCTCGTCTTCCGCCGTATGGACCCCGAGCGGGCGCACGAGGTGGCGTTCGCGCTGATCGGCGCGGTCGGCCGCGTGCCCGTGCTGCGCGACGTCGTCTCGCGCGTGCTGCGCGTGCCGCGCGGCGGCGCCGGTGCGGTGCGGGTGTGGGGACGCACGTTCCCCGGCCGGTTCGGGCTCGCGGCGGGGTTCGACAAGGACGCCCGTGCGGTCGAGGGGCTCGCGATGCTCGGCTTCGCGTTCGTCGAGGTCGGCACGGTCACCGCGCACCCGCAGCCCGGCAACGACAAGCCCCGGTTGTGGCGCGTCCTGCCGCAGCGCGCGCTGCGCAACCGCATGGGCTTCAACAACCAGGGGTCCGCGGCCGTCGCCGAGAGGCTGAGGCGGCTGCGCGCGACGCCGTACGGCCGGGCTCTGGTCGTCGGCGTCAACATCGGCAAGACCAAGGTGACGCCCGTCGAGGACGCCGCCGCCGACTACGCGACGAGCGCGGAGCGGCTCGCGCCGTACGCCGACTACCTCGTCGTGAACGTGTCGTCGCCGAACACGCCGGGCCTGCGCGACCTGCAGGCGGTCGACGCGCTGCGGCCCGTCCTGGAGGCCGTGCGGGTCGCCGCCGACGAGGCGACGACGCGCGCCGCGCGGCCCGCGGTGCCCGTGCTCGTCAAGATCGCGCCCGACCTGAGCGACGACGACGTCGACGCCGTCGCCGACCTGGTGGCCGAGCTCGGGCTCGACGGCGTGGTCGCCGTCAACACGACGATCGCGCACGACCTCGGACCCGGTGGCCTGTCGGGGCCGCCCGTGCTCGCGCGCGGCCTCGACGTCGTCGCACGCCTGCGGACGCGCCTCGGCCCCGACGCGGTGCTCGTGGGCGTGGGCGGCGTCAGCGGCGCGGCCGACGCGCGCGAGTACCTCGCCGTCGGCGCGACGCTCGTGCAGGCGTACACGGCGTTCATCTACGAGGGGCCGTTCTACGCGGCGCGCGTCGCGCGTGCGCTCGCGTCGGACGCCACGGCACGGGAGGTCCGGTGACGGTCGTGCGGCCCCGGTGGCAGTGGCGGCTCGTGGGCGACGACGGCGAGGCCGTCGACCGGCCCGGCAGCCCGGTGTTCCTCGTGCGGTTCGACGCCGAGCAGTGGCTCGGCGAGCACTGGCGCGCGCTCGCGGGCCAGGGGGTGCGGCACGCCGTGCTCCAGCACGACGGGCGCGACCTGCCGCCCGAGATCGAGCTGCCGACGGTCTGAGGCCGTCGCCGGCGGCGCGCCGGCCGCTCAGACCAGCGCGGGCTGGGCGACCCCCACGCGGTCGGACCGCGTGCCCGCGAGCACCGACCACGCCGCCGTCAGCCCGTCCACGGCGCGCCGCAGCGCCTCGACGGGCTGCGAGAACGGCACGCGCAGGTGGTCGTCGAACGTGCCGTCCACGCCGAACGCCGTCCCGGGCGCGATCCGCACGCCGTGGCCGTGCGCGAGCGCCGACAGCGCCGTCGCGACGGGCCGGCCCAGGTCGACCCACGTGGACAGCCCGCCGGCCGGCACCGGCACGTGCCACTGGGGCAGGTCGTGCGCGAGCGTCGCGAGCAGGGCGTCGCGCTGCTCGCGCAGCACGGCGCGGCGCTGCACGAGGACCTCGTCGGCGCACGCGAGGAGCTCGGTCGTGACGAGCTGGTCGAGCACCGAGGTCGCGATGTCGACGTGCGCGCGGCGCTGCGCGAGCGCGCCCACGAGGTCGGGGTGGGCGCGCACCCAGCCGACGCGCAGACCGCCCCAGAACGACTTCGACGCGGAGCCGACGCTCACGACGTAGCGGTCGGCGAGGCCGTCGCCCGCGAACGGTGACGGCTGCGTTCCGTCGATCGTGAGGTCCGTGAGGGTCTCGTCGCCCACCACGACGGTGCGCGTGCGGCGTGCGAGCTCGCGGACGCGCGCACGGCCCTCGGTCGTGAGCGACGTGCCCGTCGGGTTGTGATGGTCCGGCACGAGGTACGCCAGCCGTGGTGCGGTCTGCCGGACGGTCGCCTCGAGCAGGTCGAGGTCGGTGCCGGCCGGCGTCACGGGCACCGGTACGGGGCGGGCACCGGCGGCCCGCACCGCGTCGACGGCGTGCGGGTACGTCGGGTGCTCGACGACGACCCGGTCGCCCGTGCCCGCGAGCGCGCCCGTGAGCAGGTGGATCGCCTGCTGCGCGCCCGTCGTCACGAGCACCTGGGCGGGGGTCGTCGGCACGCCGCGGCGCGTGTAGCGCTCGGCGACCGCGGCGCGCAGCGCCGGCAGGCCCAGGGGGGCGTAGCCGGCGCCGGCGAGGTGCCGGGGCAGCTGGTCGAGGGCGGCGGCGCACGCCGTCGCGAGCCGCGGCGGTGCGGCGGGGGCGGCGGCCGTGAGGTCGACGAGCGTGCCGTCGACCGTGCCGAGGCTCGACGGCGCGCGGTCGCCGCTGCCGGGGGGCAGGGTCGTGACCGTGCCCGAGCCGCGCCGGCTCACGAGGAACCCCTCGTCGCGCAGCAGGTCGTAGGCGGCGGTCGCCGTGGTGCGGGAGACGCCGAGCGCGTCGGCGGTCTCGCGCTCGCCGGGCAGGCGTGTACCGAGCGGGAGCGCGCCCGAACGGGTCAGGGCGCGCAGCGCGTCGGCCAGCGCCTGGTAGGCGGGGCCGGGGCGGTGCCACGCGCCGAGCAGCACGCGCAGGCGCTGGCCGTTGATCCGTCGGTCGATGGTGATCGCCACGAGGCCACTATGCGCGAAGTGGCCATGGCAGGCAATGCCAAGAGTCGTCGATCCTGGGGCCATGTGGGTGTTCCTCGTTCTCCTCGCCGCGGCCGCGGTCGGTGGGGCCGTCGCGCTGGTGCGCACGGTCCGGGCCGACGGCCTCGGCCACCGTCCGCCGCCCCGCACCGACGTCGAGCCCGGGAGCCTCGCGTGAGCGCGCCCGCCGACGCCGCGACCGTCGCCGGTGCGCGGCGCGACGCGGTCGGGCGGCGCACGGCGCAGCTCCTCGTCGGGCTCGTGCTCTACGCCGCGTCCATCACGCTCCTGCTGCGCGCCCACCTCGGCGCCATGCCGTGGGACGTGCTCTCGCAGGGCCTCACGCGCGTCACCGGCTGGACGTTCGGCACCGTGACGGTCGTGGTGTCGCTCGTCGTGCTCGCGTGCTGGGTGCCGCTGCGGCAGCGCCCCGGTCCCGGGACGGTCGCCAACGTGCTCGTCATCGGTGTGCTCGTCGACCCGTTCCTCGCGCTCGCGGCCCTGCTGCCCGACCCGCTGCCGCTCGCGGCGCGTGTCCTGCTGCTGGTGCTCGGCATCGCGCTCAACGGCCTCGCGACGGCGCTCTACGTCGGCGCACGCCTGGGACCGGGCCCGCGCGACGGCCTGATGACCGGGCTCGTGGCGCGCACCGGCGCGCCCGTGCGCCTCGTCCGCGGCGGCATCGAGGTCGTCGTGGTCGCCGCCGGCTGGGCGCTCGGCGGCACCGTCGGGCTCGGGACGCTCGCGTACGCGCTGGCCATCGGCCCGCTCGTGCACGTGCTGCTGCCGCGCCTGACCGTGCCCGCGCGGCGGTAGCCTGCCGCAGGCAGCGCACGCGGCGAGGAGGACCCAGGCACATGCACACGGTCGGCACGGTGGTGGACGGCTTCGAGCTCACGGCGTCGGGCGAGTGGGTCCGCGTGTCGCCCACGGCGGGGTCCCCGTACCGGCTGGGGGACGTCGTCGACGGGCACATGCTGACGGCCGACCTGCGGTGGGTCCCGCTGCGACGCACGCCGGTCGCGCCGTACGTCGCCGGCGACGTCGTCGACGAGCACGTGCTGACGCCCGAGGGGGAGTGGGTGCCGCTCGCCGACCGTGTGCGCGACCGTGCCGCCACCGGGACCCGGGGCCGCACGTCACGTCCCGCCGCGTCCCCCGGGGGCGACGCCACGGCGGCCGAGCGCGCCGCACGTCGGGCCGCCGAGCAGCGGGCGGCGAGCGAACGGGCCGCGGCCGAGCGTCGCGCGGCTGCCGAGCGGGCGTCGGCGCAGCAGCGCGCCGCCGAGCAGCAGGCCGCCGCGGACCGTGCCGCGGCCGAGCGTGCCGCGGTTCAGCGTGCGGCGCAGCAGCAGGCCTCCGCCCAGTCCCGGACGACCTCCGGGGGCGGCGCCCCGCGCCGCACCTACCGAGTCGGCGAGGTCGTCAACGGCCACGTGCTCACGCCCGACAGCCGGTGGGTGCCCGTCAGCGGCCCGGCCACGTCGACGCCGCAGCGTCCGCGGCCCCAGCAGCAGGCGCCCGGCGGCACCTACCGGCGGGTCCTGCCGTTCCTCGTCGTCGGGTTCGTGCTGCTGCAGGTCGTGCGCGCCTGCGGGGCCTGAGGCGCCGCCCGCCACCGGGCGGTGCAGACGCCGGCGCGGCGTGGGGGCGCCGGGGCCGTGCGGGTGCCGCGTCCTCCGGACCCGCGCGGCGACGTCAGGACGGGCGCTGCCCGTGCTTGACCTGCGGCTTCGGCAGGCGCGACGGGCGCACCTGGAACGCGCGCAGCACCGCGTACATCGCCAGCCCGCGCGGCGGCAGGCCCGACTCCCCGAACTTCGCCACGAGCCGCTTCCTGAGTCCCCGCCACATGAGCCAGGCGTCGGCGAGCGAGGCCATGATGTAGACGTACAGCAGCAGGAGCGACGCGAACGCCACGACCGACGCCGTCCGTGCCGTCGCGAACTGGATGACCAGCATCACCGCCGCGATCGGCAGGAACAGCTCTCCCAGGTTCCAGCGCGCGTCGACGTAGTCGCGCACGTACCGGCGCACCGGGCCCTTGTCGCGCAGCGGCATGTGCCGCTCGTCGCCCGTGCGCATCGCCTGGTACTCGAGCTCGCGCTGCACGCGCTGCTTCGCGCGCGCGTCCTTCGCGGCGGCGCGCCGGTCGGCGGGCACGAGGGGGCGCTTGTTGCGCGCCTCGGCCTCCTTGCGCGACGGCGTCGGCCGGCCCTTTCCCGTGGTCCCGGGCTTCGGCGGCTCCTCGACGACGGGGGCGTCGACGGTCGGCGGGGGGTCCTGCTTGCGTCCGAACACGACGCCAGGGTAGTCGAGTAGCGTCGTGGGGCGTGACCACCACCGACGCCGTCCCCACCCCCTCCGACGAGCGCGTCGCCGCCCTGCGGGCGCGCGTCGCGTCCCAGTTCGCCGACGTGCGCGCCGACCTCGAGGCGCTCGTGCGCATCCCCAGCGTGTCGAACGAGGCGTTCGACCGTGCGCACGTCGAGGCCTCGGCCGCCGCGGTCGCGCAGCTGCTGCGCGACGCGGGCATGCCGCAGGTCGACGTGCTGCGCGTGACGGGCGCGGACGGCACCGCGGGCGCCCCCGCCGTCGTCGCGCGCCGCCCCGCCCCCGCCGGTGCCCCGACGGTCCTGCTCTACGCGCACCACGACGTGCAGCCCCCCGGCGACGAGGCGCACTGGTCGACGCCGCCGTTCGAGCCGACGCAGCGCGGCGACCGGCTGTTCGGCCGCGGCGCCGCCGACGACAAGGCGGGCGTCGTCGCGCACGTGGGCGCGCTGCGCGCGCTCGGCGACGAGCTGGGCGTCGGGGTGACGGTGTTCGTCGAGGGCGAGGAGGAGGTCGGGTCGCCGACGTTCGTCGACTTCCTGCACGCGCACCGCGAGCTCCTGGCGGCCGACGTGATCGTGGTCGCGGACTCGTCGAACTGGAAGGTCGGCGTCCCGGGGCTGACGACGTCGCTGCGCGGCCTCGTCGACCTCGTGGTCGACCTCGAGGTGCTCGACCACGCGGTGCACTCCGGCATGTTCGGAGGTCCCGTGCTGGACGCCGTCACGCTGATGTCGCGCCTGGTCGCCACGCTGCACGACGACGCGGGCGACGTCGCCGTCGCGGGGCTCGTGCACGCCGACGACCCCGAGGTCGACTACGACGAGGACGACCTGCGCGCCGACGCGAGCGTGCTGCCCGGCGTCCGGCTCGCCGGCACGGGCCCCCTCACGGCACGCCTGTGGACGCGGCCCGCGATCGCCGTCATCGGCTTCGACGCGCCGCCCGTCGCCGGTGCGTACAACGTCGTCACGCCGCGCGCGTCGGTGAAGCTGTCGGTGCGCGTGGCTCCCGGCCAGGACCCGGCCGCCGCGACGGCCGCGCTGCAGGAGCACCTGCTCGCGCACGCGCCGTTCGGTGCGCGCGTGTCGTTCCGCGACGGCGAGGAGGGTCGTCCGTTCCAGGCGCCGCGCGACTCCGCGGGCATGCGCGCCGCGCGTTGGGCGATGGGCGCGTCGTGGGGCACGCCGCCCGTCGACATCGGCATCGGCGGCTCGATCCCGTTCATCAGCGACCTGCTGGACGTCTACCCGGACGCCGCGATCCTCGTCACGGGCGTCGAGGACCCCGACTCGCGCGCGCACGGCGCCGACGAGTCGGTGCACCTCGGCGAGCTCGAGCGGGTCGTGCTCGCCGAGGCGCTGCTGCTCGAGGTCCTGGCGCCGCGCGGCTGACCGACGGCGCCGCGTCGCGGCCCGGGCTCAGCGGTGGGCGACGTCCACCGCGCGGGCCCAGGCCGCGACGTCGGGGGGCAGCGCGGGGCCCTCGCGCGGCGCGCCGTCGATCAGCTCGACGACGTCGACGGGCGCGATCCGGTCGCCCGCACGTGACAGGAACCGCCCGGCGACCCAGCCGCGCGCGACGTGCTGCTCACCGCGGCCCATGACCTGCTCGAGGTAGACGACGCGCTCGTCCCAGCCCATGACCCGCGTCGTCACGGTGAACCGCTGCCCGAGCGTCAGCGAGCGGCGGTACTTCACCGTCGACGCCGCGACCACGGGGTACCAGCCGCGCCGGGCCAGGCGCCCGAACGCGCCCAGGTCGGCGAGGAGGTTCGACCGCGCGACGTCCATGTACTGCAGGTACACGCCGTTGTTGACGTGCCGGTACAGGTCGAGGTCGCCGGGGCGCACCCGCAGGTGCGTCACCGAGTCGTCGAGCAGGTCCATGCCCGGCACCGCGCGGCGGGGGCGGGTCGTGGCGAGCAGCAGCTGGATCATCCGTGACACGCGCAGGACCCTACCGACCGGCGCGCGTCGGTCGTGCGGCCGGCCGAGGATCCCTCAGGCGGGTGCGGGGACGACGTGCTCGATGCCCCACCGGACGCCGTCCGCGGCGGCGGGGGAGTCGAGCCGGGCGACGAGGTGCAGCGCGAGGTCGATGCCGGCCGTGACGCCCGCCGACGTCACGACGTCGCCGTCGTCGACGAACCGCACGCCGCTGCGCACGTCGACGGTCGGGTCGGTGGCGGCGAGCTCGCCGAGCGCGCCGTGGTGCGTCGTCGCGGGCCGCCCGGTCAGCAGGCCCGCGGCGGCGAGCACGAGCGCACCCGTGCACACGCTCGCCACGAGCGGTGTCGCCGCCGCGGCGGACCGCAGCCACGCGAGGTGCGCGTCGTCCGTCATGAGCCGCCGCGCGTCCGGGCCGCCGGGGTGCACCAGGGCGTCGAGCGGGCCGACGTCGGACGCGCGGGTGGTGGGCGTGATCTCCATGCCCTTCGCGCAGCGCACGGGGGCGCCGTCGAGCGAGAACGTCACCACCTCGGCGCCGAGCGCACCGTGCCTCGCCCACTGCGCGAGCACCTCCCACGGCCCGACGGCGTCGAGCTCCTCCACGCCGTCGAACAGCAGGATGCCGACGCGCGGCGGTCGGGGTGCGGTCACGGCGTCCTCCTGGTCGGTCGGGTGTCTCGGGCGTGCTGCGTGGTGGGTCAGTGGCCGGGCAGCGCGAGCATCTGGTCGAGCGCGACGCGCGCCCAGTGCGCGTCGTCCGGGTCGACGACGATGCGGTTCGGCACCCGCCCGGCGACGAGCTCCTCGAGCGCCCACACGAGGTGCGGCAGGTCGATGCGGTTCATGGTCGAGCAGAAGCACACCGTCGAGTCGAGGTAGTGCACCGTGAGCTCCGGGTGCTGCTGCGCCAGGCGCCGCACCAGGTTGAGCTCGGTGCCGATCGCCCACGACGACCCGGGCTCGGCCGCGTCGAGAGCCTTGATGATGTACTCGGTCGAACCGACCATGTCGGCCGCCGTGACGACCTCGTGCTTGCACTCGGGGTGCACGAGCACGGTCACGTCCGGCACCGCCGCACGGACGTCGGCGACGTTGCGCGCCGAGAACCGGCCGTGCACCGAGCAGTGCCCGCGCCACAGGATCATGCGCGCGTCACGCAGCTGCTGCGCCGTGAGCCCGCCGCCCGGCCTGCGGGGGTCGAACACGACGCAGTCGTCGAGCGACAGCCCGAGCGCCTGCACCGCGGTGTTGCGGCCCAGGTGCTGGTCCGGCATGAACAGGACCTTGCCGTGCCCGTCGACGCCGCCGACGCGGTCGAACGCCCACCGCAGCGCGACGTGCGCGTTGGACGACGTGCAGACCGTGCCGCCGTGCCGGCCGGTGAACGCCTTGATGGCCGCCGTCGAGTTCATGTAGGTCACGGGGACGGTGTCCTCGGCGACGCCCGCGTCGACGAGCACGTCCCACGCGTCCTCGACCTGGTCGATCGCGGCCATGTCGGCCATCGAGCACCCCGCGGCCAGGTCGGGCAGCACGACCTGCTGCGCGTCCGACGTGAGGATGTCGGCCGACTCGGCCATGAAGTGCACGCCGCAGAAGACGACGAACTCCGCGTCGGGTCGCGCGGCCGCCTCGCGCGCGAGTTTGAACGAGTCGCCCGTGACGTCCGCGAACGCGATGACCTCGTCGCGCTGGTAGTGGTGGCCCAGCACGAACGCCCGGTCGCCCAGCGCGACGCGCGCCGCGCGGGCGCGTTCGACCAGCGCCGGGTCGCCCGGGGCCGGGAGAGCGCCGACGCACTCGACGCCGCGCTCGGACGCCAGGTCCACCCCGCGGCCCAGCAGCAGCAGCGCGGACGGTGCGGGCTCGGTGAACGTGCCTGTGGTCGTCGTCACGGCGGCATGATCCCACAGCGCCCGCCGGCCGCCCGTGCACGTCGCGCGTGCCGGGACGGCCGCACCGGCGTGCCACGATCGTCGCGTGCGCGTCCTCATGGCTCCCGACGGCTTCGGCACCCGACTGACCCCGGCGCAGGCCGCCGACGCGCTGCGCGACGGCTGGCGCGCGGGGGCGCCGCACGACGTCGTGGACGTCTGCCCGCTCGCCGACGGCGGCCCCGGGTTCGTCGCGACGCTGCACGCGAGCCTGGGCGGCGACGTCGAGCCGGTCACCGTCACGTCACCGCTCGGCGCCCCGGTGCCGGCCGCGCTGCTGCGCGTCGGGACGACCGTGCACGTCGAGTCCGCGCACGCGCTCGGCCTCGACCTCGTGCCCGACGACCGCCGCGACCCCACGCGCACGACGAGCCGCGGCGCGGGGGAGCTCGTCGCCGCGGCGCTGCGCGGCGCGCGCCGCGTGGTCGTGGGCCTGGGGGGCTCGGCGACCAACGACGCGGGCGCGGGTCTGCTGCTCGGGCTCGCGACCGCGCTGCTGCCGCCCGGCGCGGTGGCCGAGCGCGTCGCCGCGCTGCTCGCCGCGGGCGGCGGCGGTCTGGGCGAGGTCACCGCCGACGACCTCGCGTGGCTGCCCGACCTGCGCGCCGCGCTGCGGGACGTCGACCTGCTCGCGGCCGTCGACGTCGACGTGCCGCTGCTCGGCCTGCAGGGCGCGTCGGCGGGTTTCTCGCAGCAGAAGGGCGCGACGCCGGAGCAGGCGCAGGCGCTCGAGCGCGCCCTCGGCGCGTTCGCGCACGCCGCGACCACCGCGCTGGGTCCGGTGCGCACGGGCCCGGGGGCCGACCTGCTCGGCGGCGGCCCCGACGTGCGCGCCGCCCGGCTCACCGGCCTGCCCGGCGCGGGTGCCGCCGGCGGCGTCGGCTTCGCGCTCGCGCTGCTCGGCGCGCGGCTGCTGCCGGGCGCCTCGCTCGTCGCCGACGCGGTCGACCTGCCCGGGCGCATCGCCCGCCACGACCTGGTGGTCACGGGCGAGGGACGCACCGACTGGCAGTCCCTGCACGGCAAGGTCGTCGCCGAGGTCGCGGCGCGCGCGCTGCCGCTCGCGGTCCCGACGGTCGTCGTGTCGGGCGAGGTGCAGGTCGGGCGGCGCGAGCTGTCGGCCGCGGGCGTGACGGCCGCCTACGCGGTCGCCGACGACCCGCGCGACGTCCCTGCCGCGCTCGCGGACCCGGTCGGGTCGCTGCGCGCCCGCGCGGCGCGGGTGGCGCGCACCTGGTCGCCCGCGCACGGGTCCTGAGCGGGCCCGGCGGGCCGTCCTCGCGGGGCCCTCGTCGCGAGCTCGACGGGGCGTACGCTGGTCGGGAACAACGGCCCGGTCATCGGTGTTGGCGACGACGAGGACCGTTCTGGCGAACCCGGGAGTGACATGAGCGAGACCACGCAGACCGCGACGCACGGCGTCCAGCTCACCGACGTGGCGGCCGACAAGGTGCGCAGCCTGCTCGAGCAGGAGGGGCGCGACGACCTGCGCCTGCGCGTCGCGGTGCAGCCCGGCGGCTGCTCGGGCCTGATCTACCAGCTGTACTTCGACGAGCGCCTGCTCGACGGGGACGCGACGCGCGACTACGACGGCGTCGAGGTCGTCGTGGACCGCATGAGCGTCCCGTACCTCGAGGGCGCGACGATCGACTTCGCGGACACGATCGAGAAGCAGGGCTTCACGATCGACAACCCCAACGCGGGCAGCTCCTGCGCGTGCGGCGGCTCGTTCGGCTGACCCGCAGCGCTCGACCCGCGAGCCCGTACCCGTGAGGGTGCGGGCTCGCGGCGTACCCGGGCGTCTCGTCCCCGCGGCGTCGGCCGCCCTCGGTGCGCCGGGCCCGTCACGCGCCCAGCGCGGCCCGCACGTCGGCCACGGCGCGCGGCAGGACGTCGCAGAACCGGCGCACGGCCGCGGCGTCGACGTCGTGGGGGAGCGCGAGCCGCACGTTGCCCTGCGTGAGCACGCCCATCGCGACCAGCACGTGGCTGGGCTCCAGCGTGCTCGACGTGCAGGCCGAGCCCGAGCCGACGCCGAAGCCCGCGCGGTCGAGCCGGTCGACGATCGCCTCGCCGTCGACGTACAGGCACGAGAACGTCACGACGTGCGGCAGCCGGTCCACGGGGTCGCCGACGACCTGGACGTCCGGGACCTCGGCGGCGACGCGGCGGCGCACGAGGTCCACGAGCGCGCGCCGGTGCGCGTCCGCGGCCGCCGCACCGGCCTGCGCCTCCTGGAGCGCGACGGCGGCGGCGAGCGCGGCCGGCACGACGACGCCGCCGGGCGACCACCGGTCGTCGTCGTCCGGCCAGTCCGGGCTGCGGCGCACGCCGCGCCGCGTCACGACGACCCCGAGGGGTGGTCCGCCCCAGTCGCCCGCGTCGGCGACCAGCACGTCCCCGGCCGCGCCCACGGGGACGTGGCCCGCGCTCGCGCCGACGTCGACCAGCAGCGGGACGCCCGCGGTGCGCAGCCGCTCGTGGACGGCGGTCACGGGCTGGAGCGTGCCGACCTCGCCGTTGGCGTGCTGGAGCGCCGCGAGCGCGACCGGCCCCGCGGCGGCCGCGACGAACGCGTCGGCGTCGACGCGCCCGTGCACGTCGACGTCGACGGTCCGGACCGCGCCGCCGGCGCCGGACGTCACGAAGTCGGCGGCGTGGTGCACGGCGGCGCGCTCGACGGCGCCGACGACGACGTCGGCGCCCGCGCGCCGCCGGCCCCGTGCGACGGAGCGCACCGCGTTGTGCAGCGCGAGCGTGTGCGACGCGACGAGGTCGACCTCCTCGGTGCGTGCGCCGAGCCCCGCGGCCAGCGCCTCGCGCGCGCCGTCGAGCAGCAGCCGTGCGCGACGGCCCTCGGCGTGCAGCCGTCGCGGGTCGGCCCAGCCCTGGTCGAGCGCCTCGACGAACGCGGTGCGGGCGGCGGCGCGCAGCGGTGCGTGCCCGGCGACGTCGAGCACCGCGCGGACCGGCGGGGCGGGGGGAGTGGCCACGCGTGCACGGTAGCCGCGGGGCGCGCGCAGGACCTCCACGTGGCGTGCACGCGGTGTGACGGTGCTGACACCACGTCGTCAAACGCGCGACACGGCACGTGAGCGGCGCCACGGCGCGCTAGGCTGCTCGGGTCGAGGACGAAGGTCCCAGACCGCGTGCGCCCTCTGCGGGCGGCACCCGGCGGGACGTCGAGTGGAAGGTCCCCCGTGCACCCGGTTTCCCCCCGCCGCACCCGGCGCACCGTCGCCGCCGTGGTGGCCACGGCCGCCGTGCTCGTGCTCAGCGGCTGCTCCGAAGCGGTCCAGCGAGGCTGGCTCCCCGGCCACTCCGACCAGGAGGTCACCGACCACACCGGTCGTGTCGTCTCGCTCTGGGTCGGGTCGTGGATCGCCGCCCTCATCGTCGGCGCCATCACGTGGGGCCTGATCCTGTGGTGCGTCGCGGTGTACCGCAAGCGCAAGGACGACGACACGCTGCCGGTCCAGCTGCGCTACCACGTGCCGCTCGAGGTCATGTACATCCTGCTGCCGATCATCATGGTCGGGGTGCTCTTCTACTACACCAACCGGGACACGACCGCGCTGACGGACACGTCGGCCGAGCCGGACGTGAACATCCAGGTCATCGGCAAGCAGTGGAGCTGGGACTTCAACTACCTCGACGAGGACGTCTACGAGACGGGTCAGCACGCGCAGGACATCGGTTCCGACGCGTCGGTGCTCGGCGACCAGGTCACGCTGTACCTGCCGGTCAACGAGCGCGTGGAGTTCACGCTGGACTCGCGCGACGTCATCCACTCGTTCTGGATCCCCGAGTTCCTCTACAAGCTCGACATGATCCCGGGCCGGACCAACACGTTCCAGGTCACGCCGACGCGTGAGGGCTTCTACGCCGGCAAGTGCGCCGAGCTGTGCGGCGAGGAGCACTCGTCGATGCTGTTCAACGTCGCCGTGGTCTCGCAGGAGGAGTACGACGCCCACATGGAGGAGCTGCGCGACCGCGGCCAGACCGGAGCGCTCGGCCTCGAGTACAGCCGGCAGCAGGACCTGAACGACGTGGCGAAGGGCGAGGACTGATGGCTGCCCACACCGAGGTCATCCCGGGGCTGGCGCCGCGTCGCCAGACGCTCGGCCGGACGGTCGTGAAGTGGATCACCTCCACCGACCACAAGACGATCGGGTACATGTACCTGATCACGTCGTTCGTGTGGTTCGCGATCGGCGGGATCCTGGCGCTGCTCATCCGCGCCGAGCTGTTCGCGCCCGGCATGGACCTGTTCCAGTCCAAGGAGCAGTACAACCAGGCGTTCACGATGCACGGCACGATCATGCTGCTGCTGTTCGCGACGCCGTTGTTCGCGGGCTTCGCCAACATCATCCTGCCGCTGCAGATCGGTGCGCCCGACGTCGCGTTCCCGCGTCTCAACATGTTCGCGTACTGGCTGTACCTGTTCGGCGGCCTCATCGCGGCGGCGGGTTTCCTCACGCCGCAGGGTGCCGCGTCGTTCGGGTGGTTCGCCTACGCGCCGTTGTCCAACCAGATGTACTCGCCGGGGCTCGGCGGCGACCTGTGGGTCTTCGGGCTCGCGCTCACCGGCTTCGGCACGATCCTGGGTGCCGTCAACTTCATCACCACGGTCGTCACGATGCGTGCGCCCGGCATGACGATGTTCCGGATGCCGATCTTCACCTGGAACATCCTGGTGACGTCGCTGCTGGTCCTCATGGCGTTCCCGCCGCTGGCCGCCGCGCTGTTCGCGCTCGGCGCCGACCGGCGCCTCGGCGCCCAGGTGTTCAACCCCGACAACGGCGGTGCGCTGCTCTGGCAGCACCTGTTCTGGTTCTTCGGGCACCCCGAGGTCTACATCATCGCGCTGCCGTTCTTCGGCATCGTCACCGAGATCCTGCCGGTGTTCAGCCGCAAGCCGATCTTCGGCTACAAGGGACTGGTGTACGCGACGGTCGCGATCGCGGCCCTGTCCGTCACCGTGTGGGCGCACCACATGTACGTCACGGGTGCGGTGCTGCTGCCGTTCTTCTCGTTCATGACGATGCTCATCGCGGTGCCGACCGGTGTGAAGTTCTTCAACTGGATCGGCACGATGTGGCGCGGCAAGCTCACGTTCGAGACGCCGATGCTGTGGACCATCGGCTTCCTCGTGACCTTCCTCTTCGGTGGCCTGACGGGCGTCATCCTGTCCAGCCCGGCGCTCGACTTCCACCTGTCCGACACGTACTTCGTCGTCGCCCACTTCCACTACGTGGTGTTCGGCACGGTCGTGTTCGCGATGTTCGCGGGCTTCTACTTCTGGTGGCCCAAGTTCACCGGTCGCATGCTCGACGAGCGCCTGGGCAAGATCCACTTCTGGGTCCTGTTCGTGGGCTTCCACATGACGTTCCTCGTGCAGCACTGGCTGGGCGTCATCGGCATGCCGCGCCGCTACGCGGACTACTCGCCGGCGGACGGCTTCACGTGGATGAACCAGCTCTCCACCGTCGGCTCGGTGATCCTCGCGGCCTCGACGCTGCCCTTCCTCTGGAACGTCTACGTGACGTGGCGCCACGCGCCCAAGGTCACGGTCGACGACCCGTGGGGCTACGGCGGCTCGCTCGAGTGGGCGACGAGCTGCCCGCCGCCGCGGCACAACTTCACGTCGCTGCCCCGCATCCGCTCGGAGCGTCCCGCGTTCGACCTGCACCACCCCGAGGTCGCCGCGCTCGACCACGTCGAGCCCGACGACCCGGGCCCGCTCGACTGGGCGCCGCAGCGCACGGGTGAGCGCGAGCTCGCCGAGGAGCGGATCGCGAACGGCTCGGGCGAGGAGCACCAGTCGTCCACGACGGTGCTCGAGCACGACCAGGAGGACGTCGACCGGCGCCGTGAGGAGGACGACCGATGAAGATCGAGGCCCAGCTCTTCCTGTACGGGATCCTGTTCTTCGTCCCCGTCGGGCTCATCTACGGGTTCTGGAGCGGCGGCGAGCCGGTCGGGACCGTCAGCATCCCGCTGACCGGCGGCCTGGTCGGCATGATCGGCGGCTACTTCGCGCTCCTGGCGCGTCGCATCGGCCAGCGGCCCGAGGACGACGAGCTCGGCGAGATCGAGCAGGGTGCCGGCAACCAGGGCACGTTCAGCCCGTGGAGCTGGTGGCCCCTCGTCGTCGGCCTCGCGGCCTCGATCGCGTTCCTCGCGCTCGCCGTCGGCTGGTGGCTGATGGTGCCCGCCGTCGCGCTCGCCGCGATCGGGCTCGTGGGCTGGCTCTTCGAGTTCTCGCGCGGGCAGCACGCGCACTGACGCGCAGCGTTCGACCGCCAGGAGGGGCGCACCACCGGACCGGTGGTGCGCCCCTCCTGCGTCTGCTCCCACGCACGCCCACACGGGCGCAGCGGGGTCGTCGCGGCGTGCGGTGCGATGTCGGACGGTGCGATGTCGGACGGGGCGATGTCGGACGGTCTCGCTAGCCTCGCCCCGTGCGCATCCAGGAGCTCGTCGTCGACTGCCAGGACCCGTCACACCTCGCGGCGTTCTGGGGCGCGCTGCTGGACGCCCCGTGGGCGCTCGTGCACGACGGGTGGGCGGTGCTCGAGACCGACGGCGTCCGCCTCGCCTTCCAGCGGGTCCCGGAGGGCAAGCAGTCGCACAAGAACCGGCTGCACCTCGACGTCGAGGCGCAGGACGTCCGGTGGGCCCTCGCGCGTGCCCGCGCCCTCGGTGCCGTGCCGACGGGTCACCGCGAGCTCGACGCGCGGGGCGACGGCTACGTCGTGCTGCGCGACCCGGAGGGCAACGAGCTGTGCCTCGTCGTCGACCAGGCGGGCGGGTGGGGCGCGTCGCAGCGCTCGGCGCTGGCGGCGGCGCCGGTCCCGGCGCGCGTCTGGCACGTCATGCCCGCCGCCGCGCTCGAGGCGCTGCTCGCCCGCGTCGACGTCGACGCGCACGACGAGCGGCCGGCGAGAGCCGGCGCGTCGGACCCGGGGGAGACGATCCCGGTCTGCGACGCGGACGACCTCCTCGCCGTGGCGGAGCGGGTCGCCGCGGGGGAGCGTTCCGCCACGGGTGCGACGACGGCGCTCGTCGCGGTCGAGATCGACGCCGGCCTCGCGACGCGGTGCGGGGAGCAGAGAACGGCAGAGCGTGCGGGCGCGACCGCGGGACGATGGCGGTGCGCGGGGCCGCTGGATCCCGGCTGGATCGTCGGCGTGCGGCCGCTGGCCGAGGCCTGACTGTCCCGACCCCGCCGCGCCGGGACAGCACGACGGCCGCCCACCACGCCGGTGAGCGGCCGTCGGGACGGTCAGCGCGTCAGAGCGAGGGCACGATCAGCCCGGACGTCTGCGAGCGGGCTGCCGTGAAGCGCTTCTCGGCGTCGGCCCAGCTCACGATGTTCCACCACGCCTTGACGTAGTCCGCCTTGACGTTGACGTAGTCGAGGTAGAACGCGTGCTCCCACATGTCGAGGACCACGATCGGCGTCAGGCCGAGGGGGATGTTGCCCTGCTGGTCGTACAGCTGGAAGATCGCGAGCTTCTGGCCCACCGAGTCCCACCCGAGGATGGACCAGCCGGAGCCCTGGATGCCGACCGCGTTCGCGGCGAAGTGCTTCTGGAACGCGTCGAACGACCCGAAGAACTCGTCGATCGCGGCGGCGAGCTCGCCGGTCGGCTTGTCGCCACCGTCCGGGGAGAGGTTCTGCCAGAACACCGAGTGGTTGACGTGCCCACCGAGGTTGAACGCGAGGTTCTTCTCGTGCAGGTTCACCGCCGCGAAGTCGCCCGACTCACGGGCCGCGGCGAGCTTCTCGAGCGCCGTGTTGGCGCCGGTCACGTACGCGGCGTGGTGCTTGTCGTGGTGCAGCTCCATGATCCTGCCGGAGATGTGCGGCTCGAGCGCCGCGTAGTCGTACGGCAGATCCGGGAGCGTGTAGTCAGCCATCTCTTACCTCTCCTGCGTCGGGTGGCGGGTGCTCGCACCCGCCCGGAAACGCCGTCGCGGTGCCCGGCCACGTCGGCCGGACACCGCGAACGGTCGTCGCTCAGGTCAACTCTCGTCCAGGATCAGCTGTTCCGCCCGTCGGCGGTCGTCTCATCCTCCGAGCGCAGCCGGCGGCCGCCACCCGTGGGGGCGGACTCGCCGAGCAGCTGTGCGGGCGCCTTCTCCTGGTCGGAGCCGAGCGCGTCGTGCTCGCCGTGCGAGTGCGACGCGGCCAGCTGCGCGGGCGTCACGGGCTCGACGCGGTCCTCGTAGAAGACCTGCGACAGGCGCTGACGCATGCGGTCCAGCCGGTAGCCCTTGCGGCGTACGCCGCGCGAGTCCTCGGCCGGCTCGATCTCGACGGGGCGGATCGCGTCGTGCTGCACGCGGAGCCACCGCTCGTGCGCGTCGAGGGGCTTGTGCACCTCGATGTACTCGCCCGACGCGAACCGCACGATCTGACCGGTCTCGTGCCCGTGCAGCACCAGCTCGCGGTCCTTGCGCTGCAGGCCCAGGCAGATCCGCTTGGTGACGGCGAACGCCGCCCACGGCCCGAGGAACAGCAGGAACCGGAACACCCACGTGATGTCGTTGATCGACATGTGGAAGTGCGTCGCGATGAGGTCGTTCGACCCCGCGAGCACCAGGATGAAGAACGCCGTGAGGAGCGAGACGCCGAACGCGGTCCGGAAGGGCCGGTTGCGGGGGCGGTCGAGCACGTGGTGCTCGCGCTTGTCACCGGTCGCGAACGACTCGACGAACGGGTACAGGGCGAGCAGCGTGAACAGCACGCCCGGCACCACGACCGCCGGGATGAGGACGTTCAGCGACAGGGTCCACCCGTCGGGCCCGAACAGCACGTACTCCGTCTGCCCCGGCATGAGTCGCAGCGACCCCTCGAGGAAGAGCATGTACCAGTCGGGTTGTGCGCCCGCTGACACGGGGGACGGGTCGTACGGCCCGTAGTTCCACACCGGGTTGATCGACATGGTCGCGCCCATGAGCGCGATGACGCCGAAGACGATGAAGAAGTAGCCGCCGGCCTTCGCGACGTACACGGGGAACAGCGGGTAGCCCACGACGTTCGCGTTGGTGCGGCCCGAGCCCGGGTACTGCGTGTGCTTGTGGAGCACGACGAAGAACAGGTGCAGGCCGATGAGCGCGAGGATCAGACCGGGCACGAGCAGGATGTGCACGGTGAACAGGCGCGGGATGATGTCGTGCCCCGGGAACTCTCCGCCGAAGATGAAGTACGACAGGTAGCTGCCCAGGATCGGGATGGACCGCACGACGCCGTCGGTGATGCGCAGGCCGTTGCCCGAGAGCACGTCGTCGGGGAGCGAGTAGCCCGAGAACCCGGCGGCGAGGCCCAGGATCAGCAGCACGAAGCCGACGACCCAGTTGAGCTCGCGGGGCTTGCGGAACGCGCCCGTGAAGAACACGCGCATCATGTGCGTGACGATCGCCGCCATGAAGATGAGCGCGGCCCAGTGGTGGATCTGCCGCATGAGCAGACCGCCGGTGACCTCGAACGACAGTCGCAGCGTCGAGGCGTACGCCTCGGACATCTCGACGCCCTGCATCGCCGGCCACGGGCCGTCGTAGTGCACCTCGGTCATGCTCGGCACGAAGAACATCGTGAGGAACACGCCCGAGATGAGCAGCGTGACGAAGCTGTAGAGCGCGATCTCCCCGAGCAGGAACGACCAGTGGTCGGGGAAGATCTTGCGCGCGAACTCCTTGACCGCGGTCCCGATGCCGGTGCGCTGGTCGAGGTAGTCGGCGGTCTTCGCGGCGGCCTTGCCGGCGCCGGTCGGTGCGCTGGTGGTGGTGCTCATCGCAGCCGCTCCCAGAAGCTCGGTCCGATGGGCTCGTGGAAGTCGCTCTGCGCCACCAGGTAGCCCTCGTCGTCGACGGTGATCGGCAGCTGGGGCAGCGGCCGCTTGGCGGGACCGAAGACGACCTTGGCGCCGTCGGCCACGTCGAACGTGCTCTGGTGGCACGGGCACAGCAGGTGGTGCGTGTGCTGCTCGTAGAGCGCCACGGGGCAGCCGACGTGCGTGCAGATCTTGGAGAACGCGACGATCCCGTCGTACGACCAGCCCTCGCCCTGCTCGGACTTGATGTCGCGCGGGTCGAGCCGCACCAGCAGGACGACGGCCTTGGCCTTCTCGTCGAGCGGGGCCTCGGTCTCGTGCAGGCCCTCGGGGATCACGTGGACGACCGAGCCGATCGTCACGTCCGAGGCCTTGATGGGTCGACCCGTCGGGTCGATCGTGAGCTTCTTGTTCCGTGCCCACATGGTGCGCTTGAACTTCGAGACGTTCCAGTCCTCGCCGACCTCGCCGATCAGCGGCAGGGCGATCGTCAGCGGGAACAGCGCGAGCGAGGACACGAGCGCGCCCTTGAGCACGCCGCGCCGTCCGATCGCGGAGTCCTGCGCGCCCTCCTTGAGGGCGGCGACGGCCTCGGCGCGGGTCTGGTCCGAGCTGCGCTGCGCGTGGCGGTCCTCGGCCTTCTCGTGGTCGTTCATGAGCGACTTCGCCCAGTGGACGGCCGCGAGCCCGATGCCGAGGAGCGCGAACGCGAGCCCGAGCCCGAGCGCGAGGTTGGAGACGCGCATCGAGGCGATGGTCTCGCCCGGGGGCAGCGCGAAGTACGCGGCGACGAAGCCGATCGTGCCGAGGATCGAGATCGTGAAGAGCGCGACGACCTGGCGCTCGGCACGCTTGTTCGCCTCGGGCTCGACGTCCGAGCGGCGTGGGCGGTGCGGGCCGAAGCCCGGGTTCTCGAACTTGTCGACCGCGTCGTCGCCCTGGCGCAGCGCGAGGTCGGAGCCCGCGGTGTCGCGGGGCTCGAGCTCGTCGTGGCCGTGGTCGTGGGTGGTGCTCACGAGGACCTCGCTCCGATCCAGACTGCTGCTCCGATGAGCAGACCCATGCCGACGACCCAGGCCCACAGGCCCTCGCTGACGGGGCCGAGGCTCCCGAGGCCGATGCCGCCGGGTGCCTCGTCGCCCTGCAGGTCGAGGTACGCGATGATGTCGCGCTTCTCGTCCGGCGTGAGCGTCGCGTCGTTGAAGACGGGCATGTTCTGCGGGCCGGTCGCCATGGCCTCGTAGAGGTGCGTCGGCGACGTCTCCCACAGGTTCGGCGCGAACTTGCCCTGCGACAGCGCACCGCCGGCGCCGACGGCGTTGTGGCACATCGCGCAGTTGGTGCGGAACAGGGCCATGCCGTTGGCGGGGTCGCCGAGGGCGGGGTCGACCTGCTTCTCCGAGGGCACCGCGGGCCCGGGGCCCAGCGACGCGACGTACGCGGCGAGGGCGGCGATCTGCTCCTCGTCGAACTGCGCGGGCTTCGCCTGCGCCTGCGGGCCGTTCATCTGCATGGGCATGCGGCCCGTGCCGACCTGGAAGTCGACGGCCGCGGCGCCCACGCCGACCAGCGACGGCACGGCGTCGGTGCCGGTGGCGTCGGGCCCGTGGCAGGTCGCGCAGTTGGCCTGGAACAGCTTCTCACCGGTCTCGACCTGGTCCGCCGTCGGCGCCGCGGGGGCGGCGTCGGCGGCGGTCGGTGCCAGGACGGCGTACAGCGCGCCGGTGAGCAGCAGCGCCAGCAGGAGCAGCACGACCGGCGCACGCCGGTCGTGTCTGCGGGCTGCGAGTGCCTTCACGGATCGGTCCTCGTCTCGCGTGTCGGGGGTACGGAAGGGGGCGGGGTGGCGGCCGCCGAGCGGCCGCCGGCGTCATCGGACGAGGTAGATGATGGCGAAGAGCGCGATCCACACGACGTCGACGAAGTGCCAGTAGATCGAGGTGACGATCGCGGTCGTCTCCTCGTGGTGGCCGAACCGCTTGGCGGCGAACGAGCGGCCGAGCAGGAAGAGGAAGGCGATGAGGCCGCCGACCACGTGGAGGCCGTGGAAGCCGGTCGCCAGGTAGAACACCGAGCCGTACGGCGACGACGAGATCGTCAGGCCGTGCTCGACGAGCTCGGCGTACTCGAAGATCTGGCCGCCGATGAAGACCGCGCCCATGACGTACGTCAGGGTCATCCACTCGTTCATGCCCCAGCGCCAGAACTGCACGATCGACCCGCTGCGGACCGGCTGCAGCCGCTCGGCGGCCCACACGCCCATCTGGCACGTCACCGACGACAGCACCAGGATCGTCGTGTTGGCGAACGCGAACGTGAGGTTGAGCTTCTCCGTCTGGACGGCCCACTCCTCGGGGACCGCCGCACGCACCGTGAAGTACATGGCGAAGAGGCCGGCGAAGAACATGAGCTCGCTGGCGAGCCACACGATCGTGCCGACCGTCACCGGGTTGGGCCGGTTGACGGTCACGTGGGGGACTGGGCGCGAGGCAGCCGTTGCGGTCGACACGCTCGTCATTATGGCTGACGAGCGCCGCGCATGGGTCGTTCGACCCACGTTCGGTCGCGGGGATATGTCACATCGTCACTTTCTCGTGACCTGCGGGTGCGCTCCCGCGACCCGTCCGGCGGCGGGAGCGGCGGACGAGGTCGTCGACGTGCCAAGATGCCCCTGGCACGTCGACGACGAGTGAGGGGCACCATGAGCACCGCCGACCCCGCGGCCCGCGGGCCGCGCATCCTGCTGTACAGCGACGACGTCGACGCACGTGAGCAGGTCAGGCTCGCGGTCGGGCGTCGCCTCGGACGCGGCGAGCCCGACATCGAGTGGACCGAGGTCGCCACGGCCGACGCCGCGATCGCGGCGACCGAGGCCGGCGGGCTCGACGTGCTGGTGCTCGACGGCGAGGCCGACAAGGTCGGCGGCCTCGGGCTGTGCCGCCAGCTCAAGGACGAGGTCTACGCGTGCCCGCCCGTGGTCGTGCTGACGGGGCGCCCGCAGGACGCGTGGCTCGCGTCGTGGTCGAACGCGGACGCGGTGGTGAGCCGCCCGTTCGACCCGGTCGTGCTGCACGACGCGATCGCGGACCTCGTGCACGCGGGCGCGTCCGGTCGATGACGCTCGGGACGACCTGGCCCGACCTGCTCACCGCGCTCGTGCGGGGCGAGGACCTCGACTCCGCGCAGGCCGCGTGGGCGATGGACCGCATCATGAGCGGCGAGGCGACGCCCTCGCAGGTCGCGGGGTTCCTCGTGGCGCTGCGCGCCAAGGGCGAGACCGTCGCCGAGCTCGCGGGCCTGGCCGACCAGATGCTCGAGCACGCGCACCGCTTCGAGGTCCCGGGGCGCTCGGTCGACATCGTCGGCACGGGCGGTGACCGCCTGCACACCGTGAACATCTCGACGATGGCCGCGCTCGTCGTGGCCGGCGCGGGCCTCACGGTGGTCAAGCACGGCAACCGTGCCGCGTCCTCGTCGACGGGGTCGGCCGACGTGCTCGAGGCCCTCGGGATCCGGCTCGACCTGCCGCTCGACCGGGTCGCCCGGCTCGCGTCGGAGGTGCGGATCACGTTCTGCTTCGCAGGGGCGTTCCACCCCTCGATGCGGCACGCCGGCGCGACGCGTCGCGACCTCGGGATCGCGACCGCCTTCAACTTCCTGGGTCCGCTGACCAACCCCGCGCAGCCCCAGTCGAGCGCGATCGGCGTCGCCGACGCGCGCATGGCCGGCCTCATCGCCGGCGTCCTGGCGGCGCGCGGTCGCTCCGCGCTCGTCTTCCGCGGCGAGCACGACGGGCTCGACGAGGTCGCCGCCACCGGCGCCACACGGTTCTGGGAGGTGCGCGACGGCGACGTGCGCGAGGAGGTCGTCGAGTGGGCGGCCGTCGGCGTGCCGCCCGTGACGGTCGAGCAGCTGCGCGGCGGCGCCGCCGCGCAGAACGCCGACGTCGTGCGCGCGCTCGTGGCCGGTGAGCACGGCCCCGTGCGGGACACCGTGGTCCTCAACGCCGCCGCCGCGCTCGTCGCGGACGGCACGCTCCCGGGCACCGCGCAGGGGTCGCTCGTCGAGCGGCTCGTCGCCGGCGCCGGGCTGGCCGAGCGGGCGCTCGACGACGGCGCGACCGCCGACGTCCTCGCCCGGTGGCGGGCGGCCGCGGCGTCCTGAGCCGTTCGCCGCACCTCCCGGGACGCCGGGAGGTGCCCCGGCCTCAGTCCTCCAGGCGCTCAGTCCTCCAGGCCGAGGGCGAACGCCTCCTCGAGGTCGTGCCGCGAGTAGGCGCGGAACGCGATGTACGTCTGCGTGCGCACGACGCCCTCGACCTTGCTCACCTTGTCCGCGATGACGTCGGCGAGGCTGTCGTGCTCCCGGACCCGCACCATCGCGATGAGGTCGACCTCGCCGGTCACGGAGTAGACCTCGCTCACGCCCTCGATCTCGGCGGTCGCGGCGGCGACCTCGGGGATGCGTGCGGCGTCGCAGTCGATGAGGACGATGGCGGTCAGCATGGCAGCCATCATGCCGTGTGCCGCCGCTCCGGCGCCGACGCCGGCGGGGTGTCGTCGACGAGCGGTGCGGGGGGTGCGACGAGCGCGACCGCGACGGCCGCGGCGGCGTCCCGCACGGCCTGCGCCGAGCGCACGGGGGAGGACCACTCGCCGTCGAGCTCGACGAGCCGCACGCCGGGCTGCTCGAGCCACGCGAGCAGCAGGTCGGTCTCCTCGGGATGCGCGGCCGTCGCCGGGGCGACGGGCGCCGAGACGTGCTCGCCGCCCGCGCGCAGGCTCGCGACGGCCGGTCGCGGGTCGGTCGCGCGGTCGACGACAGCGGTGCCCGCGAGACGCCCGTGGCGGACCAGGACGAGCTCCCATCCGCCGTCGTCGGTGCGGCGCGCCGCGACGAGCTCGCGGCAGCGTGCCGCGGTCGCGTGCCGCTGCGCACGGGCGGCGCCCCGGACGTACGCCGTGAGCCGGTCCCGCACGCCGGCTGCCTCCTCGAACCGCTCCTGCACCACGAGCGTGCGGATGCGGGCCGCGTGCGTGCGCACGACGTCGTGCGGGTCGCCCGACATCGCCGACCGCACGGCGTCGGCGACGGGCCGGTAGGCCGCGGCGTCCTGGCCCCCGACGCACGGCGCGCCGCACCGTCCGACCTCGGCCAGGACGCACGCGCTCGCGCCGGGCGCGGGAACGCCCGGGAGCCGCCCGGTGCACTGCCGCACCGGGAACGTCGCGTTCAGCGCGTCCACGGCCTGCTGGGCGACCGCGCGCGACGCGAACGGCCCGATGTGCGCGGTGCCTGCCCGGACGTCGCGCACGACCGACAGACGCGGGAACGGCTCGTCCGTGAGGCGGACCCACGGCATGCGCTCGGGGGCTCGCGAGCGCCGGTTGTACCGCGGCGCGTGCTCGGCGATGAGGCGCAGCTCGCGCACGCGCGCCTCGAGCGGCGTCGCGCAGACCACCGGGTCGACGCGTTCGGCGATCCGCACCATCTCCGTCATGCGGCCGCGCTTCTCGGCCGACGTGAAGTAGCTGCGCACGCGGCGCCGCAGCGACGTCGTCGAGACGCCCACGTAGAGCACCTCGTCGCCCGGGCCGCGGAACAGGTACACGCCGGGGGCGTCGGGCAGGCCGTCGGCCAGCGTGCGTCGGCGGCGGACGTCGCCCGGCACGGGGTCGGTCGCCGTCGCGAGGTCCTCGAGGTGCGTGATGCCCCACGGCGCCAGACGCCCGAGCAGCGCGTGCAGCACGTCGACGGTCGCGCGCGCGTCCGACAGCGCCCGGTGGTTGGGCGTGACCTGGGCGCCGAACAGCGCCGCGAGCGTGCCGAGCTTGTGGTTCGGCGCCTCGTCGCGCGGGACGACCCGCCGTGCGAGCCGCACGGTGTCGACGACCTGGAACCCGGGCCACGGGCGCTCCAGCCGCGCGGCGGCGGCGCGCAGGAAGCCGACGTCGAACGGGGCGTTGTGGGCCACGAGCACGCTGTCGCGTGCGAACTCGAGGAAGCTCGGCAGCACCTCGGCGATCGTCGGGGCGCCGACGAGCATGGACGTCGTGATGCCCGTGAGCACCTGGATGTACGGGGGCACGGGTCCGCCCGGGTCGACGAGCGTCTGGAACTCGCCCAGGACCTCGCCGCCGCGGACCTTCACGGCACCGATCTCGGTGATGGCGTCCTCGCCGGCGCGACCGCCCGTCGTCTCGAGGTCGACGACGACGAACGTCACGTCCTGCAGCGGTGTCCCGAGCTCGTCGAGCCCGGGCTGCACGGGCCGCGCGCCGGGCGGCGGGGCCGACGCGACGGGAACGCCGGGACGCAGCCGTCGGGTCGTGGACATGCCCGGGACGGTACCGACCGGGTCCGACACGCCGCCGCGCGGCGCGCTGCGCACGGGACGCGGGACGCGGGCGCACGGCGCGGAGGCGCGGCGCGGACGCACGCCGGCCCCGGCGCCGGGTGAGCGCCGGGGCCGGGGCCGGGTGAGCGCCGGGGCCGGGGCCGGGTGAGCGCCGGGGCCGGGGCCGCGCGGGTCAGTGCTCCTGGTGCTCCTCCGCGTAGAGCGCGTCGACGTCCGCCGCGAAGTCCTTGAGGACCTCCGTGCGACGGACGCTCAGCTTGGGCGTCAGGTAGCCGTCGGCGATCGTGAGGTCGCGGTCGAGGATGCGGTACTTGCGGATCGACTCGGCCCGCGAGACCGCCTTGTTGGTCCGCTCGACCGCGCGGTCGAGCGACGCGAGGACGTCCGGGTCCTTCGCCGCCTCCTCGAGCGACATGGCCGGCTTGCCGTGCGCCGTCAGCCAGCCGGGCACGCCCTCGGGGTCGAGCGTGATGAGGGCGCCGATGAAGGGTCGCTGGTCGCCGACCACGACGACCTGGCTGACGAGCGGGTGCCCGCGCAGCCGGTCCTCGAGCACGTTGGGTGCGACGTTCTTGCCGCCGGCCGTGACGATGATCTCCTTCTTGCGGCCCGTGATCCGCAGGAAGCCCTCGTCGTCGATCGTGCCGAGGTCGCCCGTGCGGAACCAGCCGTCGGTCATGGCCTCGGCGGTGGCCTGCGCGTTGTCGTGGTACCCGCGGAACACCTGGATGCCGTTGATCTCGACCTCGCCGTCGGCGGCGATGCGCAGCGCCGTGCCCGGCAGCGCGGGCCCGACCGTGCCGATCTTCGTGCGCTCGGGGAGGTTGACGGTCGCCGGCGCGGTCGTCTCGGTGAGGCCGTAGCCCTCGAGCACCCGGATCCCCGCACCACGGTAGAAGTGGCCCAGCCGCTCGCCGAGCGGTGCGCCGCCCGAGATGGCCCACTCGACCTGGCCGCCGAGCACCTTGCGGAGCTTGGAGAGCACGAGGACGTCGGCGACCTTGTGCTGCAGCCGCAGCCACGGGCTGGGTCCGCGCGGCGTGTCGAGCGCGCGCGAGTAGACGATCGACGTCTTCGCGGCGCGCTGGAAGATGCCGCCCTTGCCGCCCGCCGCGGCCTTCTGCTCGGCCGAGTTGTAGACCTTCTCGAAGACGCGCGGGACCGACAGGATGAAGGTCGGGCGGAACGAGCCGATGCCCTCCACGAGCGTCTTGGTGTCGGGCCAGTGCCCCAGCACGGCCCCCGCGGGGATCGTCAGGACGTGCACGAACCGCGCGAACACGTGCGCGAGCGGCATGAACAGCAGCGTGCGCGCGTTCGGCGACTGGACGACGACGTTGAGCTTCTCGACCGCGTTGGTCGTCAGCACCGAGAAGTTGCCGTGCGTGAGCTCGACGCCCTTGGGGCGGCCGGTCGTGCCGGACGTGTAGATGATCGTGGCGACGTCGTCGCGCACGGCGAGCGAGCGACGACGGGCGACCTCGGCGTCGTCCACCTCGCGGCCCCCGGCGACGAGCTCGCGCACCGCGCCGTCGTCGAGCACGAGCACCTCGCGCAGCGACGGGGCCTGGTCGGCGACCTCGGCGACGACGGCGGCGTGCGCGGGCGTCTCGACGACCAGCAGGCTCACGTCGGAGTCGGTGAGGATCCAGGCGACCTGCTCGGCCGACGACGTCTCGTACAGCGGCACCGGCACGGCACCGACGGCCCAGGTGGCCCAGTCGAGCAGCGACCACTCGTAGCGCGTGCGGGACATGATGCCGACGCGGTCGCCCGGACGGACGCCGCGCGCCACGAGCCCCTTGGCGGCCGCGACGATCTCGGCGTCGAACTCGCGGGCCGTCAGCGGGCTCCACGTGCCGTCGGCCCAGCGCTCGACGACCACCCTGTCGGGCGTGGAGCTCACCCGGGCCGCCAGCAGGTCGTTGAGGTTCTCGGAGGCGTCGACCTCGACGAGGAGAGGGCTGTGGGACTCGTCCATGCTGACTCCAGTGGCAGGGGGGCGAAGTGTGCCACGAGGATACGGGACGTCCGTCCCTCGTCACCGGCCCCCGTGCGGGTGGTGTCGCGCGCCGGCGCACCCGCCCCGGCCCTCCGGCCCGGGCCGGCGGGGGCCGGTCGGTGTGGGCGCGCTCCCGCCACCCTCCGGGTGCCAGTAGCGTGGGGGCGCTGCGCGAGCGACGCGCACGGGTGAGAAGCAGGAGCGGACCAGGGACATGCACGCCATCGGGGTCGACATCGGCGGGACGAAGATCGCGGCGGGCGTGGTCGACGAGGAGGGCACGATCCTGGCCCAGACCCGGCGCGACACCGACCCGGACGACGTCGCGAGCATCGACGCCGCGATCGCGGACGTGTACCGCGAGCTGTCCGCGTCGTACGAGGTCAAGGACGTCGGCCTCGCCGCCGCCGGCTTCGTCGCGGCCGACCGCTCGGGCGTGCTCTTCGCGCCGAACATCGCGTGGCGCGAGTACCCGCTGCGCGACAAGGTCGCGGCGCTCATCGGCGACCCCGACGTGCGCATCGTCGTGGAGAACGACGCGAACGCGGCCGGCTGGGCCGAGTTCCGCTTCGGCGTCGCGCGTGACGTCGACGACATGGTCACGCTGACGCTCGGCACGGGCCTGGGCGGGGCGATCGTCATCGGCGGGCGCCTCGTGCGCGGCGCGTGGGGCGTGGCGGCCGAGATCGGTCACATGCGCGTCGTGCCCGGCGGGCACTACTGCGGCTGCGGGCACGAGGGCTGCTGGGAGCAGTACGTGTCCGGCTCGGCGCTGGTGCGCGACGCGCAGGCGGTCGCGATCACGCAGCCCGACCGTGCGGCGGGTCTGCTCGAGCGCGCGGGCGGCCGCGCGGACAAGATCACCGGTCCGCTCGTGACGCGCGCGGCCCAGGAGGGCGACGAGCTCGCGGTGGAGCTGCTGCGCGAGGTCGGACGCTGGGTCGGCGAGGGTGCCGCGAGCGTCGCGGCCCTGCTCGACCCGCAGATGTTCGTCATCGGCGGCGGTGTCAGCGCGGCCGGGGACCTGGTGCTCGCGCCCGCGCGCAACGCGTTCGCCGAGCAGCTCTCGGCCCGCGGGCACCGCCCCGAGGCGTCGATCGTGCTCGCGGACATGGGCAACGACGCCGGCATGGTCGGCGCGGCGGACCTGGCACGGGTCTGAGCGGGCGGCCGCACCGCCCGCGACCGGGTCAGACGACGGCGCCGTCGTCGTCCGACGGGTCGCGGCGGTGCGGCATGCGCCACACCAGCACGGCCACGGCCGCGACGAACAGCCCGACCGCCGTGCGCACGAGCAGCGGCGGCGCGTCGCGCCACGCCACGACCACGACGAGCAGGAACAGCGGCACGCCCGCGGCGGCCGTCCAGGCCAGCGTGAGCAGCGGATCGCCCCCGAGCACCGGTCCCGGGTCCTGCGGGACGAAGTGCTCGAGGTCGTCGACGTCGGCCTCGGCCGCGTCGTACTGCGACGTCCCGTCCCAGTCCCGGCCGCTGAGCTCGGGCGGCAGGGCGGGCGCGCCGTCGGCGTCCGGGTCGTCGCGCGGCTCGTCGCGCGCCGCCGACCGCACGACGCGCGCGCCCCGCGGCTCGTCGGGCATGTCGACGTCGCTCAGCCGCGCGACGAGGGACGCCCACACCTCGTCGTCCGTGGGCTGCGGCGGTGCGGCGGCCGGGTCCGGCGGTGCGGGGGAGCGGTCGTCGCCGGGACCGGTGACGCCGTCCGCAGCGGGCTGCGCGGCGGCCGCGTCGTCGGCGCCGGCGTCGTCGTCGGGACGTGCGTCCATGGGAGCACTCTAGAGTCGGACCCGACGTTCCGGCCTTCCGCGGTCGGCGCCGGACGGCGAGCGAGGAGACACGTTGTTCTACTGGTTGATGAAGCGGGTGTTCGTCGGGCCGCTGCTGCGGCTGGTGTACCGCCCCTGGGTGCGCGGCGCCGAGCACGTGCCCGCCGAGGGCGGTGCGATCCTGGCGAGCAACCACCTGGCCGTCATCGACTCGTTCTTCCTGCCGCTCGCGCTCGACCGGGAGATCGTGTTCATCGGCAAGCAGGAGTACTTCACGGGTCGCGGTCTCAAGGGACGCATGACCGCGGGGTTCATGCGCGGGGTCGGCACGATCCCCGTGGACCGTGGCGGCGGCAAGGCCGGCGAGGCCGCGCTGCGCACGGGGCTGCGCCGTCTCTCGGAGGGCGGGCTGTTCGGCATCTACCCCGAGGGCACGCGCAGCCCCGACGGCCGGCTGTACCGCGGCAAGACCGGCGTCGCGCGCCTCGCGCTCGAGTCCGGCGCGCCCGTCGTGCCGGTCGCGATGGTCGGCACCGACGTCGCGCAGCCGATGGGACGACGCATCCCGAAGGTCATGCGCATCGGCATCGTCATCGGCGAGCCGCTCGACTTCTCGCGGTACCGGGGCATGGAGAACGACCGCTTCATCCTGCGGTCGGTCACCGACGAGATCATGTACGCGATCATGAGCCTGTCGGGCCAGGAGTACGTCGACGTGTACGCCGCGACGCAGAAGGCCCGCATCGCGACCGGGCACCCGGCCGCGGGCTCCGAGGCCGAGCGTCTGCCGGCTGCGCCGGGCGGCCGTCCCGCACCCGCTGTCCAGGTTCCGGTCCCGCCGGAGGACGAGGCGCCGACGTCAGTAGGATGACCCGGACCCGGACGCGCGCCGGGTCCGTGCGCGTGCCGTCCCGCGGTGCGCCCGTGCCGTCCCGCACGCCCGCGCGGCCCGTCCGGAGGACCTCGGTCCCGGCCGTGCCTGCTCCACGGGCCCCACGCTGGGCGCCGGCCGGGTGCACGCCGTGCGCCCGTGCCCGTCAGTGCTCGACCAACGAGAGGTGTTTCCCATGTCGGTCCGTCGCGTCGCCCTCCTGACCGCCGGCGGTTTCGCTCCCTGCCTGTCGTCCGCCGTCGGCGGGCTCATCGAGCGCTACACGGAGATCGCCCCCGACGTCGAGATCATCGCCTACCAGCACGGCTACCACGGCCTGCTGCTGGGCGAGAGCGTCACGATCACGCCCGAGGTCCGCGCCAAGGCCGGCGTCCTGCACCGGTTCGGCGGCTCGCCGATCGGCAACTCGCGCGTCAAGCTCACCAACGCCGCGGACTGCGTCAAGCGCGGCCTGGTCGCCGAGGGCGAGGACCCGCTGAAGGTCGCCGCCGAGCGCCTCAAGGCCGACGGCGTCGACGTGCTGCACACCATCGGCGGCGACGACACCAACACGACGGCCGCCGACCTGGCCGCGTACCTGCACGAGAACGACTACGAGCTCACGGTCGTCGGCCTGCCCAAGACGATCGACAACGACGTCGTGCCGATCCGGCAGTCGCTCGGCGCGTGGACCGCGGCCGAGGAGGCCGCCGGCTTCGCCGCGAACATCATCGGCGAGCACCGCTCGGGCCCGCGCATGCTCATCGTGCACGAGGTCATGGGCCGGCACTGCGGCTGGCTCACGGCCGCTGCGGCGTCCGAGTACCGCAAGTGGCTCGACCAGCAGGAGTGGGTCCCGGGCATCGGCCTGTCGCGCGAGCGCTGGGACGTGCACGCGGTCTTCCTGCCCGAGCTCGCGCTCGACATCGACGCCGAGGCCGCGCGCCTGCGCACGATCATGGACGAGCAGGGCAACGTCAACATCTTCCTGTCGGAGGGTGCCGGCATGCACGAGATCGTCGAGCAGCTCGAGGCCGCCGGCGAGACCGTGCAGCGCGACCCGTTCGGCCACGTCAAGCTCGACACGATCAACCCGGGCCAGTGGTTCGCGAAGCAGTTCGCGGAGAAGCTCGGCGCCGAGAAGGTCATGGTCCAGAAGTCGGGCTACTACTCGCGCGCCGCTGCCGCGAACGCCGAGGACCTGCGCCTCATCAAGTCGATGACCGACCTGGCCGTCGAGTGCGCGCTGCGCGGCGAGTCCGGCGTCATCGGCCACGACGAGGAGAACGGCGACCGCCTGCGCGCGATCGAGTTCCCGCGCATCGCCGGTGGCAAGGCGTTCGACGTCACGCAGGGCTGGTTCGGCGAGCTCCTCGCCGACATCGGCCAGCCGCTCGTGCGGGCGAACCACTGATGAGCGTCGAGCCGGACCCGCAGGTCGTCGCGGGGCTCGACGCGTGGGAGCAGCTGCCCGCGGGTCAGCAGCCGCAGTGGCCGGACGCGGCGCAGGTGCGTCGCGTCCGGGACCGGCTCGCGACCCTGCCCCCGCTCGTGTTCGCCGGCGAGGCGGACGCGCTGCGCGCGCAGCTCGCGGCCGCCCAGCGGGGCGAGGCGTTCGTGCTGCAGGGCGGTGACTGCGCCGAGACCTTCGCCGAGGCGACGGCCGACAACATCCGCAACAAGATCAAGACGATCCTCCAGATGGCGGTCGTCCTGACCTACGGCGCGAGCCTGCCGGTCGTGAAGATGGGCCGCATGGCGGGGCAGTACGCCAAGCCCCGGTCGTCGGACGTCGAGGAGCGCGACGGCGTCACGCTGCCCGCGTTCCGCGGCGACATCATCAACGGGTTCGACTTCACGCCCGAGGCGCGCACGCCGGACCCGCAGCGGCTGCTCGAGGCGTACCACACGTCCGCCTCGACGCTGAACCTCATCCGGGCGTTCACGACGGGGGGCTTCGCGTCCCTGCTGCGCGTGCACGAGTGGAACCGGGGCTTCACGGCCAACCCGGCCTACTCGCGGTACGAGGAGATCGCCGCCGAGATCGACCGCGCCATCCGCTTCATGGCAGCGTGCGGGGCCGACTTCGAGGCGCTGCGCACGGTCGACTTCTTCTCGGCCCACGAGGGGCTGCTGCTCGACTACGAGCGTCCGCTCACGCGCATCGACTCGCGCACCGGTCTGCCGTACGACTGCTCGGCGCACTTCGTGTGGATCGGCGAGCGGACGCGACAGCTCGACGCGGCGCACGTCGACTTCTTCTCACGCGTGCAGAACCCGCTGGGCGTGAAGCTCGGGCCCACGTCGACGGGTGACGACGCGATCGCGCTCATCGACAAGCTCAACCCGACGGGGGAGCCGGGACGTCTGACGTTCGTCACCCGCATGGGTGCGGGCAAGGTCCGTGACCTGCTGCCCGCGCTCGTCGAGAAGGTCGCCGCCGACGGTCGCCCCGTGACGTGGGTCTGCGACCCGATGCACGGCAACGGCATCACGTCCGCGACGGGCTACAAGACCCGTCGGTTCGGTGACGTGATGGACGAGGTCGCCGGCTTCTTCGAGGTGCACCGTGCGCTGGGCACCGTGCCGGGCGGTCTGCACGTCGAGCTCACCGGTGACGACGTGACCGAGGTGCTCGGCGGGACCGAGGAGATCGACGACGAGGGTCTGGCCCGCCGGTACGAGACGCTGGTCGACCCGCGCCTGAACCACCAGCAGTCGCTCGAGATGGCGTTCCAGGTCGTGGAGCTGCTGCGCCGCGCCTGACCTCGCCGGGGCCCCGTCACCGACCCGTTCCGCGGTCCGGTGACGGGGCCCTTGACGGTCCGCGGCGAGACGAGGTGCCTCTGCATCGGTCGGAGGCGTCGAGAGCTCGTGCGGCCCCGGGCCCCGACGCGGGCCCATGACCTGCCGTCAGACGACCGTGAGCGTGATCGTGCTCCCCTTGGGTGCGGACTGGCCGCCGTCGACGCTCTGGGCGACGACGCGGCCGATGAGCCCGCCCCAGGAGTTCTTGCGCTCCACCTTGAACCCGAGGGCTTCGAGCTGCTTCTTCGCGGTGTCGTAGTCGACCTGGACCACGTTGGGCACCTCGACGGGCGCTGGCCCCTTGGAGACCTTCACCGTCACGACGTCCCCCCGGTGCGCCGTCGCACCGGGCGCGGGGGACTGCTCGACGATCCGGCCCGCCGGGACGGAGTCGTGGAAGACCTCCTCGGCGACCTCGACCGTCAGGGCGTCGGGCGCCAGCTGCTCCTGCGCCTGCTCGACGGTGATGTTGACGACCGACGTGACCGAGACCGGGGCGGGCCCGTCCGACAGCACGAGGACCACCGTCGCGCCGCGCTCGACCTGGGCGCCCGGCTCGGCGGGCGCGCCGTCCGGCAGGGCGGCGCTGAGCACGGCGCCCTTCGGCGCGTCGTCGTCGTGCACCGCCGGGCCGTACTCGACGACGAGGTCGGCGG
Source organism: Cellulomonas sp. HD19AZ1 (assembly GCF_004535805.1). Taxonomy (NCBI): domain Bacteria; kingdom Bacillati; phylum Actinomycetota; class Actinomycetes; order Micrococcales; family Cellulomonadaceae; genus Cellulomonas; species Cellulomonas sp. HD19AZ1. The sequence continues at coordinate 646,645 of NZ_SPHX01000001.1, forward strand.
CCTCGAGCGCGGCCTGCGCGTCGGACTGCATGGCGCCGACCACCCCGTCCGGCACGGCGACCAGGTCTGGACCACGCGACACCGTGAAGGCCACGACGCCGTCCTTGCGGACCCGGTCGCCGGGGCCGGGGTCGGTCGAGACGACCGCGCCGGCGGGGACCTCGGGGTCGAAGGCGTCGGACCGCGCGTGCTCGAGGCCCGCGGCGTCCAGCTCGGCGACCGCGTCGTCCGCGGTCGCGCCGACGACGGGCGGCACCTGCGTGTACGCGCCGGGGCCGACCTCGAGGTACCACCAGGTGCCACCGCCGAGCAGCACGAGCAGGCCGACGACGGCGGCGAGCAGCGGCCAGCGGCGACGGCGCGCGGCCGGCGCCGCTGGGGCGGGCGCGTCGAGCACGCCGAGGCCGATGGGCAGCGCGACGGTGCGGCCGCGCTCGTGGTTGCCGACGGGCACCGCCACGGTGGCGTCGTCGGCGGCCTCGCGCTCGGGTCCGTCGGTGTCGTCCTCTCCCGGGTCGGTCGCCAGCGGCAGGGCGACGCTGGGCCGCACGTCCGCCCGGCGCTCGAGCGTGTCGTCGTCGAGCGCAGCGCGGGTGCGTCGCACGAGCTGCAGGGCGGCGCCCGCGTCGGTGGGCCGGTCCGCGGGGTCGTGCGCGGCGAGCGCCGCGACGAGCTCGTCGACCTCCGAGGGCAGCCAGGGCACGAGCGTCGACGGTGCCGGCACCTCGGAGTTGACGTGCTGGAAGGCGACCTGGATGGGCGTCTCGCCCGTGAACGGCTGCCGGCCGGCGAGCATCTCGAACAGCATGACGCCGACGGCGTACACGTCGGTGCGCGCGTCGCTCGCACCGTGCTGGACGAGCTCCGGGGCGAGGTACGCGACCGTCCCGAGCACGGTGCCCGTCGTCGTGGAGGTCACCTCGGTGACGGCGCGCGCGAGGCCGAAGTCGGCGACGCGCACGCGCTCGTCGGACGCGATGAGGACGTTCTCGGGCTTGACGTCGCGGTGCACCAGCCCGCCGCGGTGCGCGGCGGCGAGCGCGTCGAGCACGCACTCGGTGACCCGCAGCGCCTCGCCGACGGTCAGCGCGCCCTGCTCCGCGACCCGGCGACGCAGCGTCGAGCCGTCGACGTACTCCATCGTCAGGTAGCTCGTCTCGCCGTCGACGCCCTGGTCGTAGACGCCGACGATGCCCGGGTGCGTGAGGCGCGCGGCGCTGCGCGCCTCACGCCGGAACCGTGCCACGAACGCCCCGCCCGACGCGCCCTCGGCGAGGTGCGCGTGCATGACCTTCAGCGCGACCTCGCGGTCGAGGCGGCGGTCGACCGCGAGGTACACGGTCGCCATCCCGCCACGCGCGATGCGCGAGACGATCTCGTACCGCCCGTCGACCAGGCGGCCGACGAGCGGATCGGTGACGGTGGCTCCCACGCGCGGCAGTCTACGGTCGGTCGTCACCGGAAACGGGGAACCCGGGCCGGTCAGGAGTAGCGGGTCATGAGCGTCTGGACGTTCGCGACGTAGCGACGCGTGTCGGAGAACATCCCGTTGCGCTTCACCGAGCCCGAGCCCTGGTAGTACGACGCGATCGCGTGGGGCAGGTCGTCGTGCGTGCGCACGAGCGAGCGCAGGATCGCCACGCCGGCGGTCACGTTGTCGTCGGGGTCGAGCAGGTTGAGCTGGCGGCCGACGAGCTGCGACGCCCACTCGCCGGACGACGGGATGACCTGCATCGTGCCGATCGCGTTGGCGGGCGAGACGGCCGTCTGGTCGAAGCCCGACTCCTGGAACGCGATGGCCTGCGCGAGCGCGGGGTCGACGCCCATCGCGCGCGCGGTCGCGATGACCTTCGCCTGCATCGCGGAGCGCGACGGCACGCCCGCAGCGAGCAGCGCGGCCTTGTTCTCGTTGGCCGCGCCGACGACCTGCGGCGCGTACGTGCGCCCGGCGAAGGTGTTGCCGACGAGCTGCGTGCCGCTCGAGGTGGTGCTCGTGGCGGCGGCCGCCGGGGCGGTCGCGGCGCCGGGGATCGTCAGGGTCTGGCCGGCGCGGATGAACGCGCGCGAGTCGAGGCCGTTGGCGGCGACGACGGCGGCGACCGTCGTGCCGTGGCGCTTGGCGATCGCGGCGACGGTGTCGCCCGTGCGCACCGTGTAGGAGGCGCCCGTCGCGGCCGCGGGGGTCGCGGCGGGGGCCGACGCCGGCGAGGCGCCCGGGAGCGTGAGGGTCTGGCCGGCGCGGATGAACGCGCGGGAGTCGAGGCCGTTGGCGGCGACGACGGCGGCGACGGTGGTGCCGTGGCGCTGCGCGATGCTGGAGACCGTGTCGCCCGCGACGACCGTGTAGCCGGCGGCCGCGGTGCCGGGCGACGAGGCCGGGGCGGGCGCGGCGGCGGCCGATGCTCCCGGGACGGTGAGGGTCTGGCCGGCGCGGATGAACGCGCGCGAGTCGAGGCCGTTGGCGGCGACGACGGCGGCGACGGTGGTGCCGTGGCGCTGCGCGATGCTGGAGACCGTGTCCCCGTCGCGGACCGTGTACGACGTCGCCGTAGGTGCGGTCGCGGGGGCCGCCGGTGCGGTCGCGGGGCCGGCGAGACGCAGGACCTGGCCGGCGCGGATGCGGGACGGGTCGGCCAGCGCGTTGTCGGCCGCGATGCGTGCCGCCGTGGTGCCGGACCGCTTGGCGATCGCGGTGAGGGTGTCGCCCTCGCGCACGGTGTAGTCGGCGGCGTGGCCGGCGGTCCCGGTGGCGGCGAGCGCGACGGTCGCGAGCGCGAGCGTGGCGCCCGTGCCGGTCGCGGCGCGCACGACGGTGCGCGGAGTAGATGCGGACATGGCCCCCCCAGAGGCGGTCGGTCGAGCGGTGGTGAACGTGCGTCGCCCCGTCGCGACCGTGCTCGTCCGTGACGCATGGTGCTGGTGTGACAGGTGTGACGTAAGTCGACGCTAGACGACAACGCGCCCCGGCGAAACCCCGGGGGCCCGATGGCGGCCGATCTGCGCGTGACCCGTAGGCTGACCGGGTGAGTTCGACCACCGATCCCGACCAGCTCGTCGACAGCTGGCTGACCGTCCCCGACGTCGCCGAGAGGCTCGGCGTCGACCCGGGCAAGGTCCGGCGTCTGATCCAGGAGCGCAAGCTCGTGGGCGTGCGCCGCGGCACGCCGCGCGTGCTGAGCGTGCCTGCCGACTTCCTGGTCCCGGGGCACCTCGCGAACCCTGCGGCCCCGGACCGGCCCTCCGAGGACCGCCCCTGGACCGTCCTCGCCGCGCTCCAGGGCACCCTGACGGTGCTCGCCGACGACGGCTTCAGCGACGAGGACGCCGTGGTGTGGCTCTTCCGGCACGAGGAGGCGCTCGGGACGAGCCCGATCGCGGCCCTGCGTGCGGGGCGCAAGACCGAGGTGCGGCGCGTCGCGCAGGCGCTGCTCTAGCGCGACGCGGGGCCCGCCCCGGCCGTCGTCACCGTCCGGCCGCGCCGCGCCGCGGCGCCGTCAGGCGGAGCGCTCGACGGCCGCGCGGGCCAGCGCCGTGAGCGCCTCGCGTGCCGGCTCCGGCCACCCGCGGGCGTCGATCGCGGCGAACGCCCGGCCCGTCAGGTCCGCGATCAGCTGCTCGACCTCGGCCACCGCACCGGTGCCCACGAGGACCTCGGTGAGCCGCGCGACGCCCTGCTCGTCGAGCGACGGGTCGCCGACGCCGCGGGTGAGCGCGTCGACCGCGGCCCGGTCCCCGGTCGCGTCCGCGCGCGCGAGGGCCCGCGCGACGAGCACGGTGCGCTTGCCCTCGCGCAGGTCGTCCCCGGCCGGCTTGCCGGTCGTGCCGGGGTCGCCGAGCACCCCGAGCAGGTCGTCCCGCAGCTGGAACGCCTCGCCCAGGGGCAGGCCCACCTCGCGGCAGCCCGCCAGCGCCGTCTCGTCGGCTCCCGCGAGCGCCGCGCCGAGCGTGAGCGGGTGCTCGACGCTGTAGCGCGCGGACTTGGCACGCACGACGTCGCGCGCGCGCCGCTCGTCGGCGGACGGGTCGCCCCACGGCATCGCCTGCGCCAGGAGGTCGAGGTACTGACCGACGGTGACCTCGGTGCGCATGAGGTCGAAGACCTCGCGGGCGGCGCGCGCCGCCCCCGGCTCGACCGTCGCCAGGGCGGCCGCCATCTCCTCCTCGCTGGCCACGAGCGCCAGGTCGCCGAGCAGGATCGCGGCCCCGTCGCCGAAGCGGCGGGCCGCCCCGCGGTACCCCTGCGACGCGTGCCGCTCGGCGAACACGAGGTGGGCGGTCGGCAGGCCGCGGCGCGTCGACGAGTCGTCCATGACGTCGTCGTGGAAGAGCGCCGCCGCCTGGAACAGCTCGAGCGCGGCACCGGCGCGCAGGACGGCCCGCTCGGCGTCGCCGCCGGGCTGGCCGCCGTGCGCGCGCCAGGACCAGTAGCAGAAGGCGGCGCGCAGACGCTTGCCGCCCGCGAGCATGCGCTGGACCGCGTCGACCAGGGGAGCGGCGTCGGGGCTCACCGCGGACACCGTGCCGCTCAGGCGGGTCACGTGCCGTGCGAGCGCGGCGTCGACGCCGGCGCGCAGGTTCTCACGGTCCACGAGGGCGAGCGTCTCCGGGGGCACGGCACCACCCTAGGGGGCGGGCCGGGGCCTAGGGGGCAGGTCGGGCGACGGTGCCGCCGAGCGTCATGGTGCGCGTGCCGTCCCGGTCGAGGACGCCCACGACGAGCAGCTCGTCGCCGTCGGCGCGCGAGAAGGTCGCCTGGGCGGCGAGCCCCGCCTCGGGCACGGGCGGGGCCGACTCGGTGAACCCCGCCGCGACGAGCGGGCCCCGGACGGCGTCGAGCAGCGCCGCGGCGTCCTGCTCGGTGCGGAGGTTCAGGCTGATCCGCAGCAGGCCGTCGGCCGTGGGCTCCGCGGCCGAGACGAGGACCTCGGCGCCCTCGGGGACGGGCACGAGCTCGCGGGGGAAGTCGGGCGCGAGCGTGCCCACGGCGCTCGCGTGGTCCGTGTCGGTCGCGAGCAGCGTCTCGTCGGGCGACGGGGACGCGCTCGCGGTCGGGCTCGTCGACGGCGCCGGCGCCGGGGTCGGGGTGCAGGCGACGAGCCCCGCGCACAGCAGCGCGGCGAGGGCGAGGACGGGTGGGCGCTGCACGGCGCCAGGGTAGCCGGGGGCCGCGCAGGCCTGGCCCGAGCCACCCACAGCGCGCAGGCGCCGCGTGTCGCCCACAGCTCGCTCCAGGGCCGCCGCAGCGGCCCCGTGCGAGGCGCTGGGGTGGGGACATGCGAACCGACGTCCTGCGCCTCACCGAGCCGCGCGAGCTCCTCGCGCTCGTGCCCCACCTGCTCGGGTTCGAGCCCCACGCGAGCGCGGTCGTGGTGAGCCTGCGGGCCCGCGGCCGGCTCGGCGTCGTGGCGCGGGTCGACCTCGCCGACCTCGCCGACGCGCGGCACGGGCCGCAGGTCGCGCGGTCGCTCGCGACGCACCTCGACCGCGACGGTGCCCGGCGGGTCGTGCTGGTCGTGTACCGCGAGCCCGGTCCGGGGGAGGGCGACGACCCCGCCGAGCACGCGGCGGCGCACGCGGCGGAGGCCTTCGACGTGCCGTTCGGCGGCGTGGACGTCCTGGTGGTCGGCGGGGGCACCTTCCGCTGCCTCGACTGCGGGGCCACGTGCTGCCCCGACGGCGGCCACCCCCTGGGCGACCTGCGCTCGACGCGCGCCGGCGCCGAGATGGTCGTCGCGGGCTCCGTCGTCGCGGCACGGCGCTCCGACCTGGGGCGTGTCGCCGCCGCGGCCGAGCCCGCGCGCCGCGCCGCCGCGCGCGCTCGCCGTCGTCGGGCGGCGGCACGCGCGCAGGCGGCCGCGGCGGGCCCCGAGGCGCTCGCGCGGTGGCGCCTCGAGCAGGTCGTGGCCTGGCGGCGGCTCGCCGAACCAGGCGCGGCGCCGGACCTGCCGCCCGCGCTGCTCGGGCGTGTCGAGGCGGGTCTCGTCGACCGCCGCGTCCGGGACGCGGTGCTCGTCTCGCTGCTGCCGGGCACGGGTGACCTCCCCGAGCGTGCCGTCGCGCGCGACGGCGGCGACGAGGACGACGCGGTCCGTGCCGCCGTGGGACGCCTCGTCGACCCCGCGACGGGCCGCGCGCCGGACGACGCGGTCCGTGCCGCCGAGCGTGCGCTCGAGGGTGTCGTCGCCCACGGGCGTCGACGGGCGCAGGCGCCCGCGACCACGTTGCTGGCGCTCCTCGCCTGGTGGCGCGGCGACGGCGCGCGAGCGGGCGTCCTGGTCGAGCGGGCCGTCACCGACGACCCCGGCTACCGGCTGGCCCACCTGCTGCGGGGTGCGCTCGACGCGGGACTCGCGCCCGGGTGGGCGGCGCGCTGACGCCGCGCAGCCTCCCGGGCGGACGGCGTGCTGACGTCGCGCGGGGCGGCTGCGGTGCGCGCGGTCGTGGCACGTCCCGCGCTCCGGTAGCGTCACGCCCGAGGCCGCTGGGGTCCGGGAGGAGGATCGTCGATGGGGATCGTGGTCGGGTACCTGGCGACGCCGGAGGGTCGCGCCGCGCTGGACGCAGCCGTCGAGGAGGCGCGTCACCGGGACCTTCCGGTGGTGGTGGTGCTCAGCGTCCGTCCGGACGAGCCCGAGGAGCGTCGGGCGGAGACGGCCGCCGCGCTGGCTCAGGTCCGCGACGAGCTCGACGCGCTCGGTGTCCGGCACGACGTGCGCCAGCTCGAGGGCGGCGACGTCGCCGACGACCTCATCGGGACCGCGGAGGAGGTCGACGCGCAGCTCGTGGTGCTGGGCCTGCGGCGCCGCAGCCCCGTCGGCAAGCTCATCCTCGGGTCGAACGCGCAGCGGGTGCTCTTCGACGCGCCGTGCCCGGTGCTGACGGTGAAGCCCGCCGGCTGACGTCGGTCGGGCCGGTCGAGCCGGTCGGGACGCTCCGGACAGGTTCCTGCGGGCGGGAATTCGGCGAGCCGTCGCGACGTTGTGACGTAGCGACCCCTGAGGAACGTGCGCCGCGCGGCGGCGCTCGTCGTCGCGCGCGGCGATGCCCCGCGGGTCGGTACAATATCCGTCTGTCTCCCGGTTCTTCGGACTCCCCCCGGATCCGGTTGCCGCGCTGACGAAAGGTCGTTCGTGACGTCCCAGACCCCCCACCCCGCACTTCCGCGCGAGTTCCAGCACCCTGCGCTGCAGGAGTTGGTCATGCGTGGGCGGACCAACGGCAGCGTCGACACCGCCGCGGTGCGTGCGGCATGCGAGGCCGCCGGTGTCGAGGGCCCCAAGCGGCTGCGGGCCGTCGTCCGCGGGCTCGGCACGGCGGGCGTCGAGGTGGCCGACCTCGGGAACGCCGGCCGCGCGGTCGCGGCCACGAGCGCGAAGTCACGCCCCGCCGCCAAGGCGTCCCTCGGCGACGGCGCGGCGCCCGCCAAGGCGCCCCGCACCGCCACCAAGACCACCAAGGCCGCGCCCGCGAAGGCCAAGGCCGCCCCCGCCAAGGCGTCGAAGGCCACGGAGGCGCCCGACGAGGACGAGGTCGACGCGGACGTCGAGGTCGACGAGGTCGAGCTCGAGGACGTCGACGCCACGGACGTCGAGGAGACGGACGAGGCCACCGACGGCGACGAGTCGACCGACGACGACGCGGACGGCGCCAAGAAGGCCGCGTCCACCACGACCACGAAGAGCGACGAGTCGGAGGACACCGGGTTCGTCTACTCGGACGCCGACGACGACGACGCCCCGGCGCAGCAGGTCGTCACCGCGGGCGCCACGGCCGACCCGGTCAAGGACTACCTCAAGCAGATCGGCAAGGTCGCGCTGCTGAACGCCGAGCAGGAGGTCGAGCTCGCGAAGCGCATCGAGGCCGGCCTGTTCGCGGAGGAGAAGCTGTCGGAGATCCGCGACAGCATCGAGCCGAAGCTGCGCCGTGAGCTCGAGTGGATCGCGCAGGACGGCCGGCGTGCCAAGAACCACCTGCTCGAGGCCAACCTGCGTCTCGTGGTGTCCCTCGCCAAGCGCTACACGGGCCGCGGGATGCTCTTCCTGGACCTCATCCAGGAGGGCAACCTCGGTCTGATCCGCGCGGTCGAGAAGTTCGACTACACCAAGGGCTACAAGTTCTCGACGTACGCCACCTGGTGGATCCGGCAGGCGATCACGCGCGCCATGGCCGACCAGGCCCGCACCATCCGCATCCCGGTGCACATGGTGGAGGTCATCAACAAGCTCGCGCGCGTGCAGCGGCAGATGCTCCAGGACCTGGGCCGCGAGCCCACGCCCGAGGAGCTCGCCAAGGAGCTCGACATGACGCCCGAGAAGGTCGTCGAGGTCCAGAAGTACGGCCGCGAGCCGATCTCGCTGCACACCCCGCTGGGCGAGGACGGCGACAGCGAGTTCGGTGACCTCATCGAGGACTCCGAGGCCGTCGTGCCCGCCGACGCGGTGAGCTTCACGCTCCTGCAGGAGCAGCTGCACCAGGTCCTCGACACGCTCTCCGAGCGCGAGGCCGGCGTCGTGTCGATGCGGTTCGGCCTCACCGACGGCCAGCCGAAGACGCTCGACGAGATCGGCAAGGTCTACGGCGTCACGCGTGAGCGCATCCGGCAGATCGAGTCGAAGACCATGTCGAAGCTGCGGCACCCGTCGCGGTCGCAGGTTCTGCGCGACTACCTCGACTGAGCCACGGGCCCCGGCAGGGCCTGGCAGCACGGCACGACGGCCGCCGCACCCTCGGGTGCCGCGGCCGTCGTGCGTCTCGAGGACGCGTCAGCCGCCGGCGACGCCCAGCGTGAGCGTGTCGTGCGCCGTCTGCTTCGCGAAGTCGCCCGATCCCGGCTGCGCGCGCTGCAGCACCTCGTAGGTGAGGTCCAGGCGGATCGACCGGGTCGCGGGGTCCACCGCGCCGATCGAGAACGACGTCGAGTACGAGTACGGGTCGGACATGAGGTAGCCCGGCGTGATCGACGACGCGTCCTCGAACGCCGCCGGGCTCTCGAGCGCCGCACCCGAGGCGTCCAACGCGGTCGGGACCGCCCGCAGACGCTGCAGGTAGATCTCCGAGCCGCCCGGCTCGGACGCCGTCACGGACAGCGAGACCGGCTTCGTGGCACCCGCGGTCCACTGCGCCGCGGCCAGGTCGGTCCAGTAGTCCACCGCGAGCGTCGCCGCGCCGGCGGTGAGGCTGCGGCTCGTGTTGCCGCCCGCGAGGTCACCCGTCGCGACCGCTCCCGCCGACGGCGACGACGCCTCGGGCGTGGCGTCGCCCGTCGACGTGGCGTCGGACGTCGCGCTCGCCGTCCCGGACGGCGCCGCCCGCTCCCAGGGCGGGGTGCCGCACGCGACGAGCAGCACCACCGTCGTCAGCACGACCGCACCAGCGCCGGTGCGCCTGCGCATCCCTGTACGTCGCAACGTTGCCCCCCGGACGTCGCACACCGATCTCTCAGCAGATCCTTGGACGACCTTAGCGCGACCCGAGGAGGGCGCAGAGGTGGACGCGGCATCGTCGTGGACGTCGAGAGAGAAGGACGACGGAGGACGAACGATGACGACCACGACACTGACCCGCCCGGCCGAGGACGTCGAGCAGGGCGAGCAGCACGGCACGGACCTCGTGCGGTACGCGTTCCGTGCCGACGAGCTCGTCGCCGCCGCGCCGCGGCCCACCGCGCGCATCGGCGCCGTCATCCCCGCCTACAACGAGGCCGGGACGATCAAGCGCGTGCTGCGCGGGCTGCTCGCGCAGACCCGGCTCCCGGACGCGATCCACGTGGTCGTCAACAACACCACCGACCGGACGTTCAAGATCGCGGGCAAGCTCGCCGGCGAGCACGTGGTGCGACGCGCCGGACGCGAGCAGAGGACCACGGTGTACGTGCACGACATCGGCACCAACCGCGACAAGAAGGTCGGCGCCCTCAACTACGGCTTCCAGCTCGTGCAGGACATGGACCTGCTGCTCGGGGTCGACGGCGACACCGTCATGGAGCGCACCGCGCTCGCGGAGCTCGAGGCCGAGATCCTGTCGGACCCGCGCATCGGCGGGATCTCCGCGGTCTACACGGTCGACAACCGGAACGTCCGCAACCCGCTCGCGACGCTGCTGCTCACCGGGCAGCGCGCGCAGTTCGCGGCGTTCAACATGCAGAACATGGTCCGCGGCCGCAACATGGCCGTCCTCGGCGGTCAGGCCAGCCTGTTCCGGGTCGGCGCGCTGCGCGAGGTCATGGCGGAGTACCACCAGGCCGCGCCGTGGGTGAGCGACTCCGAGGTCGAGGACTCGCTGCTCAGCCTGCAGATCAAGAACGTCGGCTACTCGACCAAGATCAGCGCCACCGCGCGCGCCGAGGTCGGCGGCATGACGACGCTGCGTGCGCTCGACGGCCAGCAGGTCAAGTGGAACTACGGGGCGATCGACCTCATGTGGCCCGGGCAGCGCGGCGACACGCGCGGCCAGCCGCTGCACCCCAACCTGCGGCTGCGCTGGCTGGAGAACCTCGGGATGGTCGTCAACGCGAGCACCCGCCTCCTCTTCCTGCTGCTGCTGGCCGCGTCGCTCAGCATCCACGCGTTCGTCTTCAGCCCGCTGTGGCTGATCCCGCCGGTGCTGGCCGTCGCGCTCAACGTCCGGATCGCGCGGTCCATGCAGGACCGCACGTGGCGCGACGTGCTCTACGCCGCGACCCTCGTGCCGGCCGAGCTGTACATGTGGGTCCGGATCGGCCACTTCGTGCGGGCGTGGACCAAGTTCGCGACGCGCTCGCGCACGGACAACTGGGCGGCTCAGGCGCGTGCCGAGCGCGGCGCCGGCTGGGCGTACCTCAGCCCGCTGCTCGTCGCCGTCGCCGGCTTCGCCGCGTGCGCCTGGGTGTGGGTGTCGCTGCCGATGATCGCCCGCACGAGCCTGCTGTGGGTGGGGTGGCCGCTGCTGGCCGTCGTGACGATCGCGCAGAGCGTGTTCATGCTGGCCCGCCTCGTGCGGCCCCAGTACGGGTACCGGGTGTGAGCGGGTTGCTGACCTCGGCGCGGTGGCGCGAGCTGGCCGACGACCTGCCCGAGAGCCCCGACGCGGTCCGTGCGCTCGTCGTGGCCTACCTCGCGCTGCTGCCTCTGCGGACCCTGGCGCTCACGCGCGCGCTCCACGCCGGTGACGCCGTGGCCGTCCGCACCGCGGCGCGGTCGCTCCACGTCGGCAGCGCCATGGTCGGCGCCCACCTGCTCGCCGACCGGTGCCACGCGGTCGAGCGGCACGTCGCGGCGCAGGGGTGCGACCAGGACGCGGCCCGTTCGGTCGAGGCGGCGCGGGACGCCGCCGACGCCACGGGTCGGGTCCTGGTGGCGCTGCTACGCCGGTGCGACGAACTTGTAGCCCACGCCCCGGACGGTCTGGATCCAGCGCGGTGAGCCGCCGTCGTCGCCGAGCTTGCGCCGCAGGTTGACCATGTGGACCTCGAGGCTGCGGCGCTCGGCGTCGCTGACGAAGACGCCCGCGTCGTACTCCTCGCCGCGCAGGGCCCGCACCAGGTCGTCCTTGGGCACGACGCGACCGGTCCGCTCCGCGAGCGTCGTGAGCAGGTCGAACTCGCTGCGCGTCAGATGGACCTCGGTGCCGTCGACGGTGACGGCGTGCGCGTCGAGGTCGACCACGAGCGGGCCGTGCTCGACGCGCCGGTGGTCGTCCGGCGCGCCGGTGTCGACGCCCGGCGCGGGCGGCGGCGGGGGAGCGCTCCCGGCGTCGGCGCGGCGTGTGCGGGGCCGGCGCAGCAGCGCCTCGATCCGGGCGCGGAGCTCCCGGGCCCGGAACGGCTTGACCTGGTAGTCGTCGGCGCCCGCGTCGAGCCCCATGAGCACGTCGATCTCGTCGGGCAGCGCCGTGAGCATGACGACGTACGTGTCGCTGAAGCCGCGGATGCGACGCACGACCTCGTAGCCGTCGATGTCGGGCAGGTTGACGTCGACGGTCGTGACGAGCGGGTCGTGGCGCCGCACGGCCTCGACCGCCGTGGCGCCGTCAGCCGCCGCGTGGACGGTGAACCCGGCCTGGCGCAGCACCGTGACGAGCAGCTGCCGGATGTCGTCGTCGTCCTCGACGACGACGGCCGTGCGTGACGCCCCCTGGTCGGCCATGACGGCACGTTAGCAACGTCACAGCGGGTGCGTCGGGTGGGACGACGAGGGCCCCGGACCGTGCGGTCCGGGGCCCTCGTGGTCGGGTGGCTGCCGTCAGCGGGCCGCGCCCGCCCCGGCGCCGTGCTCGGCGAGGAGGCGGTCGGTCTCGTCCTGGACGTGCGTGGCCACCGCGGCGAACTTCGGTGCGTGCTCGCGCGCGTGGTGCGCGCAGAACAGCAGCTCGCCGACGGGGAGCACGACGCGGACGTACGCCTGGGCACCACAGCGGTCGCAGCGGTCGGCAGCCGTCAGCGGGGTCGTGGAATCGATCGTCGTCCCTGTCACGTCTCCATACAACCACCCGTCGCCGGGATCCATGCCACCGGGAGGGGACGGTTCGCTGTCTGCGTACAAGATCGTGACACGGCGTCACGTGATCGTGATCTGCGCGCACCGCGCCGTCACACGCACGACACGCGGCAGCGCCCGGTGCGGGGTGCCCGCGGCATGGCGCCGCGGGGCGTGTCCGTGTCCGCGGCTACCATCGGCGCCGTGACGACGACCTCCTCCCCGTCCGGCTACACCGCTCGGCACCTGTCGGTGCTCGAGGGCCTCGAGGCGGTGCGCAAGCGCCCCGGCATGTACATCGGCACGACCGACAGCCGCGGGCTCATGCACTGCCTGTGGGAGATCATCGACAACTCGGTCGACGAGGCCCTCGCCGGGCACGGCGACCGCATCGACATCGTGCTGCACGCCGACTCGTCGGTCGAGGTGCGCGACAACGGTCGTGGCGTGCCCGTCGACGTCGAGCCCAAGACGGGCCTGACCGGCGTCGAGGTCGTGTTCACGAAGCTGCATGCGGGCGGCAAGTTCGGCGGCGGCTCGTACGGCGCGTCGGGCGGTCTGCACGGCGTCGGCGCGTCCGTGGTCAACGCGCTGTCCTCGCGCCTCGACGTCGAGGTCGACCGCGGCGGCAAGACGTACCGCATGACGTTCCACCGCGGCGAGCCGGGCGTCTTCGACGACCGCGACGGCGCGAGCCCCGAGTCGCCCTTCGAGCCGTTCGTCTCGGGCTCCGAGCTCGCGGTCGTGGGCAAGGTCGCCAAGGGCCGCACGGGCACGCGCGTGCGCTACTGGGCGGACCGGCAGATCTTCCCGAAGTCCGCCGTGTTCTCGTACGACGAGCTCGTGACGCGCGCGCGGCAGACCAGCTTCCTGGTCCCCGGCCTCGCGATCACCGTGCGGGACGAGCGCCGCATCCCCGGGACGCCCGGGCAGGACGGCCCGCACGAGGAGACGTTCCTGCACTCGGGCGGCGTCGTCGACTTCGTCGACCACCTCGCGCCCGACGCGGCCGTCACGGACGTGTGGCACCTGACGGGCGAGGGCACGTTCACCGAGACCGTGCCCGTGCTCGACGACCGCGGCCACATGACGCCCCAGGAGGTCGCGCGCACCTGCGAGGTCGACGTCGCGCTGCGCTGGGGCACGGGCTACGCGACCGAGGCGCGCTCGTTCGTCAACATCATCGCGACGCCCAAGGGCGGCACGCACGTCGCCGGGTTCGAGGCCGGGCTGCTCAAGACGCTGCGCGCGCAGGTCGCCGCGAACGCGCGCCGGCTGAAGATCTCCGCGAAGGACTCGGCGAGCGAGCGCATCGAGAAGGAGGACGTGCTCGCCGGCATGACGGCCGTCGTCACCGTGCGCCTGGCCGAGCCGCAGTTCGAGGGGCAGACCAAGGAGGTGCTCGGCACCGGCCCCGTGCGCGGCATCGTCGCGCGGGTCGTCGAGCAGGAGCTGACCGCGATCTTCGGGTCGTCGAAGCGCGAGCACAAGGCGCACTCGGCGCTGCTGCTCGACAAGGTCGTGGGGGAGATGCGCGCGCGGGTGTCGGCGCGCAAGCAGAAGGAGATCTCGCGGCGCAAGAACGCGCTCGAGTCGTCGTCGCTGCCCGCGAAGCTCGCCGACTGCCGCATCGACGACGTCGAGCGCAGCGAGCTGTTCATCGTCGAGGGCGACAGCGCGCTCGGCACCGCGAAGCTCGCGCGCAGCTCCGACTTCCAGGCGCTGCTGCCGATCCGCGGCAAGATCCTCAACGTCCAGAAGGCGTCGGTCGGCGACATGCTGAAGAACGCCGAGTGCGCGTCGATCATCCAGGTGGTCGGCGCCGGGTCGGGGCGCACGTTCGACCTCGAGGCCGCGCGCTACGGCAAGATCGTGCTGATGACGGACGCCGACGTCGACGGCGCGCACATCCGCACGCTGCTGCTGACGCTGTTCTTCCGGTACATGCGGCCCCTCGTCGAGGCGGGGCGCGTCTACGCGGCCGTGCCGCCGCTGCACCGCATCGAGGTCATCGGTGCGGGGTCGCGCAAGAACGAGTACGTCTACACGTACTCCGAGGCCGAGCTCGCGGCGACGCTCAAGAAGCTCGACCGCTCGGGCCGCCGGTACAAGGACGACATCCAGCGGTACAAGGGCCTGGGGGAGATGGACGCCGACCAGCTCGCCGAGACCACCATGGACCCGCGGCACCGCACGCTGCGCCGCGTGCGCGTCGGTGAGGCCGAGCAGGCCGCCGCCCAGGTCGAGAAGGTCTTCGAGCTGCTGATGGGCTCCGACGTCGCGCCGCGCAAGGACTTCATCGTCGCCAACGCGCACGTCCTCGACTCGTCGCGCATCGACGCCTGACCCGCGGCGAGGCGCGTCCGCGCCGGTTTCCTGTTGGTCGCTCGGCGGCGGGGGCGTCACGCTGGACCCATGACCGACACGCTCGCCCCGATCGCCGTCCGGGTCGCCCCGCCGACGGACGTCCCGCTGCCCGCCGCCGAGCTCGGTCTGACGTGGCGCGCCATGGCGCCGGCGGACGTCGACGGCGTCACGGCGCTCATGGTCCGCGGTCAGGAGGCCGACGGCCTGCCGTACCGCACGTCCGCCGCCGAGGTCGCGCAGGAGCTCGAGGGCGACTGGCGGGACGTCGCGCGCGACACGCTGCTCGGCCTCGACGACACCGGGACGCCCCGCGCGGTGGCCCGCGTGGACACCTCGCCGGGCGACCGGCGCGTCGTGCGTGCGTTCGTCGAGGGCGCGGTCGACCCGGCGTGGCGCGGGCGGGGGATCGGCCGCGCGCTCGTCGCGTGGGCGCAGGCCCGCGCGCGCCAGGTGCTCGCGGCGTCCGGCAAGGAGCTGCCCGCGCGCATCGTGACGTTCGTCGACGACGCGACCCCCGACGCCGTGCGTCTGTACCGCGCGGCCGGCTTCACGCCCATCCGCTACTACACGCACATGCGCCGCCCGCTCGACGTCGCGCTGCCCGACGTCCCGGACGTCGACGGCCTGCGCGTGGTCCCCTGGGCGCCCGAGCTCGACGACGCCGTGCGGGTCGCCCACAACGAGGTCTTCGCCGACCACTGGGGCTCCGAGCCCCGCACGCCCGAGCAGTGGGCGCGCTCGAAGGCGATGTTCGCGCCGACGTGGTCGTTCGTCGCGCTCGACGACGCCGGCGAGGTCGTGGGGTACGCCGTCTCGGGACGCTACGAGGAGGACTGGCCGGCGGCCGGGTACCCCTCGGGGTACACCGAGCTGCTGGGCGTGCGGCGCGCGTGGCGCGGCCGCCGGGTCGCGGTCGCGCTGCTCACCGCGGTGATGCGCGCGTACGCCGCGGACGGCATGCGGTACGCCGAGCTCGAGGTCGACACCGCGAACCCGTCGGGCGCGCACGGGCTGTACGCGGACCTCGGCTACGAGGTCGCGCACTCCTCGACGATGCTCTCGATCGAGCTGTGACGTAGGTCCTGCACACCCCCGCGGCAGGTCCGTCACGCGTCGGCGCGGTGTCCGGTTAGGGTCTGTGCCCATGACCGACGTGCTCGACCTGCAGGACGTGACGATCCGGCGTGGTGCGACGACGATCCTCGAGGGGCTGTCGTGGCGGGTCCAGGACGGCGAGCGGTGGGTCGTGCTGGGGCGCAACGGCGCCGGCAAGACGACGCTGCTGCAGGTCGCCTCGGGTCGTATGCACCCGACGTCGGGCACGGCGTCGCTGCTGGGCCAGCGGCTGGGCGCGACGGACGTGTTCGAGCTGCGACCGCGCATCGGCATCGCGAGCGCGGCGCTGGCCGACCGGATCCCGTCGGGCGAGACCGTGCGCGACGTCGTGCTGACGGCGGCGTACGGCGTGACCGGTCGGTGGCGCGAGTCCTACGAGGAGGTCGACGAGGCGCGTGCCGCGGACCTGCTCGCCGCGTTCGGCGTGGCGCACCTCGGCGACCGCTGGTTCGGCACGCTGTCCGAGGGCGAGCGCAAGCGCGTGCAGATCGCGCGTGCGCTCATGAGCGACCCGGAGCTGCTGCTGCTCGACGAGCCCGCGGCCGGCCTCGACCTCGGTGGCCGCGAGGAGCTGGTGGGTGCGCTGGCCGAGCTCGCGCGGGACCGTCGCTCGCCCGCGCTCGTGCTCGTGACGCACCACGTCGAGGAGATCCCGCAGGGGTTCACGCACCTGCTGCTGCTGCGCGCCGGCCGGGTGTTCGCGGCCGGGCCGATCGACGAGGTCCTCACGGCCGAGAACCTGTCCGGCACGTTCGACGTGCCGTTGAGCCTCGACCGGCAGGACGGCCGCTGGTCGGCGCACGCGACCGACCGCGCTGCACGCTGAACTGCGCCTTCGACCCACGGGATCGCAAAGCGGTCGCATAGGATCGTCGCAGGACGACCAGCGGAGGTGACGGCCATGGGATGGCTCTGGTGGGTCGGTGGCGGGCTCGTGCTGGGCATCCTCGAGATGCTCTCGCTCGACCTCGTCCTCATCATGTTCGCCGGCGGGGCGCTGGCCGGTGCGGCCGCGTACGCGCTGGGTGCGCCGCTCGCGGTGCAGATCCTCGTCGCGGGCATCACCGCGGTCGTGCTCCTGCTGACGCTGCGGCCGTGGTTGCTGCGGCACCTCAAGGGGCGGGTCGACCTGCCCGAGACCAACGCGGCCGCGCTGGTCGGGCGACCGGCCGTCGTCGTCTCGACGGTCGACGGCACGACGGGTCGGGTCAAGCTCGCGGGCGAGGTGTGGAGCGCGCGGACCGCCGACGGCGGCACGCTCCCGGCGGGTGCCGCGGTCTCGGTGACGCGCATCGACGGCGCGACGGCCGTGGTGAGCCCGCTGCCGGCGACCGCCGGCGGCCCCGCGGCCACGGGCGCGGCGCCCGCCTGACGCCCGCGTCCGACAGACAACCGACCCGCGCCGCGGGTCACCGTGGTCGCCCCGGTACGGGCGGCGCAACCTAGCGGAGGTCTCATGAACGACAGCCCGCCCGTGGGCCAGGTCGCGTTGATCGTCGTCCTCGTGCTCGTCCTGATCTTCGTGATCGTCGCGCTCGTGCGCGCGGTGCGGATCGTGCCGCAGGCGGTCGCGATCATCGTCGAGCGGCTCGGTCGGTACAACAAGACGCTCGACGCCGGTCTGCACCTGCTGATCCCGTTCGTGGACCGCGTGCGCGCGAACGTCGACCTGCGCGAGCAGGTCGTGTCGTTCCCGCCGCAGCCCGTGATCACGTCGGACAACCTGGTCGTGAGCATCGACACGGTCATCTACTTCCAGGTGACGTCGCCGAAGGACGCGGTCTACGAGATCGCCAACTACATCACCGGCATCGAGCAGCTCACGGTGACGACGCTGCGCAACGTCATCGGGTCGATGGACCTCGAGCAGACGCTGACGAGCCGTGACCAGATCAACGGCCAGCTGCGCGGCGTCCTCGACGAGGCGACCGGGAAGTGGGGCATCCGCGTCAACCGCGTCGAGCTCAAGGCGATCGACCCGCCCGCGTCGGTGCAGGGCTCGATGGAGCAGCAGATGCGTGCCGAGCGCGACCGTCGTGCCGCGATCCTCACGGCCGAGGGCGTCAAGCAGTCCGCGATCCTCACGGCCGAGGGCGAGAAGCAGTCGGCGATCCTGCGGGCCGAGGGGGAGGCCCAGTCGGCGATCCTGCGGGCCGAGGGTGAGGCGCGCGCGATCCTCCAGGTGTTCGACGCGGTGCACCGCGGCGACGCCGACCCGAAGCTGCTGGCGTACCAGTACCTGCAGACGCTGCCGAAGATCGCGTCGAGCCCGTCGAACAAGATGTGGTTCCTGCCGGCCGAGCTCAGCGGTGCGCTGGGGTGGCTGTCGAAGGGCTTCGCGGGCGGCGGCCCGTCGGACGGCGAGTACCCGACGCGCGCGGCGGGGCAGTCGCCGATCGCGGAGGGCGACCTGCCCCCGGTCTCGCTGACGGACCCGAGCGAGGCGCTCGCGGAGGCGCGGCGCGAGTCGGCCGCGGCGACGGCGGACGCGACGAGCGCCGGGACGCTGTCGGGTGTGCCGTTCGACCCGTCGGCCGAGCGCGGTCAGCGCCCGGGGACGGGCCCCGTGGCGCCGCAGCGTGCGGTGCCGGGTGCCGGTCCGGCCCCGGCCGGCGGCGAGACGCCGCACGCCGCGCAGCAGCCGGCGCCGCAGCAGCCGGCCGTCCCGCCCGTGCAGGACGCTCCGCAGCAGGGCACGCAGCAGCCGCCGGCGGCTCCCTGACGCCGCAGGTCGCTGACCGACCACGACGCCGGTGCTCCCTCGTGGGGGCGCCGGCGTCGTCGCGTCCGGGGATCGCTGACCTGAGGACTTGCTGAGTGAGTGCTCACTCACTTATCGTCGCGCTCATGAGTGCTGCTGCCGGACGTCCGAGCCGTGCCGCCCCGCTGCCGCCCGAGGAGCGTCGCCGCGCGATCCTCGACGCCGTGCAGCCCGTGATCCTCGAGCGTGGTCTGGACGTCACGACCCGGCAGCTCGCCGACGCCGCCGGCGTCGCCGAGGGCACCCTGTTCCGTGTCTTCGACGACAAGGAGCAGCTCGTGCGCGAGGCCGCGTTCGCGGCGGCCGACCCGACCATCGGCCTCGACGCGCTCGCCGCGATCGACGCGGGCATGCCGCTGCGCGACCGGCTCGTGCGCCTCGTCGAGCTCATGGAGCAGCGCGTCGGGCAGGTGCGCGTCTGGATGACCGTGCTGCACCGCCTCGGCCGCGGCCCTGACGGGCAGCTGCACGGGCACGGCGCACGCTGGGCCGAGCGTCAGCGCGAGGGCCTCGAGGCCGTGCACGCCCAGATGCGTCGCCTGCTCGAGCCCGACGCCGACCGTCTGCGGCTGCCGCTCGACGACGCCGTCCAGGCCGTCGACGCGCTCGTGCTCGGCATGCTCCTGCACGCCGGACGCGTCGGCATGCTGCACGGCGGAAATCTCGAGCGCTCGTTCGAGCCACGCGTCATCGTGGACCTGCTGCTCGACGGCATGCTCGCGCCCACCGACCCGACACCCCCCACGCCCCCCACCCCCACCGGGGACGCCCCCACCCTCACGGAAGGGTCCTGACCCATGCTCATCCGACTGCTCAGGGAGCACCTGCGCCCGTACCGGGGAGCCGTGATCGCCGTCCTGGCGCTCCAGCTCGTGCAGGTCGTCGCGACGCTGTGGCTGCCGAGCCTCAACGCCGACATCATCGACGACGGCGTCGCCAAGGGCGACACCGACGCCATCTGGAGCCTCGGCGGCGTCATGCTCGGCGTCAGCCTCGTGCAGGTCGTCGCCGCGATCGCCGCCGTCTGGTTCGGCGCGCGCGCCGCCATGGCGTTCGGCCGTGACGTGCGTGCACGGCTGTTCGCGCAGGTGCAGTCGTTCTCGCAGCAGGAGATGGGCAAGTTCGGCGCGCCGACGCTCATCACCCGCACGACCAACGACGTGCAGCAGGTGCAGATGGTCGTCTTCATGACGTTCGTGTTCCTCGTCATGGCGCCGCTCATGCTCATCGGCGGCGTCGTCATGTCGCTGCGCGAGGACGTGGGCCTGTCCGGCCTGCTGCTGGTGATCGTGCCCGTGCTGGCCGTCATCGTCGGGCTCATCGTGTCGCGCATGGTGCCGTGGTTCCGGCGCGTGCAGAAGCGCATCGACGCGATCAACCGCGTCATGCGTGAGCAGCTCACGGGCGTGCGCGTCATCCGCGCGTTCGTCCGCGAGCGGCACGAGGAGGCGCGCTTCGAGGTCGCGAACGACGCGCTCTACGTCGCCTCGCTCAGCACCGGCCTGCTGATGGCGCTCATGTTCCCCGTCGTCATGCTCGTGATGAACGTGTCGAGCGTGTCGGTCGTGTGGTTCGGCGCGAACCGGGTGGACGCCGGCGAGATGCAGATCGGGTCGCTCATCGCGTTCCTCAGCTACATCATGTTCGTGCTCATGGCCGTGCTCATGAGCTCGATGATGGTCGTCATGGTGCCGCGCGCCATGGTCTCGGCCGACCGCATCGGCGAGGTGCTCGACACTGACACCACCGTCGTGCCGCCCACGCAGGCGACGCCGTTCCCCACCGGTCCCGAGGCCCGGCCCGGGCTGCTCGAGCTGCGGGACGTCGAGTTCCGCTACCCGGGCGCCGAGCACGCCGTGCTGCAGGACGTGTCGTTCGTGGCCGAGCCCGGGCGGACCACCGCGATCATCGGCTCGACCGGCGCCGGCAAGTCGACGCTGCTCAACCTCGTGCCGCGGCTGTACGACGTCACGGGCGGCAAGGTGCTGGTCGACGGCGTGGACGTGCGCACCGCCGACCCGATCGCGCTCGGCGACCGCATCGGCCTCGTGCCGCAGCGGCCGTACCTGTTCTCCGGCACCATCCGGTCGAACCTCGAGTTCGGTCGGCCCGGTGCGAGCGACGAGGAGATGTGGCGTGCGCTCGAGGTCGCGCAGGCGCGCGACTTCGTCGAGGCGCTCGAGGAGGGCCTCGACGCGCCCGTCGCGCAGGGCGGGACCAACCTGTCGGGCGGTCAGCGCCAGCGCCTCGCGATCGCCCGTGCGCTCGTGCGGCGCCCGAGCATCTACCTGTTCGACGACTCTTTCTCGGCCCTCGACTACGCCACGGACGCCGCGCTGCGTGCCGCCCTGGCGCCCGAGACGCGCGACGCCACGGTCCTCGTGGTCGCCCAGCGCGTCGCGACCATCCGCTACGCCGACCGGATCCTCGTGCTCGACGAGGGCCGCGTGGTCGGCGACGGCACCCACGACGAGCTCCTGGAGTCCAACGCGACCTACCAGGAGATCGTGTACTCCCAGCTGAACGCGCAGGAGGCGGCATGAGCGCCACGACCGACAAGCGTCCCGCCGGACCGCCCCCGGGCGGCCCCCGCGGCGGCGGACCGATGGGCCACGGCATGGGCATGCCCGGCCAGAAGTCGCTCGACTTCCGCGGCTCGCTGCGCCGACTGCTGACGGTGCTGCGGCCCGAGCGCGTGCGGCTCGTCCTCGTCCTCGTGCTCGGCGTCGGCTCGGTGGCCGCGGCCGTCGCGGGCCCGAAGCTCCTCGGCAACGCGACCAACGTGCTGTTCGAGGGCATCGTGTCGCGCCAGCTCGGCGGCGTGCTGCCGGCCGGCACGACGCAGGCGCAGGCCGTCGAGGCGCTGCGCTCCTCGGGGCAGGACACGATCGCCGACATGGTCAGCGGCATGCAGACCCTGACCGTCGGGTCGGGCGTGGACTTCACGCGCCTCGGCGAGATCCTGCTCGTCGTGCTCGCGGTGTACGTCGCCGCGTTCCTGCTCGGCTGGCTGCAGGGGCGCCTCACGGCGCGCGCCGTGCAGAACACCGTCAAGCGCATGCGCACGCACGTCGAGGAGAAGCTGGGGCGGCTGCCGCTGTCCTACTTCGACCGGCAGCCGCGCGGCGAGCTGCTGTCCCGTGTGACCAACGACATCGACAACGTCGCGCAGACCATGCAGCAGACGCTCTCGCAGCTCATCACGTCGGTGCTCACGGTGCTGGGCGTGCTCGGCATGATGTTCTGGATCTCGCCGCTGCTGGCCGTGGTCGCGCTCGTGACCGTGCCGCTGTCGATCGCGATCGCCGCAGCGATCGCGAAGCGCTCGCAGCCGCAGTTCGTGCAGCAGTGGGCGTGGACCGGCAAGCTCAACGCGCACATCGAGGAGATGTTCACGGGCCACGCGCTCGTGACGGTCTTCGGGCGGCAGCGCGAGGCCGCCGAGACGTTCGCCGAGCGCAACGAGCAGCTGTACCAGTCCTCGTTCAAGGCGCAGTTCATCTCGGGCATCATCCAGCCCGCGCTCGGCTTCGTCTCGAACATCAACTACCTGGTCATCGCGGTGGTCGGCGGTCTGCGCGTCGCGTCGGGGACCATGACGCTCGGCGACGTGCAGGCCTTCATCCAGTACAGCCGGCAGTTCACGCAGCCCATCACGCAGATCGCGTCGATGGCGAACCTGCTGCAGTCGGGCGTCGCGTCGGCCGAGCGGGTGTTCGAGCTGCTCGACGCCGACGAGCAGTCGCCCGACCCGGCGGCGCCCGCCGCGCTGCCGCAGCCCGTGCGCGGGCGCGTCGCGTTCGAGGACGTGTCGTTCCGCTACGAGCCGGACGTCCCGCTCATCGAGGACCTGTCGGTCGTCGCCGAGCCCGGCCAGACCGTCGCGATCGTCGGGCCCACGGGCGCGGGCAAGACCACGCTCGTCAACCTCATCATGCGGTTCTACGAGGTCGACTCCGGGAGGATCACGCTCGACGGCGTCGACACGCGGGACCTCACGCGCGACGCGCTGCGCTCGCAGATGGGCATGGTCCTGCAGGACACGTGGCTGTACGAGGGGACGATCGCCGAGAACATCGCCTACGGCGTGGACGGGGCGACGCACGAGCAGATCGTCGAGGCCGCCGTCGCGACCCACGTCGACCGGTTCGTGCGCACGCTGCCCGACGGCTACGACACGGTGATCGACGACGAGGGCGGCACGGTCTCGGCGGGGGAGAAGCAGCTCCTGACGATCGCGCGCGCGTTCCTCGCGGACCCGGCGATCCTCATCCTCGACGAGGCGACGAGCTCGGTCGACACCCGCACCGAGGTGCTCGTGCAGCACGCCATGAACGCGCTGCGCGCCGGGCGCACCTCGTTCGTCATCGCGCACCGGCTGTCGACCATCCGCGACGCCGACGTGATCCTCGTGATGGAGCACGGCCGGATCGTCGAGAAGGGCTCGCACGACGAGCTGCTCACGGCGGGCGGCGCGTACGCGCGGCTCTACGAGAGCCAGTTCGCCGCGGCCACGGCCCCGGTCGACTGACCCGCCGCGGAGCGGGGCCGTGCGCCCCGCCCGCGACGGACAGCCGTACGGCGCGACGGACAGGTGTACGCACCCGTCCGTCGCGCCGTCGTGCTCTCCGTCGGCGACGAGGGGGCGGGCGCGGGCGGGTGAACCCGCAGCCGGACGGCGGGTCGCGCGGAGCCGGGCACGCCCGAAAGTCCCACGTTCTGAGACGGCGGCGCGCCTAGCGTCGAGGGGGAGACGACACGCCCGCCCCCGTGACGAAGAGGTCGACCCATCAGCTCCGCCACCGCCGCCGCACCCCCGCACCCGTCGGACGACCGCCGGCGCGGGAGAGCCCTCCCGCGGGCGGAGCGGCTGCGGCGCCCCAGCCGGTCCACCGTGGGGCTCGTCGTCGGGCCTGCGCTCGCGGTGCTCGTCGCCGTCGTCGTGCCCGACATGCCGGCCGCGGCCGCGGGCATGCCCGACCACGCCGGCGCCGTCACCGCCGCGACGCTCGTGCTCATGGGCGTGTGGTGGATGACCGAGGCGCTGCCGCTCGCCGTCACCGCGCTGCTGCCGCTCGTCGTGCTGCCCGTCGCGGGCGTCGCACCCGTCGCCGACGTCGCCGCGCCGTACGCGAACAAGGTGATCTTCCTGTTCCTCGGCGGGTTCGTGCTCGCGATCGCGCTGCAGCGCTGGGACGTGCACCTGCGCATCGCGCTCGGCGTCGTGCGCCTCGTCGGCACCGCGCCGCGCCGGCTCGTGCTCGGCATGATGGTCGCCACGGCGCTGCTGAGCATGTGGGTGTCGAACACCGCGACCGCCGTGATGATGCTGCCGATCGGGGTGTCGGTGCTGACGCTGCTGAGCCGCGAGCGCGGCGAGGTCGACCGGAGGCTGTCCGCCGCGCTCATGCTCGGCATCGCGTACGCCGCGACCATCGGCTCGTTCGGCACGGTGATCGCGAGCCCGCCCAACGCGCTGCTCGTCGGGTACCTCTCGGAGACGTACGGCATCGAGATCGGGTTCGGCGAGTGGATGGCCGTCGGGCTGCCGCTGTCGGTCGTGTTCCTGCTGCTCGCGTGGCTCGTGCTCACGCGCGTCGTGTTCCGCGTCGACCCCGCGCCGCTGTGCGAGGACGACTCCGTGGTGCGCGCCGAGCTCGACCGGCTCGGGCCCATGGGCCACCCGCAGCGGCGCGTCGTGGCGGTGTTCGCGCTCGCCGCGACGTCGTGGATCGCGCTGCCGCTCGTGTGGCGCGGCACCCCCGTGACGGACGAGGTCGTGGCCGTCGTCGTCGCGGTGCTGCTGTTCCTGCTGCCGTCGGGCGAGCCGTGCGGCGGGCGGCTGCTCGACTGGTCGGACACGCGCGACCTGCCGTGGGGGATCCTGCTGCTGTTCGGCGGCGGGCTCGCGCTCGCGTCGCAGATCACCGCGTCCGGGCTGTCGGTGTGGATCGGGGAGCGTGCCCACGGGCTCGGCGGGCTGCCGACGTTCGTCGTCGTGGCCGTGGTGTGCGTGCTGACCGTCGCGATGACCGAGTTCATGTCGAACACCGCGACCGCCGCGACGCTGCTGCCGATCATGAGCACCGTGGGCGTCGCGCTGGGCCACGGCCCGCTGCTGCTGGCCGTGCCGGTCGCGCTCGCGGCCGGGTGCACGTTCATGATGCCGGCCGCGACGCCGCCCAACGCGATCGCGTACTCCTCGGGGTACGTGCGCGTGCCCGACATGGTGCGCGCCGGTGCGCCGCTGAGCGTCGCGTCCGTCCTGCTCGTCACGCTCACCGTCACGACGCTCGCCACCTGGGTCCTGCGCATCGGGGCATGACAGGCTGGGCACGGGCGCCGGAGCCGTCGCCCGTCGCGTACGAAGGAGTCGCATGAGCGCAGTGCCCGCCCCGTCCGTGCCCACCCCCGTCGCACCCGCCGCCGTCGCGCAGGCCGCCGTCACCGCCGACCCCGAGCTCGCGCACCGCGCACGCCGCCGCACCGTGCGGCTCGTGGACCCCGCCGGGCGTCCGCTCGCCGGTGCGTCCGTGCGCGTCGAGCAGCGCGGCCACGCGATCGCGTTCGGCTGCATCGGCTTCGACGAGACCGAGCGCGCGTGGCGCCGCCTGTCAGGACGCCCGCCCGCGCCGGGCGAGGACGAGCTGCTCGACCGGCTCGACGCGCTGTGGTTCGACGTGTTCGACACCGCGACGCTGCCGTTCTACTGGGGCACGTTCGAGCCCGAGCGCGGCCGCACGCGCACCGCCGCGCTGCGCGCCGCCGCCGAGCACTACGTGTCGCGCGGCGCGCGCGTCAAGGGGCACCCGCTGGTGTGGCACACGGTGGCGCCGCGGTGGCTCGAGCCGCTGCCCGACGACGAGGTGCTGCGGCTGCTGCGCGAGCGCGTGCGCCGCGACGCGGGGGAGTTCGCCGGGCTCGTCGACACGTGGGACGCGATCAACGAGGTCGTGATCATGCCGGTGTTCGACAAGGACACCAACGCCGTCACGCGCGTCGCCGCGACGCAGGGCCGCGTGCCGATGGTGCAGCTCGCGTTCGACGAGGCGCGTGCCGCGAACCCCGCGGCGACGCTGCTGCTCAACGACTTCGACATGTCGGCGGACTACGAGCACCTGGTCGAGGAGTGCCTGGCCGCGGGCGTCCGCATCGACGCGCTCGGGCTGCAGTCCCACATGCACAAGGGCGCGTGGGGGCGGGACAAGACGCTCGACGTGCTCGAGCGGTTCGGCCGGTTCGGCCTGCCCCTCCACCTCACGGAGACCACGATCCTGTCGGGCGACCTCATGCCGCGCGACATCGTGGACCTCAACGACCACCGGGTCGAGCGGTGGCCGTCGACGGCCGACGGGCTCGACCGGCAGGCCGAGGACGTCGTCGCGCACTACCGTGCGCTCGTCGCCGACCCGCGCGTGCAGGCCGTGACGTACTGGGGGCTGTCCGACCACGGCATGTGGCTGCACGCGCCGGGCGGCCTGGTCACCGAGGACGGCACGCCCAAGCCCGCGTACGACGCGCTGCGCGGCCTGGTGCGCGGCGACTGGTGGCTCGCGCCGACGACCGTCACCGCCGACGCGGACGGCCGCGTGCAGGTGCAGGGCCTGCCCGGGCGGTACGCGGTCGAGGCAGGTGGCGCGTGGCACGACGTCACGGTCGAGGAGGGCGACGACGCGGAGACGCTCGTGACCGTGCGGTGACGCGCCGCGGGAGGCGTGCGACGGGCGGGGTGCCGCGGCGCGCGGTGAGGCGCACGTCACGCGCGTCGGACGTCGAGCGGGCTCACGGCGCGGTCGATGCTCGTCGTATGCCCCCCGCACGCCCGCGGCTCGTCCGCGACCGGCTCACCGTCGGCCTGTACGCACCGTTCACCGTGTGGGGCTGGATGCTGTACAGCTTCAACCCGTCGGTGCCGCTGCTGGCCGACGAGCTCGACATCACCGCCGCGCAGGCCGGGCTGCACGGCACCGCGATGGCCGTCGGCGGCCTGCTCGCGGCGCCGTTGACCCCGCGCGCCGTGCGCGGGCTGGGACGCCGCGGCGCGATCGTCTCGGCGACGCTGCTGCTCACCGTCGGGGTCGCCGGGCTGCTGCTCGGGCCGACGCTCGCGTGGACGCTGCCCGCGATGGTCGTCGCCGCCGTCGGCGGCAACGTCATGATCGCCGCGACGCAGGTGGGGCTCGCCGAGCACACCGGACCCGCGGCGTCCGCCGCGATCACCGAGGCCAACGGCGTCGGGTCGTCGGTCGGGCTGGTCGGGCCGCTCGCGGTGGGCGCGGCCGTCACCGCCGGGTGGGGCTGGCGGCCCGGCGTCGCGGTGACGATCCTGCTCGCGGTCGTCGCGGCGACGCTCGTCGCGCGGCTGCCGGTCTCCGCGTCGCTGCCGGGGCTGCGCCGTCGCGGCCGTGCCGCGGGCGCGGCGACGGGCTCGCCGGCGGGCTCGACGACGCCCGCGGTCGCCGACGTCGTGCCCGAGGGCACCGCGCCCGGCGACGGCGCGACGCTCCCGGCGGTCGTGCCCCCGGCCCGGCGGCGGCCCGTCGGCGCCGCCGCGCTGTTCCTCGTCGCGGTCGTCGCGGCCATCGCGCTCGAGAACGCCACGACCTACTGGGCCACCGACCTCGTGCTCACGCAGACCGGCGCGGGCGCGGGCATCGCGACCGCGACCACCGCCGGCCTGGTCGCGGGCATGTCGGCGATGCGGTTCGTGGTCGGGCCGCTGTCGCTGCGCATCCACCCGGCGCACCTGCTCGCGGCGTCGTTCGGCATCGCGATCGTCGGGTGGGCGGTGCTGTGGACCGCGACCGTGCCGGCCGTCGCGCTCGCGGGGCTGGTCGTCGCGGGCTTCGGCTACGGCGCGCACTACCCGCTGTCGATCTCGCTGCTGCTCGCCGCGTCGCCCGGCCGCGGGGACCGCGCGCAGTCGCACGCGACGCTCGCGGGCGCCGTCGCGATCGGCATCGCGCCGTTCCTGCTCGGCGCGCTCGCCGACGCGTTCGGCACGCACACCGCGTTCCTGCTCGTGCCGGTCGTCGCGGCCGGCGGTGCGGTCGTCGCGGTGCTCGGCGGGCGGGCCGTGCGACGCGACGTCGCGGCCTGACGGCAGACCCGCGCGGGCCCGCGGCGTCGGGCGACGCGCACGATCGGCACCGCGCCGACCTGGGAGGATGACCACGTGTCCCGTGCCGACGTCCAGCCCGTCACCGACCGCGACGACCCGCGACTGACCGACTACGTCGGCCTCACCGACGTCGCGCTGCGCCTGCGGGTCGAGGCGGCGAACGGCCTGTACATCGCCGAGAGCTCGACCGTCGTCGCACGTGCGCTGCGCGCCGGGCACCGGCCGCGGTCGGTGCTCATCGCGCCGCGCTGGCTGCCCGAGCTCGAGGCGGTGCTCGCCGACCTGCCGGGCGACGACGCCGTCCCCGTCTACGTCGCCGACGAGCCCGTGCTCGAGGCGATCACGGGCTTCCACGTGCACCGCGGCGCGCTCGCGGCGATGCACCGGCCCGCGCTGCGCCCGGTCGCCGACGTGCTGGCGGGTGCGCGCGACGGTGCCGGTGCGCGCCGCGTCGCGGTGCTCGAGGACGTCGTCGACCACACGAACGTCGGCGCCGCGTTCCGCTCCGCCGCCGCGCTGGGCGTCGACGCCGTGCTCGTGACGCCGCGGTGCGCCGACCCGCTGTACCGGCGGTCGGTGCGCGTGTCGATGGGCACGGTGTTCCAGGTGCCGTGGACGCGCATCGACCCGTGGCCCGAGGGCGTCGCGACGCTGCGCGACGCGGGGTTCGTGACGGCGTCGCTCGCGCTGTCGGACGACGCGATCACGCTCGACGAGCTCGTGGCCGACCCGCCCGAGCGGCTCGCGCTCGTGCTGGGCGCCGAGGGGCACGGGCTCAAGCCCGCGACCGTCGCGGCCGGGGACCTGACCGTGCGGATCCCCATGGCGGGCGGGGTCGACTCGCTCAACGTCGCCGCGGCGGCGGCCGTCGCGTTCTGGGCCACGCGGGTCTGAGACCGCCGGCTCGCGGCTGCGTCAGCCGATCGCGAGCCCGTCGACCACCTCGACGCCCGGTGCCCGCAGCAGCAGCGACCCGGGCAGCGCGACCTTCGAGCGGCGCACGCCGCTGCCGATGATCACGAGGTCGTCGCCGCCGACGGCCGCGTCGGCGAGCACGCGGTAGCCCGTCGGCAGGCCCAGCGGCGTGATGCCGCCGTACTCCATGCCGGACTCGGCGGTCGCGCGGTCCATCGGCAGGAACGACGCTTTGCGGACGTCGAGCAGTCGCTTGACGGCGTTGTTGACGTCGGCGCGCGTGGTCGCGCGCACGAGGCATGCGGCCGTGCGCTCGACGCCCTCGCGGCGGCCCGCGACGAGCACGCAGTTGACCGACGCGGCCAGCGGCAGGTCGTACGCGTCGGTCATCGCCGCGGTGTCGGCGAGGTCCGGGTCGATCGGCGTGACGACGACGGCGTCGGCGACGGCGGGCTCGACGGCGGCCCACCCGCTGATCGCGGCGTGCGTGCTCGCGGCCAGCAGGTCGGGGCGGTCGACGGCCCGATCCCAGGTGAGGGTCCCGAGTGCGGTGGTCATGCGCGGCAGGCTACCCGGCGTGCCTGACGCCGGGTCGGGCCGCTCGGTTCCGGCCCGGCCGGCTCAGGCGGCCCGGTCCGCGTCGTGCGGGCGGTGCACGTGCGTCCGGGCGTGCGCGAGCGCGGCGTCGAGGTCGTCGAACACGTGCTGCTCGGGCCCGACGGCCGCGAGCACGCCCACTCCCTCGGCGAGGCGCCGGTGCTCGGGGCGCAGGCCCTTGAGCAGCACGACGACGCCGCGGCGGCGCAGGTCGGTGACGATCTCGGCCAGCGCGTTGGCGCCGCTCGTGTCGAGGACCCGGACGTTGCCCAGGCGCAGCACCACGACGCGCACGTCGGTCACGAGCGCGAGCTCGTCGAGGAACTGCCGCACGTCGGCGAAGAACAGCGCACCGTCGATCCGGTACACCGCGATGTGCTCGTGCAGCAGCGCGCGCTCGGTGTCGGCCGTGACCTCGTCCTCCGACGTGCCCGGCAGGGGCTCGCGGTGCAGGCCGCTGCTGCGGGCCACGGCGCGCAGCGCGAGCACCGCGGCGACCGCGACGCCCACCTCGACGGCCATGACGAGGTCGAACACGATCGTCACCGCGAGGGTCACGCCGAACACGAGCGCGCCCGCCCGGCCCGACCGGCAGATCGCGCGCGCGGTGCCCAGGTCGACCATGCGCGCGGCCGTCACGAGCAGCACCGCGGCCAGCGCGGACAGCGGCACGCGCCCCACGAGCGGTGCCGCGAGGTACACGATCGCGGTGAGGACGCCCGCGTGCACGAGCGCCGCGACGCGCGTGCGCGCGCCCGAGCGGACGTTGACGGCGGTGCGCGCGATGGCGCCGGTCGCGGGCAGGCCGCCGAACAGGCCCGACGCGACGTTGGCGACGCCCTGCCCGAACAGCTCGCGGTTGGGCCGCGTGCGCCCGATGTCGTCGGCCATGCCGTCGGCGACCCGCGCGGACAGCAGCGACTCGAGCGCCGCGAGCGCCGCGACGGCCAGCGCCGACGAGAACAGCGCGCTCGTGGTCTCCAGGTCCACGACCGGCAGGTGCGGTGCGGGCAGGCCGCCGGGCAGCGCGCCGATGCGGTCGACGTCCAGGCCGCCGACCTCGGCGACGAGCGTGGCCGCGACGACCGCGACGAGCGAGGCCGGCACGCCACGGTGCAGACGCGGCAGCACGACCATGACGGCGATCACGAGCGCGACGAGCGCGAGCGGGGCGACGGTCCGGCCCCAGTCGACGTCGGCGAGCGTGCGCAGCGCCACGAGGCCGGCGTTCTCGCCCTCGGCGCGCGGCGTGTCGAGCGCGAGCGGCACCTGCTGCAGCGCGATGACCACGCCGATGCCGAACGTGAAGCCCTCGACGACGGGCCACGGGATGTACGCGACGAGCCGGCCGATGCCGAGCGCGGCCGCGAGCACGACGATCCCGCCGGCCATGATCGCGACGACCGGGACCGTCTCGGCGCCGTGGCGCGCGACGACGGGCAGCAGCACGACGGTCATCGCGCCCGTCGGGCCGCTGACCTGCAGGTGCGAGCCGCCGAGCACGGCCGCGACGGCCCCGGCGACGACGGCGGTCACGAGGCCCGCGGCCGCACCGAGGCCCGAGGACACGCCGAACCCGAGCGCGAGCGGCAGCGCGACGATCGCGACCGTGAGCCCCGCGAGCAGGTCCTGACGCCACGAGCGCGGCAGGTCGGCGTAGTCGGTGCGGCGCGGCAGCAGGTCGCGCAGGCGCGCGACGGTGGTGGGCGGCGTCGTGCGGGCGGCGGGCGCCGGGGAGGTCGGCACGGTCACGGCTCAGGCCTCCGTGGTGCGGGCGCGGGCGGGCCGGGTCGCGGCGGGCGTTGCGTCGCCGGCGGCGTCCGGGACGTCGTCGGCGGCGCCGTCGAGCAGGTCGCGGTGGTGGGTCGCGGCGTCGACGAGCACGGCGCGGGCGGCGGCGAGCATGTCGGCGACCGCGGGCAGCGCGAGCGCGTAGTGCACGGCGTTGCCGCTGCGGCGCGCGGTGACGACTCCCGCGCGGCGCAGCACCGCGAGGTGCTGGGACAGGTGCGAGGCCTCGAGGCCGAGCTCGGCGAGCAGCTCGCTGACCTGGCGGTCGCGCTCGACCAGGAGCTCGAGCGTGCGGACGCGCACGGGGTGGGCGAGGGCCTTGAACAGGTCGGCCTTGACCTCCGCGAGGGGGCGGTCGACGCCGAGGGCGTGCAGCGGCACGGGGATGCTCCGGGATGACGGGTTGATGGATCCGTCAAACCGTACCCCTGTCCACGGGCGGTGCTCCGGGACCTCTCTCGGGTTCACCCGGCGCCGCCGGGGTCACGGCCCGCGGTCGGATTGACACCTCCACGGTGTCAGCGTCTACTGGCATCATCGAACACGTGTTCGATCCGCGGGTCGGGCGCCCGTCGTCGCCAGGGGGCCGGCGGCGCGCGTCCGACCCCACGGACGAGCCGGTCGATGGTGGTGCGAGACGAGGGGTGGGAGCAGCGTGACGGGGACGAGCACCCTCGAGCGGGTGGCACGCGCGCGTGCCGCGCTCGCGGCCGCCGAGCGGCGGACGGGTGCCCGCAGCGTGCTGACCGGTGAGCTCGCGGTCGGCGGGACCGTCGCGGCACCGTCCCCCGCGGCGCGCGCGGCCGCACGCTCGACCGGCGCGCGCTCGACGGCCCCGGGCGCTCCCGCGTCCGCGCCTGACCCGGCGGGGGAGACGGCCCCTGACCTGCCCGGGCGCGCCGCGGCGCCGACCGCGCGCGTCGTCGCGTCGCCCGCGGCCACGGAGCCCCGGGGCGACGTGCACGACGTGCTGCGCGAGCGGGCCGAGCACCTGGCCGGCGTCCGCCCGGTGCCCGACGGCGCGCCCGCGTCCGCACCGTCGTCCGCCGTGCCCGCTGCGTCCGCTGTGCCCGCCGTTCTCGCTGAGGACGCGCCGACGCGCCGCACGTCGCTGCTCACGAGCGAGCGTCCGCCGCTGCCCGTGCCTCCGCCCCTCGCGGACCTGCTGCCCGACGGCCTGCGCCGCGGCGCGACCACCACCGTGCTCGGCTCGACGTCGCTCGCGCTCGGCGTGCTCGCGCACGCGTGCGCGTCGGGTGCGTGGGCGGTCGCCGTGGGGCACCCGCGCCTCGGGCTGCTCGCCGCCGCGCAGGCTGGCGTCGACCTCGCGCGGTTCGCGCTCGTGCCGGACCCCGGGCCCGACGCCGCGACCGTGCTCGCGGCGCTCGTCGACGGCATCGACGTCGTGCTCGTCGGCCCCGACGCGCCCCTCGCCGACGCCGACCGGCGCCGCCTGTCCGCCCGCGCGCGCGAGCGCGGCGCCGCCCTCGTGACGACCGTCGCGTGGCCCGGCGCGCACGTCGTGCTCGAGGCCGGCGCGGCCCGGTGGTCGGGCGTCGGCGTGGGCGACGGGCGGCTGCGCACGTGCGCGCTCACGGTCCGCCGCACCGGCCGCGGCAGCGCGGCCGTCCCCACGTCCGCCGACGTCGTGCTGCCGTTCGCCCCGCCCGGCGAGCATGTGCCGGCCGGACCCGTGCGTCGCCGCACCCCGGCGGCCGGCGGACTGCGGCTGGTCGGATGAGCACGCGCACGACGGTCGTCTGGGTGCCCGACTGGCCCGTGGTCGCGGCGATGACGGCCGACGAGGTCCCCGTCGACGTGCCGTCCGCGGTGCACGACGGCCGACGCGTCACCGCCGTGTCCGCGCTCGCGCGCGCCGACGGCGTGCGTCGCGGCATGCGCCGCCGCCAGGCGCAAGGCGTGTGCCCCGAGCTCGTGCTGCTGCTCGCCGACGACGCGCGCGACGCGCGGCTGTTCGAGCCCGTCGCGGCCGCGACCGAGACCGTCGTCGCGGGCGTCGAGGTCGCGCGGCCCGGTCTGCTGCTGCTGCCCGCGGGTGGGGCGTCGCGGTACCACGGGTCGGAGGAGGCGCTCGCCGAGCGGATCGTCGACGCGGTCGCGCGCGCCACCGGGCACGAGTGCGGCGTCGGGACGGCCGACGGGCTGCTCGCGGCCGTGCTCGCGGCGCGCAGCGGGGCCGTCGTCGAGCCCGGCGCGTCGGCCGTGTTCCTCGCGGCGCACGGCGTCACCGAGCTCGTGCACGCCACGACCGGGCCCGAGCAGGCCGTCGAGGTCGCCGCGCTCGTCGACCTGTTGCACCGCCTCGGGCTGCGCACGCTCGGGGCGTTCGCGGCGCTGCCGGCCCCCGACGTGCACGCGCGCTTCGGCCGCCGCGGCATGTGGGCGCACACCCTGGCGCGCGGGCTCGACGAGCGGCCGCCCGCGCGGCGCCGCCCCGAGGCCGACCTCGAGGTGAGCGCCGACCTCGACCCGCCCGTCGACCGCGTCGACACCGCGGCGTTCGCGGGGCGCCGGCTCGCCGAGGAGCTGCACGCCGACCTCGTCGCGCGGTCCGTCACGTGCGGGCGCCTGCAGGTCGCGGCGCGCACCGACGACGGCACCGAGCTGGTCCGCACGTGGCGCACCGACCTGGGCGGGTGGGGCGCGCTCGCGGCCGCGCGCATCACCGACCGGATCCGCTGGCAGCTCGACGGGTGGCTCACGGCGTCGGCCGTCGCGACCGCGCGCGACCGGCGCCGCGAGGTCCGCGAGCAGGAGCGCGCAGCCGGCCGCACCCCGGGGCGTGGCGGCGCGGACGAGCGGGACGTCCCCGCCGACGTCGACCACCTCGACGACGTCGCTCCCGTCGCGCTCGTGCGGCTCACGCTGACCGCGCTCGACGTGGCCCCCGCCGGGGCCGAGGCCCCGCAGCTGTGGGGCGGGCCGTCGGGCGGCGACCTGCGCGCGCACCGCGCGCTCGAACGCGCGCAGAGCATCGTCGGCGGGGCCGGTGTGCTCACCGCGACCCTGCAGGGTGGGCGCGACGTGCGGGACCAAGTGCACGTGCGGCCGTGGGGCGAGCAGAGCGACCCGCCGCGCCCGGTCGACCGGCCGTGGCCCGGGCGGCTGCCCGACCCCGCGCCCGCGACCGTGCTGGTCGACCCCGTGCGCGTCGACGTCCGCGACGTGCGCGGCGAGCCCGTGCGCATCGACGCCCGCGGCCTGCTCAGCGCGCCGCTCGGGACCGTGCGGGTCCTCGCGCCCGGCCCTGACGAGCCCGCCGCGGGCCGTCGTGCGCCCGGTGGTGCGCGTGACGGCCTGGGCTCGCGCGAGGGCCGGGGCGCACGCGAGGGTCGGGGAGCGGACGCACGCGCCTCCGACGGCGCGCGGGTGGTCACCGGCTGGGCCGGGCCGTGGCTCCTGACCGACCGCTGGTGGGCCCACCCCGGCACACCGCCGCGCGTGCGCGCGCACCTGCAGGTCGCGTTCGACGACGGGGGAGCCGTGCTGCTCACGCACGCCGACGGCGCCTGGACCTGCGAGGCCGGGTATGACTGAGCGACCCGTGCCCGGCGGGCCCGACCGCCGCACCGCGCCCGACGGCACCGCGCCCGCCCGCACTGTGCCCGCTGGCACCGCGCCCACTCGCGCGGCGCCGGACCGCGCCGCGTGGCCCCCGCGGTACGCCGAGCTGCACGCGCACTCGGCGTTCAGCTTCCTCGACGGCGCGAGCCAGCCCGAGGAGATGGCGGCCGAGGCCGCGCGACTCGGCCTGTCCGCGCTCGCGCTCACCGACCACGACGGGCTGTACGGCGTCGTGCGGTTCGCGCAGGCCGCGCGGTCCGTGGGGCTGCCCACGGTGTTCGGCGCCGAGCTGCACCTGCCCGCACCCGACCCGCGCCGCCACCCGCGCGAGAAGCGCCCCACCCCCGGCCCGCCCGTGCTCGACGCCCCCACGGGCGTGCCCGACCCGCGCGCGTCGCACCTGCTCGTGCTCGCGCGCGGCCCCGACGGGTACCGCGCGCTGTCCCGCGCGATCGCCGAGGGGCACCTGCGCACCGGGCGCAAGGGCGCCGCCGAGTACCGGCTCGAGGAGCTCGCCGAGGCCGCCGCCGGGCAGTGGCTCGTGCTCACGGGCTGCCGTAAGGGTGCCGTGCGGCGCGCGCTCGCGGGCGGCGACCCGTCGGGCGTGCTCGGCGTCGCCCCGGGCGGGCTCGACGCCGCGCGCCGTGAGCTCGACCGGCTGGTCGCGCTGTTCGGGCGCGACAACGTGGCCGTCGAGACGACGATGCACGGCGACGCGTACGACACCGACCGCGCCGACGCGCTCGCCGAGCTGGCCGCGACCGCGGGGCTGCCGCTCGTCGCGACGGGCAACGCGCACGTCGCGACCGAGCGCGACGCGGACCTCGCGCAGGCGCTCGCGGCCGTGCGCGCGCGCTCGTCGCTCGACGACCTCGACGGCTGGCTGCCCGGCGGGCCCACCGGGTACCTGCGCTCGGCCGTCGAGATGCTGCACCTGCACCGGCGGCACCCGAGCGCGGTGGCCGCCGCGGCGGACCTCGCGGCGGAGTGCGCGTTCGACCTGTCGCTCGTCGCGCCGAACCTGCCGCCGTACCCGGTGCCGCCCGGGCACACCGAGGCGTCGTGGCTGCGCGAGCTCGTGCGGCGCGGCGCGCACGAGCTGTACGGCCCGCCGGACGCCGAGCGCGTGCCCGGTGCGTACGCGCAGCTCGAGCACGAGCTGCGCGTCATCGAGGACCTCGGGTTCCCCGGGTACTTCCTCGTCGTCTACGACCTGGTCGACTTCTGCCGGCGGAACGGGATCCTCGCGCAGGGGCGCGGCTCGGCCGCGAACTCGGCGGTCTGCTACGTGCTGCGCGTCACCGCGGTCGACGCGGTCGCGCACGGGCTGCTGTTCGAGCGGTTCCTCGCACCCGAGCGCGACGGGCCGCCCGACATCGACGTCGACATCGAGTCCGCGCGCCGCGAGGAGGTCATCCAGCACGTCTACGCGACGCACGGCCGCGCGCACGCCGCGCAGGTCGCCAACGTCATCTCCTACCGCCCGCGCTCGGCGGTGCGGGACGCCGCGCGCGCCCTCGGGTACGACGTGGGGCAGCAGGACGCGTGGAGCGGGTCGATCGAGCGGTGGGGGAGCCTGCGCGGGCAGGAGAAGCCGAGCCCGTGGTGGCACCTGACGCGCTCGGGGCCGGTCGGCCCGTCGCACGAGGTTCCGGGCCGCCCGACGGCCGACAACCACGACGTCGTGCCCACGCACCTGCCGCCGTCGGCCGCGGAGTCCGAGGACATCCCGGAGCACGTCATCGACCTGGCCGAACGGTTCCTGCGGCTGCCGCGGCACCTGGGCATCCACTCGGGCGGCATGGTGATGTGCGACCGGCCGGTCATCGAGGTGTGCCCCGTGGAGTGGGCGCGCATGGAGGGCCGCACGGTCCTGCAGTGGGACAAGGAGGACTGCGCCGACGCGGGGCTCGTGAAGTTCGACCTGCTGGGGCTCGGCATGCTCACGGCGCTGCGGCTCGCGTTCACCGAGGTGCGCAAGCACGAGGGCGTGACGCTCGACCTGCACGGCCTGCCGCACGAGGACCCCGCGGTGTACGCGCTGCTGTCGGCGGCCGACACGGTCGGCGTGTTCCAGGTGGAGTCCCGCGCGCAGATGGGCACGCTGCCGCGCCTGCGGCCCGAGAAGTTCTACGACATCGTCGTGGAGGTCGCGCTCATCCGGCCCGGGCCCATCCAGGGCGGGTCGGTGCACCCGTTCATCAACCGGGCCAAGGGCCGCGAGAAGGTCACGTACCTGCACCCGCTGCTGGAGAAGTCGCTCGGCAAGACGCTGGGCGTGCCGCTGTTCCAGGAGCAGCTCATGCAGATGGCCATCGACGTCGCCGACTTCACACCCGCCGAGGCCGACCAGCTGCGCCGCGCGATGGGCTCGAAGCGGTCGATGGAACGCATGGAGGCGATGCGCGAGCGCCTCATGGCGGGCATGGCGCGCAACGGCATCGAGCCGGACGTGCGCGAGCAGATCTTCGACAAGCTCAAGGCGTTCGCGGACTTCGGGTTCCCCGAGTCGCACGCGTACTCGTTCGCGTTCCTCGTGTACGCGAGCTCGTGGCTCAAGGTGCACCACCCCGCCGCGTTCTACGCGGGTCTGCTCGCGGCGCAGCCCATGGGGTTCTACTCGCCGCAGTCCCTCGCCGCCGATGCGCGCCGCCACGGCGTCGAGGTGCTGCGCCCCGACGTGCAGGCGTCCGACGTGCTCGCGGTCGTCGAACGCGTCGGGCCCACGCCGCCGGGTGGCGAGCCGCCGCTCGTGCCGATGCCCAGCGGCACGGGGCCGGTGCGTGAGCCGGGCGTCCGCACGGGCGCTGCGGGCGGTGCGCCGCGGTCGCTCGCGGTGCGGCAGGGGCTCACGCAGATCCGCACGATCGGCGAACCGGTCGCGCGGGCGCTGGTCGACGAGCGCACCGCACGCGGCCCGTTCGTCGACCTGCACGACCTGGTGCAGCGCGTGCAGCTCACGACCGCGCAGCTCGAGGCGCTCGCGACGGCCGGTGCGCTCGAGGGCATGGGCGTCGACCGGCGCTCGGGCCTGTGGGCGGCGGGTGCGCTCGCGCAGGAGGGCCCCGACACGCTGCCCGGCGTCGCGGTCGGCGTCAAGGCCCCGACCCTGCCGGGGCTGTCGGACGTCGAGGTCGCGACGGCCGACGTGTGGGCCACGGGCGTGTCGGTCGACTCGTACCCCACGCAGTTCGTGCGCGACGGGCTCGACGAGGCGGGCGTGCTGCGCGTCGAGCAGGTGTTCCGCACCGAGGAGGGGCGGCGCATCGCCGTCGCGGGGGTCGTCACGCACCGGCAGCGCCCCGGCACCGCGCAGGGCGTGACGTTCCTGTCCCTAGAGGACGAGACGGGCCTGCTCAACGTCGTGTGCTCCGCGGGCCTGTGGCAACGGTTCCGCCGCACCGCGCGCACCGCCAAGGCGATGGTCGTGCGCGGGCGGCTCGAGAAGGCCGACGGCGCGACGAACCTCGTCGCCGAGCACCTCAGCCCGCTGTCGTTGAAGGTCCGGAGCCGGTCGCGGGACTTCCAGTGACGGCGTCTTCGCCCGGGATCGGCGGGCGTGATGGCGGTGCGCTGCGAGACCGGGCGCGTGACGAGCACGGACGACCGGCGCGACGACGACGCCGCTCGACCGCGGTGCCCGGTGTTCGACACCTGGCTGGTGGGCGCCACCGAGGGCTGGTGAATGGCCCGCATCTCTTTGGCACCACCGGAGTCGGGGTTACCCATGCCGGTGTGCCCCTCTCGCGATCGCTGCGTCCCGGCGCGGTGGGCCGGCCGCTAGCCTGTCGCCATGATCCGCCTCGACGAGCGTCAGCACCGCGCGCTGGTCGAACTCTGTGCGCGGTACGGGTTCTCCAAGCTGGAGGTCTTCGGGTCGGTAGCACGCGGCGAGGAGCGCACGGACTCTGACATCGACCTGCTCTACGACCTGCTCCCGGGGCGGCACGTGACTTGGGAGGTCGTGGACGCGGCCGACGAGCTGTCGGCGATCCTCGGGCGGCCGGTCGATCTGGTCTCCCGCCGAGCGGTGCATCCGCTCCTGCGGTCGCGCATCGAGACGGAGGCCCAAGCGCTCTCTGCGGCCTGACCTGCTGTTCGTCTCCGAGATGATCGATGCAGCCTCGCGCATCGTTGCACTCACCTCCGGCCTCGACACGGCCTCCGTCGAGCGTGACGCCACCGTGTGAGAGGCGCTGCTGTGGAACTTCACGGTGCTCGGCGAAGCGGCGAATCAGGTGTCGCGCGAGACGCAGGAGCAGCACCCTGAGGCCCCGTGGCGGCGCGCGGCGGGTCTGCGCCACAGGATCGTCCATGGCTACTGGTCTGCCGACATCGACGTGCTGGTCTCGACGGCGCACGACGTGATCCCGGCCCTGCTGACCCAGCTGGGCGACGTGCAGGACTCGCTGAGCTGAGCCGTCTCGGTCGCAGGGTCGACGACTCACCTCCCTCGTGCCCCGGCCGATGGCCCTTCACGTCCCGACCACCGCCCCCACCCCGTCCCACGGCGGCAGCCCCCGCACACCACCCGCCCGTGCGAGCAGGTGCACGACCCCGGCGAGCCCGACCATGAGGTCGGCGCCGATGACCTGGGGGGCCTCGACGACCCAGTAGACGTCCTGCCGGCCGCGCAGGTGCCGGCGGGCGACGGTGCGGGCGAGCGTGCGGCCGCGGTCGCGCAGCGCGTCGTCGTGGAGGGTGTCGCCCGCGTCGAGCAGCAGCTCGGCGACGCCGGCGAGGCCGTGGCACAGGCTGAGGTTCGCGGGGTCGAACGCCGGGTCGACGCCGGCCAGGCAGCGCCGTGCCGTGCGGGCGTGCTCGGGGTCGCCGGTCGTCGCCGCGAGGGCCACGAACAGCCGGGAGATGCCGGGGGCGCCGTGGCACCACCACCGCCAGTGCTCCGGGTGCCGGTCGCCGTACGGCCACGTCAGTGCGTCGTCGGCCCGCTCGGCGCCGTCGCGCAGCCAGGCCGCGGCCCGTGTGCCCGCCTCGACGGCATGCCGCGCGAGGTCGGCGTCGGCGACGTGCGGCGCGAGCACCACGAGCGCGTGCGCGACGCCCGCGACACCGTGCGCGTACCCCGTCAGCGTCTCGCCCGACATGCCGGCCACGCCGTCGGGCGTCACCCACGAGCCGTCGCGCTCCTGCGCCGCGACGAGCCGCTCGACGAGCGTGTCCCGGTGCCGCAGCGCGCGCGCCCGCGCGGCGGCGTCGTCGACGAGCGGTGCGAGGCGGGTCAGGCCCACCGCGACGCCCGCCGCACCGTGCGTGACGTCCCACCACACCGGGTCGGCCAGCACCGCGTCCCACAGGTCCCGCACGTCGCCGTCGTCGAAGGCCGCCAGCCCTCGGCGGCGCGCGGCGTGCAGCGCGAGCAGCACACCCGTCTCGCCGAAGTGCAGACCCGGCATGCCCGCGTCGGGCTCCGCGCGGCCCGTGGCGAGGGCCGTCGCGTTGGCGCGGCACACCGCGACGAGGTCGCGCGGCAGGCTCGTCGCCCCCGCGAGGCCGGCGCAGACGAGCAGCGGCCCCGCCGCCCCGCGGTTGAGGCTCCGACGGACCTCCGGTGCGGCGGGCGCCTGCCCCGCACGCACGGGAGCCGAGATCCACCGCCCGTCGGGGTCGAGCACGGCAGGGCTCGCGAGCGTCGCGAGCGCGGCGCCGACGAGCCCGGCGGACGGGCGCGCGCCGCCCGTCGGCGTGGTGCGCGCCCCGCTCCGCTCCCGTGCCGCGTCGACGGGTGCCACGGCCGCCGCCCGCCGAGCGCCGACGGGTCGCGCCGCCGCCGGCCGCGTGGCCCCGGCGTCGGGTGGCGCCGCGCGCGGCAGGTCGTCGACGACGTCGCGCACGGCGTGCAGTGGCGGCCGCCGCGCGGGGTCCACGTCCATCGCGCGCCGCAGCACCGCCCACGCCGCGTCCGGCACGCCCGGGACGAGCCGACGCAGCGAGCGCCAGCCGTCGGACTGCTCAGGCCGCGGCAGGCGCCGCGGGTCGACCCCGAGCAGCGCGAACAGCGTCAGCGCGGCGAACGCGTGCACGTCCATCGCGGGGTCCGGCGGGGCGTCCTGCAGCTGCTCGGGCGCCATGAACCCCGGCGTCCCCTTGCCGTGCACGGGCGTGCCGTCGCCGAGCACCGCCGCGAGCTCCAGGTCCGAGAGCACGGCCCGGCCGTGCGCGAGCAGCACGTTCGAGGGGGACAGGTCACGGTGCACGACGCCCAGCGCGTGCAGCGTGGCCAGGCAGCGCCCCGCCCCGGACAACGCGTCCAGCACCGTCGCCCGGGCGTCCGGCGCGCACGTCGCCAGCGACCGCCCGGAGACGCGTGCCGCGACGAGCGCCTCGAGGCTGTCGTCGGCCTGGAACTCCAGCGGCAGCACGGCGCCGCCCGGTACGGCGACGAGCGGGTCGCAGCGTGGTGCGACGCCGAGCGGGGCGGTGAGCTCGTGCATGCGCCGCTGGTGGCGCAGCCGGTCCAGCACGTCGCGCCCGTGCAGGTCGGCGAGCGTGCCGGCGCGGCCGTGCTTGAGGATCATCGCGCGCGGCACGGGGGAGGCGAGGTCGAACGCCTGCAGCAGCGTGCCCGACGCGGTGCGACGCAGCTCCCCGACCACCGCGTACCGGCCGCCGACGACCCCGCTCGGGTCGGGCGGCGGGTCCTGCTGCAGACCGGCCAGCGGCGTCCCGGCGAACGCGGTGGCGAAGCGTGCCCGTGCCAGGTCGCGGTCGTACGCGTCGGGCACGAGGCTCCCGTCGGGTGCGCGGACCTGCACGACGCTCTGGCCGAGGACGTCGCGCGTGACGACGCCGTCGAACGTGCCCCAGCGCGCGTGCACCGGGCCGCCCAGCCAGACGTCGTCGGGCACGTGCGGACCGGGCAGGTCGACCTCGCGCAGCGCGGCGGCGAGCGCACCGAGCTCGGCGTCGGTGCGGGGGTACACGGTGGCGGCCTTGCCGACCTGGCTGTCACCGAGACCGCCCTCGTCGAGCAGCGCGACGACCGTCGCGTCGAGCGCGACCTTGAACGGCGCGCCCGTGGGTGCGACGACGTCGAGCAGCACCTGCACCAGGTGGTCGAGCCGGGTCGGCACGCACGTGAGGTGCAGCTTCCACCCCGACGGCCGGTCGGTGCGCCCGACCTTCGCCCACGGCCACGCGACCCGCACGTCCAGGCCAGCGGCCGTGAGCGCGGCGACGACCCCGGGGCCGGCGTCCGCGCGGGTGCGTGGCACGCCGACCCCGGGGGTGGTGACGACGTCCGTCACCGGAAGCCGCTCCCGGTGCGGCCCCCGGGGCGTGCCCCCCGGGTGACCTGCTCGGCGACGGACTGCAGGTTCGTCGTCGTGCCGCACGAGTCGCCGCAGGTGCTGCCGCAGCTGTCGCCCGAGCACGTGACGTCGCACGTGCTGCCCCCGCACGTGACCCCTCCGCACGTGCCGGACGTGCAGCAGCACGTCACGTTGCCGTCGCACGACGCGCCGACCGCCGTGAGGAGCAGCCGGCGCCGGTCGAGGACCGGGGCGAGGCGTGCCTGCACGACGGCGCCCGCACCGCCCGCGGCGGCGCGGCGGCGCCCCTCGGGCAGCAGGTCGACGAGCCGGGTGTCCTGCGTGCCGCCGGTCAGGAGGGCGGCGAGCAGGGCGGGGTCGCGCTCGACCTCGGCGACGAGTCGCCGGAAGGACTCGGCGTCCACGGTCTCAGCGGAAGGCCTGACCGCCGCGCGCGGCGATGCTGCCGAAGTCGGTGAGGTTCGTGGTGAACCCGCAGCTGCCGCCGCAGGTGTTGTCGCAGCTGGACGTGCAGGTGTTCCCGCACTCCGCGATCTGCTCGAGGTCGCGTGCGAAGTACGTGACCCGTGCGGCCACCTCGTCCGTGAGGTTGGTCGTGAAGCCGCAGCTGCCGCCGCAGGTGTTGTCGCAGCTCGACGTACAGGTGTTGCCGCAGTACTGGTCGATCCCGATCGTCCGGGCGATGACCTCGGCCGGGCTCTTGGACAGTGCGGCGCCCAGCTGGCGTCGCGTGAGGTGATCCTTGACGTCCGGCACCAGGGTCTCGGGCGCGAAGACGAGCGCTCTCAGGTACTCCGGGTCCTTCTGCGCACGCTCGACGATCCGGGCAAAGCTCTGCTGGTCCATCCGTGCCCCCTCGGGGGCTGGGATGACCCGGTCGCAGCGCCCCCGAACTGTGACTTGCGTCACACGCTAGGCGCGGCGGAATCGGGCACGCAACGGTGCGTGACCGCCTTCGCCCGCCATCTCACCCGCTCACGTACGACGCCCCTGCTCACGCCGTCGAGACGCGCGAGCGGCTCGCCCCGATGGCGCCCGCGGGTGACCCTCAGGCCGGGCCGGGACCGGGCGTCGAGGACCGGGGCGACGACAGCCGCGCCGTCAGGTCGTCCATCGTCGCGTCGAACGCCGCGGGCAGGTCGACGTCGTACGCGTCGGCCAGCACGAGCACCGACCACAGGCAGTCGGCGAGCTCGTGCGCGAGCGCGGCGTCGAGGTCGGCGCGCGGGCGCACGCCCTCCTTGCCCTGCACGATCTTGGCGAGGTCGCCCACGTCGCCGACGAATCCGAGCATGATCTCCTCGGTCGTCCACGCGCGCCCGTGCGCGTCGGCCTCGCGCCGCGCGAACAGCTCGCGCACCGCGACGGCCCGCGCGGACATGGCCGTGACGTCGGTGCCGGCGTGCGCGGTCACGACGCGTCCGCCGCGACGCCCGCGACGGCCTTGGTCCGCGAGCGGCCCGCACCGTCCTTGAGCACGA
The DNA here is from genome assembly GCF_004535805.1 of Cellulomonas sp. HD19AZ1. NCBI lineage: Bacteria > Bacillati > Actinomycetota > Actinomycetes > Micrococcales > Cellulomonadaceae > Cellulomonas > Cellulomonas sp. HD19AZ1. The sequence goes on from NZ_SPHX01000001.1 coordinate 690,120, forward strand.
CGTACTTGAGGTCGACGTGCGGCTCGAGCGCGCTGAACTTGTCGTTCGGCGCACCGATGATGAGCTGGAACCCCAGCCCGCGCCACGCACCGATCGCGCGACCCGTGAACCGCGCGTCGGCCTTGATGAGGGCCTCGTCGAGGAACACCGGCGCGTACCGGGGGCGCGCGGCACCCGCGTCGCCGAGCTGGTAGCGCAACGCCGCGCCCACGATGAACGCCACGAGCTCCTGCGACTCGCCGCCGGACTTCTCGCCGATGTGGTCGTACAGCGCGACGTGCTGCCCCTCGAGGTCGACCTTCTCGGCGGACAGCCGCACGTGCCGGCGCACGTCGACGAGGTCGACGAAGTCGGGGGACGTGCGCCGGATCCGGTCGATGACCTTGGCCATGCGGTGGTAGCGGCGCTCGCGCTCGGCGTCGGTCGCGTCGGTCGCGAGCACCTCGCGCAGGTCGCGCAGCTCCTTGCGGAACCGCGCCACCACGGTGGACTGCGTGTCGCGCGCGTCGATCCGCAGGCGGTGGTCGTCGTCCGCGAACGGCAGGTCCGCGAGGATGTCGTTGACCGGACGGATGCGCTCCTTGATCTCGCGCACCGACCGCGACAGCGCCGTGTGCAGGTCCGCGAGGTCGTTGCCCGACAGGCGCAGCAGGCTCGCGCGCCACTCCGCCTCGAGCTCGTGCAGCCCCTGCGTCTCCAGCTCGACGAGGATCCGCTCGAAGTCGCCGTACGACGCGTCCGGGTCGGTGCCGAGGTTCGGGTCGGGCCAGCGCTCGACGAACGTCTCGAACGTGCGCCGCAGCGCGTCACGGCCGCCCGCGACGGTCTGCTGCGCGGACTGCCGGTCGGCGCGCAGCAGGTCCGCCGCGCGTGCCACCACGGCGTCGAACGTCGCGAGCGCCGCCGCCGGGTCGCTCGCGTGCTCACCGGCACGCGGCAGGTCGGGCTCCGCGCCGCCGAGCACGCGCTCGAGGTACGCGCGCTGCTCGGCGTCGAGCTGCGTGCCCGCGTCCTGCGCGGTGTCGAGCGCGCCCTGCGCCGCGTCGACCGCGTCCGTGGTCGTCGACCACTGCTCGCCGAGGCTCGTCGCCGTGCCCTTGGTGCGGCCCAGCTGCTCGGTGAGGTCCTGGATCAGCACCTCCAGCTCGGACGCGCGACGCTGCAGCTGCACGACGTCGGGGTTGCCCGACGTGACCTCGCCGACGACCCGCTCCCAGCGCGCCTGCTCGGCCGTGACGCCCTCGACGTCGACCTGGTCCCACGTGAGCTCGACGACCGCGGTGTACGCGCGCAGCGTCGAGTCGTGCCGGTCCCACGCGGCCTCGGCCTCGTCGACGCGCGCGGTCGCGGCCGCCAGCCGCTCCTCGGCGCGCTCGAGCTGCCGCTCGAGGTCCGCGAGCCGACGCGTGTTGGTGAAGCCCAGCACGTTCGGCTTGCCCTGCCCGCCGTGCGCGCCGCGGCGCCCCTCGGACACCTGCCCGCCGCGCGTCAGCGCCTTCTCGTGCTGCGCGAGCTCGCCCGGCGTGTCGACGCACACGTACGCGAACCGCGACGCGAGCTCACCCTTGAGCCATCCCGTGAACGGGCTCTGCCGGTAGTCCAGCCGCCCGGGCATCGTGCGCCCGTCGAGGCCGACGTCGTCGCGCAGCCCCGTCGGCACGCCCTCGAACCGCAGACGACGCCCCGTGCGGACCTGGTCGATCGCGCGGCGGAACGACTGCAGGTGCGCGACGTCGATGAGCATGAGGGTCGCGAACCCGCCGAGCGCGAGGTTGAACGCCTCGCGCCACGGCTCGTGCTCGGTGCGCACCTCGACCAGCTCGGCGACGAACGGCAGGTCCTCGGGCGTCAGGCCCGCAGCCTCGGCCACCGCGGCCCGGGTCGCGTGCAGGTCGCCCGGCACGTTGTCGTGCCGGTGCCGCGCGTCGCCGTGGTCGCGGCGCAGCACCGCGAGGTCGGCCGCGGCCTCCTTGCGCTCCGACATCGCGTCGAACAGCGCCTGCCGCGCGTTCGCCTTCGCGTCGGTGTCGGCCAGCGCGTGCCGCGCGCGGGCGACGAGGTCGGTGAACTCGTCGAGCGACGCGACCGACGCGCCGAGCGTCGACGTCAGCACCTCGTCGAGCCGTGCGCGGGCCCGCGTGACCTCCTCGAGCCGTGCCGCGACGCCCCGCAGCTCGCGCTGCGCGGTCGCGAGCCGGTCGCCGCCCGACGCCCACAGCGTCTCCTTGACGCCGTCGAGCTCGGCGCGTGCCGCCGTGACCCGCGCCGACGTCTCGGCCGCGAGCCGCTGCGCCTCGCGGTGCCGCCCCTGCAGGTCGGCCTCGACCTCGCGCAGCAGCCCCAGCCGCCGCTCGTGGCGCCACACCGCGGCGGGCGACGTGCCGTCGTCGAACCCGCCGACCGCGTCGACCACGCGCAGGCGTGCCGCGGCCTCCTCGATCGCGGCCCGGTGCTCGCGGATCGGCTCGAGCGCCTTGACCTGCTGGCGCGCCGTGATCATCTGCTCGCGCGTGCCGCTGAGCTTGTCGAACTGCTCGACCACGGCGTCGGCCGTCGCGAACGTGTCCGGCTCCTCGAGGACCATCGCCTTGTACAGCGCGTCGACCGTCGTGATCTGCTGCCCGGCCTGGATGCGACCCAGCAGCGCGACGGCCTTGGCGCCGTCGCCCGCGGCGCCGATGCCGAGCGTCGAGTGCAGGCGCGACGTGAACTCGCGGTCGGTGTCGAAGCACGTGAGCCCCGCCGCGCCGACCGCCGTGCGCACGAGCCGCTGACCCGCGGCGGCCTCGAGGTCGCGCAGGTCGAACGGCCCGTCGCACGTCGCGCGGACCGCGCCGACGTCCTCGAGCGTGCGCGCCGCCGACGGCACGTACCACGCGCGGACGGCCGTGAACCGCGTGCCCGACTGGTCGGCCCACGTCATCGCGATCGCCGACCACGTGTCCTTGCCGTCGCCGCGCAGCACGCGCTCGCGCGTGCCCTCCTCGGTGCGGGACTCGTCGAGCTTGCCGCGCGCGTAGGACAGGATGTTGCGCTGGTCCTTGCCGCGCGGACGCCCCACGACGCCGCCGTTGGACGCGCCGTTGAACGGCGTCGTGTGCGGCATCAGCAGCGCGATGTACGCGTCCATGAGCGTCGACTTGCCCGAGCCCGACCCGCCCGACAGCAGCGTCGCCGTCGAGGCCAGCCGCACGCGGTGGTAGCCGTCGTACCCGCCCCAGTTGACGAGCTGCAGGTCGAGCGCGACCCACTGCTGACCCGTCGACGCCGCGGGGATCAGCCCGAACAGCGAGTCGACCATCGTCACGGTGCCGTCTCCTCGTCCTCGTCCTCGTCCTCGCGCAGGCGCGCCTGCTCGGTGGGCGCGTCGGCGCCGGCCGACGTCGCGTCGTCGTGCGCCTCGTCGCCGGCAGCGTCGTCGTCGGGGCCGCCGTCGACGACGTCGCCCGCGACGACCTCGTCGTCGCGCACGCCGTCGTCGCGCACGCCGTCGTCGCGCACGGCGTCGTCGAGCGTGATCGCGCCCGGGCCGGACCCGTCCTCGTCGTCCTCGTCGTCCGGCGCGGTCCGACCGTCGGCAGGATCCGCGTCGTCGTCCGGCTCGTCGTCCGGCTCCGCGTCCGTGGGCTCGTCCGTCGCGTCGTCGGGGGCGTCGTCGTCCGTGCCGGCGACGCCCGCCGTGCCTGCGGCGGCGCCCGCGTCGTCGCGCGTGCGCAGCCACTCGCGCAGCTCGGTGAGCCGCTCGTTGCTCAGCACGACCTCGACCAGCGGCGTCACGCGGTAGCGGCCCTCGGACTCCTCGTCGACCACGCCGTCCTTGACCAGGCGCGCGATCGCGGTGCGGATCTCGCGCTGGTGCGCCGCGACGTTCGTGTCGTCGGGGTCGAAGTACGTCAGCGCCGTCGCCTCGAGCTCCTCGACGTCGACGCGCGCCGACGTCTCACCGGCGCCGCGCTCGCGCTGGAACACCGTGCGCAGGTGCACGAGCACGAGCGTCTCGGCGCGCGTGTACGGCTCGTCGCGCAGCAGCACCGGCACGTCGAGCTCGGCCGAGCGCACCTGCCGCTTGTACGCGATGCCGCGCTCGTGGTCGACGACGAGGTGCACGAACAGGTCGTGCAGGCGCGACTCGATGACCTGCTGGTTCTCCAGCAGCGTGCGCCACTGCGCGCGGTGCCGCTCGGCCAGCAGGAACCGTCGCTGCAGCAGCCGCACGAGCACGCGCCGCACGTCGGCGTCGAGCGTGCCCGTGTCGCCCGCGAACAGCTCGGCCGGGTCGTCCTCCATCGCGACCGGCGCGATGAAGCCGCCGTCCGCGGTGTCCCCGTCGGCGTCGTCCCGGACGACGTCGGTGTCAGTCATCGCTCTCGTCCCTCGTCCTCGTGCTCGTCGCGCCGAACGCGAACCGGCGGCGCGTGCCGTCCGGCCGGACCGCGTCCACGAACGCCAGCTCGTCGCTCTCCGTCATGCCGCGCTGGTGCGCGAGCTCCAGCAGGCCCAGCAGGTCCACCGGCCGCCGCAGCTCGGGCGGCGCCGCGCTGAACGCCGCCGCGAGGTCGACCGCGGGGGAGTCCGCGCCGAACGCGCGCAGGTGCGCGTCGAGGTCGGCGTAGTGCGGGCCGCCCCACGCGCGCGCGTCCGCGTCCGTCACGGCCACGTCGTCGTCCCACTCGGGCAGCGCGTCGGGCGCCTGCGCGGGGCGCAGGTCCCCGGGCGTCTGCCGCAGGTGCTCGACGTCCGCCACCGGCAGGCGGCGCAGCGGTGCGACGCCCTGCGCGCGGCGCGTGCCCGGCAGCCACTCCTGCAGGCCCGTCATGACGTCGCGCAGCAGGTCGTCGACCTGCCGGTCGCGCAGCGGGTCGTGGTTGCGCACCTGCGCGGTGATGACGTACGACGCCTCGCGCTGCGCCGCGAACACCTGGTCCAGGCCCTGCTCGATGCGCCGCACGACGTCGCGCAGCTCGGCCCGCCGCGGCGACGGCAGACGTGCCGCGAACCGGTGCCGCAGCACGGTGTCGAGCTGCGTCGCGAGCTCGTCGAGCCGGTGCGGGTCGCCCAGCAGGCGCAGCGCGCCCGAGAACGCGCGGCCCTCGGGCGTCGCGTCCATGACCTGCTCGCCGCGCTGCAGGTACTCGCGCAGCACGTCGCCCGTCGGTCGCTCGTCCTGCCGCAGCGCCGTCACGACGTCGCGCTGCATGGCCTTGATCGACTCGGCGACGCGCGCGAAGTCCGCGGGCAGCTCGCGCACGAGGTGCAGGACGTTCTCGGCCTCCTCGAGCAGCTCGTCGTCGTCGACCTCCTCGACCACGCCCGTGCGCTCGAGCCGCGCGATCTCCGCCTGCAGCCGCTTCACCTCGGCGTCGAGCCGCGCGATGCGCACCATGACGTCCGGGTCCGCGTCTGCCGCGAGCCGCTCGACCGCGTCCAGCAGCGTCCGCACGCGCGACTGCGACACGCGCGCCCGCGCCCCGCCCGCGCGGCCCGCGACCTCGAGCGCGCCCACGGCGTGCGCCGAGAGCCGGTACACCTCGACGTCGTCGTCGAGCACCTGCCGCACGAGCCACCCCGCGTCCGCCCACTGCCGGCACAGGTCGCGCGCGCTGCCCACCGGCAGCGCGTCGCCGTGCCCCGCCGCGCGCAGCTGGTCGAGCGCGTCGCCGACCTCGGTGTGCGCGTCGGCGACGGGCACGGTCGGGCGCTCCGCCGTGAACACGAGCGAGAGCAGCGCGACGACGAGCGGGGCGTGCCGCTTGTGGAGCAGGTCCAGCATGGGGTTCTGGAACGCCCGGACGGCACCCAGGAACGCCCCTTCGGCACGAGAGATCATCGCGGGACAGCGTAGGTGGGCGGCGGGGGTGCTCGGGACACGACACCACCGTCCGTACGATCGTGCACGACGAGGGAGGACTACCATGGCCGGTCACCGCATCTTCGGCACGAGCGTCGCGAGCGTCTACCCGCTGTACGTCGCGAAGGTCGAGCGCAAGGGCCGCGACGCGGCCGACGTCGACCGCGTCATCACGTGGCTCACCGGCTACGACGCCGACGGCCTGGCCCGGGCCCTCGCCGACGAGGTCACGTTCGAGGAGTTCTTCGCCGCCGCGCCGCGCATGAACCCCGACGCGTCGCTCATCACCGGGCTGATCTGCGGGATCCGCGTCGAGGACGTCGAGGACCCGCTCATGCAGCGGATCCGGTACCTCGACAAGCTCGTCGACGAGGTCGCGCGCGGCAAGAAGATGACGTCGATCCTGCGGGGGAGCGGCGCCGGCGCGGCGTGACGGTCGGCACACCCGACGGGCGCGACGCTGCGACGCCGGAAACCACGACGACCGCGGGAACCACGAAGGCCCCCGCTCCACGTCTCCGCGGTGCAGGGGCCTTCAGGTCGCTGTCTCAACGAGTGTCCGGAGGGGGACTTGGCCGTTAGCGACACGGTCGACCGTGATCACGATCAGGCGTTGAACTGCGGAAACGCTGAGGGCGGCACCGGGGAGTACCGGCGCCGCCCTCAGGTCCGCTGTCTCAACGGTCCTGTACCGAGCAATCGCCCGGAAGTTCTGGGCCAGCCTACGCGGTATGCGCCGCACCGCCGCCATCTGGGCGGCAACAGCGTGACCCGCCACGGGCGACACGCTCGCGCCGATAGCCTGGCAACATGCCCAAGGCGCTAGCCCTGAACGAGATCCGAAGCCGTGCGGCTCAGTTCGCCCTCGACTGGAAGGACTCCCCCGGCGACGAACGCCAGGACGCTCAGAGCTTCATCCGAGACCTGCTCGGGGTGTACGGCATCACGAAGACACGTGCCGCGCTATACGAGAAGCGTGTGACGCGAGCCTCGACGGCAGGCCGTGGCTACATCGACGCCCTGGTGCCTGGGGTCGCCGTCATCGAGATGAAGTCTGCCGGGCGAGACCTCGAGCAGGCCGAGCGCCAGGCGCTGGACTACCTCAACGCCCTCACCGACGCCGAGATGCCTCGATGGGTGATCACCAGCGACTTTCGGCAGATGCGCGTGCTCGACCTTGACGCGCCGGCGGAGTTCGACCCGCTGGCGGAGTTCCCGATCAGTGAGTTCGCGCTCAACGCGGACCGGCTGGCGTTCTTCGCCGGGTACGGCGTGCGACAGTTCGGCTCCCAGCATCAGGAGCAGGCGTCGATCGACGCCGCGCGGCTCATGGCCGGCCTCTGGGAAGAGCTCGAAGGCACGGGTTACTCCGACCATGAGGCGTCGGTGTTCCTGGTGCGAACCCTCTTCGCGCTGTACGCGGACGACGCTGGCGTCTGGGAGCGGGACCTCTTCTACGAGTTCCTCGAGACCCGGACAGCAGAGGACGGCGCTGACCTTGGCTCGCAGCTCTCGTTCCTGTACCAGGTCATGGCGCGACGACCCGAGGAGCGTCAGCGCAACCTCGACGAGCTGATCGCACGGTTCCCGTACGTCAACGGTGGGGTGTTCAACGAGACCCTGAGCATCCCCTCGTTCGACGCCTCGATGCGCGGCCGCTTGCTCTCCGCGTGCGAGTTCAACTGGTCTGCGATCAGCCCTGCGATCTTCGGGTCTCTGTTCCAGGCGGTGAAGGACAAGCGTGCACGTCGCGAGTTGGGCGAGCATTACACGACCGAGACGAACATCCTGAAGGTCATCGAGCCGATGTTCCTCGACGACCTCCGGGATCGCTTCGCGCACAGCCAGCACGACGCGAAGGCGCTGCGCAAGCTCCGCACGGACATGGGGAAGATGCGCTTCCTTGACCCCGCGTGCGGGTGCGGCAACTTCCTCGTCGTCGCCTACCGCGAGATGCGGTCACTCGACCTTCAGGTTCTCACCCGACTCCAGGAACTTGGTGGCCGCGAGGCCGCAGCCGGGATGCTGTTCGATGCCGAAGACCTCCCGGTGCGTCTTGAGAACTTCCACGGCATCGAGATCGAGGAGTGGCCGGCTCGTATCGCGGCCACAGCGCTCCACCTCGTCGAGCATCAAGCCAACCAGGCGATGGAGCTCGCACTCGGCGTCGGCCCGGACACGCTGCCGTTGGAGAAGGTCGACACGATCCACGCGAACGAGAGCGCCCTGACTCTCGACTGGACGGGGGTCGTGCCTCCCACGGAGAACCTCTACATCTTCGGGAACCCCCCGTTCCTCGGTCACGCAACTCGGACACCCGAGCAAGCCGACGAACTCCGACTCGTCTGGCACCGCGACGACATTGGCCGGCTCGACTACGTCACCGGCTGGTACGCGAAGGCGCTCCAGCTCTTCGCCAAGCCTGGCTACGCGGGCGAGTTCGCGTTCGTCTCGACCAACTCGATCACCCAGGGCGAGCCAGTCCCCGCGCTGTTCAAACCGGTGCTGGACGCCGGTTGGCGCGTCAAGTTCGCTCATCGCACCTTCGCGTGGACCTCGGAAGCACCAGGGGCAGCCGCGGTGCACTGCGTCGTGGTCGGCTTCGACAAGCACCCCCGTCGGCCGGCGTGGCTCTTCGACTACAAGACGCTCCGGGGTGAGCCTGAGCGGCACGCAGTGTCCGAGCGCATCAACCCGTACCTCGTCGACGGTCCCGACGTGCTCGTTGAGCAGCGCAGGGAGCCGTTGTCTCCGCAGTTGCCGGCCGTGACGATGGGCAGCATGCCGCGAGACGGCGGGCATCTGATCATCGGCCCAGACGAACACACCGAGGTAGCCGCGGATCCGTATGCGGCGAAGTACCTGCGCCGCTTCATCATGGGCAAGGAACTCATCAACAATCTCCCGCGGTGGTGCCTCTGGCTCGTCGACCTGGAGCCGTCTGACGTCCAGCGCTCCCCCGTCCTCAGAGCTCGCCTAGACGCGGTACGCGACTTCCGGCTAGCCAGCAGAGCAGCCTCCACCCGGCAGATGGCCGAGACCCCGCACCTCTTCGGGCAGCGTTCACAGCCCGATGTGTCGTACGTCGGGATCCCAAGCGTGTTCGCAGAGGCCCGGCGTTGGGCCACCTGCGACCTGCTTCAGCCGAACGTGATCGCAGGCAACAAGGTCTACAAGTGCGAAGACCCGGACGGCTTCGCCTTCGCCATCTTCTCGTCCGCGGCGTTCATCCTGTGGCAGAAGACCGTGGGCGGGCGGCTCAAGTCGGATCCGAACTTCGCCAACACCCTGGTCTGGAACACGCTGCCGCTGCCCAAGGTCTCTGACGATCTCCGCGGCTCGATCATCGCGGCAGGTCAAGGAGTACTCGAAGCACGAGCTCAACACCCGGAGCGATCCCTTGCGGAGCACTACAACCCCCGCGCCATGAGCCCGGGTTTGCTGCGCGCGCATCACTCGCTAGATGCAGCGGTCGACCGGGCCTTCAGCCTCCGTGGCGGAGCCGATACGGATGCACGGCTGAAGGCCCTGTTCACGGCACACGCAAGGCTGTCCACCCGACCCCCGGAACTGCGGCTCACCCCTGGCCGTCGCTGAGAGAGCCTGAAAGCACTGCGACGAATGGGAGCGAGCTGCCCGAATGTGTGCACGACGAGTGCAGTACACGAGGGCCGCCACCGCCCGCTCGATCGCTGGTAGATCGGTTGTCCGTCCCACCAGTCGTCGATGAGTTCGTAGACGAGGGCGTCGTTCGGCTCGAACCGGACCGCCGGCGTCTGCTGGCGACCCCACTCGGTTACGTACTCCTCGAAGGTCCTGATCGCCGCCCAGCCGTCCCGGTCGAGCGGCCTGTACATGTGGCAGCCGCCCGTACCGCTGTTGCTGACAACCGCGATCGGCTGCCCGTCGCAGAGCAGCACGGCCTCGAACATGAGCGTCTCGTCCTCGCCGGCGACCCGAACCTGTGCGAGCGAGTACGGCCCGATCTGCCCCGGCGTGGTCATCGGACACCAGCCGTCATGGCGACCCGCTCGCGCTCGATGGCGCGGTAGACAGTCGAGCGTGATACGCCGAGGGCGGCGGCGACCTCGGTCTTGGGTGTGCCGGCAGCCAGCAGTGCGTGAGCGGCAGCCAACTTGTCTGGCGGGAGCACCGTCGGGCGACCACCCACCCGGCCGCGTGCACGCGCCGCTGCGAGGTCGCTCATCGTGCGATCCACAAGAACCTCCCGCTCGAGCTGGGCCAGCGCAGCGAAGAGGCTCAAGAGCAGGGTGCCGATGCCGCCGCCCTGGCCGGGGGTGGTGTCGATCGCCTGGGTGAGGCTGCGGACGCCGATCCCACGTGCACCGAGGTCGTCGACGAGAACGACGAGCTGCCGAACCGTGCGCCCGAGGCGGCTGAGCTCGGTAACCACGATCGTGTCGCCGTCGCGGGCGTAGTCGAGGAGCGCGTCGAGCTGTGGCCGGCTCGTCGTCGTGCCGCTCACCCCGGCGTCGGTCCACACCCGGTCGCAGCCGACAGCGGCGAGGTCGTCGTGCTGCCGGGTCGGATCCTGGTCGCGGGTCGAGACGCGTGCGTAGCCGAGCTGGGCCATCCGTCCTCCTGATGCCGCCGGGTGGGTCTACCCCGCGGTCTACCGGCACCGCACCGGTGCGTCAAAAACGGTCGAGGGAGGTTAAGCCACACGGGTGGTTGTGGAGGCGTTTGTGGCACACGCCCGCACGCTCAGCCGACGTCGCCGGAAGCGGCGTCGCAGAACCGGTCGTTTGTGGGAACGCGATGTCGGACCCTCGCCCTACCGTCGTTGGTGTCGGACCCCCACGGGGAGGGAGGTGAGGACATGGGCAAGCCGTCGAAGGCTGCGCTGTCGAAGGCCGGGTCGACGCTCGCGTCGAGCGGTTCGAGCAAGGGCGCGAAGTCGAAGGCCGGCTCCACGCTCGGCAAGGGCTGATCGGTGGCGGTGGACCGCATGCTGAGTCCTCGGTCCACCGCCACTCCAGCCCCGCATCCGGCGCGGCTCACACCAGCGCAGATGCGCGGGCCCTACGTTCAGGACGTGCGCAGGAAGCGGCAGCCCATCGAGAGCAAAGTCACCTCCCTGGCGACAGTCCTGATCGCGGGCGCGATCTTCGTCGTCGGGCTCGTGCTCATGTACCTGTCCGTGCAGCGCTGGGCGGAGGGGACCTGGGAAGCGTTCCTAGGCCAGGTAGGTGGGCTGCTCGTCGCGTCCGGCTTGCTCACGGTCGTGTGGGACCTGTTCGGGCGGCGATCCTTTGCGACCGAGGTGCTCGCGAAGGCGAAACTCTCCGCCGACGTCGTTGAGTCCGGGATCACGCGCGTGACCGACCAGTACCTCGACGACGTCGAGTGGAGCGACCTGTTCGAAGGTGCAGCCCACATCGACATCGTCGTGGCCTACGCGAACACGTGGCGCAACACGCACCGGCAGCGTCTCGAACGCGTCGCGAGAGCGAAGGACTCCCGCATCCGGGTGTTCCTTCCGGACCCGGACGACCCGCAGACGATGAGCAACCTCGCCCAACGCTTCGACACCACCCCGGAGTCGGTCGTAGCGAAGATCAACGAGGCGATCACCGAGTACAAGTCGCTCGCTCAGCCGGGCGGAGGAGTGGTCGAGGTGTACGTCAGAGCAGGTGACGCGCTGTTCAGCGCCTACCGCTTCGACGGCCGAGCGGTGCTCACGCTGTACTCGCACGGTCGGGAACGTCGGACCTCTGTGCCAACCTGGGTCCTGGCAGGCGGTGAACTGTTCGCCTTCGTGCGACAGGAGATCGACGCCATCTGCGCCCAGAGCACTCTTCGGTAGGAGGCAGTCCCACATGGCCGCGATCAAGCAAGACGTCGTGGTACGGCGTGCCGACATCGACGATGACTGGCTCAAGCACGCGCGAACGGTCGAGTCGCTCGGGTGCGACATCGAGACGACAGGCCTGGACTGGCGGACCGACCAGATCCGCACGATCCAGCTGGCGACCCACTCTTCGGTAGCCATCGTCCAGGTGGGTCCAGGCGACCGTCCCGACCGCCTGATCGACCTTCTCTCGGACGGCACCGTCACCAAGGTCTTCCATCACGCACCGTTCGACCTGCGGTTCCTAGTCCAGACCTGGCAGGTCGCACCCGCATCCATCGCGTGCACCAAGGTCGCAGCGAAGGTCGTCGAGCCGGGCCTCGCCAGCGAGATGTACTCGCTCAAGCCGACCCTGAAGCGCCTGCTCGGGGTCGTGATCGATAAGACGCAGCAGGTGTCGGACTGGTCCGCCCACGACCTCTCCCGCGAGCAGCTCGCGTACGCCGCGAACGACGTGCGCTACCTCGTCCCGCTCCTCACCGAACTCCGCGAACGAGCCGTCGCACGAGGGGTCGCCGACATGCTCGAAGCCTCGTTCGAGTACCTGCCGACCCGAGCGAAGCTCGACACCCTCGGCGTCGGGGACGTCTTCGAGTACTGAGGCTGACGGCTCCCGACCGGCCGGAGCTCGATCGAGCACCCTGGGCCCCGGCCATCTCGGTACGGTGCTCGCGTGCACCTACCGGTTCTGGATGGTCTGACGCGCGCGTTCGTGGATGACGCGTGTGCGAACTGCCTGCGCCCGATCCCCGAAGAGATCGCAGGACTCTTCTGCTCCTCGTGGTGCGCGGAGGCCGCTGAGACCGTCCGGTGGATGCGCAGGGTCACCTGTCGGGACCGGCTTGACGACCCCGAAGTGCTGCGGACCGCGCACGTCAGGCTCGCGATGCTGGTCATGGGCGGCTACCAGGCCGAGACCCGCAGGGTTCCACCTAAGGTTCGGGCGTTCGTGATCGAGCGCGCCGGAGGCCGGTGCGAGAAGTGCAGCGAGCCCGGCGCTGAGGTCGATCACATCGCGGGGCACTCACCGGATCCGAGCAACCTGCAGTACCTGTGCAAGTCCTGCCACACAGCGAAGACCGACGCGGTCGTGTTCGGGCCGGGCGGCTTCCAGATGCCGCAGGCCGACGCAATGCCCACCGACGTCGATGAGGCCGAGCTACCACCGCTGGATCCGGTGCGTGAGCACATCCTGACGCGGGTGACGTTCGAGGACCCTGCGCTGCTGTGTGACGACGAGGTCGAGTGGCCCAAGGTCTGGAGGACTCGGCGGGCTGCACGCAAGGCACGGCTACTCGCTCGGGCGGAAGAGGCCGGTCTGGATGCGACCGCGCTCCGGGGGATGACCTGGGCGCAGATCGTCGACGAGATCGCTGACGCCCTCACCGAAGACGCCCCGGCACCGCCGGACTACGACGGCGGCTACGGCCCCGACTCGTACTACGCGCGGGCGATGAACCGCGACGGCTGAGCGCCGACGTGGGGAAGGCCCCCGCTCACTCGTAGTCGTCCGTCACCACAACGCTCGCGCCAGAGATGTCCTCGGGGAAGTCGTCGCCGCACGGCAGATCCCATGATGTTGTGGACGCCTGTAGGTTCGGAAGGCGGCGCAGGTCGGTCTCCTGGCAGGTGTCGGTCGTCCCGTCGGCGTAGGTGATGACGGCCTTCGGGTTGATGACCACACCGTTCGCGTTCGTGACGTTGATGTTGATCGTGAGCCTCGAACCGACACCGTCGGTGACCCCGCGCGCACTCGACCCGATCGCGTAGTCGTCGGCCGCGAACCCGGCCCGGACGTCCGTGAAGGTGACGTCGACCAGCGGCACCGTCGGATCGACCTTCTGTTCAAACGAGCAACCCGATGCGCCGAGTACACCACCGATGAGTGCGGTGGTGGCTGCCACCCCTCGTGCTCTTCTCGACAACCTCCTCAGCTGCACGATGCCCCCTTCGCCGTCTGTTGCTTCGACGCTACCGGGCCAGACGATGCCAGCGAGGTCACGCGCGGTCGCATTCGGGACAGCCGCCAGGCGAGTGCGTGACACCACCCGATCAGTTGCTGGTCGTCTTCGGAACGGGGAATGACCCGCCCGGGACGCGTTCGCGCAGTAGCGTCGCGAACCATGAGACGCCCCGTAATCACAGCAGGCGTCCTGGCGGTGGTGTGCGCTGCGGGATGCTCTGGGCCTCCTCCGGCTGAGGCAACACCTGCGCCGACACCGTGCGTCGAGTCACCGGAGCTGGAAGCGGCAGTGAATCTCGTGCTGGCGGCCCGTGACCGCCCCGCCGAGGCCCCGATCTGGGGCGAGGAAGGGGGTGCCGGGAACAACCTCCTCGACCTGCTGACGCGAGATGACCTGGCCGCGATGGAGAACCCGAAAGGGCGTGGCGTGCTCGTCTCCGTGGTCTACGCCGGCGATGGAGCATTCGCGCGCAGCACGGCCCACCGCACCGGGTGGCTTGTCATCGACGAGACGCTCTACCCGGTCAACGTTCCGGCCGCAGCGGCCTTCGATCTGCTGTGGGACGGGTACCCGCCCGCAGTCATGGCGGACGCCGGCCTGCAAGCCGACGACTACTTTGACTTCACCGCATACGGGCTGGAGGAGTTCGTCTCCTACAACGCCGACACTGCCTCCGACTACAGCGCCTTCCTGGTCGCAGCGAACGAGCGTTGCGAGCCGGTCTCAGGCCTGCACGCTCTTTCGACGGCATCGTCGTCGGCGAGCCGCAACGCGCCTTCTACGGCAACCTGTTCGGCCTCACCTTCCCGCTCCTCACGCACCACGGCGTGACGCTGTGGGTGCCCGAGGTCGGCGGACAGGTCGACCCTGACTCCGAAGCGCACGAAATCGGCATGGGCCTCTTCGGCGGCATGGCGAAGGGTGAGCGGAACCGAGTCAAGACGCGCACGAAGACGTCGATGCACGAACTCGCTGCTACCACGGACCGGCACCTCGGCGGCCGCCCTCCGTACGGTTACGCGCTCGCCGACGCCGGGCCACACCCGAACCGTTCGAAGGCCGCGGCAGGGCAACGCGCGCACCGCCTGGAGCCCGATCCTGTGACTGCTCCTCACGTGGGGCGCATCTTCGACCTCTACGTGGCCGGCGACGGCTTCCGTGCCATCGCGCAGCGGCTCACCGACGACGGCATCCCCTCCCCATCGGCGTACGACCCTGCGCGCAACACCCACCGCGACCCACGTGGCTGGTCGCACGGTACGGTCCGCGCGGAGATCGCCGCTGTCGCGCGCCCGGCACGCCCGTTCACGGCTCGTGAGATCGCGGCGCTCATCGAGGAACTCGGTGGGATCGCATCCGCGCTGGCCGAAGCAACAGATGACGAGCGCGGGGCCCTGTACACGACGATGGGCCTGCGGCTGGAGTTTCAGCCGCAGGCCCAGGTCGTCTCAGCGACTGCCGACCTGAGTCGTGTCGCTGGCCGTGTCCGGAGGGGGACTTGAACCCCCACGCCCTTGCGGGCACTAGCACCTCAAGCTAGCGCGTCTGCCATTCCGCCACCCGGACAGGTGGTCGTCGAGTGCCCTTCCGGGCGCCTCGGCGCGGCAGAAAACATACCACGGTGCGGGGGTGGTCCTCGCACCGGTGCGTGAGGCCCGCACCACGTGGGCGGGTCGTCGGGCCGCAGGTCGCCGCCGGGGGCAGACTGCACGTGACGGCGTTCACGACGGGCGGGAGGTCCAGGGCATGGGCGAGGCAGCAGGGGCCCGTTCGGCGGCCGGGGCCATCAGCCCCGCGGCACGCAAGGTCGCCGGCGGGCGGCGCAACGCGGCCGTCACGGGCCACGAGGAGACGGCCCCGCGGTGGCTGCGCCGCTCGGCGGGGGTCTCGTGGCGGCTGCTCGTGGTGCTCGCGGCCGTGGTCGTCGTGTTCTACGCCACGTCGCGCGTCACGCTGCTGTTCGTCGCCGTGTTCCTCGCTCTCGTCTTCACGGCCGTGCTGCGGCCGCTCGTCGACGTCATGGACCGGGTGATGCCGCGCGGCCTGGCGACGGCGCTGTCGCTGCTCGCGGGGATCCTGTTCTTCCTCGGCATGCTCACGTACGTCGGGTACTCGATCGCGACGCAGTGGGACAACCTCAGCAAGCAGTTCGCGAGCGGCATCAACCAGATCACCCAGTACCTCGAGAGCGGGTCGCTGCCCTTCACGATCACGAACGAGCAGATCGCCGAGTGGATCGACAACGGGCTGAAGTGGGTCCAGGAGCACGCGGGCGACCTCGCGAGCCAGGCCGCGGCCAGCGCCGGCTCCGTGGCCGTCGGGTTCACCGCGCTCGCGCTCGCGATCTTCTGCACGATCTTCTTCCTGGCGCGCGGGTCGTCGATGTGGACGTGGTTCCTCAACCAGCTCCCCGCCCGCAACCGCGAGACCTGGATGACCGCGGGAGCGGCCGGCTGGTACACGTTCTCCGGCTACACCCGCGGCACCGTGATCATCGCGTTCACCGACGGGATCCTCGCGTTCACGCTGCTCACGATCATGGGCGTGCCGCTCGCCGCGCCGCTCGCGGTGCTCGTGTTCATCGGCGCGTTCATCCCGCTCATCGGCGCACCGGCCGCCATGGTCGTCGCGATGATCGTCGCGCTCGCCGCGAACGGGCTGTGGTCGGCCGTCTTCGTGGGCGTCGGGATCGCGCTCATCGGACAGCTCGAGGGGCACGTGCTGCAGCCGCTCATCATGGGCAAGCAGGTGTCCCTGCACCCCGTGGTCGTCGCGCTCGCGGTGACCGCCGGCACGCTCACCGCGGGCATCCTCGGCGCCGTGATCTCGGTGCCGCTGGTCGCCGTGGCGTGGGCGGTCTACTCGCACCTGCGCACGCTCGACCCGCCGATGGACGAGGGCGAGGACGACGCCGACGACGCGCGCGACGAGGGCGTCCGTGGCGACTCCACGAACGACTCTCGCGGCGAGCGGGTCGTCGCCACGCAGGCCGACGGCGAGCCCGCGACCGCCGGTCCCGCCGACTCCCGGACGCCCGACGGCGGACCCGCCGCCTCGTCGACCTGACCCCGCCCGGTACCCCCTCGGCCTCGACCCTCTCGCACCGGTCGACCGCGGGGTTCGGCCGCTTCTCGCGCCCCGTGACCGGCTGAACCCCGCGCTCGGCAGGCGGGCGGGGGTGGGGGCGGGTGTGTTGGGGCGTTGTCGGTCGAACAGGTGTTCGAGTAGTCTCGGGTCATGTCCGGGGCCACGATCCTGCACGCCGACCTCGACGCGTTCTACGCGTCGGTCGAGCAGCTGCTGGACCCGACGCTGCGCGGCCGCCCCATCGCCGTCGGCGGCAGCGCGCAGGGCGGTGTGGTGCTCGCCGCGTCGTACGAGGCCAAGGCGTACGGCGTCGCGGGCGGCATGCCGGGGTGGCGGGCCGCGCGGCTGTGCCCGGCGCTGCGGTTCGTGCCCGGGCGGTTCCGCGAGTACCAGCCGCTCGCCGACCGCGTCATGGAGATCTTCGGCGACGTCACGCCGGCGGTCGAGCGGATCTCGATCGACGAGGCGTTCCTCGACGTCTCCGGCTCGACGCACCTGTTCGGGCCGCCCGCGCAGATCGCGGCGCTGCTGCGCCGCCGCGTCCGCGCCGAGGTCGGCCTGCCGATCTCGGTGGGCGTCGCACGCACCAAGCATCTCGCCAAGATCGCGTCGCAGGTCGCCAAGCCCGACGGCCTCGTGGTCGTCGAGCCCGAGCGCGAGCGCGCGTTCCTCGACCCGCTGCCCGTCGGGCTCATGTGGGGCGTCGGGCCCGTCGCGCGCGAGCGGCTCGCGGAGCGCGGCATCACGACCATCGGCGAGCTCGCCCGCACCCCGTCGGACGCCGTCGAGCGGATCCTCGGCCACGCGACCGGCGCACGCATGTCGGCCCTCGCGCACAACGACGACCCGCGCCGCGTCGCGGGGGCCGGGCGCGCGCGGTCGGTGGGTGCGCAGTCGGCGCTCGGGCGGCAGGTCGCGACGCCCGCGCTCGTGCGTGAGGTGCTCAGCCACCTCGCGGACCGGGTCGCCGGGCGGCTGCGCGCGAAGGGCCGCGCCGGGCGCACCGTGACCGTCCGGGTGCGGTTCCCCGGCATGCGGTCCGTCACGCGCTCGCTGACCCTGCCGGGCCCGGTCGCGACGACGCTCACCCTCACCGAGGTCGCCGAGCAGCTCGCGTGGCAGGCGATCCGTGACCAGCCCGGCCGCGACGTCGAGATCACGCTGCTCGCGGTGTCGGTCACCGGCATCGTCGAGCAGGAGGCGCTGCAGCTCGAGCTCGCGCTGCACCCCGACGACCCGCGCCGCCCCGGCTCCGAGCACGGCGCGGCGCGCTGGGCCGTCGACCGCTCCGTCGACGCCGTGCGCGCGCGGTTCGGTGCCCACGCCGTCGGCTACCTGCCCGCCGCGATGCCGCGCCTGCACACGGTGCCGGACGAGTTCCGCGAGCTCGCCGAGAAGGACCGGTGATCCACCGCCGCCGCGGACGACGGCCGACCGCGGCGGCGAGGCGCCGCCCCCGGAGTCCCGCTGACGGCGTTCTGCCGTCAGCGGATCGACCCGCGTGCGGCGGCGGGCGTCGCTAGGTTCGGCCCATGGAGCCCCGTGCCGTGACGCTCACGCCCGTGCACCGCCACCCGTCGTCGTGGCGGCGCACGATCGGCGCGCTCCTGCGGGCCGCCCGCGAGGAGCGTGCGCTGCGCCTCGTCGACGTCGCCGCCCGTGCGCGGCTCTCGCCCCAGTACCTGTCCGAGGTCGAGCGCGGACGCAAGGAGCCGTCCTCCGAGGTGCTCGCCGCGCTCACCGACGCGCTCGGGCTGACCCTCGTCGACCTCGCGCACGGCATCGCCACCGCGCTCGACGCCGACGCACGCACCACGCGCGACCGTGCACCGAGCAGGACGGAGCGGGACCACGACGGCCGCGGGCACGGCGCCCGCGACGACGCCCGCCGCGCGTTCGACCGTCAGCCGCTCGACGACCGCAGGGACGTCCAGCCGGGCGCGCTCGTGCTCCACGGGGCCGTCGTCGACGCCACGGCCCCCGCGCCCTTCGGGGACGCGCGGTCGGGGGCCGCGTCGTCCGGGGACGCGTCGCTCCGGGCCCTGCACGTCGTCCTCACCGACGGCCCCACCGTGGACGTGCTCAGCGGCGCCGGACCGGCGGCGCCCGCCGCCGCGGTGCTGCTCGCCGCCTGACGCGCTGCTCGCCGCCTGACGCGCCGCTCGCCGCGGCGAGGCCGCACGTCGGCGTCCGGGACCCCCGGCGGCCCCGGACGCCGCCGCCCTCACGCGTCGCGCGACGCGAGCACGTGGTCCGCGATGCCGTACGCGACCGCCTGCTCCGCCGTGAGCACCAGGTCACGGTCGGTGTCGCGGCGCAGCGTCGCCACGTCCTTGCCGGTGTGCCGCGCGAGCACCTCCTCGAGCTGGCCGCGCACGCGCACCACCTCGTCCGCCGCGAGGATGAGGTCGGGGATCGTGCCCTCGCCGCGCGTCGACGGCTGGTGCAGCACCACGCGGCCGTGCGCGAGGACCGCGCGCCGCCCCGGCGCGCCGCCCGCCAGCAGCACCGCCGCGGTCGACGCGGCCTGACCGACGCAGATCGTCTCGACCGCGGGGCGCACGTACTGCATCGCGTCGTACACCGCGAGCATCGCCGACGGCGACCCGCCGGGCGAGTTCACGTACAGCCGGATCGGCTGCTCCGCCGACTCGGCCTCGAGGTGGATGAGCTGCGCGACCAGCACGTTCGCGACCCCGTCGTCGATCTCGGTGCCGAGGTAGACGATCCGCTCGGACAGCAGGCGGCTGAACACGTCGACGGACCGCTCGACGGCGCCGTGCCGCTCCAGCACGTTCGGCACCAGGTAGCCGCTCATGCGCCGAACCCCGTCCCGCCGATGCCGACGACGCCGCGCAGCGTGCCCGACGGCCGGACGTCCGCGAGCCGCTCCGCGACCGCGTCGACGAACCCGTACGCGAGCGCCTCCTGCGCCGTGAACCACCGGTCGCGCAGCGAGTCCTCACGCACGCGCTCGACGCTCTGGCCCGTGTGCTCCGCGATCAGGCCGAGCACGGTGTCGCGCGTGTGGCGCAGCTCGTCGGCCTGCAGCTCGACGTCGACGGCCGAGCCGCCGATCCCGGCGGAGCCCTGGTGCAGCAGCACGCGCGCGTGGGGCAGCGCGAACCGCTTGCCGGGCGTGCCCGCCGAGAGCAGGAACTGCCCCGCGCTCGCGGCCGTGCCGACCGCGACGGTGCGCACGTCGTTGGGGACGAGCCGCATGACGTCGTGGATCGCGAGCATCGCCGCGACGGACCCGCCGGGCGAGCTGATCCACAGCGTGATGTCGGCGGTGGGGTCCTCGGTCGCGAGCAGCACGAGCTGGTGGCACAGGCGGTTGCCGACGTGCTCGTCGAGCGCGGTGCCCAGGACGAGGACGCGGTCGTGGGCGAGCCGCGCGAGCAGCTCGTCGTCGAAGGCGCTGGATCGGGTCTGCGTGGTCATGTCCCCACCCTGCGTGCGCCGCGCACGCCGTGGGGGTCGGTGCTGCCGTGGGCGGATCCGCCGTCGGCAGCGTCGCCGGGCCCGCACCGCAGGGGTGCGGCGGGCGGGTCAGACGGGCTGCGGCGTGCGGTGCGTGAGCTCGCGCAGCGCGTCCAGCAGGACGCGGTTGAACGCGGCGGGTGCGTGCGAGTTCACGTCGTGGCCGGCGCGCGGCACGACCGTGAGCCGGGCACCGGGCCGGGCGCGCAGGTAGCGACGCTCGTCGAGCCGCAGCGGGTCGCGGGCGCCGTTCACGAGCCACACGGGCAGCAGCACGCGGCGCAGGTCGGTCAGCGGCGAGTACCCCGCCAACGCCGTCAGCATGTCGGTGACGACGTGCCACGTGCCCTGCCCGAGGCCGAGCCAGCGCGTCACGTGGTGCGCCGCGCGGCGGTACAGCGAGACGGGCTTGCCGCGGATCTCGGTCGAGCAGCCGGCCAGCACGACGCCCGCGATCCGCTGCTCGTACCGGCCGGCGTACGCGAGCGCGGTGTACCCGCCGAGCGACAGGCCGACCAGCAGGGGCGGTTCGGTGCACGTCGTGACGGCGTCGTCGATCGCGCGGAGCGCGCCTTCGAGCGTGAACCGCTCGGCGGTCCGTGTGCCGTGCCCGGGCAGGTCGATGGCCAGGGTCGGGTGCCCGGAGGCGCGCAGCGCGTCGACCTGCGGGGACCAGATCGCCGACGACGTGCGGGTGCCGTGGACGAGCACGATGGGCCTGGCGATGACGGGCTCCTGCGGAGGTCGGGGGCGGTGTCCGCGAGGGAGGCTACGCGGCGAACCTGGGAAGGTGGTGCGCGTCACGGTTCCTGCACGGTGTCCTCACAGGCGTGCGTCCTCACAGGTGCGGGGCGCACCGGCCCGCGCCGAGCAGGGCGAGCCCCTCCCTGTCGCCCGGTCCCAGCGCGACCTGCCGGACGTCCGCGGTCGGGTGCATGAGCTGGCCGGGGTCGTCGACGTGCGCCAGGCCCACGACGTGCGCCAGCTCGTGCGTGACGACCGCGCGCGCCACCGCGCTGCCGTTCGGCGACGTCAGCAGGTCGGCGATCTGCGGGGCGTCGAGCACGAGCTGACCGCTCACGTACACGGCGTACCCGTCGGCGGTGACCGACGTGCCGCCCGCGCTGCCGGCCACCGTCCCGGCGAGCGCGGCGTGCTCGCCGGGGTCGGACCACGCGACGAGCACGGGTGCCCACCGCCGCCCGTACCGGTCGGGCTGGTACACGTCGCGCTCGTCGGCCGGGGCCTCGTCGGTCGGGCCGTCGGCGACGAACGTCAGGCCCGTCGCGGCGGCGACGTCCGCGAACGCGGCGGCGAGCAGCGCGTCGCCGCCGTCCGGCGCACCGGACGGGCGCAGCACCCAGTGGATCGGCCGGCACGGGCTCCACGCGACGGGGGACGAGCCGTCGTCCTGCGTCTGCAGGAACGCGTACGCGCCCGAGCCGGCCGGGACCAGCGGGGGAGCCGAGAGGGGTGTGCGGATCTCCTCGACACCGGCCGGCGGCCGCGCGGCCGGGCCGTACGTGCGCGCCCACCAGGAGACCCCGAGCGCGACGGCGACGAGCAGCGCGCCGGTCGTCAGCAGGGCCGGCACGCGGGACCGGCGCACGGGCGCGGGGCCCAGGGCGCGCCGGATCTCGTCCGCGGTGGGCGGCACGGCTCCGAACGACACCTGGCGACCTCCCGGCGCGGACGTCCCCGGGGCGGGGGTCGTGCCCGAGCGTGGCACGCGCGTCGACCCGGCGACAGGACCGGACGGGTGGTGTGGCAGGACCGTCAACGCTCCGCCGCGGCGTGCAGCAGGCGTCGGGTGTGCTCGACGTACCCGCTGCCGAACAGCACGGCGTGGACCGCGACGGGGTAGAGCTGGTGCAGCCCGACGCGGTGCTGCCAGCCGCGGCGCAACGGGTGCGCGCCGCGGTAGCCGTCGAGCACGGCGTCGAGGTGCGGCAGCCCGAACAGCGCGAGCATCGCGAGGTCGCTCTCGCGGTGGCCGCCGTGCGCCGCGGGGTCGACGAGCGTCGCCCCGTCGGCGGTCCACACGACGTTGCCCTGCCACAGGTCGCCGTGCACGTGCGCGGGCGGTTCGTCGTCGTCCCAGCGGCCGTCGCGCAGCGCGTCGGCGAGCCGCGCGAACGCCGCGTCGTCCGCGGGTGTCGTGAGCCCCCGGTCGCGCAGCGTCGCGGCGACCGGGTCCAGGCGCTCCGTGGCGAGGAACGCGCCCCACGTCGCGTGCTCGCCGGTCGTCATCGTGAGGGGCTGGTCGAGCGGGCCGAACCACGCGTCGCCCGACCAGCCGTCGGGCGGCGCGCCGAATGCCCGCGCGCCGGCGTCGTGCGTGCGCGCGAGGGCGGCGCCGAACGCGTGCGCGGCCGCGGCGGTGGGCGCCACCGGGTCGAGGCGCACGAGGTCGAGGTGGTGCTCGCCGACGTCGAGCACCTCGACGACGCGCGCCCCGCCCGCGGCGGCGAGCCACCGCAGGCCCGCCGCCTCGCACGCGAAGAACCCGGCGGGCGCGTCGACGCGCTGCTTGCGGTGGGCCGCGCGCGGCACGCTCACACCGCCGTCGTGGGGGCGTGGACGTGCTCGAACACCAGGCTCGTCTGCGTGTGCGCGACCTCGGGGCGCGTGCTCAGGTGCTCGACGACGAACGCGCGCAGCGCGCGCGAGTCGTGCACCGCCACGTGCAGCATGACGTCCTCGGTGCCGCCGAGCAGGTAGACGTCGCGCACCTCGGGGCGGGCCGCCAGGGTGCGCGCGAACGCGCCGAGCCGCGCGCGGGCCGCGGCCTGCAGCCGCACCGCGATGATCGCCTGCAGGCCCCGGCCGACCGCGTCGGGGTCGACGTCCGCGTGGAACCCGCGCAGCACGCCCCGGGCCCGCAGCGCGGCGACCCGCGCGTGGCACGTCGAGGGGGCGACGCCGACGCGGGCGGCGAGGTCCTTGTTGGAGATGCGGCCGTCGCGCTCGAGCTCGCGCAGCAGCGCACGGTCGAGGTCGTCGAGGACGCCGAACGGTGTTCGGCGCTCACGCGCACCGCCGGGCACCACCGACGAATCCTCGGCACTCATGAGGCGACGTTACCGAAGATCATCCCGTCGTCATGCGTCGGCAACAGACGAACTTCACACTCGAACGTGACGGGGATCACGCCCGCCCCAGCGGCGGCGCCCCGCGCCGCCACCCGCCCGTCCCGCCCGCGGGACGTCACCGACAGGAGCAGCCCCATGCAGGTCGGCATCCCGCGCGAGACCAAGAACCGCGAGTACCGCGTCGCCCTCACGCCCGCCGGTGCCCAGCACCTCGTCGCGGCCGGGCACGAGGTCCTCGTCGAGACCGGCGCCGGCGCCGGCTCCGCGATCGACGACGCCGACTACGCCGCCGCGGGCGCGCGCATCGTCCCCACCGCCGCCGACGCGTGGGCCGCGGAGCTCGTCTGCAAGGTCAAGGAGCCCGTCGCGGCGGAGTACGGGTACCTGCGCGACGACCTCACGCTGTTCACGTACCTGCACCTGGCCGCCGACCGCCCCGGCACCGACGCGCTGCTCGCCGCCGGCACCACGGCCGTCGCGTACGAGACCGTGCAGCTCCCCGACGGCTCGCTGCCGCTCCTCGCGCCCATGAGCGAGGTCGCCGGGCGCCTCGCGACGCAGGTCGGCGCGTACCACCTCATGCGCAACGAGGGCGGCAGGGGCGTGCTGCTCGGCGGCGTGCCCGGCGTCGACGGCGCCAAGGTCGTCGTGCTCGGCGGCGGGGTGGTCGGCACGCACGCCGCGCAGATCGCCGTCGGCATGCGCGCCGACGTCACGGTCCTCGACCTGTCGGTGCCGCGGCTGCGCGAGCTCGACGACCTGTTCGGCGGGCGCGTGCGCACGCTCGCGTCCTCCGCGTGGGCGATCGAGCGCGAGCTGCTCGACGCGGACCTCGTGGTCGGCGCGGTCCTGCTCCCCGGTGCCCGTGCGCCGCGCCTCGTGAGCAACGACCTCGTGTCCCGCATGCGGGCAGGGTCCGTGCTCGTCGACGTCGCGGTCGACCAGGGCGGCTGCTTCGAGGACACGCGCCCCACGACGCACGACGACCCCACGTTCCGCGTGCACGGCTCCGTGCTGTACTGCGTCGCGAACATGCCCGGCGCCGTGCCCGTCACCTCGACGCACGCGCTCACCAACGCGACCCTGCCGTACCTCGCGGCGCTCGCGGACCGCGGCTGGCGCGCCGCCGTCACGGCCGACGCCGCGCTCGCGGGCGGGCTCACGACGCACGCCGGCGCGCTGCTGCACGCGCCCGTCGCGCACGCGCACGGGTACGTGTGGACGCCGCCGGCCGACGTCCTGCCCGCCGCGGCCTCGGGTGCGCGCTGACCGTCGCCCCACGGGTCCGGTCCGGGGCCGCGCGCGCCGCACGACGCGCGGCGCCCGGCCGCCCCGGACCGTGCGCGCGATCTGTGACGATGGGGCCATGACCTCCGACGCGCTGCCGCTCGACCCCGCCAACCCGTTCGCCCGCGAGTCCGACCTGCCGTACGGCCTGCCGGACTTCCGCGTGCTGCGCGAGGAGCACTACCTGCCCGCCGTGCGCGCCGGCATGGCCCAGCAGCTCGCCGAGGTCGAGGCGATCGCCACCGACCCGACCGAGCCGACGGTCGAGAACACGCTCGAGGCGCTCGAGCGCACCGGTCGTCTGCTGACGCGCGCGGCGTCCGCGTTCTACGTGCAGTCGGGCGCCGAGTCCACGCCCGGGCTGCAGGAGATCGAGGAGCAGCTCGCCCCCGAGCTCGCCGCGCACGCCGACGCGATCTGGCTCGACGCGCGGCTGCACGCGCGCGTCGAGGCGCTCGCGGCCCGGCTCGAGGCCGACGGCACGGCGCTCGAGCCCGACACGGCCTGGCTGCTGGACCGCACGCGTCGCCGGTTCGCGCGCGCCGGCGTCGGCCTGCCCGAGGCCGACCAGGAGCGCCTGCGCGCCATCAACACCGAGATCACGTCGCTCGACGCGGCGTTCGGGCGCCTGCTGCTCGCGGGGGCCAACGCCGCCGCGGTCCTCGTGACCGACGAGGCCGAGCTCGACGGGCTCCCGCAGGACGCGCGCGACGCCGCGGCGCAGGCCGCGACCGCGCGCGGCCACCAGGGCGCGTGGCTGCTCGAGCTGCAGCTCCCCACGCAGCAGTCGGTGCTGTCGTCGCTGCGCGACCGCGGCCTGCGCGAGCGCGTCATGACCGCGTCGCTCACGCGCGGCGCGGGCGGCGAGCACGACACGCGCGCCACCCTCCTGGGGCTCGTGCGGCTGCGGGCCGAGCGCGCGCGTCTGCTGGGCTTCGAGCACCACGCCGCGTACGTCGCGGCCGACGCGACCGCCGGGTCGTCCGACGCGGTCGCGCAGATGCTCGCGCGGCTCGCGCCCGCGGCCGTCGCGAACGCGCGCGCCGAGGGCGCGGAGCTCGAGGCCGCGCTGCGGGCCGACCACCCGGGCGCGACGCTCGAGCCCTGGGACTGGGCGTACTACGCCGAGCGCGTCCGGCAGGAGCACCGCTCGCTCGACGAGTCCGCGCTGCGGCCGTACCTCGAGCTCGAGCACGTCATCGCCGACGGCGTGTTCCACGCCGCGAACCTGCTGTACGGGCTGACGTTCTCCGAGCGGCACGACCTCGTCGGGTACCACCCCGACGTGCGTGTGTTCGAGGTGTTCGACGCCGACGGCAGCGGCCTCGGCCTCTTCCTCGGCGACTGGTGGACGCGCCCCGCCAAGCGCGGCGGCGCGTGGATGAACTCGTTCGTCGAGCAGTCCACGCTGCTGGGCGACGCGCCGGTCGTCGTCAACAACCTCAACGTGCCGAAGCCGCCGCCGGGCCAGCCGACGCTGCTCACGTGGGACGAGGTCATCACGGTGTTCCACGAGTTCGGGCACGCGCTGCACGGGCTGCTGTCGCACGTGCGGTACCCGTCGCAGTCGGGCACGAACGTGCCGCGCGACTTCGTGGAGTACCCGTCGCAGGTCAACGAGATGTGGGCGTGGGACCCGCAGGTGCTGCGGTCGTTCGCGGTGCACCACGAGACCGGTGAGCCGATGCCGGAGGAGTGGGTCGAGACGCTGCTCGCGGCGCGCCAGGACGGCGAGGGCTTCGCGACGACCGAGTACCTGGCCGCTGCGCTGCTGGACCAGGCGTGGTACCGCCTGACGCCCGAGCAGGTGCCGACGGACGTCGACGACGTCGAGCCGTTCGAGGCCGCCGCGCTCGAGGCAGTCGGCCTGGCGTACGCGCCGGTGCCGCCGCGGTACCGCACGACGTACTTCAACCACGTCTTCGGGTCGGGCTACTCGGCCGGGTACTACGCGTACATCTGGTCCGAGGTGCTCGACGCCGACACCGTCGAGTGGTTCGCCGAGAACGGCGGCCTGCGCCGCGAGAACGGCGACACGTTCCGCACCCGGCTGCTCGCGCGCGGCGGGTCGATCGACCCGCTGCGGTCGTTCGCCGACCTGCGGGGCCGCGCGCCCGACATCGCGCCGCTGCTCGCGCGTCGCGGCCTGACGGGGGCGTCGGCGTGACCGCGGCTGCGCCGGGGGCCGTGCCCACCGCCGCGGACGAGGTCGTCGACCTGTGCCGCGAGCTGATCCGCTTCGACACCACCAACCCGGGCGACGGCACGGGGCCGGGGGAGCGCGCGGCCGCGGAGTACGTCGTCGGCCTGCTGCAGGACGTCGGCCTCGAGCCCGAGCTGTTCGAGAGCGCACCGGGCCGCGCGAACGTGGTCGTGCGCCTCGAGGGCGCCGACGCGTCGCGCCCCGCGCTGGTCGTGCACGGGCACCTCGACGTCGTGCCGGCGCACGCGCCGGACTGGTCGGTCGACCCGTTCGCGGGCGAGCTGCGCGACGGCCTGGTGTGGGGCCGCGGCGCGGTCGACATGAAGGACATGGACGCGATGGTCCTGGCGGTCGTGCGGCAGATGGTCCGCGAGGGGCGCAGGCCCGCGCGCGACGTCGTGCTCGCGATGTTCGCCGACGAGGAGGCCGGCGGCCGGTACGGCGCGCACTGGG
This sequence comes from Cellulomonas sp. HD19AZ1, assembly GCF_004535805.1. NCBI lineage: Bacteria > Bacillati > Actinomycetota > Actinomycetes > Micrococcales > Cellulomonadaceae > Cellulomonas > Cellulomonas sp. HD19AZ1. The sequence continues at coordinate 717,409 of NZ_SPHX01000001.1, forward strand.
CGGTCGAGCACCGGCCCGAGCTGTTCGCCGGCGCGACCGAGGCCGTCAGCGAGGTCGGCGGGTTCTCGGTCGACGTCGCCGGGCGGCGCGTCTACCTGCTGCAGACCGCCGAGAAGGGCCTGGCGTGGCTGCGGCTCGTCGCGCAGGGGCGTGCGGGCCACGGCAGCCAGGTCAACACCGACAACGCCGTGACGCACCTCGCCGCGGCCGTCGCGCGCATCGGCGAGCACGCGTGGCCGCTCGAGCTCACGCCGACCGTGCGCGCGCTGCTCGAGGGCGTCGCGGACCTCACGGGCCTGCCGTTCGACCCCGAGGACCCGGAGGGCGTCGACGCGCTCGTCGACGCCCTCGGGCCGGCGTCGAGATTCGTCGGCGCCACGCTGCGGCACACCACCAACCCGACGCGCCTCGCAGCCGGGTACAAGGAGAACGTGATCCCCGGCGGCGCGACCGCGTCGATCGACGGACGGTTCCTGCCCGGGCGCTCCGAGGAGTTCGACGCGACGCTCGCGACGCTCCTCGGCCCGCACGTGCGCGCCGAGGACCTCGTGCGCGACACCGGGCTCGAGGTGCCCTTCGAGGGCGCGCTCGTCGACGCGATGGTCGCGGCCGTCGTCGCCGAGGACCCGGGCGCCACCGTGCTGCCGTACATGCTCTCGGGCGGCACGGACAACAAGTCGCTGTCCCGCCTGGGCATCACGGGCTACGGCTTCGCGCCGCTGCGCCTGCCCGCCGACCTCGACTTCGCGGGCATGTTCCACGGCGTCGACGAGCGCGTCCCCGCCGACGCGCTCGTGTTCGGCACGCGCGTCCTGGACCGGCTGCTCGCGAGCTGCTGAGCCGGCGCCGACGGCCCCGGGCCCGGGGCCGTCGGCGCCCCCCGGGGCCGTCGGCGCAGGTCAGCCGACGGTCTCGGGCAGCGTCGAGCGCACCCGGATGATCTTGCGCCGCAGCCACACGCGCCGCTCGCCGCCGGCGTACAGGCGTGTGCGGGCGAGCTCCCACCGGCCGTACTCGGCCTCGTCGGTGAGCATGCGCCGGGCGTCGTTGCGCGACGTGCTGCGCGGGATCGTCAGCATGCGGTACTCCCACTGCCCGCCCTGCGTCGCCCAGTCGCTGCGCCTGCGTGCCGTCATCGCCCCACCTCGTCCCGTCGCGTCGTGACGACGGCGCGACCGGCCGTCGCGGTGGCCGCCCCGTCGGTGCAGATGCGGTGCCATTGTGCCCCGCGCGGCGCTACGGTCGTGCCATGACCGTGGACCCGCGTGCCGCCCTCGACCGTCTGGTGGCCGCCCTCGAGGCGCACTACGCCGCCGTCGCAGCCAAGCACGACGACGACGACCCCGCCGTCGACGACGCGTACGACGTGCTCGCCGACGCGTTCGAGGTCTACGACGACGCGCTCGGCACGGTGCACGGCGAGGCGACGCCGTTCTACCTGGCCGAGGAGGACGACGAGGACGACCTCGACGAGGACGACGACGACCTCGAGGACGACGACGACGACGAGGACGACGAGCTCGACCTCGACGACGACCCGGCGCACGCGCGGGCCTGACGCCGCGCCCGCCCGCCGAGACCCCGCGCGTCGCGCGACGTGCGGTCAGCGCCCGGGGCGCTCCGGGTAGCCCGCGGGCGGCGCCGTGATCTCGTCCAGCGCGACCGTGATCTCCGGCGGCAGGCGCAGGTCCTCGACCGCCAGCGCGCCGCGCAGCTGTGCGGCGGTGCGTGCGCCGACCACGGCGGACGCGACGCCCGGCCGCGACGTCACCCACGCGAGCGCGACCTCGAGCGGCGAGCGCTCGAGCCCCGCGGCCGCGGTGACGACCGCGTCGACCACGCCCGCGGCGTCCGCCGTGAGGTACGGCTGCACGAACCCGGCCAGGTGCGCCGACGCGGCGCGCGAGTCCGACGGGATGGTGCGGCGGTACTTGCCGGTGAGCACGCCGCGGCCCAGCGGCGACCACGCGACCAGGCCCGCGCCGAGCGCGGCGCACGCCGGCAGCACCTCGCGCTCGACGCCGCGCTGCAGCAGCGAGTACTCGGCCTCGACGGCCGCGAGCCCCGGGTCCGGCTCGAGCAGCGTCGCGGCGCGTGCCACCTGCCAGCCCGCGTGGTTGGACAGCCCGACGTAGCGCGCCTTGCCCGCCTGCACCGCGTGACGCAGCGCCGAGACGGTCTCCTCGAGCGGCGTGCGGGGGTCGGGCGTCGCGAGCCACAGGTCGACGCGGTCGGTACGCAGCCGTCGCAGCGACGCGTCGAGCGAGTCGAGCAGCGCGCCGCGCGACGCGTCGACCACGCCGCCCGTGGCGGTGCGGCGCACGCCGGCCTTGGTGCAGATCACGACGTCGTCGCGGTCCACCACGTCGCCCAGCAGCGTGCCGAGCAGCTCCTCGGCGCCGCCGTCGGCGTACGCGGCGGACGTGTCGACGAGCGTCCCGCCCGCCTCCGTGAAGTCGCGCAGCTGGTCGGTGGCCTCGTGGTCGTCGGTGTCGCGGCTCCACGTCAGCGTGCCCAGGGCCAGCGACGACACGCGCAGACCGGTGCGGCCCAGACGACGGTGCTCCATGGGGCGCCACCCTAGCCGCGCGGGCCGTGCGTCCCACGCGTGACGTGCCGCGGGGTCGCGGCGCTATCGTTGCGCCTCGTGACGACGGGCATCGGTACGGGTGAGTCGATCCTGCTCGGGCTGGTCCAGGGGCTCACCGAGTTCCTGCCGGTGTCCTCGAGCGCGCACCTGCGGATCGTGGGGGAGCTGGTCGGGTCCGGCGACCCCGGCGCGGCGTTCACCGCGATCACGCAGCTCGGCACCGAGACCGCGGTGCTGCTGTACTTCCGCCGCGACATCAAGCGGATCGTCCTGGCGTGGTGGGCCGCCGTGCGCGGCGCCCACGGCACGGACTGGCGCTCGCGGCTCGGCATGCCCGCGGGCGGACCGGTCGACCACGACGCGCTCATGGCGTGGTTCATCACGCTCGGCACGCTGCCGATCGTCGTGCTGGGCCTGGCGTTCCAGGACGCGATCGAGCGGCCGTTCCGCAACCTGTGGCTGGTCGCGCTGACGCTCGCGGTGTTCGCGCTCGTGCTCGGCTGGGCGGACAAGGTGGGGGAGAAGCGGCGCGCGCTCGACGAGCTGACGCCCCGGCACGCGCTCGCGTTCGGGTTCTGGCAGGCGCTCGCGCTCGTGCCCGGCGTCTCGCGCTCGGGCGGCACGATCACGGGCGGCCTGCTCATGGGCTACACGCGGGAGGCGGCGGCGCGCTACTCGTTCCTGCTCGCGATCCCCGCCGTCTTCGGGTCCGGCCTGTTCCAGCTCGTGAAGAGCCTCGGCGACTTCGGCACCGCGGGCACGCCCGGTGCCGGCGCGACCCTCGTCGCCACGCTCGTCGCGTTCGTCGTCGGGTACGTCGTGATCATCGCGTTCCTCAAGATCGTGTCGACGTTCAGCTACAAGCCGTTCGTGTACTACCGCCTGGGGCTCGCGGCGCTCGTCGTGCTGCTGCTGCTCACGGGCGTGCTCGAGCCGGTCTCCGAGCTGACGAGCGTCTGACGCGTCACGGCCACCGCGTCACAGCCACCCGGAGCGGCGGAAGGCGCGCCACAGCGCGACGCACGCCCCGGCCATCGCCAGCAGCACCAGCGGGTACCCGAACGTCCACCCCAGCTCGGGCATGTGGCGGAAGTTCATGCCGTAGATGCCGGCGACCAGCGTGGGCACCGTGATCATCGCGGCCCACGCCGAGATCTTGCGCATGTCCTCGTTCTGCTGGACCGACACCTGCGCGAGGTGCACCGCGAGCATGTCGCCCAGCAGCGCGTCGTGCGCGTCCAGGTGCCGGTCGATGCGGTCCACCGCCGCCTCCACGCGCCGCAGCCACTCGGGACGCCGCGCGTGCGCCTCGGCGGCGCCCACCAGCTCGGGCAGCGCGGTCGCGACCGGGCCGAGCGCGCGCCGCGCCTCCGCGATCTCGCGCTTGAGGTCGTACAGGTCCGCCAGCACGTCGCGGTGCGCGTGCTGCGAGAACACCGTGCGCTCGACCCGCGCGACCGCGTCGCCGATCTCCGCCTCGACGTCCCCCGCGGCCTGCGTGAGCGTCAGCAGCACCGTCGCGAGCACCGCGTGCTCGCAGTCGTCGGGGTCTGGCAGGTCGTCCTCGAGCCGCTCGGCCGCGGCGGCCAGCACGCCCGCGTCGCCCTGCTCGGTCATGAGCACGAGCCCCGGGTGCACGACGCCCGTGATCCAGCCGGTGTGCACGTCGGCCGTGCGGTCGACGAACGACACCGTGGGCGCGGTCAGCACGATCGCGTCGTCGTGGCCGCGCACGACCTTGGCGCGCGGCCGCCCCTCGCGGTGCAGGTGCCGCCCCAGCAGGTGCACCGTGCGGTCGTCGGGGGCCAGCGCGCGCGTGGCCGTGAGCAGCCCCGCCTCGTCGTCGGTGACGACCCACGTGGTCCGCACGTCGGTCGGCAGCGCGGCCAGGTCGAGCATGCCGTCGCCGTCGGGCTCGACACGGAGCCACGTCCCCGTGCGCTCGACCCACGCGCGCCCGCGGACCCGCACGGGTCGGGTCGGCGCCGCGCGCGGCGTCCCGTCGTCGGCCTCGTCGTCGACCCCGCGGGCCGCACCCTGCTCCATCACCCGCCCATTGTGCGTCCGCCGCTCCCCGGCACGGCGGTTAGGCTTCCCGACGTGCTGACCTGGCCCGCCCCTCAGATCCCGCGGCTGCCGGGGACCGGTGAGCCGGTCCGCCTGCTCGACACGTCGACCGGCGAGGTCGTCGTCGCGGCTCCCGGTCCGACCGCGCGCCTGTACGTGTGCGGGATCACGCCCTACGACGCGACCCACATGGGCCACGCCGCGACGTACGTCGCGTTCGACGTGCTCGGGCGCGCCTGGCGCGACGCGGGCCAGGAGGTCACCTACGCGTCGAACGTCACGGACGTCGACGACCCGCTGCTCGAGCGCGCGACCGCGACGGGCGTGGACTGGCGCGACCTCGCGGCGGACCAGACCGCCCTGTTCGCGGCGGACATGACCGCGCTGGGCGTCGTGCCGCCCGACGTGTACCGCGGCGTCGTCGAGTCCGTCGACCGCGTCGCCGCCGCCGTGCGCACGCTGCTCGACCGCGGGGCGGCCTACCGCGTGCCCGCCCCGGACGGCGGCGACGACGTCTACGCCGACCTCGCGGCCGACCCCGCGTTCGGCACGGTCGCGCGCCTCGACGAGGCCACCATGCTCGCGCTAAGCGCCGAGCGCGGCGGCGACCCGGACCGCGCCGGCAAGCGGTCCCCGCTCGACCCGCTGCTGTGGCGCGCCGAGCGCGCGGGCGAGCCGGCGTGGGACGCCCCGGGTGTGGGGCGCGGCCGGCCCGGCTGGCACGTCGAGTGCGCCGTCATCGCCGCCGACGGGCTCGGCGTGCCGTACGACGTGCAGGGCGGCGGCTCCGACCTGGTGTTCCCGCACCACGAGTGCAGCGCGTCGCACCTGCGCCTGCTCGACGACGGGCAGGCGGCCCGCGTGCACGCGCACGGCGGCATGGTCGGCTACGAGGGCCACAAGATGAGCAAGTCGCGCGGCAACCTCGTGCTCGTGTCGCGGCTGCTCGCCGACGGCGTCGAGCCGATGGCCGTGCGGCTCGCGGTGCTCGCGCACCGGTACCGCGACGACTGGGAGTGGACCGACGGCGGCCTCGCGCAGGCGCGCGAGCGGCTCGCGACGTGGCGCCGGGCGATGTCCGGCAACGGCGGGCCCGACGCGACGCCCGTGCTCGCGGGCGTGCGCGCCGCCGTCGCCGACGACCTCGACACGCCGCGCGCGATCGCCGTGGTCGACGCGTGGGCCGCCGCGGCGCTCGCGGGGCAGGGGCCCACGCACGAGGGCGCCCCGGGCGTCGTCGCGCGCACGGTCGACGCGCTGCTGGGCGTCCGGCTCTAGGCCCGCCCGCGCGTCGCGACGGCACCCGCCGGGCTCAGCCGCCCGTGCCCTTGTCGCGCCGTCGCAGGTAGCGCTCGAACTCCTGCGCGATCGCCTCGCCGCTCGCCTCGGGCAGCTCGGCGGTGTCCTTGGCCTCCTCGAGCTGACGCACGTACTCGCCGATCTCCGAGTCGTCGCCCGCGAGCTCGTCGACGCCGTGCTGCCAGGCCTCGGCGTCGTCCGGCAGGTCGCCGAGCGGCACGGGCTCGCCCAGCAGGCCCTCGAGGCGGTGCAGGATCGCGAGCGTCGCCTTCGGCGACGGGGGAGCGGCCACGTAGTGCGGCACCGCCGCCCACAACGACAGCGCCTGCAGGCCGCGCACGCCGGCCTCGTGCTGGAGCACGCCGACGATGCCCGTCGGACCCTCGTACGTGTTGGGCTCGAGGCCCAGCAGCTCGCGGACCTCCTCGTCCTCGCTCGTCGCGTTCACGGGGATCGGTCGCGTGTGCGGGACGTCCGCGAGCAGCGCGCCGACCGTGACGATCGCGCGCACGCCGAGTCCCGCGGCGATGTCGAGGAGCTCGCTGCAGTACCGGCGCCAGCGCATCGACGGCTCGATGCCGTGCACCAGCACGACCTGCCGGCCCGAGCGCGGCGTGGTCGCGACGGCCACGGCGGTCGTCGGCCACGTGATCTCACGCGTGCCGTCCGGCCCCGGGCCGACCACCGGACGGTTCACCTGGAAGTCGTGGTACTCCTCGGGGTCGAGCTCGTCGACCTGCTCGGCGCCCCACACGTCGTACAGGTGCTCGAGCGCGGCCGTCGCGGCGCTGCCCGCGTCGTTCCAGCCCTCGAAGGCCGCGAGCAGGACGGTCTCGCGGGCCGGGAGGTCGGGTGCTGCGTGCTCGCTCACGGTCCCAGCGTAGGGCTGGGGCGGCCGACGAGGCGTGCGACCGTGCCGTTCGGCGCGCGCGCGGCGTCCCCGCGCGTCCGGACGTGGCGCGCCTCACGTCCGGCCGCACGGCGGTGGCGGACGTGCGGCGAGCGGGGATGATGGGGGACGACCCCCGTGGTCCGCACCCACCCGTCCCGGCATCGGAGGCCGTCCTGAGCACGCTGTCGTCGCCCGCCCACCGCCCGTCCGCCCCTCAGCGCAGCGCGTCGCCCGCCGCCGTGCTGTGGGACATGGACGGCACGCTCATCGACACCGAGCCGCACTGGATGGCGGCCGAGATCGCGCTCGTCGAGGAGCACGGCGGCGTGTGGACGCCGTCCGACGCGGCCGCGATGGTCGGCAGCTCGATGTCGGTGTCGGCCGCGCTGCTGCAGTCACGCGGCGTGCGGCTCGAGGTCGACCAGATCGCGCACCAGCTCAACACCGCGGTGGGTGCCGCGGTCGCGGCCGGTGTCCCGTGGCGCCCCGGGGCGCTCGAGCTGCTGCGCGCGCTGCACGCGGCCGGTGTGCCGCAGGCGCTCGTGACCTCGTCGTTCGGCGTGCTGGCCGCACCGTTCGCGCAGACTGTCGGGCTGTTCGACGTGGTCGTCGCGGGCGACGACGTGACGCGCCCGAAGCCCGACCCCGAGCCCTACCTCACGGCGGCGCGGCTGCTGGGCGTCGACGTGCGCGCGTGCGTCGCGTTCGAGGACTCCGCGACGGGCCTCGCGTCCGCGGTCTCGAGCGGTGCGCGCGTCGTCGCCGTCGACTCGCACGTGACGATCGACCCGCCCGCGGGTGTCTCGCGCGTCGGCTCGCTCGCGCGCGTCGACCTGCCGACGATCGAGCGCGTGGCCGCGGGGGAGACGCTCGACCTGCGCCGCTCGGTCTGAGGCGCGCCGCGCGCGGACGTCAGGCCGGTTCGAGGACCACCACGGGGTCCGTGGTCGGGGCCGTCGACCCGCCCCGCGGCTCGACGGTCACGGCCAGCGCGTCGCCCGGCCGGAACTCGGCGGTGGTGACGTCGAAGCCGCCCGCCGTCACGGGCGACGTGCTCGACGGCAGCGCCGCGCCGTCGCGCAGCAGCCACAGCTGGTAGACCCGGTCGGACCCGGGGTCGCTCACGCCGGACGCCGTCACGAGCGCGATGTCGTCCGTCACGACCGCCACGGCGCGCCCGCCGCCCGCGACGTCGGCCGCGACGAGCCGGGCGTCGGGTGCGCCGAGCAGGCGCTCGACCGCCGCGAGCCGCTGCTCGGCCACCGCGGCACGGTCGGCCTGCCGCCACGCCACCGTCACCGGCACCGCGAGCACCGCGGCGGCCACGGCCGCGACGAGGGCCGTGCGCACGGGGGCGCGCCGTCGCCGCACGCGCTCCGAGGCGAGGTCGACGGCACCGGCGGCCGCAGCGCCGGTGCCGACCTGCGGGGTCGCCGCGACCGCCGCGAGCGTCGCGGCCCGGACGTGCTCCGGCGCGGGCCGCGCGGTCGCGGCGGCGAGCGTCGCCGCGACGGCCCGCAGCTCGCGGGCCTCGCGCGCGGCGTCCGGGTCGCGCGCGAGCAGCGCCTCGACGGCCGCCCGCTCGTCGTCCGAGACCGCGTCGAGCGCCCACGCGCCGAGCAGGTCGCGCGTCGCGTCGTCGGTCGGTCGCTCGCTCACGCGACCACCCCCAGGCAGTCGCGCAGCCGCAGCAGGCCGTCGCGGATCCGGCTCTTGACCGTGGGCAGCGCGGCGTCGAGGCGCGCCGCGACCTCGCGGTAGCTCAGGCCCCCGTAGTAGGCGAGCTCGACCGCGGTGCGCTGCGTGTCCGTCAGGCCGCCGAGGCAGTGCCGCACCCGGGCCGCCTCGAGGTTGCCCTCGGCCTCCTCGGCGACCTCGTCGTACGGGCGCGGCACGTCGGCGTCCAGCGCCGCCTGGTCGCGCCGGCGCTGCGCCTGCACCGAGCGCACGCGGTCCACCGCGCGCCGGTGCGCGAGGGTCGCGGCCCACGTGCGGGCGGAGCCCTTGGCCGGCTCGAACCGCGCCGCGGTGCGCCACACCTCGACCATGACCTCCTGGGTCACCTCGGCGGCGTGGTGCGGGTCGCGCAGCACCGCGAGGGCCGTGCCGTGCACGACCGGCGACAGCGTGTCGTAGACGTGCACGAACGCGTCCTGGTCGCCCCCCGCGACGCGCAGGAGGTGCTCCTCGACCGAGCCGACCGCGGGTGGCGGGGTGGAAGGTGCAGGCACGGGCGCCAGTGTGCCCCACCCGGCCGGGCCCGGCGCGGCGGACGTGCGGCGGACGCGGCGCGCGCGGTGCGGACCGGGCCGGTGCGCGGGCGCCGCCCGGTGCCGGTGCACGCCCGGCGCCGACGCGCACGGACGCCGCACGTCACCGGCGCGGCGCGTGCGCACCGCACCGCCGTCGCGGAGGTCCGTCGGGTGGGGGCCGGGCATCTTAGGGTCGCTCCTTGTCGCTCGCCTGTCGTGGAGGGTTCGGAGCCGACGGCCCGACGGATGGGCGGGCGTTCAGGAGACGGGTGTGACGCCGATCGCCCGTTCGACCGCACCGGGCGGCACGGGCGGCGGGGTGCCCCCGAACGACGGGCAGCGGTCGCGGAACGAGCACCAGTCGCACAGCCGCGACGTGCGCGGACGCCAGTCGCCGCTGCGGGCGGTGTCCTCGATGCCCGCCCAGATCGACCGCACGCGCGCCTCGAGCGTGTGCATCTCGGACTCGGTGGGCTCGTGGCTCACCACCACGCCGTCGCCCAGGTACGCGAGCTGCAGCCGCTTGGGCAGCACGCCGCGCGTGCGCCACACGACGTACGCGTAGAACCGCATCTGGAACAGCGCCGAGCTCTCGAAGCCCGGGCGCGGCGACCGACCGGTCTTGTAGTCGACGACGCGGACCCAGCCGTTCGGCGCGACGTCGACCCGGTCGACGACCCCGCGCAGCCGCGGCCCGTCCTCGAGGTCGTGGCGCACGTGCAGCTCCCGTGCCCGCGGCTCCAGGCGCGTCGGGTCCTCGAGCGTGAAGTACGTCTCCAGCAGGCGTCGTGCTCCCGCGAGGAACTCCTCGCGGGCGGCGTCGTCGGCGTGCAGCTCGCGGTAGCGCGGCTCCTCGTCGAGCAGCGCGTCCCAGCGCGCCGGGAGCGTCGCGCTCGCGGCCTCCAGGGTCCGCTCCGCCGCGGGCAGGTCGAACAGGTGCTCCAGCACGGCGTGCACGAGCGTGCCCCGCGCGGCGGCGGGCGACGCCGGCTCGGGCAGCCGGTCGACCACGCGGAACCGGAACAGCAGCGGGCACTGCAGGAAGTCGTTCGCGCGCGACGGCGACAGCCCCGGCACGCGCGGCTCGGCAGCCGGGCCCGAGCCGTCCGTCGGCACAGGGTGCTGCGGCTCGGCGAGGTCGGTCGGGCGGTCGGTGTCCACGCTCACGCGACGAGGGTAGGCGCCGCCGCCCACAACGCCGCCAGGACGTCCCGCGCCAGGCCGCACGGGTCGCTCCTGCCGCACGGGTCGCACCGGTCGCGACCGCGGGCGCCGGGCGACGGTCGTGGCGTGCCCACGACCGTAGGCTGGCGTGCGTGAACGCACCCCGGCACGACCGTCCCGCCGGCTGGCTGCTCGGCCACGTCGCGGGCGCGCCCGTCGTCGTCGCGCGCAGCTGGCCTCTCGCCGCCGTCGTCCTCACGTTCGTCTTCGCGCCCGCCGCGGCCACCTGGACCACCGGCGGCGGCGCGCTGCCCTACGTCGTGGCGTTCGCGTTCGTCGTGCTGCTCTTCGCGTCGGTCCTGGTGCACGAGCTCGCGCACGGGCTCGTCGGCAAGGCCCGCGGCGAGCAGCCCGAGGCGTTCGTCCTCACGCTGTGGGGCGGGCACACCACGTTCCGCAGCGCCGCGGCCACGCCCGGCACGAGCGCGCTCGTCGCGGTCGTCGGGCCCGTCGCGAGCATCGCGCTCGCGGGCGCCTTCCTGCTCGTGTCGAACCACCTCGCACCCGCCGGGTCGCTGCTGCAGACCCTGCTGTGGGCCGGTGCCGCGGCCAACGGGTTCGTCGGGCTGTTCAACCTCGTGCCGGGCCTGCCGCTCGACGGCGGACGCGTGCTCGAGGCCGGCGTGTGGGCCGTCACGCGCGACCGGCACCGCGGCGCCGTGGTCGCGGGGTGGGCCGGTCGTGCCGTCGCGGTCGGGCTCGTGCTCGTCGTGCTGGGCCGCCCGTTCGTGCTCGGCCTGACGCCCGACCTCGTGACCGTCGCGTGGGCGGCGCTCATCGGCGCGTTCCTGTGGTCCGGCGCGACCGCGGCGATCCGGGGCGGACGCACCGGCAGGGTCGTGCAGACGCTCACGCTGCGGACCGTCGGGCGGCCCGCCGTCGTCGTCGGCGCGCAGGCGTCGCTCGCGCACGCCCGGGCGACCGCCGCCGCGGCGCAGGCCGCCGAGGTCGTCGTGCTCGCACCTGACGGCCGCCCCGCGGCGTACGTCGACACCGACGCGGCCGCGCGCGTGCCGGCCGAGCTGGCCGGCACGACGAACGTCGTCGCGGTCGCGACGCCGCTGCCCGTCGGCGCGACCGTCGACGGCGCGCTCGAGGGCGACGCGCTGCTGCGCGCGCTCAGCGACGCGTCGCGGCACGGGCCCGTGATCGCGGCCCTGGTCGACGGGCGCGTCGTCGCGCTGGTGCGCACGGCGGACGTCGTCGCGGCGCTGCGCGGCTGACGCCGCCCCTAGACTCGGCGCACGTGACCACCGACCAGACCGCGGACGACCGCGTGCCCGCCGCCGCACCGACCGGGGCGGACGTGCGCCGCGGCCCGTTCCGCGTCGGCGAGCGCGTCCAGCTGACCGACCCGCGCGGACGCCTGCACACCATCACGCTGCAGCCCGGGGCGACGTTCCACACGCACCGCGGCTACCTCCGCCACGACGAGCTCATCGGTGCGTCGCAGGGGGTCGTGGTCCAGAACACGTCGGGCATCGAGTACCTGGCGCTGCGGCCCCTGCTGTCCGACCACGTGCTGTCCATGCCGCGCGGCGCGGCGGTCGTCTACCCGAAGGACGCGGGTCAGATCGTCACGATGGGCGACGTGTTCCCCGGCGCGACGGTCGTCGAGGCGGGCGTCGGGTCGGGCGGTCTCACGCTGTCGCTGCTGCGGGCCGTCGGCGACGCGGGCCGGCTCGTGTCGATCGAGCGGCGCGCGGACTTCGCGGCGATCGCGCGCGGCAACGTCGAGCAGTTCTTCGGCGGCGAGCACCCCGCGTGGGACCTGCGGCTGGGCGACCTCGCCGACGAGCTGCCGCACGCCGCCGCACCCGGCACGGTCGACCGCGTCGTGCTCGACATGCTCGCGCCGTGGGAGAACCTCGACGCGGTCGCCACCGCGCTCGCACCCGGCGGCGTGCTGGTCTGCTACGTCGCGACGACGACCCAGCTGTCGCGCCTCACCGAGGACCTGCGCGCCGACGGTCGGTACACCGAGCCCGAGGCGTGGGAGTCGATGGTGCGCGGCTGGCACCTCGAGGGGCTCGCGGTCCGCCCGCAGCACCGCATGATCGGGCACACCGGCTTCCTCCTGACGACGCGTCGGCTGGCCGACGGCGTGCAGCCGCCGCAGCGCAAGCGCCGGCCCGCGAAGGGCTCGTACCCCGTGGCCCCCGACGGCACGCCCGCGCCGGACGCCGAGCTGTGGTCGCCCGAGGCGATGGGCGAGCGCGAGACGTCGGCCAAGAAGATCCGCCGCGTGCGCCGTGAGCTGCACGTCGCGCCCGACGACCTCGCCGCGCGCGAGGACGGCACGCCGCCCGAGGACGACTGAGCGCGTCCACGCCTCGGGACGGTCGCGAGACACGGGGTCGTCGCGGCGTCACCGTTGACACGGGCGGCTAGGGTCGACGGACCAGCAGGCACAGCGTGGTGCTCGGTGGACCGGAGGAAGGGCGCACCGCGACGCGGAACGGAGGCCGATCACCATGACGGAACCTGCTGCCGGCGGGCGTGACCTGCAACGCGAGCTCACGGTCCTCGCCGCCAAGAACGAGCGCCTGAGCGAGGCGCTCGTGGCCGCGCGCGAGCAGATCCTCGAGCTCAAGCGTCAGGTCGACGACCTCGCCAAGCCGCCCGGCACGTACGCGACGTTCCTGCGTGCGCGTGACGACGGCACGGTCGACATCGTCTCCGCGGGGCGCAAGATGCACGTCGGCGCGAGCCCCACGCTCGACGTGCACCGCCTGCGCCCCGGGCAGGAGGTCATGCTCAACGAGGCCCTCACGGTCGTCGAGGCCGGCGGCTACGAGCAGGTCGGCGAGCTCGTCACCGTCAAGGAGATGCTCGGCGAGGGCCGCGCGCTCGTGGTCGGCCGAGGCGACGAGGAGCGCGTCGTGCGGTTCGCCGGGCAGGTGGCGGACGCGGGCGTGCGCGTGGGCGACGCGCTCACGATCGACTCGCGCAGCGGCTTCGTGTTCGAGGTGATCCCGCGCGCCGAGGTCGAGGACCTCGTGCTCGAGGAGGTCCCCGACATCGACTACGGCGACATCGGCGGCCTCGGCCCGCAGATCGAGGCGATCCGCGACGCCGTCGAGCTGCCGTTCCTGCACCCCGAGCTGTTCCGCGAGCACGGGCTCAAGCCGCCCAAGGGCGTCCTGCTGTACGGCCCGCCGGGCTGCGGGAAGACGCTCATCGCCAAGGCGGTCGCGCACTCGCTCGCCGCGACCGCGGCCGCGGCCCGCGGCGAGGACGTGGCCGACGCGCGCTCGTACTTCCTCAACGTCAAGGGCCCCGAGCTGCTCAACAAGTACGTCGGCGAGACCGAGCGGCACATCCGTCTCATCTTCGCCCGCGCACGCGAGAAGGCGTCGCAGGGCCATCCCGTCGTGGTGTTCTTCGACGAGATGGAGTCGCTGTTCCGCACGCGTGGCACGGGCGTGTCGAGCGACGTCGAGACGACGATCGTGCCGCAGCTGCTCGCCGAGATCGACGGCGTCGAGCGGCTCGACAACGTCATCGTCATCGGCGCGTCGAACCGCGAGGACATGATCGACCCCGCGATCCTGCGGCCCGGGCGCCTGGACGTGAAGATCAAGATCGAGCGCCCCGACGCCGAGGGTGCGCGCGAGATCTTCGCGAAGTACCTCACGCCCGCGCTGCCGATCCACGCCGAGGACCTCGCCGAGCACGGCGGGTCGGCCGCCGCGGCCGTCGAGGCGATGATCGCGCGCGTCGTCGAGCGCATGTACTCCGAGGCCGACGAGAACCGGTTCCTCGAGGTCACGTACGCGAGCGGGGACAAGGAGGTCCTGTACTTCAAGGACTTCAACTCGGGCGCGATGATCCAGAACGTCGTCGACCGCGCCAAGAAGACCGCGATCAAGGACCTGCTGGCGACCGGTCAGCGCGGCATCCGGGTGGACCACCTGCTCGCGGCGTGCGTCGACGAGTTCAAGGAGAACGAGGACCTGCCCAACACCACGAACCCTGACGACTGGGCGCGCATCTCCGGCAAGAAGGGCGAGCGCATCGTCTTCATCCGGACCATCGTGCAGGGCAAGAAGGGCGTCGAGGCGTCGCGGACCATCGAGAACGTCACGAGCACCGGCCAGTACCTCTGACGGTCGCACCGCCGCCGCGCGCGGCGGCGGTGCGCGGGCCGCGGACGCGCGCCGCCGCCGTCGGCGTGCTCACCTAGGGTGGTCGGCGTGACCGTGCGCCGCGTGATGGGGATCGAGACCGAGTACGGCGTCCTGCAGCCGGGCAGGCCCATGGCCAACCCGATGCTGCTGTCGAGCCACGTCGTGGCCGTCCACGCCGCGGCGCGCGAGGCGGGCCGGGGACGCGCGCGGTGGGACTACGACGACGAGGACCCGCTGCACGACGCCCGCGGGTTCCACCTGCAGCGCGCGTCGGCGCACCCGTCGCTGCTCACCGACTCGCCGACCGTGCCCGCGCCCTCGGGCGACGCGCCGCAGGAGCTCCCGCGCTCCGACGTCGAGGAGTACGAGGACCCGGGTGCCGCGAACGTCATCCTCACCAACGGCGCGCGCCTGTACGTCGACCACGCCCACCCCGAGTACTCCTCGCCCGAGGTGACGAACCCCCTGGACGCGGTGCGCTGGGACCGCGCGGGGGAGCTCGTCATGCTCGACTCGGTCCGGATGCTCGCGAGCAACCCGGCGCTGCCCGACGTGTCGCTGTACAAGAACAACGTCGACGGCAAGGGCGCCACGTACGGGACGCACGAGAACTACCTCGTGGACCGCGCGGTGCCGTTCGGCGACCTCGTCGCGCGGCTCACGCCGTTCCTCGTGACCCGCCAGGTGTTCACGGGTGCCGGGCGCGTCGGGCTCGGTCAGCGCGGCGAGCACCCGGGCTTCCAGCTGTCCCAGCGCGCCGACTACATGGAGGCCGAGGTCGGCCTCGAGACGACCCTGCGCCGTCCGATCGTCAACACGCGCGACGAGCCGCACGCCGACCCGACGCGCTGGCGGCGCCTGCACGTCATCATCGGTGACGCGACCATGCTCGAGGTCGCGACCTACCTGCGCCTCGGGACGGCGGCGCTCGTGCTGTGGCTCGTCGAGCAGGCCGAGGCGGGGGTCCCCGCGGCGTGCCGTGCGGTGCGGGCGGTGGACCGGCTCGCGCTGCGCGACCCGGTCGGCGCCGTGCACGCCGTGAGCCACGACCTCACGCTGACCGAGCGCCTCGAGCTCGCGGACGGTCGACGGCTGACGGCGCTCGAGGTGCAGGGCGAGTACGTCGCCGCCGTGCGCGCCGCGCTCGACGGGACGGAGGGCGCGTCCGACGCCCAGACGCTCGACGTGCTGGACCGGTGGGAGTCGTTGCTGCACCGGCTCGCCGACGAGCCCGCGACGTGCGCGCGGGAGGTCGAGTGGGTCGCCAAGCTGCGGCTGCTCGACGGCATGCGCCGGCGCGACCACCTCGCGTGGGACCACCCGCGCCTGGCGGCCGTCGACCTGCAGTGGTCGGACGTGCGCCCCGAGCGCGGGCTGTACCACCGGCTGGTGGCGGCGGACGCCGTCGAGCGGCTGGTGACGCCCGAGCAGGTGCAGGACGCCGTGGTGCACGCCCCGCAGGACACGCGCGCGTACTTCCGCGGCGAGGCGGTCGCGCGGTACGGCACGCAGATCTCGGCGGCCAGCTGGGACTCGGTGGTGTTCGACGTGCCCGGGGCGCGGGCGCTGCAGCGCGTCCCCATGCGCGACCCGCTGCGGGGGACGCGGGCGCACGTGGGCGACCTGCTGGACACCAGCCCCGACGCCCGCGCGCTGCTGGCCGCCCTGGGCGGTTGAGTACGCGGCGCCGACCCCCGCTGCCCGGTCAGGCGTGCGGGGCGGTGCGGACCGCGGCAGCACGCTCGGGAGGACCGTGCCGGTGCGCCCGCACCGGGCGGACCGTGCGCGGCCCGTGCCCCGTGCGCGCGGTCAGCGCATGTCGCCGACGAAGCGCACGGCCTCCTTCGCCTCCCGGACGCGTCGTTCGTAGGTGAGGCCC
Organism: Cellulomonas sp. HD19AZ1; assembly: GCF_004535805.1. Lineage (NCBI taxonomy): Bacteria > Bacillati > Actinomycetota > Actinomycetes > Micrococcales > Cellulomonadaceae > Cellulomonas > Cellulomonas sp. HD19AZ1. The sequence continues at coordinate 733,742 of NZ_SPHX01000001.1, forward strand.
AGCCCGAGCACGACCGCACCGCCGACGGCGAGGAGCACCCACCCGTCGACGTCGGCCAGCGCGCGCACCGTGAGTGGGCTGAGCACGACCGCGAGGGTCGTGAGCGTCGCGGCGACACCCAGCACGAACGGTGCCTGCCAGCGCTGCGCGGCGCCGACGGACGTCGCCGCCAGCGCCAGCGCCAGCAGGACCGCCAGGCGCACGGCCCCCGGGCCGGTGAGCCAGAGCGCGGCGAGCGGCGCGCCGACCGCGAGCGCGACGGGCGCGCCGAGGGCCGACCACGAGCCGGCGGCAGGCTGCTCGCGCAGGTGCCGGGCGCCGAGCGCGCACGCGAGCAGCCCGAGGACGGCCCACGGGAGGTCGACGGGCTCGGGTCCGCCGCGCAGCGCGACGGCGACCACGGTCGCGGTCGCGACCGCGAGGCCGAGCGTGACGTCGCCCCGGAACGGCCGCCACCACGCGAACGCGGCCGCGCCGGCGAGCAGGGCGAGCGCACGGACCGTCCCGAGCCCGGTCGCGTCGACGGCCAGCACGACGGGCAGCGCGAGGACCACGGTCAGCGCGGCGCGCGTCACGCGACGGTCCGGGACGGGCGACCACGCTCGCGCGGCGACCGCCACGACGACCGCCGTGAGGACCGCGACGAGCTCGACGCGCCACGGCGTCGCGGTGCCCGGTGCGACGGCGGCGGCGACGCCGGCGCACCAGGGGCCCGCGAGGGCGACGCCGGCGGCCGCGGCCGTGAGGGGGCGCCGCGCGTCGCGGTCGGTCGGGCCGCCCGAGGAGCGTCGGCGGCCGCCCGCGAGCCACGCGAGCCCGAGCAGCGTCGCGGTCACGCACGCCCAGAGCACGGGGCGCGCGTCGCCGGCACGGACGAGCACGAGGGGCACGAGCAACGCGGACCCCACCGTGAGCCACGGGCGCGGCGCTGCCGCGCGCCGTGCCGTGAGCGCGACCGTCGCGAGCACCAGCAGCGCGGCGAGGGTCGCCGGCACGTCCGCGGCCCCGCCCAGCTCGGCCGCGCGTGCGGGGTGGTGCGCGACGAGCACGACGGTGGCGACCGGGACGAGCGCGAGCGTCAGCGCGAGCCCGAGGTGCGCGAGCGGCGTCCCGGGGTGACCCGCGCCGCGCGCGCCGGGCGCGCGCAGCCGGTGCCCTGTCGCGCCGCCCAGGAGGGCCAGGGTCGCGGCGACGGCGGCGAGCGCCGTCACGCGGACGGCTGCCGCACCGCCCGCCGGCGCGGCGAGTGCGGCCACGAGCGTCGGCAGCGCGCCGACCGTCAGCAGGAGCCACGGGGTCCCGGTGTCGACGGCACGCCGGGACGCCGCGGTGCGGGCGCGCACCGCGCACGCGGCGAGCGCGACGGCCGCGGGCCACGTCCAGACCTCGACGAGCACGGTGCCGTCGGGCAGCTCCGGACCCGGGACCGCCCCGGGCAGCCCGATCGCGGCGGCCGTGGCGCGAGCCACGGGTCCGAGGACCACGAGCGCCCCACCGAGCCCGGCCAGCAGCTCGGCGGCCGCGGGGCGCCGGCGCAGCAGCAGCCCGGCGACGACCACGGCGGCCGCGAGCGCGGCCGCGAGCGTGGCGCGGTCGACGACCACGGGGCCGACGGCGAGCGCGCCCGGCAGCACCGACGTGGGCAGCGTCGCGACCGCGAGCCCCGCGGCGAGCAGCCGCGACGCGCGCGGGCGTGCGCGCACCAGGCGCCACGCCGCGACGGCCGCGACGACGAGACCGGGGACCGCCGTGTACGGCTCGACGACGCCGACCTCGCGCGTGCCCAGCAGCGACCACCAGGCACCGGTGCCGAGCGCGAGCGTGAGCCACCACCCCTGCGCGCGGCCGGGGGCGAGCGCCCAGGCGGCGGCGCACGCGGCGGCGACGACCAGTGCAGGCCCGGGTGCGCCGGTCGCGGCCGCGGCGCCCACGCCCGCGGCTGCGACGAGCCACCCGCTCACCTCGGCCGCGTACCGCGCGACGGGCGTGCCGGTGCGGGCCAGCAGCACCGCTGCGGCGGCGGTCAGGCCGCCGACCGCGACGGCCGCGAGAGCGGTCGCGTCGACGGGCGGCACGCCCGCCGACCGGTGCACGGTGAGGACCGCGAGCGCGAGCACGGGGGCGACCGCCGCGGAGCCGACGACCGCGTGGGGCGGCCCCCACCGCCGGGAGCCCGCGAGCAGCGCGACCACGAGCCCGGCGCACGTGGCGGCCGCCACGAGGGGCGCGGCGACCGCGAGCGCCGTCGCTCCGGGTGTCGTCGCGGCGTGGTGCGCCGCCGCGGCCCACGTCGCGGCGCCGGCGAGGGCGACGCCCGTCAGGGCGCAGTCCCGTTCCGCCGCCCCCGTGCGCCGCGCCCCGGCGCGCGCGAGGAGCGCGGCACCCACCGGGGCGACCGTCAGGGCGGCCGCCACGACGGCGGCCGCCCCGGCGGCGACGCCGGTGCACGTGCCGGCGACGAGCAGCAGCGTGGCCGCGACCAGGGTCGACGAGCCGGCCGAGCCGGGTGCACGCGACCACCGACGGGCCAGCACCGCGAGGACCGTCGGCGCGACGAGCGCACCGGCGACCCACCCCGGCCCGGGCAGCGCCCCGAGGACGCCCAGCGTCCCGGCCAGCACGGCGCCGGCGCGTGCGGCGGTCGGGTGCAGGCGTCGCTCGCCGACGTGCAGCGCGGCGGTCGCCGCCGCCGCACCGAGCACGAGCACGAGGACGGACGCCGCGGGCGGCACGAGTCCCGAGGTCGTGACGGGCAGGGTGGCGATGACGAGCGCCGTCCCGCCGTGGGCGCACGTGCGCGCGAGCCGGCGGCCCTCGGGGCCGGTGCCGGTGCGGCGCGTCGTGAGCACGGCGAGCCCCACGGCGGCTGCGACGGCGAGCGTCGGGGCGAGCACGACGAGCGGCGCCGTGCCCGCGTCGGCGCCGAAGGCGAGCCGCGTCGCCGTCTGCGCGACGAGCGCGAGGACCGACCAGGTCGCGAGCGTCGCGGCGGTCACGAGCGCCGCCCCGGACGCCGCACGCACGTGGGCTGCGACGTCGGGAGCCCGGACGTCCCGGCGCGGGGTGGCGGTGGTCGACACCGTTCCGTGGGCCGTGGGGTCCGCGTCCACACCCGCCGGCGTGTCCGGCGAGCCCTTCCGGACGAGGAGGGCCGCTGCCACGGCGCACGCGGCGGCCGCGCCGGCCTGGGTGGCCACGAACGTCCCGGCGGCCGGCGCGACGAGCGTGGCGACCGCGCCGGCGCCGGCCAGCGTCAGCGTGCACCCGGCGGCACGGGTCCAAGCGAGCACCGTCCCGGGGCGGGGCGGGGCGGCCCCGGTCGCGGCACGGAGGTCGGTGAGCCCCTGCGCGACCAGGAGCGGCACCGCGCCCAGCAGCAGCGCCACCGACGGCCAGGCGCCGGACGGCAGCGTGACGAGCTGCGAGACGGCCGCCGTCGGGACCGCGACGCCGAGGGTGAGCGCCGCGAGCGTGCGCAGGACCAGCGTCTCGGCGCGTCCGGACGCCCAGGGCCCGGTCGCCCGCACGAGCGTCGTGGCCGACGCCGCGAGCAGGAGCGCGACGACGCCGTCCGGGCGGGGGACCACCGGGAGCCAGGCGAGCGGCGCCAGCGGCAGCAGGACCGCGCCCGCGACGGACCCGACGCGCAGGCGCGACCGTCGGCCCCATGCCGTGAGGAGCAGTGCGCTCACCAGCAGCGACACCGCGGCCTGGGCCGTGCCGTCGCCCGGGGCGACGGCACCGGTCGCCCGCAGCGCCCACGCGTCGAGCAGCAGCAGCACCACCGCGACCGCGCCGACCGCCTCGGCGCCCTGGCGCAGGGCGCGGGCGCGCAGCCACGACGCGAGCGCGAAGACCACGAGCGTGCCGACGGCGACGACGGCCGCGCGGCCGCGCAGCCCCATGACGTCCCACGCGAAGACGAGGAACGTGATGCTCGCGGCCGCGAGCAGCGACGCGCCCACCACCTGCAGGACGGTCTGCACGCGCCAGGGGCGGCGCGCGGGCGCGGCCGGCGCCGGGACGCTCGGACGCGCCGGGCGAGCGGCGGCGGGGGCGGCGACGTGCGGGGCGGCGACGTGCGGCACCGGCGCGGCAGGCGTCGGTGCGGGAGCCGGGGCCGCCGCGGGCGGTGCGGTGGGCGCGACCGCCGGCGCGCCCGGGGTGACCGCCGGCGCGCCCGGGGTGACCGCCGCGGGTGCGACCGGCCGGGCGGCCGCCGGTGCGGCAAGGACGGGCCGCGCGACCTGCGCGGCCCGCACGGCCGCGATGCGGTGCTCGCGCGCCACGAGCGCGCGCACGGCTGCCTGGCTGTCCTGCCACACCAGGAGCCCGTCGGGCCCCGAGACGTCGAGGCCGCACGCCGGGCAGCGCCCCGCGCGCAGCGGCGTCGTGCACGCGGGGCACACGGTGGCGTCCTGCAGCGCGGCGAGCGTGCGCGCGTACAACGAGTCGGCGTGGGTCATGCGCGCATCGTGCCAGGTGGCGCGCGCGACGCTCAGGTTGTCCACAGCCGGGCGCCCCGGGGTGTCCCGACGGTGCCGCGCGGCGTCCACGACGCGGCCGCCCGAGGTACGGGCGCGGGTGGTTGGGCCTAGGGTGGGCCACGCGGGCACGCGGCACGTTCCCGCAGGGACGGAGGTCACCATGGCTGGGCAGGAACACGTCAGGCGCCGTCACGACGACGAGCCGGTCGACGAGCCGGGGACGCCGGCCCCCGCGGCGGCGAGCGCGCAGTCCCGCGACGCGGAGGTCGACGCGCTGCTGGAGGAGATCGACGACGTCCTCGAGCAGAACGCCGAGCAGTTCGTCCGCGGCTTCGTGCAGAAGGGCGGTCAGTGATCGCCGATGGTGCACTCCTGGTCCGGTCCCGCGCAGCCCTCGTCCGGTCGGCTGCCGCACGCCTTCACCACGCCCGGGTCGTCGTCGTTCGTCGAGTTCCTCGCGGGGCACGCACCCGAGCTGCTGCCCGGGAACCGGCCGCTGCCGGCGGGTGAGGTGCACGCGCCGCACGGCACCACGATCGTCGCGCTGACCTTCGACGGCGGCGTCGTGGTGGCGGGGGACCGGCGGGCCACCATGGGGTCGATGATCGCCAGCCGGCACATCGAGAAGGTGTTCCCGGCGGACGAGTTCTCCGCGGTGGGCATCGCCGGCACGGCGGGCCTCGCGATCGAGCTGGTGCGGCTCTTCCAGCTCGAGCTCGAGCACTACGAGAAGATCGAGGGCAGCCTGCTGTCGCTCGACGGCAAGGCCAACCGTCTCGCGACGATGATCCGCGGCAACCTCGGCCTCGCGATGCAGGGCCTCGCGGTCGTGCCGCTGTTCGGAGGCTACGACCTCGACCGGCGCGTGGGGCGGCTGTTCTCGTACGACGTCACGGGCGGCCGCTACGAGGAGCACGACCACCACGCGGTCGGGTCGGGGTCGGTCTTCGCGCGGGGCTCGCTGAAGAAGCGCTGGCAGGCGGGCATGGACGCCGCGGACGCGGTGCGCGTCGCGGTCGAGGCGCTGGTCGACGCCGCCGACGACGACTCCGCGACGGGCGGCCCCGACCACGTCCGCCAGATCTGGCCGGTCGTGGCGACCGTGACGGCCGCCGGCTACCTGCGGGTCGCGGACGACGAGCTCGCGGCCGCCGTCGCGGGCGTCGAGCGTGCCCGCCGCGGCGCGACCGACGAGGAGGACGTCCGATGAGCATGCCGTTCTACGTCTCGCCCGAGCAGCTCATGAAGGACCGCGCGGACTACGCCCGCAAGGGCATCGCCCGCGGGCGGTCGGTCGTCGTGCTGCAGTACGACGACGGCATCGCGTTCGCGACCGAGAACCCGTCGCGCGCGCTGCACAAGATCTCCGAGATCTACGACCGCATCGCGTTCGCCGCGGTCGGCAAGTACAACGAGTTCGAGAACCTGCGCGTCGCGGGCGTCCGGTACGCCGACCTGCGCGGGTACTCCTACGACCGTGTCGACGTCACGGCGCGCGGCCTGGCCAACGCGTACGCGCAGACGCTCGGCACGGTGTTCACGACCGAGTCGAAGCCGCTCGAGGTCGAGCTCGTGGTCGTCGAGGTCGGGCGCGAGCCTGCGGGCGACCAGATCTACCGGCTGTCGTACGACGGCTCGGTGACCGACGAGCACGGCTGGGTCGTCATGGGCGGGCAGGCCGAGCGCCTCGCGGGCGTGCTCGAGGGCGGGTGGCGCCCGGGCATGACGCTGTCGGAGGTGCTGGGGGTCGCGGTGCGTGCGCTCGGGTCGTCGGGCGACGACGGCGAGCCGCGCGCGCTGGGGGCGGCGCAGCTCGAGGTCGCCGTGCTCGACCGCACGCGCCCGCGCCGTGCCTTCCGCCGGCTCACGGGTGCGCTGCTGGAGGACGTGCTCGACGGTGCGGGGACGCCGGGCGCTGGACAGGGTCCGTCGTCCGCCTGAGGCGGACGGGGCACGCGGACGAGCCGACGGGGAGGCACGCATGGACAGGCGCATCTTCGGTCTGGAGACCGAGTACGGGGTGACGTGCGCGGCGCAGGACGGTCGCGGGCTGTCGGCCGACGAGGTCGCCCGGTACCTGTTCCGCAAGGTCGTGGCGTGGGGCAGGTCCTCGAACGTCTTCCTGCGCAACGGCTCGCGGCTCTACCTCGACGTCGGATCGCACCCCGAGTACGCGACGGCCGAGTGCGACGACTGGCGCCAGCTCGTCACGCACGACCGGGCGGGCGAGCGGATCCTCGAGGGGCTCGTCGAGGACGCGCAGCAGCGTCTCGAGCACGAGGGGCTGCCGGGGCGCATCCACCTGTTCAAGAACAACACCGACTCGGCGGGCAACTCCTACGGCTGCCACGAGAACTACCTGGTGCGGCGGCAGGGCGACTTCGCGCGGCTCTCGGACGTCCTCGTGCCGTTCCTCATCACGCGCCAGGTGCTCACCGGCGCGGGCAAGGTGCTGACCACGCCGCGCGGTGCGGTCTACTGCCTGTCGCAGCGCGCCGACCACATCTGGGAGGCCGTCTCGAGCGCCACCACGCGCTCGCGGCCCATCATCAACACGCGCGACGAGCCGCACGCGGACGCCGAGCACTACCGCCGCCTGCACGTGATCGTCGGGGACTCCTCGATGTCCGAGACGACCACGATGCTCAAGGTCGGGTCGACGGACCTGCTGCTGCGACTCATCGAGGCCGGGGTCCCGATGCGCGACCTGACCCTCGAGAACCCGATCCGGGCGATCCGTGAGATCAGCCACGACATGACCGGCACCCACCCGGTGACGCTCGCGACCGGCCGCACGGTCACCGCGATCGACCTGCAGGAGGAGTACCTCGCGCGCGTCTCGGACTTCGTGGCGTCGGAGGTGGGCCCGACCCCCGACACCAAGCAGGTCCTCGACCTGTGGGAGCGCGGGCTGCGGGCCCTGCGCACGGGCGACCTGTCGTTGGTCGAGCGCGAGCTCGACTGGGTCATCAAGTACCGCATGATCGAGCGCTACCGGGCCAAGCACGACCTCGAGCTCTCGGACGTGCGGGTGCAGCGGCTCGACCTCGCCTACCACGACATCTCGCGCACCGAGGGGCTGTACAACCTGCTGGCGGCGCGTGGTCTCGTCGAGCGCGTCACGACCGACCTCGACGTGTTCGAGGCCACGGCCGTGCCGCCGCAGACGACCCGCGCCAAGCTCCGCGGCGACTTCGTGCGCGCGGCGCAGGACGCGCGACGCGACTACACGGTGGACTGGGTGCACCTCAAGCTCAACGACCAGGCGCAGCGCACGGTCCTGTGCAAGGACCCGTTCCGCAACGTCGACGAGCGCGTCGAGCGGCTCATCGAGTCCATGTGACGGTGGTGCCCGCCACCGTCACGGACCGCGGACGAGCAGGCACGACGCCCAGCGTGCTCCCGTACAGTGAGGCCCCGTCCGGCGAGCGCCGGACGAGCCGCGACCAGGTGACGCGGCGTCGGACGAGCTCGGGAGGCGCGGACGTGCGGGTGCTGGCGGGTGCACGCCGGGCGGTGGTCCTGGTGGTCCTCGGGCTGCTGCTCGCGGCGTGCGGGACGGTGGTCACGGACGCCCCGAAGGTCACGGTCACCGGGAGCGCGGGCCAGGCCCCGACCGTCACGTACCTCACGCCGCTGTCGGTCGACGCGACGCACCGCGAGGTCGTGTGGCCCGGGACCGGTGCCGAGCTCGTGGAGGGCGCGCCCGTCCTCATCGACTTCTGGCTCGAGAACGCGACCGACGCGAGCCTGGTGAAGGAGAGCTACTCGACGAGCCCCACGCCGCGCATGCTCACGGTCGAGGACCTGGGCACCGACCTGTACGAGACGCTCAAGGGCCAGCAGGTCGGCGCGCGGCTGCTGCAGATCGCGCCGGGCGGGTCGGGCGCCGACTACCCGACCGTCACGGTCCTCGACGTCCTGCCCACGCGGGCCGAGGGCGAGCCGGTGACGCCCGACGCCTCGCTGCCCGTGGTCGAGGAGGCCGACGGCGTGCCGACGCTCACGGCGACGGGCACGCCGCCGCCCGACGACCTCGTGGTGCAGCCGCTGGTCCGGGGCACGGGTCCGCAGGTCAACGCCGGCGACGTCATCACGGTCCAGTACGGCGGGTTCGCGTGGGACGACGGCGCCCTGTTCGACTCGACGTGGCAGCGCGGCCTGCCGGTGTCGTTCCTGCTCTCGGACGTGCCGCCGTGGGCCGAGGGACTCGTCGACCAGCCGACCGGGAGCCGCGTGATGCTCGTCGTGCCACCGTCCTACCCGCTGGGCGTCACCGACGCCGAGGAGCTCGCGGGCAAGACCGTCGTGTTCGTCATCGACATCCTCGCGACCGGCGCCCCCGCGCAGGCCACGCCGTGAGCCTCGCGCTGCGGGTCATCCCGTGCCTCGACGTCGACGCGGGTCGGGTCGTCAAGGGCGTGAACTTCGCGAACCTGCGTGACGCGGGCGACCCGGTCGAGCTCGCGCGCCGCTACGACGCCGAGGGCGCCGACGAGGTGACGTTCCTCGACGTGTCGGCGTCGTCGTCCGACCGGGCCACGACCTACGACGTCGTGCGCCGCACGGCCGAGGAGGTGTTCGTGCCGCTGACCGTCGGGGGCGGCGTCCGCTCGCCCGAGGACGTCGACCGGCTCCTGCGGTCCGGCGCCGACAAGGTCGGGGTGAACACGGCCGCGATCGCCCGGCCCGAGCTCATCACCGAGATCGCCGACCGCTTCGGGTCGCAGGTGCTCGTCCTGTCCGTCGACGCGCGCCGCACGACGGGCGACGTGCGCACCGCGTCCGGCTACGAGGTGACGACGCACGGCGGCCGCCGCGGCACGGGGATCGACGCCGTCGAGTGGGCGCACCGTGCCGCCGAGCTCGGGGTGGGGGAGATCCTGCTCAACTCGATGGACGCCGACGGCACGACCGCGGGCTTCGACCTGCAGATGATCGCCGACGTGCGGGCGCGCGTGCGGGTGCCCCTCATCGCGTCGGGCGGCGCGGGCACCGTGGAGCACTTCGTCGAGGCCGCCCGGGCGGGCGCCGACGCCGTCCTGGCCGCGAGCGTCTTCCACTTCGGGACGCTCACGGTCGGGCAGGTCAAGGACGCGTTGCGCGCCGCGGACGTCGTGGTGCGCTGACCGCCGCCGCGCGGCGCCCGGGCGAGGCGCCCGGCGCCGCGCTCACGGTCCGGTGAGGAGCTCGCGGACGGCCGCGACGTCGTCGTCGGCGCCGACGAGACGCACGTCCGCGGCCTGCAGGCGGCCCGACACCGCGAGGACCAGCTCGCCGACGTCGCCGCGCAGGACCACCGACCCGTGGCCGGACCGCGGCGAGCGGACGGCGGCGCGCCTGCCGTCGTCGCGGACCAGCACGGTCCCGACCGGCAGCCGCCGCAGCCGCAGCGGGGCCGTGCGCACGAGCTGCGCCCAGAGCACCTCGACCAGCTCGTCGGGCAGGTCGCGCGGGGGCACGGGCCCGTCGCCGCGGCGCAGGTCCTCGTGGTGGATGAAGTACTCGCTGACGTTGACGGCGTCGCCTGCCCACGCGAGCGGGCTCCAGCGCGCCGGCGGGCGCGCCACGCGGTCGACGAGCGTCGCATAGCCGTCGGCGTCGGCGGCGGTGCCGGCCAGCCGCTCGGTCGCCGCGGCGAGACCGCCGCGCACGGCTCCCGCGGCGGCGACGGGGTGCTCGCGCAGCACGAGGTGCGCGGCGAGGTGGCGTGCCTGCCAGCCGCGGCACAGCGTCGGGTCGTGCGGGTCGGCGGCGCGCAGCGCGTCGGACAGCCACGCGCGCTCGGTCTCGTGCCAGGTCATGCCACGGGATCGTGCCACGTCGGGGACCCGCGCGCGTGGCGCGAGACCGGCCGTCGACGTGTCGGACCCCCGTGAGAGGATCGCGGTATCCCCTTTCCGTCAGGAGTGTGATCCCCCGTGCCCGCGCGCCCCCGGCCCGCCGACGCCCCTGCCGGCTCGATGCTCCGCGGCTCCGTCGCCCGGCGCTCGGTCGGGCTGCTGTGGCGCGGGCTGCGCTCGCACCCGCGCACGTACGCCGCGGCGATCGCGACCTCGGGCGCCTTCGGTGCGCTCACCGTGGCCGTGAGCCGCGTGCTCGGGCGGGCGACGGACGACGTCGTGGTGCCCGCGCTCGCGGGGTCGCAGGAGGCGCAGGGGCGGATCTGGCAGGCCGGGCTCGCGCTCGCGCTGGTGGCGCTGTCGCTCGCGGCGGCCGTCGCCGGGCGACGCATCCTCGCGGGGATGGGCGTGGCGGACCTCCAGGCGGACCACCGGCGCGCCGTGACCCGGCAGTACCTGCGCCTGCCGATGTCGTGGCACCGGCGTCACCCCACGGGTCAGCTGCTGTCGAACGCCGGGTCCGACGTCGAGGCGGCGACGGGCGTGTTCAACCCGTTGCCGTTCGCGCTCGGCGTCGTCGTCATGATCGCGGTCGCGACCGTCGCGCTGCTGCGCACGGACGTGTGGCTCGCGGTCGCGGCGCTCGTCGTGCTGCCGCTCGCCGTCGTCGCCAACCTGGTCTTCCAGCGCCGCATGACGCCGGCCATCACGCACGCCCAGCAGCTGCGCGCCGAGGTCGCCGACGTCGCGCACGAGAGCTTCGAGGCCGCGACGCTCGTGAAGTCGCTCGGTACCGAGGACCGTGAGGACGCGCGGTTCACCGCGCGTGCCCGGGCGCTGCGCGACGCGAACGTGCGCGTCGGCGTCGTGCGTGCGGTGTTCGACCCGGTGATCGACCTGCTGCCGAACCTGGGCACGCTCCTGGTGCTGCTCGTGGGCACGCACCGCGTCGCGGCCGGCGCGATCGGCACGGGCGACGTGGTCGCGGCCGCGTACCTGCTCACGCTGCTGGCGGTCCCGGTGCGCGCGTTCGGCTGGGTCCTGGGCGAGCTGCCCCGCGGGCTCGTCGGCCACGACCGCGTCTCGCGCGTGCTCGACGCGCGCGGGATCCCCGTGGACGGGTCGACGCCCCTCGTGCCGCACGCGGGCGGCGCCGACGTGCGGCTGCGCGCCGTGCACCTGCGCGTGCCCACCGCCGACGGCGAGGTCGAGCTCCTGCACGGCGTCGACCTGCACGTCGCCGCGGGCCGCACGCTCGCGGTCGTCGGCGCGACGGGTTCGGGCAAGTCGACCGTCGTGGGGCTCGTGCCGCGGCTGTCCGACCCGTCGGCGGGGGTCGTGGAGGTCGACGGCACCGACGTGCGCGACGTCCGCCCCGCCGACCTCGCGGCGCAGGTCGCGTTCGTGAGCCAGTCGACCTTCGTCTTCGAGGACACCGTGCGCGGCAACGTCACGCTCGCCGACCCCGACGACCCGCTGGCGCCGAGCGACGACGACGTGTGGGCGGCGCTGCGCGCGGCGCGCGTCGACGACGTCGTGCGTGCCCTGCCCGGCGGGCTGGACTCGCCCCTCGGGGAGCGTGGCGCGAACCTGTCCGGCGGGCAGCGGCAGCGGCTCGCGCTGGCACGCGCGCTCGTGCGTCGCCCGCGCGTCCTCGTGCTCGACGACGCGACGTCCGCCGTCGACCCGCGCGTCGAGCGCGACATCCTCACGGGGCTCCAGGCGGCGGACGGCGCCGCGGGACCCACGGTCCTGCTCGTGGCCTACCGCATGTCGTCGGTGCTGCTCGCGGACGAGGTCGTGCACCTCGACGCCGGGCGCGTCGTCGACCGCGGGACGCACGCCGAGCTGCTCGCCCGCGACCCGGGGTACCGCGAGCTCGCGACCGCGTACGAGCGGGAGTCGGAGCGTCGCGAGCGCGAGCGCGCCGACGAGGGCGCGCCCGAGGTGTGGGACGAGGACGACGTGACGGTCGAGGGAGGACGCAGGTGAGCGCGGGGGTTCCGCCCACGGTCGAGCGCGACGCGCGGATGGCGCCCGCGAGCACGCTCGGCGTGCTCGCGACGCTGCGACGCGGCGTGCAGGTCTCGCCCGAGATGCTCGACGGGCTCACGCTGACGCTCGGCCTCGCGGTGGTCGCCGCGGTCGCGCGCGTCCTCGTGCCGATCTCCGTCCAGCAGACCGTCGACACCGCCGTGCTCGGCGCCGACGGCGTGGACGCGGCACGCGCCGCGACGCTCGTCGGCCTCGCCGCCGTGGGGCTCGCGGTGGGTGCCGCCTGCTCGGCGCTCGTCAACGTGCGCCTCTTCCGCTCGAGCGAGTCGGGGCTGCTGACCCTGCGGACGCGGGCGTTCCGCCACGTGCACGACCTGTCGGTGCTCACGCAGAGCACCGAGCGGCGCGGCTCGCTCGTCTCGCGCGTGACGTCCGACGTCGACACGATCTCGATGTTCGTCCAGTGGGGCGGCATCATGCTGCTCGTCTCGGTGCTCCAGATCGTCGTCGCGACCGTGCTCATGGCCGTGTACTCGTGGCAGCTCACGCTGCTCGTGTGGGCGTGCTTCGTGCCGCTCGTGCTCGTGCTGCCGCGCATGCAGCGCGGCGTGAACCGGCGGTACTCCGAGGTGCGCGAGCGGTACGGCGCGATGCTGGGCGCGGTGTCCGAGGCGGTGGTCGGCGCCGAGACGATCCGCGCGTACGGGGTCGCCGAGCGCACGCAGCGGCGCATCGACGCGGCCGTGGCGGCGACACGACGGGCCATGGTGCGCGCCCAGAACCTCGTCGCCGTCGTGTTCTCGTCCGGCGTGCTCGTGGCGAACCTCGTCCTCGCCGTCGTGGTGGTCGCGGGCACGTGGCTCGGCGTCGCCGGCGAGCTGTCCGTCGGTCGGGTGCTGGCGTTCCTCTTCCTCGTGCAGCTCTTCACCGGTCCCGTGCAGATGGCGACCGAGATCCTCAACGAGCTGCAGAACGCGGTCGCGGGGTGGCGGCGCGTGCTCGGCGTGCTCGAGACCCCGGTGGACGTGCCCGACCCCGGGCCGGACGCCGTGCCGAGCCCGCGCGGGCCCGCGACGCTGTCGTTCGAGGGCGTCGGCTACGCCTACCCGGGCGGACCGCCCGTCCTGCAGGACGTCGACCTGCGCATCGCGGCGGGCACGTCCGTCGCGGTCGTGGGTGCCACGGGCTCGGGCAAGACGACGCTCGCGAAGCTCGTCGCGCGCTTCATGGACCCCACGACGGGTGCGGTCCGGCTCGACGGCGTCGACCTGCGCGAGATCGCGTCGCAGGACCTGCGCCGCCGCGTCGTGCTGGTGCCGCAGGAGGGCTTCCTGTTCGACGGGACCCTCGCGCAGAACGTCGCGTACGGCCTGCGGCAGGACGCCGACCCCGACGCCGACCCGCGGGTCGCGGCGCGCGTGCAGGAGGCGGTCGACGTGCTCGGCCTCGACGCGTGGGTCGCGGAGCTGCCCGGCGGCCTCGCCACGCCCGTCGGGCAGCGCGGCGAGCTGCTCTCGGCGGGCGAGCGCCAGCTCGTCGCGCTCGCCCGCGCGAGCCTCGCGGACGGCGACCTGCTCCTGCTCGACGAGGCGACGTCGGCCGTCGACCCGGTCGCCGAGGTCCGCATCGCGCGTGCGCTGCGCGAGCTGTCCCGCGGCCGTACGACGCTGACGATCGCGCACCGCCTGTCGACGGCCGAGGCCGCGGACCTCGTGGTCGTCGTGCACGCCGGGCGCGTCGTGGAGGTCGGCACGCACACCGACCTCGTCGCGCGGGGCGGTCACTACGCGTCGATGCACGCCGCCTGGGTCGCCCAGACCCGCTGAGCGCGGTGCCCGGGCCGTGGCCCCGCCGTCCGGCCCCCGCGGTCCGGGGTGGACGGCGGCGGTCCCCTCCCGGTCGTCGTGGCAGGATCGTCGCGTGCCGCAGACCGACCCCTCCACGACCACGACGGGCGGACGCGTCGCCCGCAGCGCGCTCGACCCGGCCGTCGCCGCACGGCTGCGGCGCGACGACGCCGGGCTCGTCGCCGCGATCGTCCAGCAGCACGACACCCGCGAGGTGCTCATGCTGGGCTGGATGGACGACGAGGCGCTGCACCGCACGCTCACGACCGGTCGTGTCACGTTCTGGAGCCGCTCGCGCCAGGAGTACTGGCGCAAGGGCGACACGTCCGGCCACGTGCAGCACGTGCGTGCGGTCGCGCTCGACTGCGACGGCGACGCGCTGCTCGTGACGGTCGACCAGGTGGGCGCGGCCTGCCACACCGGTACCCGCACGTGCTTCGAGGCGGGCGGTCCGCTGCCCGTCTCGGACGCCACGCCCCCGACCGCCCCAGGAGCCCAGCCGTGACCGGACCGTCCGCCTCCGCCGCGCCCCGTGCAACCGTCACGGAGCTGCCCTGGGGCGCGACCTGGCCGTCGGCGGGGACGTTCCGCGAGCTGGCCGCCGACCGGCGCGTCGTCCCGGTGGTGCGTCGCCTGCTCGCGGACGACGTGACCCCGGTGGGCCTCTACCGCACGCTGGCGGCCGGGCGCCCCGGCACGTTCGTGCTCGAGTCCGCCGAGTCGGACGGCACCTGGGGCCGCTGGTCGTTCGTGGGCGTCGCGTCCCGCGCGCGGCTGTCCGTGCGCGACGGCCGTGCGGCGTGGTCGGGCGACGTGCCGGTCGGCGTGCCGACCGAGGGGGACGTGCTCGACGTGCTCGGCCGCACGCTCGACGTGCTGCACACGCCCTGCATCGACGGGCTGCCGCCGCTCACCGGCGGCCTCGTCGGCGTGCTCGGCTGGGACGTCGTGCGGCACTGGGAGCCCACGCTGCCCGCACGCGCGCCCGAGGAGCTCGGGATCCCCGAGGTCGCGCTGCTGCTCGCGAGCGACCTGGCCGCGGTCGACCACGTCACGGGCTCGGTCTGGCTCGTCGCGAACGCGATCAACTTCGACGCGACGGACGAGCGCGTCGACGACGCCTACGCCGACGCGGTCCGTCGGCTCGACGACATGCAGGCGGCGCTGCGTCGGCCCGCACCGCCCGCTCCCGCGGTCGTCGACCCCGACGTCGCGGCGCCCGAGCTGGAGTTCCGCAGCACGCGCGCCGAGTTCGAGGAGGCCGTCGTGCGCGGGCAGGAGGCGATCCGCGACGGCGAGGTGTTCCAGGTCGTGCTCTCCCAGCGCCTCGACCTCGACTGCCCGGCCGACCCGCTCGACGTCTACCGCGTGCTGCGGACCATCAACCCGAGCCCGTACATGTACCTGCTCGCGCTGCAGGACGCCGATGGCCGGGACTTCGCTGTCGTCGGGTCGAGCCCCGAGACGCTCGTCAAGGTCAGCGACGGCCACGTCACGACGTTCCCGATCGCGGGGTCACGGCCGCGCGGCGCGACGCCCGAGGAGGACCGCGCGCTGCAGGACGAGGTGCTGGCCGACCCGAAGGAGCGCGCCGAGCACATCATGCTCGTCGACCTGTCCCGGAACGACATGGTCAAGGTGTGCGAGCCGACGAGCGTCGAGGTCGTCGACTTCATGGCCGTGCGCCGGTTCTCGCACATCATGCACATCTGCTCGACGGTGGTCGGGCGGCTGCGCCCCGGTGCCACGGCGCTGCAGACGTTCATGGCCACGTTCCCCGCGGGCACGCTCTCGGGCGCGCCCAAGCCGCGCGCCATCGAGCTGATCGACGAGCTCGAGCCCGCCCGGCGCGGGGTCTACGGCGGCACGGTCGGGTACTTCGACTTCGCGGGCGACATGGACATGGCCATCGCGATCCGTACGGCCGTGCTGCGCGACGGGCGGGCGAGCGTGCAGGCCGGAGGCGGTGTCGTCGCGGACTCGGTGCCCGCGCTCGAGTACGAGGAGTCGCGCAACAAGGCCGCGGCCGCGGTGCGCGCGGTCCAGCTCGCGGCGCGCCTGCGGCGCGACGTGCCGTGACCGCCTCACCGCCCCGGCGCGGCCGCTGGGTCGCCCTGCTGCTGGCCGCCGCGGCGCTGGCCGGGCTCGTCGCCCTGCCCACCTGGGTGCGGGGGACCGGTGCGTCGGCGCTCGAGGGCGCGGTGACCGTCCAGGTGGCGGGCGCCGCTGCTGCCCCGCAGGTCGGGGGCGCCGCACTCGTGCTGGCGGCGGCGGCCGGTGCGCTCGGCCTGGTCGCGCGCGCGGGACGGGTCCTGGTCGCGGTCGTCGCGGCCGGCGCCGGCCTGCTGGTGGCCGGTGCGGGCGTCGCGGTGCTGCGGGACCCGGCGGGTGCGGTCACGGGTGCGCTGGCCGACGCCACCGGCGTCCCGACGGCCGCGAGCACGGCCCTGACCCCGTGGCCCGCCGTGGCCCTCGTCCTGGGCGCGGCGACCGTGCTCCTCGCCGCCGCGCTGCTGCGTGCGCCGGGGGACTGGACCCGCCGCTCCTCGCGGCACGAGGTGCCCGCGGCGCGGCCCGCGCGCGACGGGCACGAGCCCGACGAGCGTGACGACTGGGACGCGCTCAGCCGGGGCGACGACCCGTCCTGACCAGCGCGTCAGGAGGTCCCGACTCGGATAGGGTTGGGCCGAACCGAGGACGAAGGACCTAGCGATGACCGACCACTCCCTGGCCCACCGGGCCCAGCACCCGACGCGGACGGAGACGGTGCACCTGCCGCCGTCGACCCCGCCGACCAACCACGGCCGGACGGTGGCCGCGTGGACGACGACCTGGGTCGTCGTGGCCGGTGCCCTCGTCGCCGCGCTGGGCGTGGCGTTCGCGCTGGTCTGGCTCTTCTGGGTCGGCATGGCGATCGCCGTCGGCGGCCTCGTGCTCGGCAAGGTCCTGCAGCTGCTGGGGCACGGCCAGGGTGGCGCCGCGACGCTCGCCCGGGCCCGCCGCCGCGGGGCGCACTGACCGTTCCGGGGCTCCGTCCCGGACCGCACCCGGCCGGCCCTGGTGGTCGGCCCCGAACGACGCAGGGAGATCTGCATGTCGACCCCCAACGAGCCGCGTGACCCGTCGACCCCCGACCCGTCGGGCGCGGGCGGTCAGCCGCCCGTTCCGCCCGCCTCGGGCGGTGTCCCGCCGTACCCGGCGGGCACCGGGCCGGAGACGCCCGCGGCGCCCGGCTACGGCCAGCCGCCGACCTACGGGCAGCAGCCCCCGGCCGCGCCGGGCCAGCCGCCGGCCTACGGGCAGGCCCCCGCGTACGGCCAGACGCCCGCGTACGGCGGCTACGGCCAGGAGGCGACCGGCTACGGTGCGGCCCCCCAGAACACGTCGCGCAACTCGCTCGGCGTCTGGTCCCTGGTGCTGGGCATACTGTCGGTGCTGCTGTGCTGCTTCGTGGTCGGCGTCATCCCCGGCGCGATCGGTCTGTGGCTCGGCGTCAAGGGCCGCGGCGCCGCGGCCCGTGGCGAGGCGACCAACGGCGGTCTCTCGCTCGCAGGCATCATCGTCAGCATCCTCGGCATCGTCCTCGGCCTCTACATCCTGGTGAGCGTCGTCATGGGCATCTCCCAGTACGGCGGCTGGGACGGCTTCATGGACTACGTCCAGTCCGAGGTGGAGCGCCAGCAGCAGATGGCGCCGTGACCTCTCGGCTCACGCCCGGCGTCGCCGCCGGGACCACGGCACCGCACCCCGCCGCGCGGCGGGGTGCGGTGCTGCCGTTCGTCGTCGGGGCGGCCGCGGCGGCGGGTGCCGCGCTGCTGGTCGTCCGGTCGCCGTACCAGCCGCTCAGCTACGGGATCTGCCCGTCGGTGCTCTTCCTCGGCGTGTACTGCCCGGGGTGCGGGGGCCTGCGCGCCACGCACGACATGCTCACGGGCGACCTCGTGGGCGCCTGGTCGGTGAACCCGTTGTGGACGGTCGCCGCGCCGCTGCTCGCCGCCACGTGGGTCGTGTGGACCTGGCGCCGCCTGCGCGGCGGGCCGCCGCTCACGGCACCGCGGTGGCTGCCGTGGACCGTGCTCGTCGTGGTGGTGGCGTTCTCCGTGCTGCGCAACGTGCCGGTCCTGGCTCCCTACCTCTCGCCCGGGCCCCTGCCCTGATCCCCGGGCGCCGTCCCGCACCCGTCCCGTGATCCTGGAGGCCGCACCATGACGCAGCCGAACGAGCCGCGCGCCGGCGACGCGCCGTCGACGCCCGAGGGGCCGGTCTACGGCCGTGAGGCGGCCTACGCGTCGCACGACGTCGGGGCGTCGACGCAGGACGCCCCGACGGCCGCGCGGGATCACGCTGCCGGGCAGCCGGCGCCGACCTGGGCGGGGCCGGACGACCAGCACGGCGCGCCCGCGGCGTCGCCCGGCGACCCGTCGGCCGCCCGTCCGCCCGTCGGCGGCACCCCTGCGGGCTACCCGCCGCCGGGCTACCCGCCCCCGGGCTACGGCCCGGCACCCTTCTACCCGCGCAACGACCTCGCGGTGTGGTCGCTCGTCCTGGGTCTGCTCTCGGTGCTGGGCTGCCTGTTCTTCACCGGCATCCCCGCCGTGGTCGTGGGCGGGAACGCGCGCCGCGCCGCGGCCGCGGGCGAGGCGAACAACGACGGCATGGCGACCGCGGGCGTGGTCCTCGGGTGGGTCGGCACCGCCCTGGGCGGTCTGCTCGCGATCATGTTCGTGCTGACCGTGCTGCTCCCGCTGATGTTCGTCGGCTTCGCCGTGCCGTTCCTCGACGGCCCGTGGCGCCACTAGACCGGGACCGACCGGCTCGGGACCGGCCGGCGGAGCACCCGGTCCCACACCTCGGGCGGTGGACGGGGGTACCCGGGGGCCCGTCTACGATGACGAGTCGGTGGCGAGGGCCCGAGGACCGGGCCGGCGCCGCACCGACCGGCCAGAGGGGATGATCCGTCGATGACCGTGCTGGACGACATCGTTGCGGGGGTGCGCGAGGACCTGGCCGCACGCGAGGCGGCGACACCCCTGGCCGAGCTCAAGGAGCGGGCGGCCCGGCGCGAGTCCGCGCTGCAGTGCGTCTCGCGGCTCAAGGCCGCCGACGCGGTCACGGTGATCGCCGAGGTGAAGCGCTCGAGCCCGAGCAAGGGCGCGCTCGCCTCGATCTCGGACCCCGCGGCGCTCGCCGCCGAGTACGAGAAGGGCGGGGCCGTCGCGATCTCGGTGCTCACCGAGCAGCGCCGGTTCAACGGCTCGCTCGCCGACCTCGACGCGGTCCGCGCGCGCGTGGACGTGCCGGTGCTCCGCAAGGACTTCGTGGTCTCGCCGTACCAGGTGTGGGAGGCGCGTGCGCACGGCGCCGACCTCGTGCTGCTGATCGTCGCGGCCCTCGAGCAGACCGTGCTGGAGTCGCTCGTCGAGCGGGTGCACTCGCTCGGGATGACCGCGCTCGTCGAGGTGCACGACACCGAGGAGGTGGCGCGTGCGGTGGACGCGGGCGCCCGCGTCATCGGCGTGAACGCGCGTGACCTGCGCTCGCTCGAGGTCGACCGCACGACGTTCGCGCGCGTCG
Source organism: Cellulomonas sp. HD19AZ1 (assembly GCF_004535805.1). Lineage (NCBI taxonomy): Bacteria > Bacillati > Actinomycetota > Actinomycetes > Micrococcales > Cellulomonadaceae > Cellulomonas > Cellulomonas sp. HD19AZ1. The sequence goes on from NZ_SPHX01000001.1 coordinate 753,488, forward strand.
CGCCCGCGATCCCGTCCGACCTCGTCAAGGTCGCCGAGTCCGGCGTGCGGGGTCCGCACGACGTCATGGACTACGCGCGCGCCGGCGCGGACGTCGTGCTGGTGGGCGAGGCGCTCGTCACGGACGACGCGCCGCGCCAGTCCGTGGCGGACCTCGTCGCGGCGGGGTCGCACCCGTCGCTGCGGGCGGTGCGGCAGTGACCGCCGGGCGCGCGCAGGAGGGTCGCCGGCTGCGGGACGTGCTGCTGGGCGGCGGTCCGCTCGCGACGCACCAGGGCCCGTACTTCGGCGAGTTCGGCGGGCGCTTCGTGCCCGAGGCGCTCATCGCGGCCCTCGACGAGCTCGAGACGGCGTACCACAAGGCGCTCGCCGACCCGGCGTTCTCCGACGAGCTCGAGCGGCTGCACCGCACGTACACCGGCCGCCCGAGCCCGCTGACCGAGGTCCCGCGGTTCGCGCGTCACGTGGGCGACGGCGTGCGCGTGTTCCTCAAGCGCGAGGACCTCAACCACACGGGCTCGCACAAGATCAACAACGTGCTGGGGCAGGCGCTGCTCGTCAAGCGCATGGGCAAGAAGCGCGTCATCGCCGAGACGGGCGCGGGGCAGCACGGCGTCGCGACCGCCACGGCCGCCGCCCTGCTCGACCTCGACTGCACGATCTACATGGGCGAGGAGGACACGCAGCGCCAGGCCCTCAACGTCGCGCGCATGCAGCTCCTCGGCGCGACCGTCGTGCCGGTCGCGATCGGGTCGCGCACGCTCAAGGACGCGATCAACGAGGCGCTGCGCGACTGGGTCGCCAACGTCGACACGACGCACTACCTGCTCGGCACCGTGACGGGACCGCACCCGTTCCCCGAGATGGTGCGCGACTTCCACAAGGTCATCGGCGACGAGGCGCGCGCCCAGCTGCTCGACGAGACCGGTCGGCTGCCCGACGCGGTCGCGGCGTGCGTGGGCGGCGGGTCGAACGCGATGGGGATCTTCAACGCGTTCCTCGACGACCCGGACGTGCGGCTCTTCGGCTTCGAGGCCGGCGGCTCGGGCGTCGACTCGGGGCGGCACGCCGCGCGGTTCTCGGGCGGGTCGCCCGGTGTGCTGCAGGGCACGCGCAGCTACCTGCTGCAGGACGAGGACGGCCAGACGCTGCCCAGCCACTCGGTGTCGGCCGGGCTGGACTACCCGAGCGTCGGCCCCGAGCACGCGTGGCTGCACGACATCGGCCGCGCGCAGTACCGCCCGGTGACGGACGACGAGGCGATGGACGCGTTCCGCGTGCTGTGCCGGACCGAGGGGATCATCCCGGCCATCGAGTCGGCGCACGCCCTCGCGGGTGCGATCCAGCTGGGCCGCGAGGCGGCAGCGTGGTCGACGGACGGGCACGAGCCCGTGCTCCTGGTGAACCTGTCGGGGCGCGGGGACAAGGACGTCGCGACGGCCGCCGCGTGGTTCGGGCTCATCGAGGACGAGCCGGTGGTCAAGGCGGACGAGGGAGAGCAGCTGTGAGCACGACGCAGGTCCGCTCGCGCACCGGCGAGCGGCTCGAGGCCCTGGCCGCGGGGGAGTCGCCGCGCGCCGCGCTCGTCGGCTACCTGCCGGTCGGCTTCCCGTCGGTGCCGGGCTCCGCCCGTGCCGCACGGACGATGGTCGAGGCGGGCGTCGACGTCGTCGAGCTCGGCATGCCGTACTCCGACCCCGTCATGGACGGCCCCGTCATCCAGCGTGCGGTCGACCGGGCGCTCGCGCAGGGCACGCGCGTGCGGGACACGCTGCGCGTGGTCGAGGAGATCGCCGACGCCGGCGCGCCCGTGCTGGTCATGACGTACTGGAACCTCGTGCTGCGGTACGGCGTGGACGCGTACGCGCGCGATCTCGCCGCCGCGGGCGGCGCGGGGCTCATCACGCCGGACCTCGTGCCGGACGAGGCCGGGCAGTGGCTCGCCGCTGCCGACGAGCACGCGCTCGACCGCGTGTTCCTGGTCGCGCCGAGCTCGACGCCCGAGCGCCTCGCCTCGACGGTCGGCGTGAGCCGCGGCTTCGTGTACGCGGCGTCGACCATGGGCGTCACGGGGGAGCGCGCGACGGTCGGCGACCGCGCCGAGCAGCTCGTCGCGGACACGCGTGCCGCCGGTGCCGAACGGGTCTGCGTCGGGCTCGGCGTGTCGCGACCCGAGCAGGCCGCACAGGTGGCCGCGTACGCCGACGGCGTGATCGTCGGCTCGGCGCTCGTGCGCGCCCTGCTCGACGCGCCCGACGAGAGCGCGGGGCTCGACGCGCTCGCTGCGACCGCCGCCGGGCTGGCGGACGGCGTGCGCTCGGCGCAGCGGGTCCCGCGGTGACCGGGGCGCTCGCCCTGGCGATCCCCAGCCCGTCGCGGGGCGTGTGGCACCTCGGCCCGTTCCCGCTGCGCGCGTACGCGATCGCGATCCTCCTCGGCATCGTCGTCGCCGTCGTGGTGACCCAGCGACGCTGGCGCGAGCGGGGCGGCGACCCCGAGACGGTCCTCGACATCACGTACTGGGCCGTGCCGTTCGGCATCGTCGGCGGCCGGCTCTACCACGTCATCAGCTCGCCGGCGAAGTACTTCGGCGAGGGTGGCGACCCCTGGAAGGCGTTCGCCATCTGGGAGGGCGGTCTCGGCATCTGGGGCGCCGTGGCGCTCGGCGCGGTCGGCGCGTGGATCGGCTGCCGCCGCGCGGGCGTGCGCCTTGCGCCGTTCGCCGACGCGCTCGCGCCGGGCCTGCTGCTCGCGCAGGGCATCGGCCGTCTCGGCAACTGGTTCAACCAGGAGCTGTTCGGCGCCCCGACGACGCTGCCGTGGGGCCTGCGCATCGACGACGCGCACCTGCCCGCGGGCTACGAGTCCGGCACGCTGTTCCACCCGACGTTCCTGTACGAGCTGCTGTGGAACCTCGCGGCGGCCGGTCTGCTGATCTACCTGGACCGCCGCCGCCGGCTCGGGCACGGCCGCGTGTTCTGGCTGTACGTGGTGCTCTACACCGCGGGCCGGCTGTGGATCGAGCTGCTGCGCATCGACCCGGCCGAGACGGTGCTGGGCCTGCGGCTCAACGTCTGGACCTCGATCCTGGTGGGCCTCGGCGCGCTGGTAGCGTTCGTGGTGGTCGGGCGCCGGCATCCCGGACGCGAGACGACCCTCCTGCTGACACCCCCCACGACGCAGGACGACGAGGCGGACGCCTCCGAGCGCACCCGGTGACACGGGGCGGCCGGGCCCCGTCTCGTGAGAGGTGGGGCACCGACCCGCGCTGCGGGCGGTATCGTCGCCTCACTGCACGGGCCGACGACGTCCCGGTACCCCCTTGTTCGTGCGATGCCCCGCCCCCGGGGACTGTGAGGACGGTGCGCTGATGTCGACGTCGCCCGTGAGCCCTGGCGCCCCCGTGGCGCCCTCCCGGCACGCGCTGTACGACCCGGCGGCCGAGCACGACGCGTGCGGCTTCGCCTGGGTCGCGACGCTGCGCGGCACGCCCGGTCGCGACATCGTCGACGCCGGTCTGACCGCGCTGCTCAACCTGGACCACCGCGGCGCGGTCGGTGCCGAGGAGGACAGCGGCGACGGCGCCGGCATCCTCACGCAGATCCCCGACGCGTTCCTGCGTGACGTGGTCGACGCCGAGCTGCCGCCCGCCGGGCACTACGCGATCGGCATGGCGTTCCTGCCGCAGGACGACGACGCGCGGGCCGAGGCGGTCGCCGCGGTCGAGGCGGTCGCCGCGGAGGAGAAGCTCGAGGTCCTCGCGTGGCGCGAGGTCGTCGTCACGGCCGACCTGGTCGGGCCCACGGCGCGCGCCTCGATGCCGGTCTTCCGGCAGCTCGTCGTCGCGGACCCGTCCCGCGAGCTCGCGGGCATCGACCTGGACCGGCGTGCGTACCGGCTGCGCAAGCGCGCCGAGCGCGAGCACGGCGTGTACTTCGCGTCGCTGTCGGCGCGGACCATCACGTACAAGGGCATGCTGACGACGGCCCAGCTCGAGCCGTTCTTCGCGGACCTGTCGGACCCGCGGTACGCGTCCGAGATCGCGCTCGTGCACTCGCGCTTCTCGACCAACACGTTCCCGTCCTGGCCGCTCGCGCAGCCGTTCCGGATGATCGCCCACAACGGGGAGATCAACACGGTCAAGGGCAACCGCAACTGGATGGCCGCGCGCGAGGGCATGCTGGCCTCCGAGCTGCTGGGCGACCTCGAGCCGCTGCTGCCGGTGTGCACGCCGGGCGGGTCGGACTCGGGCAGCTTCGACGAGGTGCTCGAGCTCCTGCACCTCGCGGGCCGCTCGCTGCCGCACGCGATCATGATGATGATCCCGGAGCCGTGGGAGAACCACGCGCAGATGGACCCGGCGACGCGCGCGTTCTTCGAGTACCACTCGACGCTCATGGAGCCGTGGGACGGCCCAGCCGCCATGACGTTCACCGACGGCACGCTCATCGGGGCCGTGCAGGACCGCAACGGCCTGCGGCCCGGGCGCTACTGGGTGACCGAGGACGGCCTCGTGGTGTGCGCGTCCGAGGCCGGCGTGCTGGACCTCGACCCCGCGACGATCGTCGCGAAGGGCCGGCTCGAGCCGGGGCTGTTCTTCCTCGTCGACACCGGTCAGGGCCGCATCGTCGCGGACACCGAGGTGATGGCCCAGCTCGCGGCCCAGCGGCCGTACGGCCAGTGGGTGCAGGAGAACGTCGTGCGCCTCGAGCAGCTGCCCGAGCGCGAGCACGTCGCGCACTCGTCGGCGTCCGTGCGGCGTCGCCAGCGCGCGTTCGGGTACACCGAGGAGGAGCTGAAGATCCTCCTGACGCCCATGGCGTCGGCCGGTGCCGAGCCCCTCGGCGCGATGGGGTCGGACACGCCGGTCGCGGTGCTCTCGAAGCGCCCGCGTCTGCTCTTCGACTACTTCACGCAGATGTTCGCGCAGGTGACGAACCCGCCGCTCGACGCGATCCGCGAGGAGCTCGTGACGTCGATCGGCGGGGCCATCGGGCCCGAGCCGAACCTCCTGGAGGACGGCCCCGCGCACGCGCGCAAGGTCATGCTGCCGTTCCCGGTGATCGACAACGACCAGCTCGCGAAGATCGTGCACGTCGCGAAGGAGCCCGCGCTGGGCTTCCGCTCGACGATCATCCGCGGCCTGTACAAGGTCGAGGGCGGGGGAGCGGCCCTCGAGAAGCGTCTCGAGGAGATCTTCGCGGAGGTCGACCGCGCGGTCGCCGACGGCGTGAGCTTCCTCGTGCTGTCCGACCGCAACTCCGACGCGGACCTCGCACCGATCCCGTCGCTGCTGCTGCTCTCGGCGGTGCACCACCACACGCTGCGGCGGCACACCCGCACGCAGATCTCCCTGGTCGTCGAGGCCGGTGACGTCCGCGAGGTGCACCACGTCGCGCTGCTCGTCGGCTACGGCGCCGCGGCCGTCAACCCGTACCTCGCGATGGAGACGGTCGAGGACCTCGCGCGCAGCGGGTACCTGCCCGGCGTGGGACCCGAGAAGGCCGTCGCGAACCTCATCAAGGCGCTCGGCAAGGGCGTCCTGAAGGTCATGTCCAAGATGGGCATCTCGACCATCGCGTCGTACCGCGGCGCGCAGGTCTTCGAGGCCATCGGCCTGTCGCACGCGCTCGTCGACCGGTACTTCACCGGGACGACGAGCCGCCTGGGCGGCATCGGCCTGGACGTCATCGCGGCCGAGGTCGCCGCGCGGCACGCCGACGCGTACCCCGCGAGCGGCAACCGCCAGGCGCACCAGCGCCTCGCGGTGGGCGGCGAGTACCAGTGGCGGCGCGGGGGCGAGGAGCACCTGTTCGACCCCGAGACGGTGTTCCGGCTGCAGCACTCGACGCGCACGCGTCAGATGGACGTGTTCCGGGAGTACACGCACCGGGTCGACTCGCAGGCCGAGCGCCTGATGACGCTGCGCGGCCTGCTGCGGTTCAAGGAGGGCTCGCGCCCGCCCGTGCCGGTCGACGAGGTCGAGCCGGTCAGCGAGATCGTCAAGCGGTTCAGCACCGGTGCGATGTCCTACGGGTCGATCTCCGCCGAGGCGCACGAGACGCTCGCGATCGCGATGAACCAGCTCGGCGCCAAGTCGAACACGGGCGAGGGCGGCGAGGACCCCGAGCGTCTGCACGACCCGCGCCGGCGCTCGGCGATCAAGCAGATCGCCTCGGGCCGGTTCGGCGTCACGAGCGAGTACCTCACGAACGCCGACGACATCCAGATCAAGCTCGCGCAGGGCGCCAAGCCCGGCGAGGGCGGTCAGCTGCCCGGCCACAAGGTGTACCCGTGGGTGGCCAGGACGCGTCACTCGACGCCCGGCGTCGGGCTGATCTCGCCGCCGCCGCACCACGACATCTACTCGATCGAGGACCTCGCGCAGCTCATCCACGACGCGAAGAACGCGAACCCGTCGGCGCGCATCCACACCAAGCTCGTCAGCGAGTTCGGCGTGGGGACCGTCGCCGCGGGCGTCGCCAAGGCGCACTCCGACGTCGTGCTCATCTCGGGCCACGACGGCGGCACGGGCGCGAGCCCGCTGACGTCGCTCAAGCACGCGGGCACGCCGTGGGAGATCGGGCTCGCCGAGACCCAGCAGACCCTCGTGCTCAACGACCTGCGCGACCGCGTGGTCGTCCAGGTCGACGGCCAGCTGAAGACCGGGCGGGACGTCGTGATCGGCGCGCTCCTCGGCGCCGAGGAGTTCGGGTTCGCGACGGCACCGCTGGTGGTGTCCGGCTGCATCATGATGCGCGTCTGCCACCTCGACACGTGCCCCGTCGGCGTCGCGACCCAGAACCCGGAGCTGCGCGCGCGGTTCACGGGCAAGCCGGAGTTCGTCGTCGCGTTCTTCGAGTTCATCGCGCAGGAGGTGCGCGAGTACCTCGCGGCGCTCGGCTTCCGGTCGATCCAGGAGGCCGTCGGCCACGTCGAGATGCTCGACACCCGTCAGGCCGTCGACCACTGGAAGGCCGAGGGCCTGGACCTCGCGCCCGTGCTCGCGGTGCCGCAGCCCAAGCCGGGCTCGGCGCTGCACCAGGTCAGGACACAGGACCACGGCCTCGACCGCGCGCTGGACAACCAGCTCGTGGCGCTCGCGGAGCCCGCGCTCGAGCGCGGCGAGAAGGTCCGCATCGACCTGCCGGTGCGCAACGTCAACCGCACGGTCGGCACGATGCTCGGCCACCACGTCACCAAGCGCTACGGCGGCGAGGGCCTGCCCGACGACACGATCGACGTCACGCTGACCGGCTCGGCCGGCCAGTCCTTCGGCGCCTTCCTGCCGCGCGGCGTCACGCTGCGGCTGCACGGCGACGCGAACGACTACGTCGGCAAGGGGCTGTCGGGCGGCCGCATCGTCGTGCGGACCGACAACAGCTCGGTCCTCACGAGCGAGCACAACGTCATCGCCGGCAACGTCATCGGCTACGGCGCGACGAGCGGCGAGATCTTCCTGCGCGGGCTCGTCGGCGAGCGGTTCGGGGTGCGCAACTCCGGTGCCACGCTCGTCGTCGAGGGCGTCGGCGACCACGCGCTCGAGTACATGACCGGCGGCACGGTCGTCGTGCTGGGCCGCACGGGTCGCAACCTCGGCGCCGGCATGTCGGGCGGCACGGCCTACGTGCTCGACCTCGACCCCGACCTCGTCAACGTCGAGGCGGCGCGCGCCGGCGAGCTCGGCCTCGGCCCGCTCGACGACGACGACTTCGCGGTCGTCGAGCGCCTGCTGCGCACGCACGCCCAGGAGACCGGGTCGCCGGTCGCCGCCCAGCTGCTCGAGGACCCGGCCGCGACGCGCGCCCGGTTCACGCGTCTGCTGCCCACCGAGTACGCCCGCGTCCGCCGTGCGCTCGCGAAGGCCGAGGCCGACGGCCTCGACCCGAGCGCGCCCGGCGTGTGGGACCAGATCCTGGAGGTGGCCCGTGGCTGACCCCCGCGGTTTCCTGAAGGTGCGGGAGCGCGAGCTCCCGCCGAACCGACCCGTCGAGGTGCGGCTGCGCGACTGGAAGGACGTGCACGCCCACCTCGAGGAGGGCCAGCCGTTCCTCAAGGAGCAGGCGGGCCGCTGCATGGACTGCGGCGTGCCGTTCTGCCACAACGGCTGCCCGCTGGGCAACCTCATCCCCGAGTGGAACGACCTCGTGTGGCGCGGGCAGTGGGCGGACGCGATCGACCGCCTGCACGCGACCAACAACTTCCCGGAGTTCACCGGGCGCATCTGCCCGGCGCCGTGCGAGTCGAGCTGCGTGCTGGGCATCAACCAGCCGCCGGTGACGATCAAGAACGTCGAGGTCTCGATCATCGACGAGGCGTTCGCGCGCGGGCTCGTCACGCCGCAGGTGCCGCAGCGGCTCACGGGTCACACCGTCGCCGTCGTCGGCTCGGGCCCCGCGGGGCTCGCGGCCGCGCAGCAGCTCACGCGCGCCGGTCACACGGTCGCGGTGTACGAGCGCGACGACGAGATCGGCGGCCTGCTGCGCTACGGCGTGCCGGACTTCAAGCTCGAGAAGGTCCACATCGACCGTCGCCTGGAGCAGATGCGTGCCGAGGGCACGCGGTTCCGCCCGGGCGTCGCGGTGGGCCGCGACGTCACGTGGGCGCAGCTGCAGGCCCGCTACGACGCGATCGTCGTCGCCACGGGCGCGACCGTGCCGCGGCGCCTGCGCGTGCCCGGTGCGGACCTCGACGGCGTGCACGTCGCGATGGACTACCTGCACCGGGCCAACGCGGTCGCCGCAGGCAAGGACGTGCCGGACCAGATCACGGCCGCGGGCAAGCACGTCGTCATCATCGGCGGCGGCGACACCGGCTCGGACTGCCTGGGCACCGCGCTGCGCCAGGGCGCCGCGTCGGTCACGACGCTCGCGATCGGCAAGCAGCCGCCCACCGAGCGGCCCGCTCACCAGCCGTGGCCGACCGACCCGGTGCTGTTCGAGGTGTCGTCGTCGCACGAGGAGGGCGGTGAGCGCGCGTACCTCGCGTCGACCGTCGCGTTCCTCCCGGGCGAGGGCGACGACGCCGGCCGTGTGCGCGCGCTGCGACTGGCGACCACCGAGTACCTGCCGGACGGTCGTCGCGAGCCCACGCCGGGCACCGAGCGCGACGTGCCCGCCGACCTCGTGCTCGTCGCGATGGGCTTCACCGGCCCCGAGACCGACGGGCTCACGGGCCAGCTCGGCGTCGACGTGACGCCGCGCGGCGCCGTGGCGCGCGACGACGAGTTCGCGACCAACGTCCCCGGCGTGTTCGTCGCCGGCGACGCGGGCCGCGGCCAGTCGCTCGTGGTGTGGGCGATCGCCGAGGGGCGCGCCGCCGCCGCCGCGGTCGACGCGTACCTGTCCGGCACGTCCGAGCTGCCCGCCCCGGTGGCGGCGAGCACCGTCGCGCTGCGACCCTGAAGACCCGTCCCCCCGACCCACCCTCCCCGGAAGGGCGTACCCGCAGGCCGGGTCCGCCGACCGGGACGTCCGGCCCGCGGCCGAAAATCCAGGAAGGCATAGTCTCGAGACATGCGTAGAGCCAAGATCGTCTGCACCATCGGTCCGGCGACCGAGTCCCCCGAGCAGGTCCAGGCCCTCGTCGACGCCGGGATGGACGTCGCGCGCCTGAACCGCAGCCACGGCGACACCGAGGTGCACAAGCGCGTGTACGACAACGTGCGCGCCGCGGCGAAGGCCTCGGGCCGCTCGGTGGCCGTCCTCGTCGACCTCCAGGGCCCCAAGATCCGCCTCGGGCGGTTCGTCGAGGGCAAGCACGACCTCGCGGTCGGTGACGTGTTCACCATCACGACCGACGACGTCGAGGGCACCAAGGAGCGCGTCTCGACGACGTTCAAGGGCCTGCCCGGGGACGTCAAGCCCGGCGACCCGATCCTCATCGACGACGGCAAGGTCCTCGTGCGCGTCACGGCCGTCGAGGGCAACGACGTCGTCACGCGCGTCGAGGTCCCCGGCCCCGTGTCGAACAACAAGGGCCTCAACCTGCCCGGCGTCGCGGTGTCCGTCCCCGCGATGAGCGACAAGGACGAGGAGGACCTGCGCTGGGCCCTCAACGTCGGCGCCGACCTCATCGCGCTGTCGTTCGTCCGCACCGCGGCCGACTACGACGACGTGCGCCGGATCATGGAGGAGGAGGGCCGGATCGTCCCGGTCGTCGCCAAGATCGAGAAGCCGCAGGCCGTCGAGAACCTCTCCGAGATCGTCCAGGCCTTCGACGGCATCATGGTCGCCCGCGGCGACCTGGGCGTCGAGCTGCCCCTCGAGCAGGTGCCGCTCGTCCAGAAGCGCGCGGTCGAGCTCGCGCGCCGCAACGCCAAGCCGGTCATCGTCGCGACGCAGGTCCTCGAGTCGATGATCACGAGCCCGCGCCCGACGCGCGCCGAGGCGTCGGACTGCGCCAACGCGGTGCTCGACGGCGCGGACGCGGTCATGCTCTCGGGCGAGACCAGCGTCGGCGACTTCCCGATCGAGGCCGTGCGCACCATGGCGCGGATCATCGAGAGCACCGAGGAGCTGGGCCGCGAGCGCATCGCGCCGCTCGGCTCGGTGCCGTCGACCCGCGGTGGGGCGATCACGCGTGCGGCCGCCGAGATCGGCGAGCGCATCGGCGTGAAGTACCTCGTGACGTTCACGCAGTCGGGCGACTCGGCGCGCCGCATGTCGCGCCTGCGCTCGTCGATCCCGCTGCTCGCGTTCACGCCCGAGGAGTCCGTGCGCAACCGGCTCTCGCTGTCGTGGGGCGTGCAGACCTACCAGGTGCCGTCGGTCGAGAGCACGGACTCGATGGTCAGCCAGGTGGACCAGACGCTGCGCGCCAACGGCCTCGCCGAGGTGGGCGACTACGTCGTCGTCGTCGCGGGCACGCCCGTGGGCGTCGTCGGCTCGACCAACACGGTCGTGGTCCACAAGATCGGTGACGAGGAGGCGGCGCGCACGCGCATCGCCTGAGTCGTCGTACGTCCTGACGGCCGCCGCCCCGCACGGGGCGGCGGCCGTCGTCGTCCTCGCCCTGGGGTCGGGCGGATGACGGGGCCGAGGCCGTACGGGTGCGGTGCCGCGTCTGCCACGATGTCGGGATGACGGCCACCGCGGTCCTGCGCCCGCCCCACGACGACGTCGTCGCGCGGCGCTACGCGTCGTGGCTCGCGCGCGTGCTGGCGGTCGCGATGGACTCGGGACTGCTGGGGCTGTGCGTGTGGCTCGTCGCGCCGGGCGCGGGCGTCCCGGCCGTGTGGCCCGGTCTTCCGCCGTGGCAGGGCGCCACGGACGCGGTCCCGGTGGAGCTCGGGGGCGCCGCGTCGTGGACCGTGGCCGTGGTGCTGCTCGTCCAGTTCGGCCTGCAGGCGTGGACGGGTGCCACGATCGGCAAGCGGGCCGTCGGCATGGTCGTGGTCGACGACGCGACCGGGCGTCCCGTCGGCGCGCTGCGCACGGTGTGGCGGCAGCTGCTGCACCTGCTCGACGCGGTCCTGCTGATCGGCTACCTCAGGCCCGTGTGGCACCCGCAGCGGCGCACGTTCGCCGACTCGCTGGCCCGCACGGTCGTCGTCGACGCGTCGTGGCCGCCCGCCTGGGCGGCCGTCGCGCCGCGTCCGACGCGCGTGGCCCAGTCGGTCGCGGCGGCCCTGGGCGTCGTGGGGCTGCTCGCCTTGTTCGTGCAGAGCGGCGGCGCGTCCACCGTGACGGTCGCGCAGGCGCCCTGCGTGCTCGAGGACGGTGCGCCGCGGGGTCTGCACGCGCGCGTCGAGGTCGAGCGGAGCGCGTCGTGGGAGGTGCGGCTGTGGATCCGGCAGGAGCTCCCCGCCGCCCCGGGCACGGTCCGGGTGGTGTGGTCCGCGCTGCCCGGCGCGCCGGGTCACGGCGAGGTCGAGGTCACGGCGGACGTCACCGCGCTCGACGGTGCCGACGAGGGGCGGGTCTGGCACGCCGCGGCGGCCGGCACGCTGGCCGCCGGCGAGCAGACGGTCGTCGACGTCGAACGGGCCGCGGGCGGTGCGGGCGGCCTCGACGTCCGGAGCCGGGTCGACGCCGACGCCGGTGGGTTCGCGTGCAGCGCGCGTGTCACCCTCACGGCCGCGGACCTCGCCGGGACGAGCCGCTGACGCGTCGCCGACCCCGCCGGGCGGAGCCCTGACGCAGCCGTCCGCCCGGGCCGTGCGAGGCGACCGGTGCCGGTGTCGGCGGGCGGTCGTACCGTGGCGGTGTCGACCGACCGCGTGCCCGGTGCCGGTGCCACGCGGCTCTCGATCGGCTCCACGTCCTGCTCCGCCGCCCGCCCGTACCTCCCGGAGGCCGTCATGACGACGCTCGAGAACCGCCCCGCCACCGCGCTGCTCGTGATCGACGTCCAGGTGGGCGTGGTCACCGGGGCGCACGACCGCGACGGCGTCGTCGCCCGGATCGCGTCGCTGGTCGACCGGGCACGCGACGAGGACGTGCCCGTCGTGTGGGTCCAGCACTCGAGCGACGAGCTCGAGCTCGGCTCCGACGCGTGGCGCGTGGTGCCGGACCTCGACGTCGCGGACGGCGAGCCGGTCGTGCACAAGCGCTACGGCGACGCGTTCGAGGCCACCGACCTCGAGGACGTGCTCGCCGCACGCGGCGTCGGACGCCTCGTCGTGACGGGCGCGCAGACGGACGCGTGCGTGCGCTCGACCCTGCACGGGGCGTTCACGCGCGGCTACGACGTGACGCTCGTGAGCGACGCCCACACCACGGAGGACCTGACCCCGTGGGGAGCCCCGCCGCCCGCCGCCGTGGTGGCGCACACGAACCTGTACTGGGGGTTCCAGTCGGCACCGGGGCGCACCGCGGGCACCGCGACCGCCGCGGAGGTCACCTTCGGCTGACCGTCCAGCCCGCCGGGCCGCACGCCGAGGCCCCTTGACCTTGTCACCGTGACAGGCTCTTCGATGGTCGTCGGAGGTGGTCGAGGTGAACCACGAGCAGGACGCGCGCCCGCGCGCCGAGCAGGACGTCGTCCCCGGGCTGGGGGCTGCCGCGGCGTCGACGCGGCTGCGGGCGGCGCTCGCGGCGGGGACCCGCCCCGCGCCCGGGCAGGTGCCGGCGCTCGTCGCGCGGTGCGCGGTCGAGCCGGACTTCCAGGTGCGCGAGATGCTCACGTGGGCCCTGGTGCGTCACGGTGCGGACCTCACGGTCGAGCCGCTCGTCCGCGAGCTGACGTCGACGGTGCCGCAGGCGCGCAGCCAGGCGCTGCACACGCTGTCGAAGATCGGCGACCCGCGTGCGTGGCCCGCGGTCACCGCGCTGCTGCGGGACCCGGACGACGAGGTCGCTCGTGCGGCCTGGCGCGCCGCGGCGGCGTTGGCGCCCGACGACGGACGGAGGGCCCTGGCGACCGCGCTCGTGTCGCAGCTCGGGCGGGGGAGCCGCGACGTGCGGCTGAGCCTGAGTCGCGCGCTCGTGGCCCTCGGCGACGCCGCGACGGACGCGTTGGAGCAGGCGCTCGCGGAGCGACGTGGTGACGCCCGCGAGCACGCCGTCGCGACGCAGCGGCTCGTCGCCGATCCCGACGAGGGGTTCGACGCCGCTGTCGACGAGGCCCGGCGTGTCGTCGCGCTCGCCGCGTCGCCCACGGGTGGGGGAGCCGCCGGTGCTGATCGGTGAGGTCGCGGCACGGTCCGGGGTCAGCGCACGCATGCTGCGGCACTACGACCGCATCGGCCTCGTGCCGCCCACCGGCCGCTCGCGGGCCGGCTACCGCGAGTACGGGGACGCCGACCTGCGTCGTCTCCTGCACGTCGAGGGTCTGCGCTCGCTGGGCCTGAGCCTGAGCGAGGTGGCGCGCGCGCTCGACGACCCCGGCTTCGACCCGGCCGTCGTCGTCGACGGGCTCGTCGCGGCCGCGCGCGAGCGCCGCGCGCGCGAGGACGAGCTCCTGGGCCGGCTGGCCCAGGTGCGCGCGGGTGCGCCGACCGCGTGGCCCGACGTGCTGCGCACGGTCGGCCTGCTGCGCGCGCTCGGGCCGGGCCGCACGCCGGCGGCCCGGCAACGGGCCGCGCTCATGACCGTCGCGGCCGACCCCCGGGACGGCGCCGCGCTCGCGGCCGCGCTCCTCGCCGAGGACGACCCCAACGCGGCGGGCGCGCTGCGGTGGGCGGTGGTGCGCGCCGCAGCGGCGGCCGTCCCGGTGCTCGTCGCCGCGCTCGCGGACGACGACGCGGTGCGGCGGCGCCGTGCGGTCGTCGCGCTCGCCGACGTCGACGACCCCGACGCGGTCGCGGCGCTCGCCGACGCGTACGTCGACCCGGACCCCGAGGTGCGCGCGCGAGCCCTGCTGGCGGGCGGACGACGCGGCGACCGGCGTGCGGTCGCGCCCCTCGTCGGGCTCGTCGTCGAGGGTCGGGACGACGTCGAGGCCGCCGAGGCGCTCGGCGTCCTGGCCGAGGACCCGGACGTGCGCGCCGAGATCACCCGCCGGGTCGCGGACGCGGCGGCGCTCGCGGACCCGCCCGCGCGGCAGCGGATCGCGGGGGCGCTCGCGGAGGTGCCGGGGGACGGTGCCCGCGCGCTGCTCGAGCGGCTGGCCGCGGATCCCGCACGCCCCGTCGCGCTCACGGCGACGGCCGTGCTGCGGCTGCGGCGCACGTGCGGCTGAGCCGCCGACGTGCGGGGACGCGCGGGACGCGTGGTGTGCCCCGAGTGGGATTCGAACCCACACTGGATCGGGTTTGAGCCGAACGCCTCTGCCGGTTGGGCTATCGGGGCCGCGTGCCAGCCTAGCGCCGTCCGCCGCCGCGGCGGTCCGGCGTGCGGTGCCTGTGCGTGCTCGACGGCGCGGTCGCGCACCGGCGCGTGACGGTGACCACGTGGCGGACCGCGCGTCCACGGGTCGATGCGCACTACGCTGTGCACGTGACCACGGACGACAGCACCGAGCCCACGCAGGACGCGACGCAGGGTCTGGACCTGCCCGCCGCCGAGCCGGCGCCCCGCGCCGCCGCGCCGTCGGCCGGTCGGCCCGCGCGCCGCGCGGTCGTCGCCGAGGACGAGGCGCTCATCCGCATGGACGTCGTCGAGACGCTCACCGAGGCGGGGTTCGAGGTTGTCGGCGAAGCGGGTGACGGCGAGCGCGCCGTCGAGCTCGCGACCGAGCTCAAGCCCGACGTCGTCGTGATGGACGTCAAGATGCCCGTCCTCGACGGCATCTCGGCGGCCGAGCGCATCGGCAAGGCGCACCTCGCGCCCGTCGTGCTGCTCACGGCGTTCTCGCAGACCGAGCTGGTCGAGCGCGCGCGCGACGCGGGCGCGATGGCGTACGTCGTCAAGCCGTTCAGCCCGGCGGACCTGCTGCCCGCGGTCGAGATCGCGATCTCCCGCTACGCGCAGATCACCGCGCTCGAGTCCGAGGTCGCCGACCTCGCGGAGCGCTTCGAGACCCGCAAGCGCGTGGACCGGGCCAAGGGCCTGCTCATGACGAAGATGGGCCTGACCGAGCCCGAGTCCTTCCGCTGGATCCAGAAGACGTCGATGGACCGTCGTCTGACGATGCGCGAGGTCGCGGACGCCGTCATCGAGCAGGTCGGCGGCGCCGCCTCCTGACGCCCCTGAGCCGCATCCCGAGCCCGGTCGACGCCTCGCGTCGACCGGGCTCGGTGCATTTCGCGGGTCACGAATGTGCAACGACATCTGTGAGACATTGCGATTCACATGTCGGACACAAACCATGAGTACGTTCGCGCCACATCGTCGTGGTCCGCGCCGGACCCCGGCAGGTGCAGTGCTCACAGAGGGGTACCACACGCATGATTCGTTCGACACGTGCAGGACGTGCGCTCGCAGTCGCAGGAGTGGTCGCACTGGCGCTCACCGCTTGTGCCGGGGGCGACGACGAGGCAGGGTCCGGCGGCGACGCGACGTCGTCGGGCGGTGGTGACGGCGGCGAGGCGCTGCACATCGGCACCATCCTCCCGGTCACCGGCTCGCTCGCGCAGCTCGGCCCGCCCGAGATCGCGGGCGTCGACCTGGCCGTCAAGGAGATCAACGACGCCGGCGGCCTGTTCGGCTCCGACGTGCAGGTGACGCACACCGACTCGTCCGACGCGCAGAACGCCTCGGTCGCCACAGCCTCGGCCCAGGAGCTCATCTCGGCGGGCGTCTCCGCCATCATCGGGGCCGCGTCGTCGTCGGTCACCAAGAACATCGTCGACGACATCACGGGCGCGGGCATCGTGCAGGTGTCGCCCGCGAACACGGCGACCGACCTGTCCGGGTACTCGGACTTCTACTTCCGGACCGCGCCGCCGGACACCGTGCAGGGTGACGTGCTCGGGAACCTCATCGTGGGTGACGGCGCGTCGAACGTCGGGATCCTCGTGTTCAACGACTCGTACGGCACGTCGCTGCGCGACGTCGTCGAGGGCGTCGTCGGCGAGGCCGGCGGCACTGTCGTCTACGGCACGTCGGGCCAGGAGTTCGACCCGGCCGAGACCAACTTCGCGACCATCGTCGCGGACGCGATCGCCGCGGGCCCGGACGCCATCGCGATCCTCGCGTTCACGGACCAGACCCCCGCGATCGTGCGCGAGCTCGCCGCGCAGGGCTGGGACATGAGCAAGACGTACTTCGTCGACGGCAACCTGCAGAACTTCGGCACCGAGGGTGACACCGGGTTCCCGGCCGGCACGCTCGAGAACGCGCAGGGCACCCTGCCGGGCGCGTACCCGTCGGAGGAGTTCCAGGGCCGCATGCTCGAGGTCGACCCCGGTCTCAAGGACTACTCGTACGGCCCCGAGTCGTACGACGCGACCATGCTGGTGGCGCTCGCGGCCCTCAAGGGCGGCGCGTCCGACGGCGAGACGATCCAGGCCAACATGGCGGCCGTCTCGGGCGCGGACGGCGGCACCGAGTGCACCGGCTGGGAGGAGTGCTCGAAGCTCCTCGCGGACGGCGAGGACATCGCGTACCAGTCGGCGTCGGGCGTCGGCCCGTTCAACGAGGCCAACGACCCCTCGTCGGCCTTCATCGGGATCTACCAGTTCGGTCCCGAGAACACGTACACGTTCAGCCGCTCCGAGGAGGGCGAGGTCCCGCAGGGCTGAGCCCAAGGACCCCGCACGGCACGCGTCGGCCCCCGGAGCGCAGGCTCCGGGGGTCGACGCGTGCCGTGCGTCCGCGGACGGTCCGGGATGTCTCGGCGCGTCACGGGGCTGCGGGCAGAGTCGGACGCCCGCCGCGCCACGGGCCGCCGGAACGAGCCGGGCGCCTCGTGGCGCCGTCCCGCGTCCGGGCTCGGTGCGCAGGGCCGCCGGCCCCGCGGCACGCGTCGCCGGGACCCGGGCCCGGGGCGCGTCGCGGCACGACGAGGCCCCGACCACCGGGCGGCGGTCGGGGCCTCGTCGAGCGGGCCAGGGTGTGGGTCGGTCGGTCAGTCGGTCGGCGCGGACGCGTCGCCCTCGGCGGCGCGCGCGGCGTCGACGTCGGCCGCGAGCGTCCCCAGGTACAGCTGGATGACCTTGGGGTCGTTCATCAGCTCGCGGCCGGGCCCCGAGTAGGCGTTGCGCCCCTGGTCGAGCACGTACGCGCGGTCGCAGATCTGCAGCGCGCGGCGCGCGTTCTGCTCGACGATGACGACCGACACGCCCGCCTTGTTGATGCGGCGCGTGCGCAGGAACGCCTCGTCCTGACGCACGGGCGACAGCCCGGCCGACGGCTCGTCGAGCAGCAGGACCGACGGCTCGGGCATGAGCGCGCGCGCCATCGCGACCATCTGCCGCTCCCCGCCGGACAGCGCCCCGGCACGCTGCTTGCGCCGCTTGGTCAGCTCGGGGAAGAGGTCGAGCACGACCTCGAGCCGCTCGGAGAACTTCGCGGGCGTCTGGTAGACGCCCATCTGGAGGTTCTCCTCGATGGTCAGGCTCGGGAACACGTTGTTCGTCTGCGGCACGAACCCGACGCCGCGGCGCACGAGCGCGTCGGCGCGCAGGTTGCTGATCTCCTCGCCCTGCAGCGTCAGGGAGCCGCTGCGGATGCCCACCAGCCCGAACAGCGCCTTGAGCAGCGTGGACTTGCCGGCTCCGTTGGGGCCGATGATCCCGACGAGCTCGCCGGGGTGGAGCACGAGCGAGCAGCCGTTGAGGATGTTGACGCCCGGCAGGTAGCCGGCGACGAGCTCGTCGGCGTGCAGCAGCGGCTCGCCGGCGGGCGCGCCGCGGTGCAGCGCGGGTGCGGTGGTCTCGGTCACGGTGCGGTCCCCTCCGCCTTCTCGGCGTCTTCGAGCTCGGCGTCGGCCTCGGCCTGCGCCTCGGCGTCGATCACGCCGCCCTCGTCGAGCAGCGCGTCGTCGCCCAGGTCGGTGTCGTGGTGCGCACCGAGGTAGGCGTCGATCACTGCCTGGTCGGCCATCACCTCCGACGGGGGGCCCTCGGCGACCACCTGCCCCTGCGCCATGACGACGACCCAGTCGGAGATGTGCCGCACCATGTGCATGTCGTGCTCGACGAACAGCACCGACGTGCCGGAGTCGCGCAGGTCGGTGATGTGCCCGAGCAGGGACTGCGTGAGCGCGGGGTTCACGCCCGCCATCGGCTCGTCGAGCATGACGAGCGCGGGGTTGGACATCAGCGCGCGCGCCATCTCGAGGAGCTTGCGCTGCCCGCCCGACAGCGAGCCGGCGAAGTCGTCCTTCTTGGCGTCGAGCTTGAACCGCTCGAGCAGCGACATCGCCTTGTCGGTGATCTCGCGCTCGCGCGCGGCCCACAGCGGCTTCACGAGCGCCGCGAACAGCCCTTCGCCCGGCTGGTCGCGCGCGCCGAGCCGCATGTTGTCGAGCACCGTCATGCGCGCGAGCGCCTTCGTGAGCTGGAACGTGCGGACCATGCCGGCCTTCGCGACGCGCGACGCCGCGACACCCGCCAGCGGCGTGCCGTCGAACACCCACGTGCCCGTGTCGGGCTTGTCGAACCCCGTCATGAGGTTGAAGAACGTGGTCTTGCCCGCACCGTTGGGGCCGATGAGCGCCGTGATGACGTTCTTCTGCACCTCGAGGTGCTCGACGTCGACGGCGTTGACGCCGCCGAAGCTGCGCCGCACGCCGTCCGCGACGAGCACGGCGTCGGGCTTGCGTACCCCCGGGACGCGGGGGACGTGCGCGAGGTCGCGCCGGGCCTGCTCCACGACGTCCTTAGCGGGCATTGATCGCCAGCTCCTTCTTGTCGCCCAGGATCCCCTGGGGGCGGAACACGATGAGCGCCATGAGGGTCAGGCCGACCAGCACCCAGCCGATCTGCTCGATCTGCTGGACGGACAGCGCGTCCGCCGGGACGATCCCGCGCAGGAACCCGCGGACGAAGACCAGCGCGCCCCAGAACAGCAGCGAGCCGAGCACCGGGCCCAGGACCGTCGCGGCGCCCCCCAGCAGCAGGATCGTCCAGGTGTTGAACGTGACGGGCCGTCCCAGGGAGTCGGCCTGCACGGAGCTCGCGAGGACGAACACGATGCCGCCCAGCGCACCGAACACGCCGCCGAGCACGAGCGCCTGCAGCTTGTAGCCGTAGACGTTCTTGCCGAGCGCCCGCACGGCGTCCTCGTCCTCGCGGATGCCCTTGAGGACCCGTCCCCACGGGCTGCGGATCAGGCGCCACACCAGCAGGCACGCGAGCAGCACGAGGGTCCAGCCCACGATGCGCAGCCACCACGAGTTCGACGTGTTGGTCGCGAGCGTGAGCGGCCCGAGGGTCCACCGCTCGTCGGGGAACGGCGACGCGTCCTGGAACGTGTGCTTGAACGCGTTGCCCGTGAGCCCCTCGGAGCCGCCCGTGACGTCGGTCAGCGCGGTCGACCGTCCGATCATGCGGACGATCTCGGCGGCGGCGATCGTGACGATCGCGAGGTAGTCGCCCCGCAGTTTGAGGGTCGGGAGGCCGAGCAGCAGCGCGAAGACCACCGACAGCGCGATCGCGACGACGAACGCGAGCCACAGCGGCGCGCCCTGCACGGTCGCGACGGCGAACCCGTACGCGCCCAGCAGCATGAAGCCGGCCTGGCCCATGTTGATCAGGCCCGTGAGCCCGAAGTGGATGTTCAGGCCGATCGCGGCGAGCGCGTACGCGATCGCGGTCGGGCCCAGCATCTCGTTGAGGACGTTGGTGAAGAGCTGTCCGAAGTCCATGAGCGACGACCTCCCGCTAGCCGATGCGCTCGGCGCGCCCGAGGATGCCCTGCGGCCGCAGCAGCAGGACGAGGATGAGGATGACCAGCGCGCTCGCGTACCGCATGTCGTTGGGCAGCACGAGGGTCGAGAGCTCGACGACCAGCCCGATGACGAGCGCCCCGAGGACCGCGCCGAGCGGCGAGCCGAGGCCGCCCAGCGTGATCGCGGCGAACATCAGCAGCAGCAGCGTCGAGCCGAAGTTGAAGCGGGTGGTGTTGAGGTAGAGCGCGAGCAGCACGCCGCCGAGCGACGCGAGCGCCGCGGACGCGACCCACACCCGGCTGATGACGGACTCGACCTTGATGCCGGTCGCCGCGGCCAGCGCGGGGTTGTCCGAGACGGCGCGCGTCGCGCGTCCCAGCCGCGTGCGGGCGAGCGTGAACGCGACCGCCGCGAGCACGACGAGCGCGACGGCCACCGAGACCAGCGACTGCGCGGAGATCTGCACGGGCCCCAGCTGCATGCGCTGCGAGATCCCGGAGACGATCGGCGCGGGCTGCGCGCCGAACGCGAACAGGAACGCCGACAGCAGCGCGAGCGACAGGCCGATCGTGACGATCATCTGCTGCGTGATCCCCACGCCGCGGCGTCGCAGCGGCGCGAACAGCAGCGTGTTCAGCAGCCACCCGGCCGCCGCGCCCGCCACGGTCGCGACGACGATCGCGAGCCACAGCGGCAGGTGCCACCACTGGACCGCCATGAACGCGGTCATGCCGCCGAGGGTCACGAGCTCGCCGTGCGCGAAGTTCGACAGCCCGGTCGTGCCGTAGATGAGGTTGGCGCCGAGCGACGCGAGCGCCAGCAGCACGCCGAAGACCGTGCCCGCGAGGAGCAGCTGGGCGTACCGGTTGGTGCCCGGGCCGGCGGACGCCTCGGCGCTCGCCTCGGCCTCCGCACCGGCGTCGGCGTCGGCGCTCGCACCCGGCGACGGCGACGTGGTCGCGCCGCCCGTCGGGCTCTCGGTCGCGCCGCCGCCGGCCTCGCCGGGCGGCACGACCTGCACGATGCGCCCGGCGGAGCGACCCAGCGCGACCGTGACCGTCGCGGGGTTCGCGGCCGGGTCCTTGAGCACGGTGCCGGCCGGCAGCGTGCCCTCGTCGACCGTCACGGTGTAGTCGCCCGCCGCCGTGAGCGCGAACGCCGCCTTGCCGGCCGCGTCCGTCGTGGCCTCGAGCGTCCCCGCCTCGCCCTCGACGGTCAGGGCGGCCCCCGCGACGGGCCCCGTCCCCGGCACCGTGACGGTGACGTTGAGGCACGCGGTGGCGTCGTCGGGGCTGCACGGTGTGGTCGCCGCCTGTGCCGACCCGGCGACGCCGAGCGTCGTCAGGGCCGTGAGGAGGGCGAGCACGACGGCCGCGCCTCCACGTCGCAGGGCGACGGATCGGTCCCGGTACGCGACTGCTCGCACGGTGACCTCCGTCCTGGTGGTCGGGCACGGGCGCCTGGGCGCCGCACGTCGATGTGATGGGCCCTCGCCCACCGGTCAGCAGACGATAGGGACGAATTGTGTCCTGTTCATTTCCGGTGCGCGAGCGTTGCGTGGCATCTGTTTCGCGTGAATGTCGGCGACGACTCGACCTGCGGCCGACGTGACGGGGTTCACCGGGACGGGGCACGCCGGGCCCCTAGGCACGACGCCGGACCTGGGCCATGATCGACCTGGCGCCGACCGGGGGAGACCGGCGCCGCGACCCACCCTCGTCCCCGGGAGGCCCGCAGTGCGGCCAGGTGTGCACGTCCGACCCGCGACGTCGTCCGACCTCGAGGGCCTCGTCGACCTCTGCCTGCAGGCGCGCGCGGAGTCCGGCGTGGGGCGTCAGCTCTGCTCCGACGACCGCGACGAGCTGCGCGAGCAGCTCGCGGTCCTCGGCTCGGTCGACGGCGGGACGGTCCTCGTCGCGACGTGCGACGACGAGCTCGCGGGTCTCGTGCTGTGCCGCACGATGGGCCCGGGCCTGATGTCGCGGGCCGTCGTGCTCAGCCTCGACGCGGTGTACGTGCGGCCCCAGTGGCGCCGGCGCGGCCTCGGCCACGCGATGCTGCAGGCGGCGGCCGAGCTCGCCGAGGACGCGGGCGCCGGCGACGTGTACGCCGCGCCGCTGCCCGGCTCGCGCGGCATGCAGCGGTTCCTGGCCCGGCTCGGCTTCGCGCCCGCGGGCGGCCACCGGGTCGTCGCCACGTCCGCGCTCCTGCGCCGGCTCGCGCTCGACGTCCCCGCGCCGGCGCGGCGGTCGTCGGTGCGGGGCATCGAGGACCTCATCGAGCGCCGGCGGCGCGCGCGGCAGCGCGTGGCCGGTGACGACGACGCGCCGCGTCAGGCCGGTGCGTCGATGAGCATGCAGGTGAGGCGCGCGGTGCACAGCCGTCGGCCGTCCTCGTCGGCCACCTCGACCTCGTAGGTCGCCACCGAGCGGCCGAGGTGCAGCGCGCGGGCCGTGCCGGTCACGGTGCCGCCGCGCGCGGCGCGGTGGTGCGTGGCGTTGAGCTCGACGCCGACGGCCGCTCGCCCCGGGCCCGCGTGCGCGACCGCCGCGAGCGACCCGAGCGTCTCGGCCAGCGCGGCGGACGCGCCGCCGTGCAGCAGCCCGTACGGCTGCGTGTTGCCGTCGACGGGCATCGTGCCGACCGCGCCGTCCGGCCGCACCTCCAGCACGTCGATGCCGAGCCGGGCGATCAGCGTGCCGTCGGTCGGGGGCATGGCGAAGGGCGCGGCGGTGTCGGACATGGCAGATAGGTTGGCACCGTGAGCGCCGACCAGCCAGCGACCAGCACCACGACCACCCCGCGCCTGCTCCTGATCGACGGGCACTCGATGGCGTACCGCGCGTTCTACGCGCTCCCCGTGGAGAACTTCGCGACGTCGTCCGGCCAGCCGACCAACGCGGTGTTCGGCTTCACGTCGATGCTCGCGAACCTGCTGCGCGACGAGGAGCCGACGCACGTCGCGGTCGCGTTCGACGCGGGCCGCACGACGTTCCGCACCGAGCGGCTCGAGTCGTACAAGGGCAACCGCGCCGCGACGCCCGAGCCCTTCCGCGGCCAGGTCGACGTCATCAAGCAGCTCCTGGCGACCATGCACGTGCAGGTGCTCGACAAGCCCGGCTTCGAGGCGGACGACATCCTCGCGACGCTCACGACGCAGGCGCGCGAGCAAGGCATGCACGTCGCCATCTGCTCGGGCGACCGCGACTCCTTCCAGCTCGTGTCCGAGACGGTCACCGTGCTGTACCCGGTGCGCGGCGTGTCGGAGATGGCGCGCATGACGCCGGAGGCGGTCGAGGCCAAGTACGGCGTGCCGCCGCAGCGCTACCCCGACGTCGCCGCGCTCGTGGGGGAGACCAGCGACAACCTGCCGGGTGTCCCCGGCGTGGGGCCCAAGACGGCCGCCAAGTGGATCGGCCAGTACGACGGCCTGGCGGGCGTGCTCGAGAACGCCGAGCGGATCACCGGCAAGGCCGGGGAGTCGCTGCGCGCGCACGTCGAGCAGGTCGCGCTCAACCGTGAGCTGAACCGGCTGCTCACCGACCTCGAGCTCCCGGTCGGCCCCGAGGACCTGGCGGTCCGCCCGTGGGACCGCGCGGCGCTGCACGCGCTGCTCGACGAGCTCGAGTTCCGGACCCTGCGCGACCGGCTGTTCGCGATGCTCCCCGACGAGGGACGCGACGAGCGCGTCGCGACCGCGGCGGCGCTCGACCTCGTCGAGACCGGTGTCGGCGGGCTCGCGGCCTGGCTCGACGCGCGTCGCGACGACGTGCTCGGCCTCGACGTCCGCGGTTCCGGCGCGCCCGCGCGCGGCGACGCGTGGGGCGTCGCGATCGCGGACGCCGCCGGGCAGGCCGTCGCGTACGACCTCACGGCGATCGACCCCGCGGACGAGACCGCGCTCGCGGCCTGGCTCGCGGACCCCGCGCGCGGCAAGGCGCTGCACGCGGCCAAGGAGGCGTGGCACGCGCTCGACGGTCGCGGCCTGCCCCTGCACGGCGTCACCTACGACACCGAGCTCGCGGCGTACCTGTGCCAGCCCGACCGGCGCGCGTACGACCTGCCGGACCTCGCGATCGGCTACCTGCACCGCGAGCTGGGGGGCGACGACGACTCGTCGGCGGGCCAGGGTGCGCTCGACCTCGAGGTGGACGGCGCGGACGAGGGGCGGCGTGCCGCGGTGCGGGCGGCCGCCGTGCGCGACCTCGTGGACGTGCTCGGCGCCGAGGTGGCCGACCGGGGCGCCGCGGGACTGCTGACCGACCTCGAGCTACCGCTGCAGGACGTCCTGGCACGCATGGAGCGCACCGGCATCGCGATCGACCGCGACGACCTGACCTCGCTCGAGCGCGAGTTCGACGCCCAGGTGCAGGCCGCGGCCGCCGACGCGTACGCGGTGATCGGCCGCGAGGTGAACCTCGGGTCGCCCAAGCAGCTGCAGGAGGTGCTGTTCGACCAGCTGGGCATGCCCAAGACCAAGCGGATCAAGACCGGGTACACGACCGACGCGGCCGCGTTGACGGACCTGTTCGCGCGCACGGGGCACCCGTTCCTCGAGCACCTGCTCGCGCACCGCGACACGATCCGGCTGCGCCAGACCGTCGAGGGGCTGCTGCGGTCCGTCGGCGACGACGGTCGCATCCACACGACCTTCCAGCAGACGATCGCCGCGACCGGGCGCCTGTCGTCGGCGGACCCCAACCTGCAGAACATCCCGATCCGCACCGAGGCGGGCCGGCAGATCCGCCGCACGTTCGTGGTGGGCCCGGGGTACGCCACGCTGCTCACGGCGGACTACTCGCAGATCGAGATGCGCATCATGGCGCACCTGTCGGGCGACGAGGGCCTCATCGCGGCCTTCCGCTCGGGGGAGGACCTGCACAGCTACGTCGGGTCGCGCGTGTTCGGCGTGCCGACCGACGAGGTCACGTCGGCGATGCGGTCGAAGATCAAGGCGATGAGCTACGGCCTCGCGTACGGCCTGTCGTCGTACGGGTTGTCGCAGCAGCTGTCGATCGAGGTGTCCGAGGCGTCGGCGCTCATGGCGGACTACTTCGAGCGCTTCGGCGGCGTGCGGGACTACCTCACGGGGGTCGTCGACCAGGCGCGCGCGACCGGCTACACCGCGACGATCCTCGGCCGCCGGCGGTACCTGCCGGACCTCACGAGCGACAACCGGCAGCGCCGCGAGATGGCCGAGCGCATGGCGCTCAACGCGCCGATCCAGGGCAGCGCGGCCGACCTCATCAAGGTCGCGATGCTCGGTGTCGACCGCGAGCTGACCCGCCGCGGGCTGACGTCGCGCATGCTGCTGCAGGTGCACGACGAGCTCGTGCTCGAGGTCGCCGACGGCGAGCGGGACGAGGTCGAGGCGCTCGTGCGCGAGCAGATGGGCCACGCGGGCGACGGTCTTCCGGGCGGTCCGCTCGACGTGCCGCTCGACGTCTCGGTGGGTGTCGGGGCGAGCTGGCACGCCGCGGGGCACTGACCGGCGCGCGACGGCGCGGCACCCCTCCCGCGACGGCGCGCCGCCGCGGGCCGCGCGCCGCGGCGTCGGGAGACCGCGAACCGGACGGGCGCGCAGGCTAGTCGCGCCCGTCCGTGTCGTCGCGCCCCGGAGCCGTGAGTCACCGGATCGCGTGACCTCGGTGGACGTCCGGCGCGACACGCCCGGCGTTTCGCGCCGCGAAGTCTGGATTGTGGGGGTGATGTAGGCCACAGTGGGCGACCTGCGGTCGGCGACGGTGCCGACCGGGACCCCCGGAGGTGCACGTGTCCGAGAGTCATCACGAGACCGACTACCAGCGTGTGCAGCGCTCGGCGGAGTTCCAGGACCTGCGGCGACGCTTCCGGCGGTTCGTCTTCCCGCTGACGGCGCTGTTCCTCGTCTGGTACTTCCTCTACGTGCTGCTCGCGAACTACGCGCACGACCTCATGAGCACGCGGGTCGCGGGGAACGTCACCGTCGGGCTGCTGCTGGGCCTGGGGCAGTTCGTGTCGACGTTCGTCATCACCATGGCGTACGCGCGGTGGGCCAACCAGAAGCAGGACCCGGTCGCCGAGCGGCTGCGCGAGCACATCGAGTCCGGCGCCGTGCTGGACGACGCCGCGAGCCGCCGCCACGGCGAGGGGGGCGTCGCGTGAGCGCGCTCACCGCCCCGGTCCTGGCCGCGGCCGCCCCGGCCGAGCAGGTCGGCGAGCCGGCCGTCAACATCGCGATCTTCGGCGCGTTCGTGCTCGTGACGATGGTCATCGTCTTCCGCGCGTCGCGGAACAACCGCAGCGCCGCCGACTACTACGCCGCCGGGCGCTCCTTCACCGGGCCGCAGAACGGCACGGCCATCGCGGGCGACTACCTGTCGGCCGCGTCGTTCCTCGGCATCTGCGGCGCGATCGCCGTCTACGGGTACGACGGGTTCCTCTACTCGATCGGCTTCCTCGTCGCGTGGCTCGTGGCGCTGCTGCTCGTCGCGGAGCTGCTGCGCAACACCGGGCGCTTCACGATGGCGGACGTGCTGTCGTTCCGCCTGCGGCAGCGGCCCGTGCGGATGGCGGCCGCGATCTCGACGCTCGCGGTCGTGTTCTTCTACCTGCTCGCGCAGATGGCCGGCGCCGGCGGGCTCGTCGCGTTGCTGCTCGGCATCGACAACGCCGCCGCGCAGGGGCTGGTCATCGCCGTGGTCGGCGCGCTGATGATCATGTACGTCCTGGTCGGCGGCATGAAGGGCACCACCTGGGTGCAGATCATCAAGGCCGTCCTGCTGATCGCCGGCGCGGGCGTCATGACGCTCTGGGTGCTCGCGCGGTACGGGTTCGACCTGTCCGCGCTGCTGCAGGGCGCGATCGACACCGCGGGCGAGGGCGGCGAGACCCTCATCGAGCCCGGCCGCCAGTACGGCGCGTCGGCGCTCACGCAGCTGAACTTCCTGTCGCTCGCCCTCGCGCTCGTGCTCGGGACCGCCGGCCTGCCGCACGTGCTCATGCGGTTCTACACCGTGCCGTCGGCCAAGGAGGCGCGCCGGTCGGTCGTGTGGGCGATCTGGCTGATCGGCATCTTCTACCTGTTCACGCTCGTGCTCGGCTACGGCGCCGGGGCGATCGTCGGGCCCGAGCGGATCCTCGGCGCACCCGGCAAGGCCAACTCGGCCGCGCCGCTGCTCGCCTACGAGCTCGGCGGGGTGTTCCTGCTCGGGATCATCTCGGCGGTCGCGTTCGCGACGATCCTCGCGGTCGTCGCGGGGCTCACGATCACGGCCGCGGCGTCGTTCGCGCACGACATCTACGCGTCGGTCATCAAGCGCGGCGAGGTCGCGCCCGACGGCGAGGTGCGCGTCGCGCGCATCACGGTCGTCGCGATCGGCGCGCTCGCGATCGTCGGCGGCATCTTCGCCAACGGGCAGAACGTCGCGTTCCTCGTCGCGCTCGCGTTCGCCGTCGCGGCGTCGGCCAACCTGCCGACGATCATCTACTCGCTGTTCTGGAAGCGGTTCAACACCGCGGGCGCGCTGTGGAGCATGTACGGCGGGCTCGTCTCGTGCGTGCTCCTCATCGCGCTGTCGCCGGTCGTGTCGGGCAAGGTCGACCCCGCGACGGGCGAGAGCCTGTCGATGATCCGCGACACGGGCGTCGACTTCGCGGTGTTCCCGCTCGAGAACCCCGGGATCGTGTCGATCCCGCTGGCGTTCCTGCTCGGGATCGTCGGCACGCTGCTGTCGAAGGAGAAGCCGCACCCCGAGAAGTTCGCCGAGATGGAGGTCCGCTCCCTCACGGGTGCGGGCGCCGAGAAGGCGACGTCCCACTGACCGGGGGAGCGCCCCGCTCAGGTGCGGGGTCGGTGCGCGCGCACGATCAGCGTCCCGGGCAGCCGGGCGCCGCGCACCGGCCCCCACCCGCCCCACACGCGCTCGTGGCCCGCCGGCCACTCGGGCTCGACCAGGCCGTCGAGCACGAGCCCGGCGCCCACGACGTCGGCGACGTGGTCGGCGACCGTGCGGTGGTACTCGGCGTACAGCACGCGCCCGTCGGCGGCCGTCTCGACGTACGGCCGGCGGTCGAAGTACGAGCGCGTCGCGGTCAGCCCGTGCTCGCTCGGGTCGTCGGGGAACGCCCAGCGCAGCGGGTGGGTGACCGAGAAGACCCACCGGCCGCCCGGCCGCAGCACGCGCGCGACCTCGCGGTGCACGCGCTCGGCGTCGGGCACGAACGGGAGGGCGCCGAACGCCGTGAACACGACGTCGAACGACGCGTCGGCGAACGGCAGCGCACGCGCGTCGGCCTGCACGAGCGGCGTGCGGGTGCCGGCCGCGGCGTCGAGCCGGGCGGCCGCGGCCAGCATGCCCGCCGACACGTCGGTCGCGACCGCGTCCGCACCCGCGACCGTGCGCAGCCAGCGCGAGCCCTGGGCGGCGCCCGCGCCGACCTCGAGCACGCGCGACCCGCGCACGTCGCCCAGCAGCCGGGCCTGCGACTCGCGCAGACCCTCGGGGCACCACAGCAGGTCGGCAGGTCCGAGGAACGCGCCGTGCTCGTCGAGGTACTCCTCGGCGTTCGCGTCCCACCAGCCGCGGGCCGCGCGGCCGCCGGCCTCCGCGGGCACGTCGTGGTAGCCCGCGTCGGCGAGCGCGTCGTCCTGGGATCCGTCGGTCACGCGCCCAGTCTGTCCGCATCACAACGCGTACCCAGCGGTAACACAGGTGTGACACAGCACACCTACCGTCGCGGGGGTTCCGCACGGCGCAGCGCACCGCTGCGTCCTGACGAAGGGTGGCACCAGTGAAGAGCAGGTGGCAGATCGTCGCCGTGGGCGTCGTGGCAGGGCTCGCCCTGACCGCGTGCGCCGCGAGCGACCGCGACGCGCAGGGCGGCACCACCGACGGCGCGAGCGGCGGCGGCCGTGACACGTTCATCTTCGCGGCGTCGTCCGACCCCGCGTCGCTCGACCCGGCCCTCGCCAACGACGGCGAGTCGTTCCGCGTCGCGCGGCAGATCTTCGAGGGCCTCGTCGGCGTCGAGCCGGGCACGGCCGACCCCGCGCCGCTGCTCGCCGAGTCGTGGGAGGTCAGCGACGACGGCCTGGAGTACACGTTCCGGCTCAAGGAGGGCGTGACGTTCCACGACGGCACCGACTTCGACGCCGACGCGGTGTGCTTCAACTTCGACCGGTGGAACGGCTTCACGGGCGTGCTGCAGTCCGAGTCGCTCTCGTACTACTGGCAGAAGGTCAACGGCGGCTTCGCGACGAGCGACGTCGCGACGCTGAACGGCACCGGCAAGTACGAGTCGTGCGAGGCTCCCGACGCGGGCACGGCCGTCGTGCACCTCAAGAGCCCGCTGCCCGAGCTGGTCTCGGCGCTCTCTCTCCCGGCGTTCTCGATGCAGTCGCCCACCGCGCTGCAGGAGTACGACGCCGACGGCGTCACGGGCGAGGGCGACGCCCCCGTGCTGCCCGCGTACGCGACCGGCCACCCGACGGGCACCGGCCCCTACACGTTCGAGTCCTGGAGCCCGGGCGAGCAGGTCGTGCTGACCGCCTACGACGACTACTGGGGCGACCAGGGCCAGGTGCGCCGCATCGTCTTCCCGATCATCTCCGACGCGACCGCGCGGCGGCAGGCCCTGCAGGCCGGCGACATCGACGGCTACGACCTCGTCGGCCCCGCCGACGTCGTCGCGCTCGAGGACGCCGGGTTCCAGATCGTCAACCGCGAGCCGTTCAACATCCTCTACCTCGGCATGAACCAGGCGAACCCCGACCTCGCCGACCCGCGCGTGCGCCAGGCCATCGCGTACGCGATCGACAAGGAGGCGCTCGTCGCGCAGACGCTGCCCGAGGGCACGGAGGTCGCGACGAACTTCGTCCCGCCGTCGGTCGCGGGCTGGAACCCCGACGTCGCGCAGTACGCGTACGACCCCGAGAAGGCGAAGGCGCTGCTCGCCGAGGCCGGGAGGTCCGACCTCACGATCGACTTCAACTACCCGACCAACGTGTCGCGGCCGTACATGCCGACGCCCGAGCAGGTCTTCACCGCGATCTCGGCGGACCTCGAGGCCGTCGGCATCACGGTCAACGCCGTGCCCGACCCCTGGAACCCCGAGTACCTCGACAAGATCCAGGGCGGCGCCGACCACGGCCTGCACCTGCTCGGGTGGACCGGTGACTACAACGACACCTACAACTTCATCGGCGTGTTCTTCGGGGCCCCGTCCAACGAGTGGGGCTTCGACGACCCGGCCCTCTTCCAGGCCGTCAACGACGCGCGCTACGTCGCCGACATCGACGAGCAGACGACGGCCTACGAGCAGGCCAACGCCGCGATCATGGACTTCCTGCCGGGAGTCCCGCTCGCGCACCCGGTCCCGTCGCTCGCGTTCAAGGCCGACGTCAAGGGCTACCCGGCCTCGCCGGTCCAGGACGAGGTCTACAACGTCGTCACGCTCGGCGACTGAGGGAGCGGCACCACCCGATGACCCGACTGATCCTGCGGCGCCTCGCGCTGCTCGTCCCGACCCTGCTCGGGCTGTCGGTCCTGCTGTTCCTGTGGGTGCGCGCTCTCCCGGGCGGGCCGGCGACGGCCCTCCTGGGGGAGCGCGCGACCCCGGAGGCGGTCGAGCGGATCAACCAGCTCTACGGCTTCGACCGGCCGCTCCCGCAGCAGTACGTGCAGTGGCTCGGCCAGCTCCTGCAGGGCAACTTCGGCGTCTCGACGCGCACGGGGCGGCCCGTGCTCGACGAGTTCCTCGCACGGTTCCCGGCGACGGTCGAGCTCTCGCTCGTCGCGCTGGTCGTCGCCGTCGGGCTCGGCATCCCGCTGGGCTACCTCGCGGCCCGGTACCAGGGCCGCGCGCTCGACCACGCCGCCGTCGTACTGTCCCTGCTGGGCGTCACGGTGCCGGTGTTCTTCCTCGCGTTCCTGCTCAAGTGGCTGTTCGCGGTGCAGCTCGGCTGGTTCCCGTCCTCGGGCCGGCAGGACCCCGCGATGATCGCGACCCACCCCACGGGGTTCTACGTGCTCGACGGCCTCATGACGCGCGAGTGGGACGCGAGCTGGGACGCCGTCGTGCACCTCGTGCTGCCCGCGCTCGCGCTCGGGTCGATCCCGCTCGCGATCATCGCGCGCATCACGCGCGCGTCCGTCATCGACGTGCAGCACGCCGACTACGTCCGCACCGCCCGGGCCAAGGGCCTGTCGGTGCCGCACGTGCGCCGGCGCGTGATCCTGCACAACGCGATGCTCCCGGTGTCCACGACGATCGGGCTGCAGGTCGGCCTGCTGCTGTCCGGCGCGGTGCTCACCGAGACGGTGTTCGCGTTCCCCGGCGTCGGCAAGTTCCTCGCCGACGCGGTGTTCGACCTCGACTACGCCGTGCTGCAGGGCTTCATCCTGCTCATCGCCGTGGTCTACGCCCTCGTCAACCTCGCGGTGGACGTGTCGTACGGCCTGATCGACCCGAGGATGAGGACGCGATGAGCGCACCCGAGGTGTACGAGGTCCCGCAGCCCCCCGTGGACCCGGGGGACGCGCTCGCGGAGGACCGCCGCGCGGGCGAGGCCCTGTGGCGGGTCGCGGCGCGGCGCCTGGTCCGCAACCCCGCGGCGCTGCTCGGCGCCGCGATCGTCGTCGCGTTCGTCCTGGTCGCGCTGCTCGCGCCGGTGCTCGCGCAGCACCCGGCCGGCGCCCTGCCGGGCCGGGCGGACGTGCGCCCGACCTTCATCCCCGGTCCGTCGGCCGCGCACCCGCTGGGGCTCGACCGGTACGGCGCCGACGTGCTGTCCCAGCTGATCTGGGGTGCCCGGTCGTCGCTGCTGATCGGCGTGCTCTCGACGCTGCTCGGCCTCGCGGGCGGTGCTGCCCTGGGGCTGCTCGCGGGCGCGTTCGGCGGCTGGGTCGACTCGGTGGCCATGCGGCTGGTCGACCTCATGCTCGCCGTGCCGAGCCTGCTGCTCGCGGTGTCGATCGCGGCGGTGGCCGGTCAGACGCCGTCGGCGGTGGTCGTCGCGATCGGCGTCGTGCAGGTGCCGGTCTTCGCGCGGCTGCTGCGCGGCTCGATGCTCGCGCAGCGCGGGCAGGACTACGTGCTCGCCGCGCGCTCCCTGGGGCTGTCGCGCCGCACCGTGACCATGAGCCACGTCCTGCCGAACAGCGTGTCGCCCGTGATCGTGCAGGCGACGCTGCTGCTCGCGACGGCGGTCATCGAGGCAGCCGCGCTGTCGTTCCTGGGCCTGGGCGGCGGCTCGCCCACCACGGCCGAGTGGGGACGCATGCTCGTCGCCGCGCAGAACGAGCTCGAGATCGCGCCGCGTCTCGCGCTGTGGCCCGGTGTCTGCATCTCCGTGACCGCGCTGGGGTTCACGTTGTTCGGCGAGGCGCTGCGCGAGGCCCTCGACCCGCGATCGAGGAGGCGGTGAGCGTGACGAGCGCACCCGGCACCACCGGCGGCGAGCAGCCGCTGCTCAGCATCCGTGACCTCGAGGTCACGTTCCGCACCGAGGCGGGCCGGTCGACGGCCGTGCGGGGCGTGTCGTTCGACGTCCGCGCGGGCGAGACCGTCGCCGTGGTGGGCGAGTCGGGGTCCGGCAAGTCCACCACCGCGGCGGCGGTCATCGGGCTGCTCGCCGGCAACGGCGCCGTGACCGGCGGGCAGATCCTCTTCCACGGCGAGGACCTCGTCACGTACGACGACGCCGCGATGCACCGCCTGCGCGGCGCGCGCATCGCGATGGTGCCGCAGGACCCGATGTCCAACCTCAACCCCGTGCGTCGGGTCGGCGCGCAGGTCGACGAGACGCTCGTCGACAACGGCGTCGTCCGCGGGCGCGGCGTGCGCGCGCGGACGGTCGAGCTGCTGGCCGAGGCCGGGCTGCCCGACGCGGCGCGGCGCGCGCAGCAGTACCCGCACGAGTTCTCGGGCGGCATGCGCCAGCGCGCGCTCATCGCGATGGGCCTCGCGGCGCGCCCGCAGCTGCTCATCGCCGACGAGCCCACGTCGGCGCTCGACGTCACGGTGCAGCGCACGATCCTCGACGGGCTCACCGACCTCACCGACCGGCTCGGGGTCGCCGTGCTGCTCATCACGCACGACCTGGGGCTGGCCGCCGAGCGCGCCGACCGGGTCGTCGTGATGTACCGCGGCGAGGTCGTCGAGCAGGGCGCCGCGCGCACGCTGCTGACCGACCCGCGGCACGAGTACACGCGCCGCCTGCTCGCCGCGGCGCCGTCGCTCGCGTCCCGGCGCATCGAGCTCGCGCGGCAGGGCGTCGCGGTCGCGCAGCCGGCCGGCGAGGACCTGCTCGCACCGACCGCGACCGTGCCCGACGGCGCCGCCGGACCGGCGGACGACGACGAGCGCCCCCTCGTGGAGGTCGACCACGTCACGAAGGTCTTCCGCCTGCGCGGGCGGGGACTGCTCGGCCGCGGCACCGACCTCACCGCCGTCGACGACGTGAGCTTCGTGATCCCGCGCGGGCGGACGGTCGCGGTCGTGGGGGAGTCGGGATCGGGGAAGTCCACGGTCGCGCGCATGATGCTCGACCTGCTGCCGCCGACGTCGGGGTCCATCCGGTTCGACGGCGTGGACGTCGCGTCGCGCGACCGCGCGGGCGAGGTCGCGTTCCGGCGGCGCGTGCAGCCGATCTTCCAGGACCCGTACGCGTCGCTCGACCCGTTGTTCACGGTGTACCGCACGATAGAGGAGCCGCTGCGCGCGCACGGCCTCGGCGACCGTGCGGCGCGGCGCGCGCGGGTCCGGGAGCTCATGGACCAGGTCGCGCTGCCCGCGGACCTGCTGCGGCGGTACCCGTCCGAGCTCTCGGGCGGTCAGCGGCAGCGCGTCGCGATCGCGCGGGCGCTCGCGCTCGAGCCCGAGCTCGTGGTGTGCGACGAGGCGGTCTCGGCGCTCGACGTCGTCGTGCAGTCGCAGATCCTGCACCTGCTCGCCGACCTGCAGGCGCGGCTCGGGCTGTCGTACCTGTTCATCAGCCACGACCTGGCGGTGGTCCGGCAGATCGCCGACCACGTGTGCGTCATGCAGGGCGGTCGGCTCGTCGAGCAGGGCACGGTCGACGACGTCTTCGGGGCGCCCCGGACCGCGTACACGCGGGCGCTGCTGGACGCGATCCCCGGTCGCGACCTCGACCTCGGGCGCAGCGCCTGACGAGCCGGGCGGGCCGTCGGCGCAGGTCGGCGGCCCGCCCGGGACCGAAGGCACGCGGCGTGGCCGGCGTCACTCGCTAGGGTGGTACCGGCGCCGCGTGGACGCGCGCCCCATCCCCCCGACCTCCCGGGGGTGACCCCTGCGAACGAGGAGCTGCAGCGTGCGAGTCGGTCTGCTGACCGGAGGCGGCGACGTCCCGGGCCTGAACGCCGCGATCCGAGCGGTCGTCAAGCGGGGGGAGGGTGAGCACGGGCACTCGATCATCGGCTTCCGCAACGGCTGGAAGGGCGTCGTCGACGGCGACGTCATGCCGATGGGACGCCAGCACATCCGCAACGTCCTGCCCACGGGCGGCACGCTGCTGGGCACCGCGCGGTTCCACCCGCACGCGTCCGACGGCGGGCTCGACGCGGTGCTCGCGACCCTCGAGGCCGAGCGCATCGAGGCCCTCATCTGCATCGGCGGCGACGGCACGCTGCACGCCGCGAGCAAGGTGGCCGAGGCGGGCGTCAAGGTCGTCGGCATCCCGAAGACCATCGACAACGACGTGTGGGGCACCGACGCGTCGATCGGCTTCGACACGGCCGTCAGCATCGCGACCGAGGCGATCGACCGCATCCACACGACGGCCGAGTCCCACAACCGCGTGATGATCGTCGAGGTCATGGGCCGCACCGCCGGCTGGATCGCGGTGACGTCCGGCATCGCGGGCGGCGCCGAGCTCGTGCTGGCGCCCGAGGACCCGTTCGACATCGACAAGGTCGTGAAGTTCCTCAAGCACCGGCACCGCGCGCACGCGAGCTTCTCGATCCTCGTCGTCGCCGAGGGAGCCGTGCCGGCCGAGGGCACCTCGATGCACTACGAGACGCAGGTCGGCAAGTTCGGCGAGATCGTCGCCGGTGCGATCGGCGAGCGGCTCAAGGTCGAGATCGAGCAGCGCACGGGCTTCGACACGCGCGTGACGGTGCTGGGGCACACGCAGCGCGGCGGCATCCCCACGGCGGCCGACCGGATCCTCGCGTCGCGCTTCGGCGTGGCGGCGATCGACGCGGTGACGGCCGGGACGACGAACGTCATGACGGCGGTCCGGGGCGAGGAGGTCGTGCTGGTCCCGATCCAGGAGATCGCCGGGAAGGTCAAGCACGTCCCGCAGGACCTGCTGACCGTCGCGCGGGCGCTCGCCTGACGGCCCCTTTGCCTGTGCCGCCGTCCACCCGATAGGGTGGACGGCGGTGATACGCGCGCTCTCGCGTTCTCGCCCTGCTCGTGGTCCGGCCCTCGGCCGACGTCGGGGGCGGGTTCCGGGAACACCCGGGCGATCGGCGCTGTTGCCGAGACGACACCACTCCTGTCCGCACTACATCCTGTCCGCATCGGAGCCCACCCCTACATGAGCATCTCCACCCCCGCGAAGCCCGCCGCCCCGCAGGTCGCGGTGAACGACATCGGTTCGGCCGAGGACTTCCTCGCCGCGATCGACGCCACCATCAAGTACTTCAACGATGGCGACATCGTCGAGGGCACCATCGTCAAGGTCGACCGCGACGAGGTCCTGCTCGACATCGGTTACAAGACCGAGGGCGTCAT